>CAVTIG010000007.1:0-390099 GCA_963734745.1 uncultured Solirubrobacterales bacterium | reverse complement strand
CTGCCCGTCGTGGGAGGCGGACCAGGGAGTGCCCCAGAGCGTCAGCTGGAGGCCGTAGGCGTCCAGGGATTCCAGGGAAGTTCTCCGCGTCCAGCACCAGCGAGTAGGAGCCGTCGGGGTTGGCGTTGAGGTTGACGTCGAGGACGATCGGCGACCCGAAGGGGGAAAAGCCCAACTCGCGGCCGCTCCCGGGGCCGCCTCGAGGTTGAAGATGCCGAAGGTCCGCTCGCCTTCGCTGGTTTTCACCTCGACCGTGCCGACCTGGGTGTTGTCCGGGCAGCTCTCGCCCGAGCGGCTCTGCGAGAAGGGCGAGATCCGCGGCGTGTGGAACTGAGTGAGGGTGCAGACTGGAGTCACGCTGGAGTTGACGATCAGCCCGGTCGGCGCCTCGATTCGCAGGTCGCGCAGGTCGCCGTCGGGGAAGACGGCTCCCGGCTGGCCCTCGAACTCCCCGCCCTGGTTCAGCCCGATCGTGAAGGAGAGCTGGTAGGGGTGCAGGCCGGCTGTCGTGGCAGCCTCGCCGCCGTCGGCGGTCGCCTCTGCGGCGAAGCCGTCGGTGCCGGGAAGGAAGCCGAAGCCGTGGGTGGTGGTGAAGGTGCCCTCGGTGCCGGCGCCGAGGCTGCCGGTGGCGGTGCCCGAGGTGTTGGTCGCGACCAGGCGGTAGTGGTAGGTGGTGTCGGGCGTCAGGCCGGAGATCGCCGCGCGGGCGGGCTGCTCGGTCGAGGCCGATCCAACCGAGGCGGCAGTGGTTTTCGCCGCCCCCGAGAAGCCAGCCGCGGTGCCGTTGGCGATCGCGCCGGGGATGGTGGAGGGGCCGATCGGGCGCCCGCCGCCGGGATTGCAGGAGACGCAGGTGAACGTGCCGCCCCCCGTAGCGTCATAGAGGAAGACCTCCGAGTCTGGGTTGCCGGTGATCAGGTCGGTGTTGTCGTAGCCGGTCAGCGAGGTGGTCGAGACGAAGAGGAGCTTGGTGCCGTCGGCGCTGACCCGGGTGGTGCCGGTGCTCGGCGGGTAATCGCTTGAAACGGTGGTGCCGCCGCCGGGTGCCACCGTCGTGGTGGCGGCGTTGTGCCAGCGCCTCAGGCCGCCGCCGTCCTGGTAGTAGACGGTGTCGCCGCTGTCAGCGGCGCCGAGCACTCCGACCACGCCGCCGGAGGGGGTGAGGTCGGTGGCGGGCCCGCCGGTGTCCGAGTAGCGCCAGAGGTGCGCGCCCTTGGTGAAGAAGGCAAAGGAGCCGTCCGTGGAGGCGGTCTCGAACGTCCCCCCCCCCCGGCGTCCGCATCGACCTGTTTGGTCTGCCCGCCTTCGCGCAGGTAGAGGTTGCCGCCGGGCTCTGACCAGTAGACCCGGGCGCCGCTGGTCGAGACGGCGTTCGACTGGGCGGCAAGGACGCCGTGGTGGTTGCCCTGGAGCTGGGCGGGCAAGCAGGTTGACCAGGCTCAACCCCGCTCCCGCGGACCACTCGTAGAGGTTCTGCTGGGTGGGATCGCAGCCAGACCCCACCGGGACCTCGGTCGCGTCGGAGGTCAGCGCCGCGCAGCTGGAGAGGACGGCGTGTTTGAGGTCCGCGGAGGCGCCGGCAAAACGCAGGTCGAAGGCGGCGGGGTCGAGGCCGAGGCCGGCGATGTCGGAGGCGCCCAACAGCGCCTCATAGGCCCCACTGCCGTTGTCGCGCAGGTAGTAGTCCTGGTAGCCGGTGGGTGCGTCGGTTCCCGTCAGGGGCGGGTTGGCCACCGCGCAATCACTCGCCTCTCCGCGGCAGTGATCGCCGTTCAGGAGCAGGCCGCGGGCCAGGTCTGCGGAGAAGAGCTGGTAGGGGGCGCCCCCGTCGACGATGTCATAGGAGCCGGAGAAGATCGGCGCGGTGATGTTCTGCGTCGACCAGCCGCCGGTGCTCCGCGTGGAGATGTACTGGCTTGCCGGCGGGGCGCCGACGCCGCCGGCGAAGGAGGTCGAGGAGCCGTAGGTGACTGCGCCGCCTCCGGTCGCCGCCTGCAGCACCCCGCCGCCGGCGATCGCGCCGGGCGGGTCGACCTGGCCGCCGTTTTTGTCGACCGGGGAGACCATCTCCCAGCCGCGGTTGTCGGGCAGCGCCGCGCTCGCCGGCCCCGGCCCCGCTCCAAGAGTCAAAACCAGGGTCAGGAAGACAACGCCGCCGCTCATCTGCGAGCGGCGGCGTTTACGGCCGGTCTGCATCTTGGGGGCCTGCGGCTACCTCACCGCGCGCGCGTGGTGGCGGCGGTGATGGCGTTTGTGGTGTTTATGCGCTTTCGGGCAGCTGACGCCGACCTTCGGGGTGGAATCGGCGGTCCTGCCGTTCTGGGCGTCCATCAGGACCGTCGCGTTGTTGCGGTGGGTGCAGAGGTCGGTGTTGTTGACCAGCAGGCCCTTGCTCTGGCCCTGGAGCTTGATCACCGCCTGGGAGACCGGAGCGTCGGGCACCGTCTCGAAGGTGGTGCGCAGGCGGGCGTGGACCGTGTCGATTTTGCCGACCACGTCGATCTCGATCGGCTGGGTCGCCGGGCCTTTGAGGGCCAGGACGAGGTCGGGCAGCGGGTTGTCGCCGGTGCGCAGGTAGACCGGGCCGCTGAGCGGGGTGTCGAGCAGCGGGCTGGTCGCCGTGACGGTGCCGATCACCGAGGCCGCCGGGCAGGCGTTTGCGGCGAACTGCGGCCTGCGTGCAGGGCGCTTTGATGTGGCTCTGGTCGAGCTGCATCGTCGGCGGCAGGGTGACCTGGACTTTGCCGAGGTTGGCGTCGCCGTCGCGGGCGGTCAGCGACCGAGGTGAAGGCCGGGTGGCCGTTTCGTTTCGTGCCGCCCTTCAGGCTCAGCTTGAGTTTCGGCCCGAAGCCGAGCGCCGCGCACTCTCCCACCTGGAAGCGGTCGTGGACGTTGGCGCTTGCCCCGCCGGTTCCGGAGATCGTCCCGGTCGCCGACTTCTCCGCGCAGCTGGTCGGGTTGAGGGCGAACCCTTGGCGGTCGAGGTTGACCCGCAGGTCGCGCAGGTCGAGCGGGATGCCCTGCAGGATCGTCGGCAGCGGGTCGGAGACCGCGTGCAGCTGCGCGGTGCTCGGGTCGATGCCGATCGCGGTGCGCACCATCACGTTGCCGAGGTCGAAGGGCCCGGCGACTGCCGGGGTGACGACGCCCAGGCTGAGCGGGGCGCCTTTGTAGGGGCCGGCCAGGTAGACCTTGCCGGTGTTCACGTAGAAGGGGTTGCCCGAGCCCGCTCCCGCGACCACGGTGCCGACCTGGCTCGCGGCCGGGCAGGAGGGCGAGGCGAGCTCGCCCGCGCCGGTCCCCGCCAGGGTCGGGATCGCCGCCAGGACGGAGTCCGGGCAGTAGGGGATGCCGGCGAGTTTGCCGGTCAGCCCCAGCGGCGGGTCGACCGATGACCCCGGTGAACTGCGGCATGCCCGAGTCGCGGGTCACCTTCAGCACGAAGGTGCTGAACGCGCCGGCGACCGGGTTGGCCGAACCGGCGCTGAAGCCCGGCGCGAAGCCGCTCCGCGTCGCAGTTCTGATCGATCGTGAACGAGCTGGTGCCGTCGACCGGCGCGGTTGCCCGACCACGGGGTCAGCTCGTAGTCGCTGGTGTAGGTGCCGCACTGCGACGGCGTCGTGATCACGCCGCGGTCGCCGCCCTTGAAGTGCAGCGTCCAGGTCGCTGAACGGCTGCTGGGGGTTGTTGTCGAAGGTGGCGACGATCTGGCCCGTCTGCGGGTCGAGGTCGAAGCTGCCGCCGACCTTGATCATCACGCCTTTGCCCTTGGCGACCATGTAGCCGGCGAGCAGCGAGTTGAACGGGTTGTCGTTCTGCTTCGCCAGGTAGAGGCTGGCGTTGAGCGGATCGTTGAGCACCGGCGTCGTGATCGTGCCGGTGCCGACTTTGGAGGAGTCGGGGCAGGTCGGGTCGGCGCCGTTGAAGCGCAGCTGACCGCCCTGTTTGAGCGTCATTGTCTGGCCGTCCGAGTCGCCCTCGACGATCGTGCGGGCCGTCGTGTATGGGGTGCCTTCAGAGCCGGCTCAGCGACGGCGTCACCGAGATCGTCGGCACGTTCTGGCCGGCCAGGGCGCCGGTGAAGACGACGCGCGAGTAGTAGCCGAAGTTGCCGTAGTCCTGGAATTTGGCGTCGCTGACCTCGACGTCGCCGGGGGCGATGTTGGGCAGGGCCTCGAGCGCCGCCCGCACCGCCGCCGCGTCGGCGTCGAAGGGGAGCGAGCCGGTCGTGTGGCCGTCGAAGGTCAGCGTGTAGGTGCCGCCGTCGGAGTGGCCGATGCCGATCTCCTGCACCTCGCCGACGTAATGGGGCGTGATCGTCGGCACGTCCTGGCCGGCCAGGCCGCCGGTGAAGTCGACCGTCCAGGGGCCGCCGTCGCGGCCGCTGACCGCGACGTCGCCGGGGGCGATGTTGGGCAGGGCCTCGAGCGCCGCCTGCACCGCGGATGCGCTCGCCCGCTGCGGCAGCGCGGCCGTGCTCTGCCCGTCATAGGAGAGCACCACCGGGGCGCCGCGCCCGTCGGTGGCGACGAGCTGCCGCTCCCCAGGGTCTAGGCCGATCTGATCGGTGCTGCAGCTGCCGAGGCCGTCGGCGGCCGAGGCGTTGAGCGAGACCCCCTCGGGCATCGTGAGGAGGCCTTCTTCAGGTGCGCGGACGCCAGCCCATTCGGGTTGGTCAGCCCGTCCTGGGGAACCTGCAGGTCGAAGTCGACCCCGCTCGACGACGCGGCGCTAGTCGTCGTCGGCTGCAGCGAGAGGGTCGGGTCGAAGGGGACCTGATCGCAGCCCGTGATGTCGGGCAGCGACGAGGACTTGCCGATCAGGTCGTTCGGCTGCACGTAGGTCACCGCCAGCTGAGGGCTTTCGGCCGGGCCGCAGCTGGTCGGGTTGCTCATGAACGCGGTCGGGGGCAGGCCGCTCGGCACCGGGCCGCCGCAGGGGCCGAAGCAAAAGACCGCCTCGATCGGATTGTACCGCTGGCTGTCGTGGCTGGCATCGGTCGGCGCTCCCCAGGTCGTCGTATCGGTCCCCACCACCTGGCCGACGGCGGGAGGGTTGACGACGCTGGCGGTGAGCGCGTCGTCGCGCTCCGGGTCGACCTTGATGTCGATGTAGAGCGGGTAGAGGACCGCCCAGAAGCCGAGCCTCGCGACGACGTCGCCCCCGGGCGAGTCGAGGTTGTAGACGGGCTCGTTCAAAAGCCCGACGGGGAAGAGCCCGTGCCACCCCGGGCGCCGTTAGCCCGATCTGGGTGTCCGTCGGGCACTCGGGCGCGTTCGGATTCCCAGAAGCAGGTCCAGGGAGCCGGCGAACACGGACGTCGGGACAGGTGGGGAAGGCCGCCGGGTTGCCGCTCATGCCCGGTGGCAACTCGACCGAGATGTGACTTGGACCGCGCCCACGGGCGTGTCGCGCCCGGTAGCTCCGTCGACGTCCGACGGATTTCCGTTGAAGGTGAACGAGCTGACGAAATCGGGGTGGCCGCCCGCCTGGTGGGTCGATGATCGTCGAGTCGAGCGGTGTCGAAGTCGAAGTCCTCCCACTGCGCCTGGGCGACCCCGGCGACGCCGAAGACGCCGGCGAGCAGCGCCGCGGCGGCGGCGAGAGCGCCGAAGCGGCGACGCAGGCGAGCCGGCTTGCTGGGGACGTTCATCTTGCCGTGTCTCCTTCTCGATCGGGCCGTTCATCGGGCCGCCCTCCGGTTGCCGTCGGCTCGCTTGTGGTGGCGCTTCTTGTGCTTCTTGGCCTTCACGCAGACCGTCTTGCCGTTGCGCACGACGCTGCGCCTGCCGCTGCCGCACCGCTTCTCGGTCAGGTTGCCCTGGCCGACGACCGAGGAGGTGGCGGACCCCGGCGTGTCCGGGGCGGCGCTGGGCGTGCCCTGGCAGGCGTCGCCCTGGCAGGGCTCGGTCACGAATCTCTCCGGCGGCGGGAAGCCGCCGTCGACGCGGGCGTCGTAGAGGGCGCCCACCGTCGTCTCGTCCTGGGGGAGCAGGTGCGTCGTTGGTGAGGAAGACGACGTCGCTGCCGTCGGGGGTCGCGGCGTAGATGTAGTTGTCGTGCGAGCTCGTGCCGCTGGAGATCAGCGAGATCCCCTCGCCGTTCTTCCACTCGTAGACGTCGACGCGTGTCGCCGGTGTCGGCGGGGACGAGCTGCTCCGTCGACTCGAAGAAGACCGTCTCGCCGTCGTCGCTGATGCTGGCACCGGGTAGGTCCAGTGAGCGCGATCGGCTGGGTCGCCGATGTTCGTCCGAGTAGCTCTGGAAGTCGGCGTCTCCCGGTCGCCGGGCCGGCGCCGGCGCAGGAGACGCAGGTCGAGGCTGTCGGCGTCGGCGTCTGTAGCGGTAGATCTCGATGTGCCCGGCGTTGTCGTAGGCGGTCAGTTGGGCCTTGGACTCGAAGACGATCACCGACCCGTCCGGGGTGGTGCGCGATACGGATCGTCGCCGGCGCCGGTGTTCTTGTCCTTGTGGTCGCCGCCAGACGCTCGCGTTCCAGTTGACCAGGTTCAGCGTGCCATTCAGAGTCTCGGGATGCAGGTTGTCCACGTCGTCGGCGCTGAGGGTGGCGATGAAGGTCGTCGTGCCGCCGTCGCGGCTCCCAGACGTAGAGGTTGGGCTGGCCGGCGGCGCCGTGGCCGCCGATCTGCGTGTTGGAGACGAAGTAGACGTGGGAGCCGTCGGGGGAGATGTGGGTCGGCAGGGCGTCGGTCGACGCTGGTGATCTCGTCGTCGTCTCCTGGTGGCGGTGTCGAAGGAGTAGATGGCTGCCGGGGTAGAAGTCGCCGCCGCCCTGGGTGTAGAAGACGTACTCGCCGTCCGCGCTGACGCCGGAGAAGTCGAGGTCGAGCTGGGCCGTCGAGGCGCTCGCCGAGGGCGGGTTGGGGTCGACGTAGCGCGAGCCGTTGGTCGCCGAGGCGTTGATGGTGACGACGCTGCCGCCGGCGTTGGTCGCGGTCACCCGGCACTGGACCGCGGTGCCGCGGTCGGCGGCGACCAGGGTGTAGGGGGAGGAGGTGGCGCCGGCGATCGGGGCGCCGTTGCGCAGCCACTGGATCGGCGAAGGTCGGGCTGCCGGTCCAGGTGCCGGTGTTGCAGGTCAGGTTGTTGCCGACGTTCGGCGTGCCGGTGACGGTGCCGGCGGTGGTCAGGTCGGGCGGAGTCGTGCCCGGCTGGGGGTCGGCGACGACCTCTTTGCTGACCGCCTGCACGGAGGCGTAGGCGTTGGTCGCGGTGACCCGGCACTGCAGCGTCGCGCCGTCGTCGGCGGGGGTCGACCACCGTGTAGGTGTTGGCGGTGGCGCCGCCGATCGCGGCGCCGTTGCGCAGCCACTGGTAGGTGAAGCTGGGGCTGTTGGCCCAGGTCGAGCCGGTCGAGCAGGAGAGGACGTCGCCTGCCTCGGGCGCGTTGCCGGGGTCGGTCGTGTTGGCGATCCTCGGGTCGGCGCCGGTGCTCGGCTCGACGTAGCGCGAGCCGTTGCTCGAAGAGGCGTTGATCGAGATCGCGATGCCGCCGGCGTTGGTGGCGGTGACCTGGCACTGGATCGAGTTGTAGCGATCGGCGGCGACCAGGGTGTGGG
This sequence comes from uncultured Solirubrobacterales bacterium, assembly GCA_963734745.1. Taxonomy (GTDB): domain Bacteria; phylum Actinomycetota; class Thermoleophilia; order Solirubrobacterales; family 70-9; genus CAVTIG01. Next base: position 382,518 of record CAVTIG010000007.1, on the reverse strand, counting down.
TGTTGGCGGTCTCGCCGCCGATCGGGGCGCCGTTTCGCAGCCACTGGTAGGTGAAGGTCGGGCTGCCCGACCAGCTGCCGTTGTTGCAGGTCAGGACGCTGGCCGACCGTGGCGGTGCCGGTGACCGAGCCGGCCGAGCTGAGGTCGGGCGGCGCGGTGCCCGGCTGGGGGTCGGCGACGACCCTGTTGCTGACCGCCTGGGCGACCGAGTCCGCGGTGGTCGCGGTGACCCGGCACTGCAGCGCCGCGCCGTCGTCGTCGGGGGTCGCCGTCGCGTAGGTGGCGGTCGTGGCGCCGCCGATCGGGGCGCCGTTGCGCAGCCACTGGTAGGTGAAGGTGGGGTTGGCGGCCCAGGTGCCGGCGTCGCAGGAGAGGATGTCCCCTGCCGTCGGCGGGTTTGCCGGGTCGGTGAGGTTGGAGACCGCCGGGTCGGCGCTCGCGGTCGGGATCGCGGCGTCCTCGGTCGGCGGCAGGGCGCCGATCAGCTGGTTGCTCGAGAAGGCGACGGCGCTGGCGCCGGCGGTGGTCCCGATCACCCGGCACTGCACCGCGGTGCCCTTGTCGGCCGCGACGAGGGTGTAGGTGGAGGCGGTGGCGCCGCCGATCGCGACGCCGTTGCGATACCACTGGTAGGTGAAGGTCGGGCTGTCGGTGTTGGCCCAGACGCCGTTGCTGCAGGTCAGCACCTGGCCGACGTTGGCGGTGCCGGAGATCGAGGGGTTGCCGCTCGGTTTGGGTGGAGTCGGCGGGCCAGGGCGCGACGATCGCCGGCGTGAAGTTGGTCCTGAGGCTGGTGCCCTCGCCGGCGACGGTCGCCGTCACCTGGCACTGGACCATCGGTGCCGGCGTCGGCGGCGGCCGTGGTGTAGGTGGCGGAGGTGGCGCCGCCGATCGGGTCGCCGTTGCGCAGCCACTGGTAGGAGAGGGTGGCGCCGCCGGAGCCGCCGCCGGTGCAGGTGAGCTGCTTGCCGACCTGGACGCCGTTGTTGCGGGCGACCTCCTCGGTGGTGGTGTTGTTGAGGCGCACGTAGAAGTTGCCTGTTGGTACTCGAGAAGGCGACGGCGGTGCCGTCCTGGGAGGCGCCCGGTAGCCGGTGAAGCCGCCCGGCGGTCGCGTCCCGGGCAGCTGCGCGACGTACGTGGGTGGGCCCGCCGGGGCTGCGGTCGTAGACAGCCGCCGCCGTCGCGGAGCGTCGGGCTCGAGCTTCGTGTGCTGCGTGAAGATGATGTGGCTCGGCGCCGGCGGTCATCCACTTGATTGGTCGGCAGGAGCGCTACCGAGAGGTCCGTGCCGAGGCTCCCCATCGCCACCGGCTGGTAGCTGCCGTCCGGCAGCTTCGAGAGCAGCTCGGCGGTGTCGGCGATGCCGAAGTCCGAGATCGAGGGTTCCCTCGTTGCGCTGCAGATCCTGGAATAAGCGGAACGGGAAGTAGGTGTGATCCGGCGAGGGAGGCCCACTGGCATGCTGCTCGCTCTGGGTGGCGGTCGGGCTGACCATCGAGGTGGTCCAGCCGTCGCTGCCCCGCGTCGCCCGGTAGCCGTCCTCGAAGCCGGTCCCGAGCGATCCGGCGAGGGCTCCGCCCTGGGTGCGGAAGATGACGGCTGTCCCCGTTGGACGTGAGCAGCGGAGTCTCCTCGCGGATCCGGGGTGTTGACGATCGTCGTCCCGGTCGGGCGATGTCGGGCCCGTGTTGGCGGGCGTGACCATCTCGTAGGCGCGGCAGTCGGGAAGGTTGGCCGAGTTGTTGAGCTGGCGGAGGACCGCGTTGGGGCAGTTGTCGACCGCCAGGGCCGAGGGACGCACTACTCCCAAGGAAAGCGACGAGGCCGAAGACGCAGAGGCACACCAGTCCGAAAAGGCCGCGGCGCGTGCCGAAGCCCTGGATCGATCCCGCGGACGATGCCCTCGCGTGGCGTCTCACGATGCTATCTCCCCTGTTCTTTTTTGCTGGTGTCATTGAAGTTCTCGCTGGTGTCGTTGAAGAGCGCGTTCACTGGAACGGGTCGTCTTCACTCTTCACGGAAGTGCTCTCGCGCAGTCGATGGAGGAGCAGCCGCAGGCGGCCGTCTGGGCCAGTGGGGAAGAGATGTTCCCCAGGGACTCATGAGGCCGCCCGCGCTGCTGACGCGGCGTCGCGCGCCAGGGAGAGCGGCGAACGCCGTTTTCTGCGGTTGACTGCGCCATCTCGGGGTCTCCCTTGCGGGGCCGGGGCCTACCTCACCGCGCGCCGGTGGGCGCGGCGGTGATGGCGCTTGTCTTTTTGTGGTGCTTACGCGCTTTCGGGCAGCTGACCCCGACCTTCGGGGTGGAGTCGGCGAGTCCTGCCGTTCTGGCCGTCGATCAGGACCGACGCGTTGTTGCGGTGGGTGCAGAGGTTGGTGTTGTTGACCAAAAGGCCCTTGCGGTTGCCCTGCAGCTTGATCACCGCCTGGGTGAGCGGCGCGTCGGGCACCGTCTCGAAGGTGGTGCGCAGGCGGGCGTTGACCGTGTCGATCTTGCCGACCTGGTCGATCTCGATCGGCTGGGAGGCCGGGCCCTTGAGGGCCAAGACGATGTCGGGCAGCGGGTTGTTGCCGGTGCGCAGGTAGACCGGGCCCGTCAATGGCTGGTCGAGCAAGGGGCTCGTCGCCGTCGCGGTGCCGATGATCGAGGCATCCGGGCACTGGTTCGCGGCGAACTGAGGCCGCGTGCAGGGCGCCTGGATGTGGCTCTGGTCGAGCTGCATCGTCGGCGGCAGGGTGACCTGGGCTTTGCGCGAGGTTGGCGTCGCCGTCGCGAGCGCTCAGCACCGAGGTGAGGGCCGGGTGGCCGTTTCGCTTCGTGCCGCCCTTCAGGCTCATCGTCAGCTTCGGCTTGAAGCCGAGCGCCGCGCACTCACCCACCTGGAAGCGATCGGTGACGTTGGCGCTTGCCCCGCCGGTTCCGGAGATGGTTCCCGTCGCCGACTTCTCCGCGCAGCTGGTCGGGTTGAGCGCGAACCCTTGGCGATCGAGGTTGACCCGCACATCGCGCAGATCCAGCGGGAATCCCTGCAGGATCGTCGGCAGCGGATCGGAGACCGCGTGCAGCTGGGCGGTCGTCGGGTCGATGTTGATCGCGGTGCGCACCGTCACGTTGCCGAGGTCGAAGGGCCCGGCCACCGCCGGGGTGACGATCGCCATGCTCAGCGGGGCGCCTTTGTAGGGGCCGGCCAGGTAGGCCTTTCCTGTTCTCACGTAGAAGGGATTGCCCGAGCCCGCTCCCGCGACCACGGTGCCGACCTGGCTGTCGGCCGGACAGGAGGGCGAGGACAGCTCCCCCGCGCCCGTGCCCGCCGCCGTCGGGATCGCCGCCAGGACGGAGTCGGGGCAGTAGGGGATGCCGGCGAGTTTGCCGGTCAGCCCCAGCGGCGGGTCGACCGAGACCCCGGTGAACTGCGGTGTGCCCGAGTTGCGGGTCACCTTCAGCGCAAAGGAGGTGAAGGCGCCGGCGACCGGGTTGGCCGAGCCGGCGCTGAAGCCCGGTGCGAACTGGCTCGCCGCGTCACAGTTCTGGTCGACGGTGAACTGACTGGTGCCGTCGACCGGGGCATTGCCGGACCACGGGGTCAACTCGTAGTCGACATCGTAGGTGCCGCACTGGGACGGAGTGGTAATCACGCCGCGATTGCCCTCCTTGAAGTGCAGCTCGAGGTCGCTGAACGGCTGCTGCGGGTTGTTGTCGAAGGTGGCGACGATCCGGCCCGTGTCGGGGTCGAGGCTGAAGCTCCCCCCGACCTTGATCGTCACCCCCTTGCCTTTGGCGACCATGTAGCCGGCGAGCAGCGAGTCGAACGGGTTGTCATCCTGCTTCGCCACGTAGAGGCTGGCTTTGAGCGGGTCGCTCAGCACAGGCGTGGTGATCGTGCCGAAGCCGACCTTGGAGGAGTCGGGACAGGTTGGGTCGTTGGCGTTGAAGCGCAACGGGCTCTCGGAGACGAGGCCGATTTCAGCCTCAGAGCAGGAGCCGAGCCCATCGGCGGCCGAGGGGTTGAAGCCAACCCCCTCCGGCAGGGTGATCACCGCTTTCTTCAGATGGGCGGAGGCGGTGCCGTTGGGATCGATCAGCCCGTCCTGGGGGACCTGCAGGTCGAAATCGATGCCACTGGCCGAGCCGGCGTTGGTGGTCGTCGGCTGCAGCGAAAGGGTTGGGTCGAAGGGAACGCTTCCGCAACCGGTGATGTCGGAGATCGGCGCCGACGAAGGGGTGGCGGAAAAGCCCTCGTAATTGCTGGCCTCGAAACCGATTTCCTTCGGGCCGCAACTCGTGGGATTGGACATGAACGCGGTTGGAGTCAGGCCGCTCGGCACCGGCGAGCCGCAGAGGCCTCCACAGAAGATCGCGTCGCCGGGGCCGAAGCGTTCGGCTGTCATGGCTCGAATCGGTCGGGGCGCCCCAGAGCGTGGTCTGGCTGCCGGTTATCGGAAAGCCGAACAGTGGGGCATTGACGAATTCCGCGGTGAGGCCGTAGTCGCGCGAGGGATCGACCTTGATGTCGATTACAACCGGAAAGAAGATGGCGACGAAGCCGAATCGAGCCACGACGTCTCCACCGGAGGAGGGAAGGTTGTAGAGAGGCTCGGGGAACACTCCCGGGGGGAACAAATCCAGAGCCCGGGATCGACGGTGCCGATCTGGGAGTCGTCGGACAGGGGTTGAGCGTATTCGGGTCGCTGGAGGTTGAACGACATCAGCGCCGCCACGCTGCAGGTCGGAAAGCCGGCGGGATTGCCGACCAGCCCGGCGGGTGTCTTGATCGAGACGTTGCGCATGCTGCCCCAAGGCAGGGGTTGCGAAGAGCCATCCGACTGGTCCTCATCGCCGTTGAAGATGAAGGTGGTCGTGAAGTCGGGATGGGCGCCCGCCTGATCGTCGGAGATCGACGCCGAAACCGAGTCGAAGTCGAAGTCGGACACGTCGGCGATCGCGGGAGCCGCGAACGCCGCCGCGAGGACGCCGCCGAGCAACGCTGCGGCGAGCACCAGGAAAAGACGGCCCCGAGCCTTGGTGTGGAAGTTCATCTTCGCTGTCTCCTTGTTCATCGGGCTGCCCTCCGGTTGGCGCCGGCTCGGTGGTGATTCCTCTTCTTGTGCTTGGACCGGTGCTTGTGCTTGCGCTTCACGCAGCGCACCTTGCCGCCGCGCTTAACCTGCTGCTTCCCCTTGGGGCAGCGGGGGCCGGGGGTGACGTTGCCCTGGCCGTTGATCCCGGAGCTGGCGATCCCGGGCTCCGCCGGGGTGGCGCTGGGCGCGCCCTGGCAGGCATCGCCCGAGCAGGGCTCGGTGACGACGCTCTCCGGCGGCTCAAAGCCGCCGTCGACGCGAGCGTCGTAGATGGCGCCGTTCTGGTTGATGTCCTGAGGGAGCAGATGATCGAAGGTGAGGAAGAGAACGTCGGAGGCGTCGGCGTTGGCCGCGTATAGGAATGAGTCGGTGTCGCTGTCGGAGCCCGAGATGCGAGCCAGCTCGCCGTTGTGCCAGCGGTAGACGCGATTGACCGCACCGAAGTCGTCCGGAAGCAGCGCCTGCTTGGACTCGAAGAGGACCGTGTCGCCGTCTTTGCTGAGATTGGGGATCGCCTCGACCGCGCTCAGCGGATGGAGGAAGTCGCCGTTGCCCTGGAAGGTGCTCTGCAGCGAGGCGTCGGCGGTGGCGGGACCGAGACCGGCGCCGCAGGAGACACAGACGAGGCTCTCGGCGTTCGCGTCGTAGCGGTAGACCTCGCGGTGTCCGGCGTTGTCGAAGGGGGTGAGTTTGGCCGTCGACTCGAAGGCGATCACCGAGCCATCCGGCGTCGTGCGCGAGAGGTCGTTTGCCGGGCCTACGCCAAGGTCCGACGAGGACATCTTTGGAGAGGTAACGTCGCTGGTCCAGTGAGCGAGGCCGGTGGCTCGACCGACTCCCTGATCGGCGGAGTTGACCGTGACGACGAAGGTCGTCGTATGCCGTGGCGCTGTCCCAGACGTAGAGGTTGGCCTGGCCGGCCGTCCCCTGGCCGCCGATCTTGGAGGGAGAGGTGAAGTAGACGCGGGAGCCGTCAGCCGAGACGTTGACGAAGCGGGCGTCGCCGGTGTTGGTGATCTGGGTCGTGGCCTGGGTGGCGGGGTCGAAGGAGAAGAGGTTCGCCGGCGTCTGGTTCCGCCCGCCGGGCTGGCCGTGTCGGCGTAGAAGATCCTTTCGCCGTGGGCGGAGACCCCGGCCGGGGTCCAGCTGCCGCCACCGGCAACTAGGACCGTCGCCGCGTTGTCCAGTCGCGCATAGAGGCTGTTGCCAAAGCCGATGGTGAAGAGGACGACAGAGCCGTCGGCGGAGGCACCTTGGAAGTGTGCAGTGTTGGTGGCGGGAATATTGCCCGGAAGCAGAGAAACCGTGTGGATCTGCCGTCGGGGGTGCGATCGTAGACGGCGCCGCTGTTGGCCAGAGGCGCATCGGGGCGCAGCTGGAAGGGATGGTCTTCGGTTTGGAAGATGACATGCGCGGCGTGGGGGGCTATGAACTTCGGCAGGGCCCCGGGTTGATGCTGCTCGGGCCCCTCGGGCTGGCCGTGGCAGCTGGGGTGGGCGCGGGACTCGTGTTGCGATTAGCCGACACGATCGTCGTCGAACCGCCGGCGTTGGTGGCTGTGACCGCGCATTGGAAGGTCGCCGGAGTCGGCCACGTCACCGGCAGTCGTGGTGTAAGCGGCAGAGGTGGCACCGATGATCGGGACGGCGTTCCGGTACCACTGATACGAAAAGGCGGGCGCGCCAACCCATTCCGCGGACTCGGAATCGCAGGTGAGGGTGTCACCTCCGGGACCGCCCACCGTGAGCGTACCGCCGGTCGGTGCCGGAATATTGGGGACGGAGCTGGGGCCGGCGAAGTTGAGGCAGCCAGGGCGGGGTGGTCGCTGCACACGGAACGACAAAGGCGCCAGGGTTGGTGATCTGGGCGTGAGCCGGCTTCGCTGGTGGAGGCGGAGACCTGACACTGGAGTTCCCAGCCCTCGTCGCGCGGTGCCGACCATATAGGTGATGGAGGTGGCGGCGGGAATGGGGGCCCCGTCGCGTAGCCACTGGAATCCGACGGTTTCGCGGCGCGTCGCATAGTCAGCGCACGTGAGGGTGTCGCCGGGATCGTAGGAGCTGCGCCCGACCAGCTGGAAGCTGCCGTCCGGCTGGTGGATGTAGGCGGGAGGATTATCGCCTCCCCCCTAACCCCGCCCGAAATCGGGACGTTGAGGCTGCCCGCCGCCGGCGGTGGCGGTGAAAAAATAATAGCCGTGGTCGGGACTGACCATCATGTAGACCGGGACCTGCGACTGCAGCGCGGTCGTTCCGATGAAGTCGGTCGTCCAGCCGTCGGGGCCGCGGACGGCCTGATAGCGATCGGTCCAGCCCGTGCCAGGGAATCCGGAAAGGGCGCCGCCGATCGTCTGGAAGATGGCGCTGTCGGAGGTCGTCGAGAGCAGCTGCGACGGCTGGTCGACCCCGGCTCCGGAGGAGACGGTGCCGAGCGGCCTGAGGGGCGCCCGCGTTTTCCGGGCTGACCAGCTCGTAGGCGCGGCAGTCGGGGAGACTGGTCGAGTTGTTCAGCTCGCGAAGGATTGCGTTGGGACAGGCGCCGGCGGCCGGAGCGGGGCCGGTGACGAAAGAGAGGTCCGGGCCCGCGGTGGTGCCGGACGGGTTCTGGGCGACGAGACGGAAGAAATAGGTGGTCTGCTCGTCGAGGTTGGTCAGGTCGGCGCTCAGGAGGACGGGGACGACGCCGGCGCCGGCATTGCCGACGGACGTCGAGGCGCACGGATTGGCTGAGCAGGGGCCCTGCGTGCCGTACTCGAAGTGGTAGTTGGTCGACTGGTTGTGGGGTTTGACGTAGCCGTAGATCGTCGCCGTCGTATCGCCCGCGCTTGCGCCGCCGGCGCCCACGCTCGGCGCCGGCGCGCTGGTTGTGAATGTGGTCTCGGTGGAAGTGCTGCTCGCGGTCGAGTCGAAGGTGTCGGTTGCGACCAGGCGCACATGGTATGTGGTGTTGGGCAGGAGATTGCTGACGCCGGCTTGGGCCGGCTGTGGGGAGCCGCCTTTGCCGGCGCCGGCGTTGTCCGGCACCGGCGCTTTTTGGGCGCTGGCGAAGCCGTCGATTCCGTACTGCGCGTCGGTGACGTACTCGAAGTGGTAGCCGGTCGGCGCGTCGTCGGGGTTGACCGTGCCGGTGAGCGTCGCCTCGTACCGGTGTGGGCGAAGCCGGCGCCGGAGTCGATCGTCGCGCTCGGCGGCGTGGTGTTGTCGAGGACATAGACCCGGTGACTCGAGTCGATGATGGAGACAAACAGCTTCCCACTGACCTCGTCGAGGCCAAGGTCATCCACGCTGCCGAAGCCGGCGCCGGAGCCGTGGGTGTCGTCGACCGCGGTCGGGGCGGCGGTGAGGCCGGGGGCGTTGGTCGGCCCGTACTGCTGGACCACGGTGTTGCCCGAGGAGGGGTCGCGCAGGACGTAGAGGACGTCCTTGTCGGAGCCGCCGCCGTCCGAGTCGGGGTCGACGGCGAGGCCGGAGGTGGTGGTATTCGCCGAGCCGGTGAGCAGCGGCGGCGAGGCGATCGAGGCGAGGAAGCCGACGCCGCCGCCGTTGGCGTCAAGCGTGTCATAGCGGTCGATCTCGCCGCCGTTGTTGGAGTCCGAGGCGTAGACGATGCCGCGCGAGTCGACCGCGATCTTGCGCGGCTGGGTCGAGCCGAAGTCGGCCGCAGGAGCCGAAGGACGACGGGCGAGGTGCCGTCGAGGTTGTAGGTGTTGACGCGGCGGTTCTGGGAGTCGGCGAGGAAGACGGTGCCGGTGGCCGCGTCGCCGTCGGGCGGGGAGACGGCGATGCCGAGCGTGCGGGTTGTGGAGGTCTGCCCGACCTGGCCGACGCCGGCGCCGGGGATGCCCGCCTTGCAGCGGTCGGCGGCCGGGCAGACCTCGTAGGTGTCGCCGGCGACGTCGGCGTCGACGCCGAAGCCGAAGGAGCGGATGAAGGCGCCGGTTCCGGTGTACTCGCTGACTCGATAGCCGAATTGGTCGGAAACGTAGACGTTGCCGGTGTCGCCGTCGACGGCTACCGACTGGGGGCTGCCGAGCACGCCGTTCTTGGCGTTGTCGGGGCCATCGGCGGTACCGACTCCTGTGGAGTTGCCGACGAGACAGTTGGCGGCGACGGTGCAGACCTCATAGGCGCCGTAGCCCTGGGTCGGGTGTCCGGTGCTCGCGCTGCCGCTCAGATTCGAATCGTCGACGCTGAGCTGGGGGACGTTGGTAGCCGCAAGGTCGTTGGTGAAGGTGATCGCTGAAGTCATCCCCCACATCGACACTGGCGTTGCCGCCGCCGATGTTGGGGAGACCGAACAGCGCCGTTTGGATCGTGCCGGCGCTGGCGTCGTAGGCGAGGTTGCCGGTGCTCTCGCCGTCGAAGCTGAGTTTGAAGGTGCCGCCGGTGGCGTTGACGGTCAGCGTCTGCACCTCGTCGACCCGGGGGTTGAGCACGTCGCCGCCCCAGGCCGAGATGAAGTTGCCGCTGGAGTCGAAGCGCTGGATGCGGCTGTTGTTGCCTTCGGCGACGTAGATGTCGCCCTGGTCGGCCGGACCGGCGCCGGTCTCGTTGACCGCGACGCCGATCGGGAAGCTGAACTCCCCGCCCTTGGTGCCGGAGCCGCTTGCGGTGCCGAAGTAGTCGGTGACCTGTTTGGAGGCGGTGGCGAAGGCGGTGAAGATGAAGAGCGAGAGGAGGGCAGTTGCGCCGACCGCGAGGAATACGCGTCCCCTGCGCATGCTCCTGAACGAAGGCGCACCACTCCCGTCGGCGCTGAACGAGGACGCACGGGTGGCGAGGGCTCCACTAACGAAGGAGCCGAGGCGGCTGCCCTGGCCCAAAGTCGATCCCGCGGACGATGCCTTCGCGTGGTGTGTCACTTGCTCTCCTTATTCTGTGTTGCTGTTCCTGCAAGAACGTCGATTTCAACGGTGGACTGAGCCATCGCGCCTATCTCCCCCCACTAGTGGACGCGCGCGTGGTGGCGGCGGTGATGGCGTTTGTGGTGGCGCTTGTGAGGCTTCGGGCAGCTGACCGCGACCTTCGGCGTGGAGTCGGCGAGGCGGCCGTTTTGCCCGTCGATCAACACCGTCGCGTTGTTGGGGTGGGCGCAGAGGTCGGTGTTGTTGACCAACAGGCCCTTGCGGTTGCCCTGCAGCTTGATCACCGCCTTGGTCAGCGGCGCGTCGGGCACCGTCTCGAAAGGTGGTGCGCAGGCGGGCGTGGACCGTGTCGATCTTGCCGACCGCGTCGATCTCGATCGGCTGGGAGGCCGGGCCGTGCAGGGCCAAGACGACGTCGGGCAGCGGATTGTCGCCGGTGCGCAGGTAGACCGGGCCGCGTCAAGTGGCTGATCGAGCAGCGGCGATGATCGCCGTCGCGGAGCCGATCACCGAGGCCGCCGGGCACTGGTCGGCGGCGAACTGGGGCCGCGTGCAGGGCGCCTTGATGTGGCTTTGGTCGAGCTGCATCGTCGGCGGCAGGGTGACCTGGGCTTTGCTCAGGTTGGCGTCGCCGTCGCGAGCGCTCAGCACCGAGGTGAGGGCCGGGTGGCCGTTTCGCTTCGTGCCGCCCTTCAGGCTCATCGTCAGCTTCGGCTTGAAGCCCAGCGCCGCGCACTCACCGACCTGGAAGCGATCTTGGACGTTGGCGCTTGCCCCGCCGGTTCCGGTGATCGTCCCGGTCGCTGACTTCTGGTCGCAGCTGGTCGGGTTGAGGGCGAACCCCTGGCGGTCGAGGTTTACCCGCACGTCGCGCAGGTCGAGCGGGATGCCCTGGAGGATCGTCGGCAGCGGATCGGAGACCGCGTGCAGCTGGGCGGTCGTCGGGTCGATGTGGATCGCGGTGCGCACGACCACGTTGCCGAGGTCGAAGGGCCCGGCGACGGCCGGGGTGACGATCGCCATGCTGAGCGGGGCGCCTTTGTAGGGGCCGGCCAGGTAGGCCTTGCCGGTTTTTACGTAGAAGGGGTTGCCCGAGCCGGCTCCGGCGACCACGGTGCCGACCTGGCTGGCCGCCGGGCAGGAGGGCGAGGCGAGCTCGCCCGCGCCGGTTCCGTTCCGAGGGTCGAGATCGCCGCCAGGACCGAGTCCGGGCAGTAGGGGATGCCGGCGAGTTTGCCGGTCAGGCCCAGCGGCGGGTCGACGCTCACCCCGGTGAACTGCGGTGTGCCCGAGTCGCGGGTCACGTTTAGCACGAAGGAGCTGAACGCGCCGGCGACAGGGTTGGTCGAGCCGGCGCTGAAGCCCGGGGCGAACCGGCTCGACGCGTCGCAGTTCTGGTCGACCGTGAACTGGCTGGTGCCGTCGACCGGCGCGGTGCCCGACCACGGGGTCAGCTCGTAGTCGCTGATATATTTCCCGCAGGTATTGGGCGTCGTGATCACGCCGCGGTTACCCCCCTAGAAGTGCAACGCGAAGTCGCTAAACGGCTGCTGCGGGTTGTTGTCGAAGGTGGCGATGATCCTCCCGGTCGTCGGGTCGAGGTCGAACCTGCCCGCCACCTTGATGATCACGCCCTTGCCCTTGGCGAACATGTAGCCCGACAACAGCGAGTCGAACGGGTTGTCGTCCTGCTTTGCCACGTAAAGCGTGGCGTCGAGCGGGTCGGCGAGCACCGGTGTGGTGATCGTCGCCGTACCGACCTTGGACGAGTCCGGACAGGTCGGATCGGCGCCGTCGAAGCGGATCGGGTTGGTCGAGGTAAGGCCGACCTCCGCCTCCGAACAGCCGTCGAGACCGGTCGGCCGCCGACGCGTTCAGCGAAACCCCCGCGGGCATGGTCATCACCGCTTTTTTCAGGTGGGCGGTGGCCAGGCCTTTGGGGTCGATCAGCCCGCCCTGGGGCAAATGCAAATCGAAGTCGACCCCGCTGGGCGAAGCGGCGCTCCTCGTCGTCGGTTGCAGCGAGAGCGTCGGCTCGAAGGGAACTTTCTCACAGCCGGTGATGTCGGAAAGGGCAGTAGGGGTGTGGACGAGGCGATCCGGAACTGCGATAGCTCTTCACCGCTGGAGCCAATCTCGGCCGGGCCGCAGCTGGTCGGATCGGTCATAAAGGCCGTTGGGTTCAGCCCGGTCGACGCCGGCCCGTTGCGGGGCCGCCGCAGAAGAGCGTCTCGATCGGGCTGAACCGCTGCGCGTCATGGCTGGCGTCGGTCGGCACCCCCCAGATCGTCGTGTCGGATCCGGTCACGTTCACCGTTGCCGGGAACGTCGACAACCGTCGCCGTCAGCGCGTTGTCGCGCTGCGGATCGACCTTGATGTCGATGTACTCCGGGGTGAGGACCGCGATGAACCCGAGCCGCGCCACCACGTCTCCGCCCGGCGAGTCGAGGTTGTAGACCGCCTCCTGGAAAACCCCTTGGGGGACCGAGTTGAAGATGCCTGGAGAGGTTTAGCCCGATCTGGGAGTCGGTCGGGCAGGGAGTGAAGTTCGGCGGCGCCAAACGATAGAACACCGCCGTCGAGCAGGTGGGGAAAGAGTTCGGGTTGCCGGTGAGTCCGGCGGCAGTCTCGACGGAGAGGTCACGCAACCACCCCACGGAAGTGGCCGGCCGCTGGCATCGAGATTGCCCGGGTCGCCGTTAAAGGTGAAACTCGTCGTGAAGTCCGGATGCGCGCCCGCCTGGGGGGTCGACAGCGACGCGGTGACGCGAGTCGAAGTTGAGAGCGGGGACGGCAGCCCGGTCAGGCGTCACTCCGAGGAGCCAACCAACAGCGCCGCAAAGGCGACGAGAGCACCGACCAGTCCGAACGACGGGGGCCTGAGGCCTTGTGAGGGGCCGTCATGCCTTGTGTCTCCTTGTTCACGTTCGAAGGCGTGGTCGCGCGATTGCCAGGTGCCTAATCACCGTGCCGCCCTTCGGTTGTGATGCGATTTCTTGTGCTGGTGGCGCTTCACGCAGCGCGTCTTTCCGTGGCGGTAGACCCTGCGTTTACCCTTGGCGCAGCGGCTCTTACGCCGGGCAGAATTGACGTTTCCCCCTCCGGTGAATGAGGAGCTGGTGACCTGTGGCGAGATAGGCGGGCGCTGGGCGCTCCCTGGCAGGCGTCGCCTGCGCAGGGCTCCGTAACGGTGCTCTCCGGCGGCGCAAAGCCGCCGTCTACGCGGGCGTCGTAGAGCGCCCCCGCCTGGTTTCGGTCCTGCGGAAGCAGGTGTGTCGTTGGTAACTAAGAGAACGTCTGAGCCGTCGGCGCTGGCCGCGTAGAGGTAGCTGTCATAGACACTGTGACCGGAGGAGATGAGGGCGATCTGGCCGTCGGTCCAGCGGTAGACGTCCTGGGTTCCTCCGGTGTCGCTGGGCAGCAGCGGGTCCTTGCATCTGGAAAAAGACGGTGTTTCCGTCGTCGGTCAGGTTGGCGGTCGAATAGACCGAGGGCAGCGGCGCGATGCGGTCGCCGGCCCCCCCGTTGATGGACTGAAGAGAGGCGTCGGCGGTTGCCGGGCCGGCACCCGAACCGCAGGAGACGCAGACCGGAGTTGGATCGCCGACGTGGTAACGGTAGATCTCACGGTACCCGGCGTTGTCGTAAGCGGTGAGTTGGGCCGTCGATTCGAAGACGATGACGCTTCCGTCGGGGGTTGTCCGCGAGGGTCTCGTCGCCGGCCTGCTCGGCCCCCGCGGGGGCCGAGCGTCGCTGGTCCAGTTGACGAGGCTCTGGTCGCCGGTGACGTCCGCCGTGGCGACGGTGGCGATGAACGTCATGTCGCCGGTGCCCCGATCCCAAACGTAGAGGTTATTCTGGCCGGCGCTGCCTGTGCCGCCAATCTGGGAGGTGGAGACAAAGTAGACGTGGGAGCCGTCGCCGGAAATGTTGGCGAGTTGGGCGTTGCCGACGTTGGTTACGGTGGTGATGGCGCTGTTGGTGGTGTTGAGGGAGTAGACATTGCCGCCCTTGGTCCAAAAAACGTAGTGGCCGTCGTCAGAGACCCCGGCCGGAGCGACGATCGGGTTGGGAACCGAGGAGGTGGCCGAAGGCGGGTTCGTGTTGACGTAGCGGGCGCCAGCGTTGGCGTTGATCGCGACCGCGCTGCCACCGACGTTGGTCGCGGTCACCTGGCACTGGATGGTGGTCTCGCGATCGGCAGCGACCAGGGTGTAGGTGCCGGCGGTGGCGCCGGCGATCGGGGCGCCGTTGCGCAGCCACTGGTAGGCGAAGGTCGGGCTGCCGGTCCAGGTGCCGGTGTTGCAGGTCAGGTCGTTGCCGACGTTCGGGGTGCCGCTGACGGTGCCGGCGAGGTCAGGTCGGGCGGCGCGGTGCCCGGCTGGGGATCGGCGACGACTCCGCCTGCTGACCGCCTGGGCGACGCCGTCGGAGTTGGTGGCGGTGACGACACACTGCAGCGTCGCGCCGTCGTCGGCGGGGGTGACCACGGTGTAGGTGTTGGCGGTGGCGCCGCCGATCGGGGCGCCGTTGCGCAGCCACTGGTAGGCGAAGGTCGGGCTGTTGGCCCAGGTGCCGTTCACGCAGGAGAGCAGGTCTCCCGCCACCGGCGGGTTGTTGGGGTTGGTGGTGTTGGAGATCGCCGGATTGGAGTTGCCGGGCGAGACGAACGGGGGGGCGACGTCCTCGGTCGGCGGCAGGGCACCGATCAACGCCTTGCTCGAGACGAAGACGGCGCTGCCGGCGGCGTTGGTGCCGGTCACCTTGCACTGGACCGCGGTCCCCTTGTCGGCGCCGACCAGGGTGTAGGTGCTGGCGGTGGCGCCGGCGATCGGGGCGCCGTTGCGCAGCCACTGGTAGGCGAAGGTCGGGCTGCCGGGGGACCAAACGTTGGGGTCGCAGGTCAACAGCTGACCGACGTTGGCGGTGCCGCTGATCGAGATGCCGCCACCCGGTGAGGGTTGATTGGTGGAGGAGAACGGCGCAACCGCTATCGGCTGCGTGAAGGCAGTCTTGAGGGTGGCGCCCTCGCCTGCGGTGGACGCCGTCACCTGGCACTGGACGATGGTGCCGGCGTCGGCGCCGACCGCGGTGTAGGTGTTGGCGGTGGCACCGGCGATCGGGGCGCCGTTGCGCAGCCACTGGTAGGCGAGGGTGGCGGCGCCGGGGCTGCCGGTGCAGGAGAGTTTCCTGCCGACCTCGACGCCGTTTTCCTGGGCCACCTGCTCGGTGGTGGCGTTGTCGAGCCGTACGTAGTAGTTGCCACTGTTGGTCTCAAAGGCGATGCGGGTGCCGTCGTAAGAGTTGCCCAGGTAACTGCCGCCTGTGCCTGTTGCGGCGCCGGGCAACACCGAGACGACGTGGGTGGGGCCGTCGGCGCTGCGGTCGTAAACAGCCCCCCCGGACGGAGCATCGGGCTCGAGCTGCACGCTGCTCTCGAAGATGATGTGCGTCCCCCCGGCGGTTATCCACCTGAGATGCAGGGGTGCGACGTCTCTGCCCAGGCTCCCCGTAGCGGTGACCTGATAGCTGCCGTCGGGAAGGCCGAGGAAGTCGGCCGAGCCGCCTGCGAACCGAGGATCCCCGAGAAGGTTGAAATCGTCGAGCAGGGTTCCGTTGTTGGACTGATACTGATTCTTGAAGAGTTCAAAGGGGAGATATTTGAAATCCGGCGAGGCGGAACCCAGGTACTGCCTCTCGGTCACCGCGGCGGTGGGGCTGGCGAGCGCGGTCGTCCAGCCGTCGCTCCCTCGCGTCGCCAGGTAGCGATCCTCGAAGCCGGTTCCGGCTGACCCGGAAGCGCTCCGTCGTCGGAGTGGAATTCGACCGTGTCGCCGTTCGTCGTGGTCAGCAGGTCCTCGAACGGGGCCGGACTGTTGGCGAGCCCGGTCGCGGTCAGGCGATGCGCTCCGGCGTTGGCGGGGGAGACCAGCTCGTAGGCGCGGCAGTCGGGAAGGTTGCCCGAGTTGTTGAGCTGGCGCAGGATCGCGTTGGGGCAGTTGTCGACAGCCAGGGCTGGGGACGCACTACTCCCAAGGAAGGCCACGAGGCCGAAGACGCAGAGGCACACCAGTCCGGCGAGGCCTCGGCCGGTGCCGAAGCGCTGGATCGATCCCGCGGACGATGCCCTCACGTGGCGTCTCACGATGCTGTGTCTCCTCTCCTGGATCGCTCCCTTTCCGTGTCCCGCTTTTCCGCGGGTCCCTGGCGAGGGGTCGATCTCTTGTGGTCCCTGTAAATCCCTGCCCGTCCCAACGGGCGATACCTGGCGAAAGTAGCAGCTTTGTTTCTATTGTGCAAGCAAGGATTTCTGAAAAGAAGGTGAGGAGTGCTCCAAGCCGCATTGCAGGGCGGAAAACCGGGGCTGCGGGGAGGCAGAGAGGGGCGTTAATCGGGGCGGGAGATGGCTGGTGAGAAACCTCTGTGAGTCTGGATAGCGCTCTGCGAAGCCAAGTTCTGGCCACGGGTGCTTAAGCCGCTAGCGGCCGGCGTTTCTCCCCCTTCGATCCGATGCCGGCGGTTTGCGGAGCCCTCGGTGAGGCGAAGAAGCTTATGGTTTTTGACGAAAAGGGTTAGTTTCTAAATGGCTTGTCGAGAGGAGGGAAGTGGCGTTGGAGGCGAAGGCGACAACTGGGCGAGTAGAAGGGCTGATCCCCTCCCCCGCCCCGGTCGCGGCGGGCGGTCGAGGACCTGCGGGAGATGAAGCGAGCCGCCGGGGGGACCCGCGACCTGGCCAACCTCGAGGATCTCGACGCCACGAGCAGATAGGCGCTACCCCCACAGCTCCGGACTGCTACCCCCCGAGAGCCTCGGTGATCTCGGTGATCGCCGCCCGCTCCGCGTCGCTGGCCGGCTGATCGCCCCCCTCGGCCTTGGCGCCGGCGACCCGCTCGGCAAGCGAGGCGACGAAGCGCCGGTAGTCGTCGACCTCCTCTGGGGTCGCCTTTTGCTCGAGCAGGGCGATCGCATCGCGGATGTTCTCGAGGCCGTGCTCCTTCAACTCCTCGGGCGAGTGAGTGCGGGTGCGGTCCAGCTCGGGCCTGGTCGAGACGATCTCGTCGAGAAGTTCGGAATCTCCGTGTTGCTTGCGCGCCTCGGTGTAAGCCTTGGCCATCGAGAGAGCCTCGCGAAAGGTGCCGCCCCGTTGGGCTGTCGAGACGATCATGCCGGCGCTTGTCGGTCCTTCGAGAACCACGTCCCATTCCTCGGTGGTGAAGTCAGCCTTTCCCGTCATCGTCACTCTCCTCTCTAGTGGGCCCTGCCATCAAGATCGGCGTCAGGCAACTGCTTGCTCGAGCGCGAATGGGCTGCCCTCTGAGTCGCGGCAGACGGCCCAACGCTCGCCGGGGTGAATGACGGAGCCGCCGAGCTCGCGGACGCGGTCAATGGCTGCGGGAAGGTCGGCGACGGCGAAGTAAGGGAGCGAGGCGGTATCGCCTGGGCCGGAGCCGCGCTCGTGAAGTCCGAAGCGGAGGGCGTCGCTCTGCACTTCCCAGCCGGAGCCGCGGTCTGGCGATCGCGGCTCAAGCTCGACCCCGAGCACGCCCGCCCAGAAGCGCAGAGCGCGGTCGGGGTCGTCGGCGGGAAACTCGATCAGGGGCGTGGGCATGGGGGGAGTATGGGGGATGCCGACGGCGGGGCCGAAGTTCTGCCCTTGGGCGTCGCGAACCACTGCTCGATCACCCGATCTGGGCATCCGCCCAGCGACCGACTTCTTCGACCAGGGCGAGCGTGGCGTCGCGATCCAGCGGCTCGGCGTCGAGCAGATCCTCGTAGCGAAGGGGAACCGCGTGCTGCGTCAGCGCGATGACGGCGTTCGCGTCGAAGGGGAGCTGCTCAAGATCGTGAGCGACCAGAACCATGAGGCGGCGGAGGTCGTGGGTGTGATCGAAGGCCTCTCCCCTGCCGGCGATGATCGCCTTCAGCCACTTCTCGATCGCCTGCTGGGCGTGGAAGCCGATGATTTCGTCGGAGATGTGGAGGTGGCCGGCGAACTCGCGGACAGCGGTGGCGTCCTCTGCGGCCTTGCGGGCGAGGGTTCGAGATACCTCTGCCAGCTCATCCGCCGGCAAGAACACGTCCCTCCCTCAGAGCGTCGCGGACGAAGGTGCCCGGCACGCTGCCCCATTTCTCGGCCTCGGCGCTGCGATAGAGGATCAGGTCGACCGGCACACCTAGCTCGCCGAGCGCATTGCGCAAGCGCACATACTCGGCGTTGCGACTCTCGATTTCGGGCTCGATCACCAGCAGGTCGAGGTCGGAGCCGGGGTGTGCCGTCCCGCGGGCGTGGGAGCCGAAGAGGACGACGCGGGCGTCGGGCGCGGCCTCTGAGAGGCGGCGCCCGGCTTCGGCGATCAGGGCGTCGTCAGCGATTACGGCCATGGCGTGAGAAGCGTAGCTGGCGAGGTGGGCGTTCCGGGCAACCTGAGGGCGCCGTGAGGGGTGGACGACCGGATTCGAACCGGCGACCGCCTGGACCACAACCAGGAGCTCTACCAGCTGAGCTACGTCCACCGCGCAGCTCCAATCTAGCGGTACCGTTGCGGGTGATGCCTCGGCCACGCGCGCTTGCCTTCTTCCGACCCGAGCGTTGTCCGGGGATTGCCACCGGGGCGCAGGCGCGGGGAGCGGTCGCGATCGGCGCGCTTGCCGTGGGCGCGGCCGCCGTGGGTGGCTTCGCGATCGGGCGGCTCAGCGTTGGTCGCCTCGCGATTGGGCGGGCGGCAATCGGCAAACTGAAAGTCGGTGAGCTCGAGGTCGACCGCTTGCGGATTCACGAGCGCGAGTCCGGGACCGACGCGACCGGCGATATGACAGTTTGACCGGCTATAGCAAGGTCAAATGTCGAAGCGCCGTGACGGGGACGGTCGCCCTCGTCGCCCTCACCGCTGTCGGCAGCGCCGGCGCGCTCGGGCCCTATCCCGGCCTCGGCGGCTGCCCGGTCTTCCCCGCCCCGCCCGCCTCGCTGCCCTCAACCGCCGCTTCGCTCCCCAACGAGGCGGCGTGGAACCAGGACATCTCAGCGGCGCCGGTCGATCCCCACTCCTCGGCCTACATCTCCTACATCAATGCCCACGGTGGCGATCGACTGCACCCCGACTTCGGCTCGCCCCGTGCTTACGGCTTTCCCTATGCCGTCGTCGGCCGCGGCCAGCTCAAGCTGCCGATCCACTACGCCGCCTACGGCAGCGAGAGCGATCACGGTCCGTTCCCGATCCCGCCGGGCGCGCCGGTCGAGGGTGGAGCGGTCGACGGCGACCGCCACGTGCTCGCCGTCGACCGCTCCAGCTGCACGCTTTACGAGCTATATCGGGGCTTCTTCAAGCGTGGCCGCCACCCCCACTGGAACGCCGATTCCGGGGTCAGCTGGAACCTCCGCTCCACCGCCCTGCGCCCCGACTCCTACACCTCGGCCGACGCCGCCGGCCTGCCGATCCTCCCTGGCCTCGTCCGCTACGACGAGGTCGCCTCAGGACACCTCGACCACGCGATACGCGTCACCTTCGACAGCACCCGGGACGCCTGGGTACACCCCGCCTCCCACTGCGCCGGCGACACTTCCAACCCAGACGCGCCGCCGATGGGCCTGCGCCTGCGCCTCAAGGCTGGCTACGGCCTCGGCGGCTTCAGCGGCCGCGCCAAGGTAATCGCCACCGCACTGAAGCACTACGGCCTGATCGTCGCCGACAACGGCTCCAACTGGTTCTTCGGCGGCACCAGCGACCGCCGCTGGGACGACGGGAACCTCGACCAGCTGAAGCGGATCCCCGGCAGCGCCTTCGAGGTCGTGAAGAGCGCCGCCGCCATCCACGCCTGCTAAGCCGGCCCCACATCCTTCCGCTGTTCTTTATCCCCATATAACAGGGCAAAGGAACAGCGGAGCAGAGTTATTTCGCTACCGCTGTTCCTTTGCCGCATATAACTGGACAAAGGAACAGCGGAAGCTTTCAGCCCCGGGTGCCGCCGCCGCTTCCGTCCGGCGACCAGCCGGGCGAGCGGAACATGTAGCAGACGGGGAGCGGCTGGCAGCACGGCGGTCATACTTCGAGCAATGCCCGCCCACCGCAGCCTTCGCCGGGGGTCTGAGGCGATCAGCCCGACCGCCCACTACACCGGCCACGTCTGGACGCGCAACGCGCTCTCCCACTCGGCCCTGGGCACGCTCGAGGGCCGGGCCCTCTTCGGCGCGCTCGAACCGGCGATGAGGCTCAACAAGGCCGTTGGAGGCACGACGCTGGAGAGCCAGCTGCTGGCGCGCCACCGCGCGCTCGACTGCCTGCTCGAGCGGGCGATCGAGGAGGGGGGCGTCTCGCAGGTGATCGAGGTGGCGTGCGGCATGTCGCCGCGTGGCTGGCGTTTCACCGACCGCTACGGCGACCAGCTCACCTACGTCGAGGCAGACCTGCCGGCGATGGCTGTGCGCAAGCGGCGCGCGCTCGAGCGGATCGGGTCCGTCTCCGACACCCATCGCGTCGTCGAGCTCGACGCGCTGGCGAAGGAGGGCCCCGCCAGCCTCGCCGAGATCGCCGCTCCGCTCGATCGCGGGCGGGGCCTGGCGATCATCACCGAGGGCCTGCTGGGCTACTTCCCGCTGCCGCAGGTGCTCGACGTGTGGTGCCGATTCGCGGACCTGCTCGGCGAGTTCGCGGCCAACCGCTATCTCTCGGACCTGCACGTCGCGACCGACACCAGCGGCGCTCGGGTCCGCGTGTTCCGGATCGTCCTCTCGGCGTTTGTGCGCGGCGGCGTATACGTGCACTTCGCCGATGCGAGCGCCGCCGAGTCAGCGCTCCGGGAGGCGGGATTCTCATCGGCATCGGTGCTCCGGGCCGCCCGCCACGCCCCGGTCGCAGAAGGGGACGGCGAGCGCGTGCGGGTGGTCAACGCGGTCGTCTAACCCGAGACTGCAGTGCTGGGCTTTCGCCCGACACCCCCGGCTGGATTCGAACCAGCGACCCTCGGATTAGAAGTCCGACGCTCTGTCCGCTGAGCTACGGGGGCAGCGTGCCTAGGTTACGGCCCTGGCAAGCCGAATTCTCCGGTCGATCGTCTAGCATCGCGCGCCATGCCGAGCGTCGAGGTGTCCGGAACCGAGCTCCACTGCGTGCGAAGCGGCGGCGGGGAGCCGATGCTGCTGATCCAGGGGATGAGCGCCACGCACCTCACCTGGGGCCGCCCCTTCGTCTCCTCCCTCGAGCAGAGCTTCGACTGCATCGTCTTCGACAACCGGGGAATGGGGTTGTCCGGGCGGGCCGAGATGCCGTTCACGATCGCCGACCTGGCCGGAGACACGGTGGGGCTGCTCGACGCGCTGGAGGTCGAGCGCGCACACGTCGTCGGCATCTCGATGGGCGGCATGGTCGCCCAGGAGCTGGCCCTCGCCCATCCCGATCGCATCCGCACGCTCACCCTCGGCGCCACCTACTGCGGCGGGCCGGAGGGCACGCTGATGGATCCCGAGGACGTGAAGCGGCTCGGCGCGGCGATGGCCGCAAACGACCCGGCGCAGGTTCGCCGCGTGATGTGGGAGATCAACCTCTCCCCCGGCTTCCGCGAGGACGACTCGCGCTTCGCCGAGTTCGAGGAGATGGCGACGGCGCTGCCGGCGCCGGGACCGGTGATCCTCCAGCAGATGCGCGCCTGCGGCGCCCACGACACGAGCGACCGGCTCGGCGCAGATCTCGACTCCGACGCTGGTCATCCACGGCACCGAGGACCGCCTGCTGGGCGTCGCCAACGGGCACCAGATCGCCTCTCTGCTCTCCACGCGGCTGGAGCTGCTGGAGGGCGTCGGCCACATGTTCTGGTGGGAGCAGCCCGAGCGGTCCGCGGCGCTGATCCGCGACCACGCGCTGGCGCCGGTCTGACCGACCGACCGCCGTCCGTCAGCTCTTGGCCGGGCCGGGGCAGCCGGCGGGGGCCAGCTTGCCGTTGACCTTGAAGACGTAGTCCGGCTCCGGTGTGATGTCGGGCTCGGCGATCACCTGCTTCAACGCCGGGTCGGTCCTCAACCAGTAGTAGATCCGGTACCAGTAGGGAGAGGTGGAGGCGTCGGCGGTGTAGCGGCTGACGATCAGGTAGTCGTAGTCGCCCGCGTTGACGCGACGCCGGAACTGGCCGCAGCTCGTGGCCAGCCGGTAGGCGCCGTCCGGGCCCGGCACGCCGATGTACTGGACGTAGTTGTGAGACGTCCGCTCCGTAGAAGCCGTACTGACCGAAGAAGATCTCACCCGAGCCGGCGATCCCGATCCGCTTGTCGTGCTGGCGGCGGGCGAACTCGTAGGCCTTCTGCGGCCCACCGTCCTGGAGGAAGAGCGTCGTTTTCGTGTAGTGGTGGTCGAAGTACTGCACCTCCTGCGCCCGCCCGAGCACGACCGCTAACAGCACGACCCCGGCGGCGGTGGCAGCGACGAGCCCGCGGCCGATCCTCCGCCGCCCCCGCAACAGCCCGAGCGCCGCCGGCGCCCAGACCAGCGCCAGGGTGAGGAAGATCGTCCCGGCGATGTAGCTCGGGTACCAGCGCGGCGTTGTCAACACCATGACCGCGTAGACGACGGTGAGGAAGATCAGCGTCTGCCAGGCGCGCTTGTCCGGCGCTCGCAGCGGCCGGGCGATCGGCAGCAGGACCAGCGCCAGGACCAGCCCCGGCATCAGGTACCGAGTGTTGGTGAAGAAGCCGGTCGGCGAGCCCTCCTGCCCCGCGGCGGTCAGCGGCGTGAAGATGTAGACGACCGCGGTGAGCAGAGCGGCGGCGGCGATCACCCGCAGGATCCGGTTGCGCGAGCGCACCGCGACGTAAACCGCCGCGGCGACGGCGACGATCAGGATCAGCGGGAAGAGCGGGCCGAGCGCGTCGTCGAGCCGCGGGAAGAACCACTTGCGGTAGACGGTCGGGTTGAACAGATAGTGGGCGACCGCGAAGCGGGGACGGGGGTCCAGCGGCATCTGGTCGGGCCTCGGCAGGTGCAGCGGCCCCCAGCCGATCTGCGGGATCGGGTTGCCGCCGGTCTTGATCGCCGCCCGCACGTACCAGTAGCCGCCGACCACGAACGCCGAGGCAGCCAGCACCCAGGCGGTCGTCCACCGCCGTCCACGACCGCTGACCACGACCATTCCGGCCGTGATCGCGACGACCGGCACCAGCAGGGGCAGCTTCACCGAGATCGCCAGCCCCGCCGCGATCCCGGCCATCACCAGCGGCCCCTTGTCGAGCAGCGGCGCGTCGCTCTCGGGCACGTCCTGAACGGCGCCCGCGGTGGGCGCTCGCCGCTGGTGCCCGTTGATCAGGAACGCCACGAAGGCGATCAGGAAGGCCAGCCCCATGATGTCGTTGCGGCCCTCGCCCGGCTGGGTCTCGATCATCACCCCCGAGTCGAGGACGAGCGCCGCGGCGACCAGCGTCGCCGGGCCGACCTTGTAGGGGCGGCCGACGCACCAGGCGGCGAGCAGTGCGATCGCCAGCCAGCCGAGGTTGATCAGCGGCGAGAGCCAGTCGCTCTTCATCAGGACGATCCCGGTCGCATGGATCAGCTCCGAGCTCTGCGGGTAGAACCAGGCGACGAGACGCAGCGGGTCGGTGAAGAGCAGGTGGACGGTCGAATGCTCCTGTGCGATCCGCGCCGCGAAGGGCATGTGGTACCAGGTCGTGTCGCCGCCGAACATCCCCTGGTCGAGGCTGAGCTGGGCCGGGAAGGTCCACTCGGCGACCGTGAACGAGGCGACCCCGAGCGCGATCCAGAGGGCGACCTGCTGCACCTTCGGAGCGGCGATCGCGTGGCCGTCGCGAGGCGCCTTGCGCCAGCCGAGCAGCGCCGCCAGCAACCCGACCGCGATGCAGACGACGACGATCCAGCCGAGCCGCAGGATGCTGAGCGTGCCGAGCAGTTCCAGGGAGACGACCAGCAGCGCGACGGCGATCGTCGCGTCGGCGAGGCGGGCCAGCGCGCCGGAGAACTCGGGGACGATCCAGCGCCGCAGCCAGTAGCCGCCGAGGCCGACCGCGGAGAGGATGCCGATGACGGCGAAGCAGCCGCCGATGTAGGAGCCGAGGGAGGGGGTCACCGGCGCGGGATGCTAGTCGCGCGGCGGGATGCGAGCTATGGAGAGGCTGCCGGGATGCGGCAGGACACGCCGGTGCCGGCCAGGCCGCAGTAGCCGTTCGGCACCTTGTGCAGGTACTGCTGGTGGTAGTCCTCGGCGAAGTAGAAGGGACCGGCCGGCTCGACCTCGGTCGTGACCGGCTCATGGCCGGCGGCCCGCAGCGCCTCGTCGTAGGCGCGCAGCCCGGCCTCGGCCATCGCCTTCTGCGAGTCGTTGACGAAGTAGATCCCGGAGCGGTACTGGGTCCCGACGTCGTTGCCCTGGCGCATCCCCTGGGTGGGGTCGTGCTCCTCGAAGAAGACCTTGAGCAGGTCGGCGTAGGCGATCCGGGCGGGGTCGAATGCGACCAGCACCGCCTCGGCGTGGCCGGTCTTGCCGCTGCAGACCTCCTCGTAGGTCGGGTTGGGTGTGGTCCCGTTCATGTAGCCGACCGCGGTGGTGTAGACGCCGTCCAGCCCCCAGAACAGCCGCTCGGCCCCCCAGAAGCAGCCGAGCGCGAAGTAGGCGGTCTCGATCCCGTCGGGGAACGGCAGCGTGCTCGCATCGGCGTGCGCTCGAGCACGTCGAAGGCGGCACTCCCGGCAGCGCACCTCGAGGCCGCATCCGCGCTGCGGGTAACGTTGCAGGGTAGCTGCACATCGGCTGCCTCGTCGTCCTCTTCGCCTTCATCTCGCCACGGCTCGCCCTGTTCGTGCTGTGGATCTTCACCGACCTGCTCAGCCGCGCCTTCGACAGTTGGTTCGTCCCCTTCCTGGGCTTCTTCCTGCTGCCCTGGACGACCCTCGCCTACGCCGCGATGTGGGCCTCCTCCGACGGCGTCAACGGCTTCGAGTGGTTCATCGTCATCCTCGCCTTCCTGCTCGACCTCGGCTCCTACGCCCAGGAGGGCCGGCGCCGCCAGGCGACGGTCGGCTGAGGGGAGCGGTCCGATGTACGACTACGTGATCGTCGGGGCGGGCTCGGCCGGGTGCGTGCTGGCGGCCCGGCTGACCGAGGACCCCGACGTCGACGTGCTGCTGGTCGAGGCCGGCCCGCCGGACACCGCCGACAACGTCCACGTCCCGGTCGCCTTCAGCCAGCTCTTCCGCACCCAGTACGACTGGGATTACTCGACGGCGCTGGAGCCCTTCGCCGACCGCCGCCGCATCTACCTGCCGCGCGGCAAGGGCCTCGGCGGCTCCTCCTCGATCAACGCGATGATCTACATCCGCGGCAACCCGCTCGACTACGACGAGTGGCGCGACGCGGGCTGCGAGGGTTGGGGCTTCGACGACCTGCTGCCCTACTTCAAGCGCAGTGAGGACAACGAGCGGGGCGAGTCCGAGCTGCACGGCGCCGGGGGACCGCTGGCGGTCTCCGAAGGGCGCCACGAAAACCCGATCACCGACGCTTTCCTGGAAGCGGCCGCGGCGGCGGGGCACCCCTCCAACGACGACTTCAACGGGGAGAAGCAGGACGGCTTCGGCCGCTACCAGCTCACTCAGCGCAACGGCAAACGCTGCAGCGCCTCCGTGGCCTACCTGCACCCGGCGCTGGCGCGGCCCAACCTCACGGTCGAGACCTACACCCAGGTCCACCGCGTGCTTTTCGAGGGCGGGCGCGCCGTCGGCGTCGAGGGCGAGCGGGCCGGGGAGCGGCGCGAGTTCCGCGCCGAGCGCGAGGTGATCCTCTGCGGCGGCACCTACAACTCGCCCCAGCTCCTGATGCTCTCCGGCGTCGGCCCGGCGGAGCCGCTGACGATGCTGCAGATCCCGGTCGTCGCCGACCGCCCCGAGGTCGGCCAGAACCTCCAGGACCACCCGGCCTCCGGGGTCGCCTTCGCCCACGACGAGCCGGTCTCGCTGCTCACTGCGATGACCGAGGAGAACCTGGCGCGGTTCGCCACCGAGGGCACCGGGCCGCTCACCTCCAACGTCGCCGAGGCGGGCGGCTTCATCCGCACCGGTGCCGACCTGCCCGCTCCCGACATCCAGTACCACGCCGCGCCGGCGCTCTACGTGGACGAGGGCCTGTCGGCGGTCTTCGAGCACGGCTTCGGGATGGCGCCCTGCGTGATCAAGCCGGCCAGCCGCGGCGCGGTCGGGCTGCTCTCTCCCGACCCCACCGCCAAGCCGCTGATCCTCCACAACTACTACTCCGAGGACTCCGACATGGAGGCGATGGTGGCCGGGCTGCGCGCCGCGATCGAGATCTGCCGACAGGCCCCGCTCGGGCGTTTCACCACCCGCCCTTACTACCTGCCGGACTCCGACTCCGACGAGGACATGCGCGCTTTCATCCGCCGCCAGACCTTCACCCTGTACCACCCGGTCGGCACCTGCCGGATGGGCAACGACGACGGCGCCGTGGTCGATACGGAACTCCGGGTGCGCGGGGTCGAGTCGCTGCGAGTGGTCGACGCCTCGGTGATGCCGACAGTGACCCGCGGCAACACCAACGCCCCAACGATCGCGATAGCCGAGCGAGCCGCGGACCTGATCCGCGGGATCGAGCCGGCCTCGGCGGCGCAGGTCGCCGGCGGAGCCGCCTGAGCGGACGCTCGTAGCGTGGCGTCCCGGGCGACCCCGCCGATCGACTGATCTATGCAACAGCTATCGAGCGTGGCCTGAACTGTACCAAGGATCAAGCGATCCGAGATCACGATGGCCCGAGGCCGGTGGCGATCTGGTGAATGGTCAGGGTTACTAAATCGGGGCGGCCGGATTTGAACCGGCGACCTTCCCGACCCAAACGGGATGCGCTACCAGGCTGCGCCACGCCCCGAAGCGCTCAGTCTAGAGCGGGAATCCGTCGCCGCCTGTGCCACCAGCGACCAACCGCTAGGTTTCGCCGCCGTGGCCGACGTTCGTCCCTTCAACGCTCTGCACTACGACCTCGACGTCGTTGGGGCGCTTGGGGATGTGACCTCGCCGCCCTATGACGTGATCGACGCGGGGCAGCGGGCGGCGTTGTTGGAACGGTCTCCTTACAACGTGGTCGAGGTCGATCTGCCGCAGGCCGAGAATGGGGACGACCCGTACGCGCACGCGGCGGAGACGATCGACGCGTGGCGATCCGAGGGGGTGCTGCTCGAGGACTCCGAGCCGGTGCTCTGGGCGTTGACGCAGAACTACACGGCGCCCGACGGCTCCTCCAATACCCGCCACGGGATCCTCGCCCGGGTGCGGGTCGAGGACTACGGGGCCGGGAAGATCAGGCCGCACGAGCGCACGCTGCCGGGACCGAAGAAGGACCGGCTCGACCTGACGCGCGCCACCCGGCTCAACCTCTCCCCGATCTTCTCGCTGGCCACCGAGGACCCCTGGCCGCTGGTCGAGCCGGCCACTGCGGGCGCGCCCTGGGGCGAGGTGACCGACGAGGACGGCACGGTCCACCGCGTCTGGCGGGTCGGCGACCCGGCCATCCACGCCGCCGTCCACGAGCGCCTCGCCCGCGCCGAGCTGCTGATCGCCGACGGGCACCATCGCTACGAGACCGCCCGCGCCTGGCGCGACGAGGTCGGCGGCGAGGGCCCGCACAACTACACGTTGATGGCGCTGACCGGCCTCGACGACCCCGGCCTCACCGTCTTCCCCACCCACCGGGTGCTCTCCGGCTTCGCCGCGGACCCGGAGCGCCAGCAACTGCTCGGCGCCGGCCTGCGCGAGAAGTTCGACGTCACCGAGGTCGGGGGCGAAGATCTCGACCCCGATGGCGAGGAAGGCGTCGGCGTCTTCGGCCTCTACGACTCCCACCACGAGCGCGGCTTCCGGCTGCGGCTGAAGGACGCGGCCGAGCTGGACCGGCTGCTCGAGGGCAAATCGGCGGCCTACCGCCGCCTCGACTCGGTCATCCTCGAGACGCTCGTCCTCAAGGCCATCCTCGGGATGACCGAGGACGACATCGCCGCCCGCCGCGGCATCGAGTACGCGAAGAGCATCCCCGAATCGCTCGCCCTCCTCGACGGCGGCTCCTACGAAGTCGCCTTCATCCTCCGCCCCACCCCCGTCGACGAGGTGCGCGAGGTCGCGGCAGCCGGCGAGATCATGCCGCCGAAGTCGACCTACTTCTTCCCCAAGATCCTCACCGGAATCGCCTTCAACCCGGTCGGCTGACCCCAACAGCCGCCGATGGGCCTCAAATACGCCTATACGGCGTATTTGAGGCCCATCGGCGGGCGCGCGCTTAGGATGAGCGCGTGGTGAAGATCTATACGAAGAAGGGTGACGACGGGACCACTTCGCTCTGGTACGGGGGTCGCGTCCCCAAGCACCACGGCCGCACCGAGGCCTACGGAACGCTCGACGAGGCCTGCTCGGAGCTGGGCGTCGCCCGCGCCCTCTGCGGCCCAGAACAGGCGGCGCTGGCGGCCGACATCCTCCGCCTCCAGGACGACATCTTCGTCGCCGGGGCGGAGCTGGCGACCGCGCCGGAGGCGGCCGAGCGGCTGGAGGACGGGATCAGCCGCACCACCGAGGAGATGGTCGCGGCGCTCGAGGAGCGGATCGACCACTACATGGGCCAGGTCGAGCTGCCGCCGCAGTTCGTGATCCCCGGCGGGACGCAGCTCTCGGCGCAGCTCGACGTCGCCCGCACCGCGATCCGCCGCGCCGAGCGCCGCATCACCGCGCTGGGCGAGCAGGGCGAGCTGAGCGGCGAGACGGTCGTCCGCTTCGTCAACCGCGCCTCCGACCTCGCCTACGCGATGGCCCGCTTCGCCGACGTCGACGACCCCGCCCTGTTCGAGGGCCGGCGGAAGGGCTGACCCCACCGTGAGGGTCGTCGCCCGCCGCCGCGAGGGGTTCAGGCACGAGATCGAGATCGAGGGCGGCCACACGGTCGTCGTCGACGAGCCGGCCGAGGTGGGCGGCGCCGACACCGGCCCCAGACCCACCCGGCTGCTCGCCGCCAGCCTCGCCGCCTGCACCGCGATCACGATGGAGATGTACGCGGAGCGCAAAGGCTGGGAGCTCGACGAGGTCGAGGTGGATGTCGATGTCGAGTACACCGGGGCGGTCCCGACCTCGTTCGCGGTGGCCCTGCGGCTCCCGGAGGGGCTGACCGAGGAGCAGAAGGAGCGCCTCGTCGTAATCGCCGGCAAGTGCCCCGTCCACAAGGCGCTCGCCGGCGAGACCCCGGTCACCGTCTCGGACCGGGTCGAGACGATCTAGATGGACCTCGGGCTGGCAGGACGCGGCTGCGTGGTGACCGGCGCGAGCCGGGGGATCGGCCGGGAGACGGCGCGGCTGCTCTGCGCGGAGGGCGCCAACGTTCTCCTCGTCGCCCGCAACGCGGACCGGCTCGCCGTCGCGACCGAGGAGGCGGCAACGGCCGGCGCCGAAGCGGGCGGGAGAGCCGCCCAGCTGACCCTCGACGTCACCGCGGAGGACGCCGGCGAGCGGATGCTGGCCGAGGCGACCGAGCGCTTCGGCGCCCTCGACGTACTCGTCAACAACGCCGGCTCCGCCAAGTGGCGCGACCTCGACGACGTCCCCGACGAGGACTGGCGCGCCCAGTACGAGCTGAACGTGATGGCGCCGCTGCGGGCGATGCGCGCCGCGGCCCCGGCGATGGCCGAGCGCGGCTGGGGCCGGGTCGTCAACGTCTGCTCGACCGCCGGCAAGCGCCCCTCCGCGGCGATGCCCGAGTACTCGGTGGCGAAGGCCGCCGAGCTGTCCCTCTCCCGCCTCTTCGCCGACCGCTACGCGAAGCGGGGCGTCCTCGTCAACGCGATCTGCCCGGGCCCGG
The DNA here is from genome assembly GCA_963734745.1 of uncultured Solirubrobacterales bacterium. Taxonomy (GTDB): domain Bacteria; phylum Actinomycetota; class Thermoleophilia; order Solirubrobacterales; family 70-9; genus CAVTIG01. The sequence continues at coordinate 352,744 of CAVTIG010000007.1, read as the reverse complement.
TGCAGGCGGAGATGTGGATGGAGCCGGGCGGCCTGCTCGACCAGTCGAAGGAGATGTCGGGAGCGGCGAGCCGCGAGGAGGCGCTGGCGGCGGCCGGCTCGAAGCGGCCGATCGGCCGGCTCGCCGAGGTCGGCGAGATCGCCGCGGCGATCGTCTTCCTCTGCTCGGAGCGCGCCTCCTACGTAAGCGGCGCCGCCTGGTCGGTCGACGGCGGCACCGTCCAGGTGATCATCTGAGGCGCCTCAATCGGATTCAACGATGATGGAGCGGTGAAGCCCAGAGTCGACGCCGCGGTCCTGCTGCCGCTCTTTGGCTGGCCGGAGGACCCCGGGCTGATCTTCACCGAGCGCAGGGCGGATCTGCGCCGCCACGCCGGCGAGATCTCCTTCCCCGGCGGGCGCCAGGACGAAGGCGACGCCGACCTGGCGGCGACGGCCCTGCGCGAGGCCCAGGAGGAGATCGCCCTCGACCCGTCGGTGGTCGAGATCGGCGAGGCGCTACCGCCCACCGCGACCTTCGTCACCGGCTACCGCATCCACCCCTTCGTCGGCCGCATCCCGCATCCGGCGCGACCTGAATCTGAAACCCAATCCCGCCGAGGTCGAGACAGTCCTCACCTTCTCGCTGGACGTCCTGCGCGAGGGCTATGCGATGCGCCGTCTGATCCGCCGCGGCGTCCCGATCCACACCCCGACCTACGAGGTCGACGGGCACCTCATCTGGGGAGCGACCGCCAGGATCCTCGGCGACCTGCTGGAGCGCCTCGGCTAGGCGACCTTCTCGGTCTCGGGCTGGGGGACGATGCGGATGTAGGGACGCGGCTCCTCCCAGCCCTCCGGGTAGATCTCCTTCGCCTGGTCGTTGGTGACCGAGCCGGCGATGATCACGTCGTCGCCCTGCTGCCAGTTGGCCGGCGTCGCGACTTTGTGCTGGGCGGTGAGCTGGAGAGAGTCGATCACGCGCAGGACCTCGTCGAAGTTGCGCCCGGTCGTCATCGGGTAGACGAGGATCAGTTTGACCTTCTTGTCGGGACCGATGACGAAGACGTTGCGCACGGTCTGGTTGTCGGCGGGCGTGCGGTCCGCAGCGTCTCCGGAGACGTCCGCCGGCAGCATCCCGTAGAGCTTCGAGACGTGGAAGTCGGCGTCGCTGATGATCGGGTAGTTCGGCGCCGTGCCCTGGGTCTCCTCGATGTCGCTCGCCCACTCCTCGTGTTTGCCGAGCGGGTCGACCGAGAGGCCGATGACCTTCACGTTGCGGCGTTCGAACTCGGGCTCGATCCTCGCCATGTAGCCGAGCTCCGTCGTGCAGACCGGCGTGAAGTCCTTCGGGTGCGAGAACAGCACCGCCCACGAGTCGCCGATCCAGTCGTGGAAACTGATCCGGCCCTCAGTCGTGTCGGCCTCGAAGTCGGGTGCTACGTCACCAAGCTGCAACGTCATCGGACGCTCCTCTCGGGTTTGCTCGCCTTTAGGCATTTACCTTAATTCCTATCGGAGTTTAGACATATCGACTTGCCGGCCGCCGATGGGCAGTCCGTGGACGAGTCGGAGGGTCGCGGCGAGCATCCGTCGGCCCAGGCGGACGGGTCCGCCGGGTCGGCCTTGACCACCTCGACCGGGATGCGCCAGGTCTCGGCGGCGGCGCGGACTATCGCCTCTCCCCCCTCCAGATAGCGCGACTGCACCCGGCCCTCCGCCTCGTAGACGAAGCCGCGCACCGGCGTGTCGACCAGCTTCTCCAGCAGGTGCTCGAGCCGCGGCCCGTGGATCGCCGCGATCACCTCCGGCTCGGCCTGCGCGGAGCCGAGCAGCCAGTGGACGACGGTGACGTCGCCGACCAGGTCGAGCACGGTGGCGGGGCGGTCGGGGTCGGCGAGGGCCGGCTCGATCCCGGCGGCCTCGATCGCCGCGAGCCCCTCCGGGCGGCGACTGGTCCCGCGAACCGCCCAACCCTCGCCGAGCAGGCGCCCGCCGAGCAGCCGCCCGCGGCAGCCGCAACCGACGATCAGCGCCCGCGCCATCCCAGCGGTCCCTACTCGGGCCTCGAACGGGTCGCGCCAGCGCAGGCGGTTGAGCTCGTCCTCGGCGACCTCGCGGCGCAGCTCCTCCTCGGTCATCTCCGGGGCGCCGCGGCGGCGGCGCATCTCGTTCTGCGCGTCGATCATCTGGCGGACGTCGTCGATCTCGTTCTGGGCCTCGACCTCGGGGGAGCGGGTCGGGTGCCAGTCGACGAGGTCGGCGCTGCTCCCCGGGTAGAAGTGGCCGACGACCACCAGCACGCCGATCAGGAACGCGAGCAGCGCAATCGTCCCGAGGATGAAGCCCACCGGGAAAGGATACGCACGAGAAGACGGTCCCCTGTTTAATCCCGCTCCATGCCCGAGGCCTACGTAGTCGACGCGGTCCGCACCCCGATGGGCGCCTACCGCGGCGCCCTCTCCGGCGTGCGGCCCGACGACCTCGCCGCCCACGTCATCCGCGCGGTGGTCGAGCGCACCGGCGTCGACCCCGAGCGGATCACCGACGTCTACCTCGGCGCCGCCAACCAGTCGGGCGAGGACAACCGCGACGTGGCGCGGATGGCGGCGCTGCTGGCCGGCCTGCCCGCCAGCGTGCCCGGGGCGACGGTCAACCGCCTCTGCGCCTCGGGCCTGGAGGCGGTCAACGCCGCCGCCCGCGCGGTCAAGCTCGGCGAGGGCGACCTCTACCTGGCCGGCGGCGTCGAGTCGATGAGCCGGGCGCCGTGGGTGGTGGCGAAGCCCGAGCGCGGCCTGCCGCGCGGCGAGCAGACGATGCACGACACGACGCTCGGCTGGCGCCTGGTCAACCCGCGGATGGCCGAGCTGGGCGATCTCGACCGAGTCGATGGGCGAGACGGCGGAGAACGTCGCCGAGCGCTACGGCGATCGGCCGCGAGGACCAGGACGCCTTCGCGCTGCGCAGCCACCAGCGCGCGGTGGCCGCCGCCGAGGCCGGGCTGTTCGCCGAGGAGATCGTCCCGATCGAGGCGCCGCAGGGACGCGACACCGTCACCGTCGACGCCGACGAGGGGCCCCGCCCCGACGCCTCGCTGGAGAAGATGGCGGGCCTGCGCCCCGTCTTCCGCGAGGGCGGGACGGTCACCGCCGGCAACGCCTCGACCCTCAACGACGGCGCCGCCTGCCTGCTGATCGCCTCCGAGGCCGGTGTCGAGCGGCTCGGCGCCGAGCCGCTCGCCCGGGTCGTCTCCTTCGGCGTCGCCGGCGTCGACCCCGCCTACATGGGCATCGGCCCGGTCGAGGCGGTGCCGCGCGCCCTCGCCGCCGCCGGCCTCTCGCTGGACCAGATCGACCTGATCGAGCTGAACGAGGCCTTCGCCGCCCAGGTCCTCGCCTGCGTGCGGGAGCTCGGGATCGACGAGGAGCGCCTCAACGTCAACGGCGGCGCGATCGCCCTCGGCCACCCGCTCGGCTGCTCCGGCGCCCGCCTCACCACGACCCTGGTGCGCGAGCTGCGCCGCCGCGGCGGCCGCTACGGGATCGCGACCCTGTGCGTCGGCGTCGGCCAGGGCCTGGCGACGGTGTTCGAAGCCGGTCTGACGCGATAGCCTCGCCGCGTCCGATGAGCACGACAGTGTATCCGAGCTGGCCAGCGTCGACGGGACGATCTCCCCGACCGCCGAGGCGATCGTCCCGCTGCAGGACGACGGCCTCTACCGCGGCGACGGCGTCTTCGAGGTGATCCGGCTCTACGACGGGCGGCCCTTCGCGCTCGCCGACCACCTCGACCGGCTCGAGCGCTCGGCCGCGGCGATCGAGCTCGAGTTCGACCGCGCCGCGCTGGAGGCGCGAGATCGACGGCGCTGCTGGCCGAGTTCGGCGACGGCCGACGGCCAGCTGCGGCTGATCGTCACCCGCGGCGGGCGGCGGATCGCGCTACCGAGCCGATCCCGGCCCATGCCGAGACGCTGCAGCCTCGCCACCGTCACCTACTGCCCGAGCGTGATCCTCAACGGGGTCAAGTCGCTCTCCTACGCCGCCAACATGCAGGCGACCCGGCTCGCCAAGGCCCAGGGCGCCGACGAGGCCGTGCTCGTCCAGCCCGACGGCACCGTGCTCGAGCCGCCGACCTCGTCGATCTTCTGGGTCTCGCCGCAGGGCGCGCTGCGCACGCCGGCGCTCGACGCGGCCGTGCTCGAGTCGATCACCCGCGACCGCCTGGTCAAGGCGCTGCACGTCGAGGAGGGCGCCTGGCCGGTCGCCGACCTGCGCGCCGCCCACGAGGCCTTCCTCGCCTCGACCACGCGGGAGATCCAGGCCGTCTCCGCGATCGACGGCGCCGAGCTGCCGGACGGCGCCCGGCCCCCGCACCCGCGAGGCGCAGGAGGCGTTCGCGGCGACCCTGGGCCAGGAGCTCTGACCGAGACAACCGACGAGAGCAGGGGTGAGATGGACTTCCAGCTGAGCGACGAGCAGCGACTGATCTCCGAAACGGCGCGCGAATTCGCCGACAACGAGATCGCGCCGCGGGTCCGCGAGAACGACCGCGCCGCCCGCTTCGACCGCGAGCTGGCGAGCAAGCTGGGCGAGGTCGGCTACCTCGGCGCCCCGGTCGCCGAGCAGTACGGCGGCCGCGGCCTCGACTACATCGGCTACGGGCTGATCGTCGAGCAGGTCGGCCGCGCCGACTCCTCGGCCCGCACCGTCGTCTCGGTGCAGACCTCGCTGGTCGCCGGCTCGATCGAGCGCTGGGGCACCGAGGAGCAGAAGCAGAAGTGGCTGCCGCGGCTCTGCTCGGGCGAGGCGCTCGGCTGCTTCGGCCTGACCGAGCCCGACACCGGCTCCGACGCCGCCAACCTGCGCACCCGGGCGACCAAGACCGACTCGGGCTGGTCGATCAGCGGCCAGAAGATGTGGATCAGCCTCGGCAACTTCTCCGAGGTGGCGCTGATCTTCGCCCAGACCGACCCGGACAAGAAGCACCGCGGCCTCGCCTGCTTCCTCGTCCCGACCGCCAGCGAGGGCTTCACCACGCAGGAGATCCACGGCAAGCTCGGCCTGCGCTCCTCCGACACCGGCGGAGCTCTCGCTCGACGAGGTCGAGGTCGGCGAGGACGCGATGCTCGGGCGAGATCGGCGACGGCTTCAAGGTCGCGATGAGCGCCCTCGACAACGGCCGCTACAGCGTCGCCGCCGGCTGCGTCGGCATCTGCGACGGCTGCGTCGAAGCCTCGGTCGCCTACGCGAAGGAGCGCAAGCAGTTCGGCGTGCCGCTCGCCCGCTTCCAGCTGGTCCAGGAGATGATCGCCGACATGATCGTCAAGCGCGACGCCAGCCGGATGCTGGTCTACCGCGCCGGCGTGCTCAAGGACGAAGGCAAGCCGAACACGATGGAGACCTCGGTGGCGAAGCTGTACGCGACCGAGTCGGCGGTCGAGTGCGCGAACCTGGCGATCCAGGTCCACGGCGGCGCCGGCTACGTCGACGACTACCCGGTCGAGCGCTACCTGCGCGACGCCCGCGTGACGACGCTGTACGAGGGCACCTCGCAGATCCAGAAGCTGATCATCGGCCGCGCCGCGACCGGCATCAACGCGATGACGCCGATGGAGGCCGAGTAGCGCTTTGGCCGAGCTGGTCGAGACCTCGCTCGACGGCCACGTCGCCCTGCTGCGGCTGAACCGGCCCGAGGCGCGCAACGCCCTCTCGCCGGAGATGATGGAGCGAGCTCGCCTCCGAGCTGGAGCGCCTCGACCCCGACCCCGAGGTGCGCTGCATCGTGATCGCCGGCTCCGACGAGGTCTTCGCCGCCGGCGCCGACATCAAGGCGATGAGCGAGCGCAGCTTCGCCGAGGCCCTCTACCACCCGGCCGCCGCGTTCTGGCAGCGGCGTCGCCGCCGTGAAGACGCCGATGATCGCCGCCGTCTCCGGCTACGCGCTGGGCGGCGGCTGCGAGCTGGCCCTGGCCTGCGACATGATCGTCGCCTCCGAGACGCGCCAGGTTCGGCCAGCCGGAGATCACCCTCGGGATCATCCCCGGCGGCGGCGGCACCCAGCGCCTGGCGCGGGTGCTCGGCAAGCAGCGGGCGATGGAGTACGTGCTGACCGGCGGGACGCTTCGACGCCGCGACGGCCCGAGAGCTGGGCCTCGTCAACAAGGTCGTGGAGGGAGGACGGCTGGCTGGAGGCGGCGCTGGAGCTGGCCCGCGACCGTCGCCGAGCGGCCGCCGATCGCGGCCCGGCTCGCCAAGCAGGCCGTGCTCGGCGGCGGAGGAGACCGGCGCTCGAGCGCCGGCCTCGAGAACGAGCGGCGCCTGTACGAGCTGGCGATGGCGACCGAGGACCGGGTCGAGGGGATGAAGGCCTTCCTCGAGAAGCGCGAGCCGAAGTTCGAAGGCAATGAGCCGCCGACGGCCGATACGTCGCTATATGGGACGGAAGGCCCGTCGGCGGTGAGCGGGTCGGCGTCGTCGGCGCCGGCACGATGGGGGCCGGGATCGCCGCAGATCGCCGCGCTCGGCGGCTACGAGACTCGCCTGCACGACCCCATCCCCGCCGCGCTCGACGCCGGGATCGAGCGGCTGCGCGGTGCGCTGGCGAAGGGCGCCGCGAAGGGGATGTGGAGCGAGGAGGATGCCGACGCGGCGAGCGCCGGCGCCGGCGCCGCCCGCGAGCCTCGCCGACCTCGGCGGCTGCGACCTGGTGATCGAGGCGGCGCCCGAGGACCTGGGGCTGAAGCGGGAGCTGTTCGCCGCGCTGGCCGAGGCCTGCGGCCCGGAGACGATCCTCGCCACCAACACCTCCTCGCTGCCGGTCACCGCGATCGCGGCCGGCGTGCCCCACCCCGAGCGCGTCGTCGGCATGCACTTCTTCAACCCGCCGGCGCTGATGAAGCTGGTCGAGGTGGTGGCGACCGCGCGACTCGGCCGAGGAGGCGCTCGAGGCCACGGTGGAGGTCGGCAGGCGCATGGGACGCACGCCGATCCGCGCCAAGGACAGCCCCGGCTTCATCGCCAACCGCCTCGCCCGCCCCTTCACCCTCGAGTCGCTGCGGATGCTCGCCGACGGGGTCGCCGACGCCGAGACGATCGACCGGGTCTGCCGGCTCGGCGGCGGCTTCCGGATGGGCCCGTTCGAGCTGATCGACCTGATCGGCCTCGACGTCAACCTCAGCGTCGCCCGCTCCTTCTACGCGCAGGGCGGCGAGCCGGAGCGCTGGCGCCCCAGTCCGATCCAGGAGCAACTGGTCGCCGAGGGCCGCCTCGGGCCGCAAGAGCGGCGCACGGCTTCTACGCCTACGGCGAAGACAAATCCCCCGCCAACCCAGCTTCCGCTGTTCCTTTGCCCCGTTATATGCGGCAAAGGAACAGCGGAGCGGACGTGTTGCCGACCCTCGATCCCGACGAGCTGGCGAAGATCGACCCGGCCGCGCACGGAGATCCTCCCGCGCCTGATCGCCCAGATCGCCAACGAGGCGGCCTTCGCCCTCGAGGAGCAGGTCGGCTCGCCCGCCGACATGGACACCGCGATGCGCCTCGGCTTCAACTGGCCGCTCGGCCCGCTCGAGTTCGCCGAGCTGATCGGCGCCGAGCGGGCCGCTCGGCCTGCTCGAAGAGCTCCGCGAGCAACACGGCGACGCCTACGTCCCCGCGCCCCTGCTCTGCCGCGCTGCGAGCGCGGCCTGGCCCTTCGCGATGCCGCCTGAGGGACCGCCGAACGCGAGCCGCAAACCGGCGACCGAGCACACCGCCCGGCGAAACCGCGAGGCCCTCGCCTCCTTGCCCCTCGACGACGAGCAGGACTTTGCCGACGCCAAGCGAGGTCTGATCGCCCCGTTCGATCCCGCGATCGTCGAAACCGACCAAGGCAGGACGGCCTGGGAACTCCAGTCCTACGAGTTCCTCGACGAGGAATCCGCCCGACACCGCGCACCCGAGCCTCTGGCGCCAGGCGACGGCTCAGCCGCATCGCCGGCCTGTTCGAGCTGGCGCCCGGCTTCTACCAGCTGCGCGGCTTCGACCTCTCCAACATGCACGTGGTCGAGGGCGAGGACGGGATCGTCGTCATCGACCCGCTGGTCTCGGCCGAGACCGCCGCGGCGGCGCTGGCGCTCTACCGCGAGCACCGCGGCGAGCGTCCGGTCACCGGCCTGATCTACACCCACAGCCACGTCGACCACTTCGGCGGCGCCAAGGGCATCGTCTCCCAGGAGGAGGTCGACGCCGCGCTCGGATCCCGGTCCTCGCGCCCGGCCGGCTTCCTCCACCACGCGGTCAGCGAGAACGTCTTCGCCGGCACCGCGATGGGGCGCCGCGCCGGCTACATGTACGGGGCGCTGCTCGACCGCGGCCCCGACGGGCAGATCGGCTCCGGCCTCGGGCAGACCACCTCGCTCGGGACGATCACCCTGATCCCGCCCAACCGTCGACATCGCCGAGACCGGGCAGGAAGAGGTCGTCGACGGCGTGCGGATGGCGTTCCAGCTGACGCCCGGCACCGAGGCGCCCGCGGAGATGAACATCCACTTCCCCGACCGGCGGGTCCTCTGCATCGCCGACAACGCGGCCCGCGCGATGCACAACATCCTCACCCCGCGCGGCGCCCTGGTGCGCGACCCGCGCATCTGGGCGCACTACCTGGACGAGGCGATCGAGCTGTTCGGCCGCGACTCCGACGTCCTGTTCAGCCGGCCACCACTGGCCGTGCTGGGGCAGCCGAGAAGATCGTCGACTACCTGGAGAAGCAGCGCGACCTCTACCCCTACCTGCACGACCAGACCCTGCGGCTGCTGAACCAGGGCCACACCGGGCCCGAGATCGCCGAGCTGATCGAGCTGCCCCCGAGCCTCGCCGCGCGAGTGGCACTGCCGCGAGTACTACGGCTCGATCAGCCACAACGTGAAGGCGATCTACCAGCGCTACATGGGCTGGTTCGACGGCAACCCCGCCCACCTCTGGGAGCACCCGCCGGTCGAGCAGGCGCGGCGCTACGTCGAGTTCATGGGCGGCGCCGAGGCGGTGCTGGCGAAGGCGCGCGAGTCGTTCGAGGCGGGCGACTACCGCTGGGTCGCCGAGGTCGTCAACCACCTCGTCTTCGCCGAGCCGGAGAACCAGGCGGCGCGCGCAGCTGCAGGCGGACGCGCTCGAGCAACTCGGCTACGGCGCCGAGAACGCGACCTGGCGCAACTTCTTCCTGATGGGAGCGAAGGAGCTGCGCGAGGGAATCGCCGGGACGCCGACCGCGACCGCCCCGCCCGACATCGTCGCCAACCTCTCCGTCAGCCAACTGCTCGACGCGATGGCGATCCGCCTCGACGGCCCACGTGCCTGGGAGCACCACCTGAGGATCGACTGGGTGGTCACCGATCCCGACGAGCAGCACGCGATCACCGTCCGCAACGGCGTCCTCAGCCACCGCCCCGGCGGGCACGATCCTGAGGCCGACGCCGGCTCTGGTGGTCGAACGCGAGGCGCTCGACCAGCTCCTCCTCAAAGCCGCCGATCTCGGCGAGCTGGTCGAGAGCGGGCGGCTGCGGGTCGAGGGCGACGGCGACGAAGCTCGGCGAGCTGCTCGGCCTGCTCGACGAGCCCGACCCCGGCTTCGCGATCGTCACGCCGTAGCCTACGGGCCCGATCCTGGCCGCAGCCGCATCTGAAAGGGTGCACGAATGAGCGGACCAGATTCAAATCGAGAGGCGATCACCCCCGACGGCATCAAGGCCCTGCAGGCGGAAATCGCACAGCTGGAAGGACCGGCCCGCACCGAGATGGCGGCTCGGATCAAGACCGCCCGCGAGCTCGGCGACCTGAAGGAGAACGCCGACTACCACATCGCCAAGGAAGACCAGGCGCATCTGGAGACAAAGGTCAAGCGCCTCAAAGAGCGACTGCGAAACGCCGTCGTCGTCGAGGTCGACGACGGCGCCGACTCATTCGCCTTCGGTCGCACCGCCGAGGTCCTCGACGAGGGGAGCGGCAAGGTCAACACCTGGACCCTGGTCGGCTCGACCGAAGCCGACCTGGCCCAGGGCCGCCTTTCAGCCGAATCGCCGATCGGCCGCGCCCTGCGGGACGCCAAGATCGGGGAGCCGGTCGAGATCGAAACCCCGGGGGGCAAGCGGACCTTCGTCGTGCAGCAGCTCGCCGGGTAAGGCGTCAAGACACGGCTCCTTGACTCCTCCTCCAGGCGGGTGTAGTACAGATCTTGGCTGCGGGGGGCATCCGACCCAACATCTACAGATTTGGAGGTTCCAGATGAGCCGAGTGATGGCAGATTGCCGCCGATTCGAGAGCGAGAGCAACTGCTCGCTGACGATCATCGGCGAGGAGGACGAGGTGGTGATGGCCGCCGCCGAGCACGCGGCGTCCGTCCACGGCCACGAGGACACCCCGGAGTTCCGCGAGCAGATCCGGGGCACCGCTCGAAGCCGAGTCCGACTACACCCCGGGCGAGCGCCAGCCCGAGCCCTTCCCGGGTTAGCGCCCCAGACCAAGCCAGAGAGCACGAAGGCGCCGCAACCGACTGCGGCGCCTTCGGCGTCTCTAGCGCCTGACAATGTTGTGAATTTCCATCAGCTCCGGCTCGCCCGGCTCTATCCCCACCTCGGCCAGCACCGGCATGAGGCGCTCGCCAAACGCGTCGAGCTGCTCCCGCGAGTCCCAGATCTCGCTGACCCGGAGGTTGCCTTCCGAGCCGAAGCAGACGTGGTAGTCGAGCCCGTCGGGAGGCCAGTCGCCGGCCCCTTCAAGCCTTCGGACAGACTCGTCGTATTGCTGGGCGGTCAGAGACGCAGGGGCGAAGCGGATAAGGATGCTCATGGTGAAGATCCTCCTGGCTCGGGTGAGCCTGAACCTAACCGAGCAACCGGGGCGCGTCAACGACCGCTGCGGTAGGGCCGCATCATCTCGTTGTCCTCGTGCTCGAGGGGCGCACCGCTGCGGGGCGGGATTCGAACCCGCCCCGCACCTTCGGGTTATGAGCCCGGCGTCGGGGCGATCTCGGTCGGCTCGCCGCCTGGCATCCAGTGGGCCTCGGGCGAGGGGGGCGTGTCGCGCAGGTACCACTCGGCGTCGAGGGCGCCCATGCAGCCGGTGCCGGCGGCGGTGACCGCCTGGCGGTAGGTGTGGTCGACGACGTCGCCGACGGCGAAGACGCCGCCGAGGTTGGTGCGGGTCGAGCCGGGCTGGGTGACGATGTAGCCGTTCTCGTCGGTGTCGACCTGGCCCTCGACGATCTCCGATTTGGGGATGTGGCCGATCGCGACGAAGGCGCCATCGGTCTCGATCTCCTCGGTCTCCCCGGTCTCGGGGTTGCGCAGGCGGACGCGTTCCAGCTTGCCGTCCTCGCCGGCGACGAACTCCTCCGCGACGAAGGGGGTCTTGAAGGAGATGTTGGGCTGCTCGCTCGCCCGGTCGTGCATGATCTTCGAGGCGCGGAACTCGTCGCGGCGGTTGACCACGGTCAGCTCGCTGGCGAACTTGGAGATGAAGATCGAGTCCTCCATCGCCGAGTCGCCGCCGCCGATCACGATCACCTTCTGGTCCTTGAAGAAGGCGCCGTCGCAGACGCCGCAGGTGGAGACGCCGCGGCCGCCCAGCTCCATCTCGCCGGGGACGCCGAGCCGGCGCGGCTCCGCCCCCATCGCCAGGATCACGGTCTTGGCCAGGTGCTCCTCGTCGCCGAGGTAGACCTTCTGGACGCCGCCGTCGGAGAGCTCGACCCGGTCGACGTCGTCGGTGACGAAGCGGGTCCCGAAGCGCTCGGCCTGGGCGCGGAACTGGCCCATCATCTCCGGGCCCATGATCCCCTCGGGATAGCCGGGGTAGTTCTCGACGTCGGTCGTGTTCTGCAGCTGCCCGCCCCACTGGAAGCCCTCGAAGACGAGCGGCTCGAGGTTGGCGCGCGCCGTGTAGAGCGCCGCGGTGTAACCGGCCGGCCCGCCGCCGACGATGATCACGTTCTCGATCTTCTTTTCGTCTGCCATCTCCACCGCCGGAGTCTAGTAGCCGTCGATGGGCCTAATATAGCGGCCTATATCTCCCGTTTTAGGCCCATCGGCGGAGGGGTCACTTCACTTTTTATAGTACCGCCCGGTCAATCGGCAGCCCCTCCTCCTCCCACTGCTGGACCCTTTTGCGGAGCTGGAAGAAGGCGACGATGCCCGGCGGGATCGGCATCCAGAAGGCGACCAGCCGGTAGATCAGGATCGCCGGGAAGACCGTCTCCTCGGGCAGGCCGAAGAGGACGAAGGCGCCGATCATGCCGGCGTCGACGGCGCCGACCCCGGCCGGCGCCAGCGGGAAGAGGTTGGCGACCATGCCGAGGAAGAAGCCCTGGACGACGACGGCGAGCGGCACGTGGACCCCGAAGGCGTGGAAGGAGGCCCAGAGGATGCCGATGTTGGCCGCCCAGAACCCGGCCGCGCCGAGCACCGCCAGCCCGCCGCGCGAGGGATGGGCGAAGAGCCCGAGCGCGAACCTGAACCCCTCCCCGACCGTCGCCGGCACCTTGGCGACGCCGTGGGCGATCGCCTTGCCCCGCTCCCCGCGCACGAAGCGGCGCGACCCGCCGCTCGAGGTCGGGCGGGATCAGCGCGATCAGCACCCCGACCGCAAGCAGCAGCCCGGCGACCGCGGCCGGGACGATCGTCAGCTCGACCGAGCGCTCTCCCGGCAGCACCCCGGTCCGCAGCAGGACGCCGAAGACGATCAGCGCCAGCGGGTAGAAGGCGTAGTGGAGGGCGAGGAAGGCGACCATCCGCCGCCCGACGTCGCGCCGCCGCATCCCGGCCTTGCGCAGCGCCCAGTAGGTGAGCGCGATGCCGCCGGCGCCGCCGGCCGAGAAGAGCAGCGTCGCCGCCACCCCGGCCATGTTGATCTCGTAGGTCTCCACCCAGGTCAGCCGCAGCGCGTCGCCGCCGACCACCGCCTTGAAGAGGGCGATGTAGGTGGCGAAGGCGACGACGTTGAAGCCGATCGCGACGCCGATCCAGACCGGGTCGGCGTCGCCGAGCTTGCTGAGCGCGTCGCCCAGCCCGACCAGCTTCGGGAAGAGGAAGTAGATCCCGACGAGCAGGGCGAGGACGACGACGACCGTCTGGACCAGCCGCCGCGTCGTGAACAGCGGCAGCTCGGCGGTGCCATCGCCGTTCGCCGAGTCCTCCGGAGACACCCCCGAGAAGCTACCCGCTCGGCGAGGCGCTCCAAGCGCTGAAGGCCACGGTTGACCCCGATCACCAGCGGCTCGGCGAGCGGCTCGCCGCCCCGCACGGCGCCGACCAGCGCGGCCCCGGCGGCGAGGTCGGTGACGTAGTGCTCGCCGAGGTAGACGAGGGCGAAGCCGAGCGTCAGCGCGTAGCCCCAGCCGACCGTGCCCTCGACCCGGCCCGCTTCGGCGAGCGAGATCGCCGCCATCAGCGAGGTGGCGAAGTGCAGCGAGGGCATCGCCGCCCAGGGGTTGCCGCCGAGCGCCTCGTACATCTTCGGCCAGGCCGAGCCCCAGGTCTCCTCCCCGACCCCGACCATGATCCGCCGCACCTCTTCGCCGGTCAGCCCCTGCTCCGAGGACCACCAGGGCGGCGCGGTCGGCACCGCGAAGTAGACGGCGCAGCCGATGTCGAAGACGGCGGCGAGCTGGCGGGCGGCGCGCGGGAAGCGCTCGTTGTGGCGCACCAGGATGAAGACCAGCGCCACGTAGGGCTCGAAGAACCAGAGCCAGTGGACCCAGGTGAGGAAGCGGTCGAGGGCCTCGACGCGCCGGAAGCGGGCGAGGCCGCGCTGCAGGCGCGCGTTGGGCAGCCGGCCGAGGCCGATCACGCGGTCGACGACGATCGGGTAGCGGGTGCGGAGACGGCCGCGCAGCCGCTCGGGATCGTCGTAGGGGATCTCGTGGACCATCGTGAAGGCCCACATCTGCAGCGCGAAGAGCGCCACGTCGCGCTTCTTCGAGCGCGGGCAGCAGGACCGCCAGCGCCAGCGGGCCCGCCGCGCAGGCGGCAATCGTCGACCGGGTCGGGATCCGCAGCCGGCGCCGCAGCAGCGGCACCGCGACCGCCGCGGCGATGCGCCGCCGCTCCGCGGCCCGCACCGCCAGGCGCAGCGCGGGTGATGGCTGGAGGTCGCCTCCGCATCAGGGTCGGCGAGTATAGGTAGAGAGGCGCGACGCACGGGCATCGGCGGTGCGCGCGCCCGGCGTGATTAGAATGGCCGCGCTTTGGCGCCGCACTCTCCTGGCACTGACCAGATCGACACGCTGCTTCTGGATCGGCTTCGTCGCCGCGGCGATAGTCGTCGTCGCGATCAACGTCGCCCTGATCTACGCGGTGCGCCGCTACCGCGCCGAGCGCGGCGCCGAGCCGCGCCAGGTGCGCGGCGGGCCGCGCGCATCCAGCTCCGGGTCGGCGCCGTGCTCGCCGCCTTCGCGGCGGCGATCTTCGTCCTCAGCATCGTCTACACCGACAAGGCGCGGGAGACGCCGGCCACCGGGCCGGCCGGCCTTCAGGTCGCCCACTCCGAAGCCGCTGACAGATCGAGGCGACCGGCCAGCAGTGGCTGTGGCGCTACGACTACCCGAACGGAGCCTTCTCCTATTACAAGCTGGTCGTCCCGGTCGACACCGCCGTCGACCTCGACCTCGTCTCCACCGACGTCGTCCACACCTGGGACGTGCCCGACCTCGCCGGCAAGCGCGACGCGGTCCCCGGCAAGCTCAACCACGTCGTCTTCCGCGCCGACGAAGAAGGCGCCTACTTCGGGCAGTCGGCGACCCTCTCCGGCCAGGCCTACGCGGCGATGCGGACCGAGGTCGAAGTCGTCTCGCCCGAGGAATACGAAGACTTCATCGAGCACCAGAAGACCGACATCCAGGCGGCCCAGGACCGGGTCGTGGGCCTGATCGAAGAGCGGAAACGTGCCATGAGCGCGCACCCGCGCCCCGAGCTCGTCGTCGACGGCTTCCCGCAGCGCCGGCCGCGCTGGGTCGAGCTCGCGACCAGCGCCGACCACAAGGACGTCGGCCGGATCCTGATCGGCGGCGTCGCTCGGCTTCCTCTTCATCGCCCTGGTCGAGCTGCTGCTGATGCGGCTGCAGCTGGCGATCCCCGAGAACACCTTCCTCGCCCCGCTGACCTTCAACCGGATGCTCTCCCTCTACGGGGCGACGGCGATCTTCCTCTTCGCGATCCCGCTCGCGCTCGGCCTCTTCTACTACGTGGCGCCGCTGCAGATCGGCGCCCGCGGGACGGCGCTGCCGCGGCTCGGCCAGCTCGGCCTCTGGCTCTACATCGCCGGGGCGACGGTGCTCTACGCGGGCTTCCTCTTCACCCCGTCCGAGGCCGGGGTCAACCCGCTGGCGCCGCTCTCCGAGCCGGCCTTCCTGCCCAACAACGGCGTCGACGCCTGGGCCACGGCGACCGGGCTGGCGACGCTCGGCTTCGTCCTGATCGCGATCGACCTGGCGACGACGCTGCGCAACATGCGCGCCCCGGGCATGGCCTGGCGGCGCCTGCCGGTCTTCGCCTGGGCCGCGGCGATCTGCTCCTGGCTGCTGCTGGTGATCGGCCCGGTGCTGCTGGCGGCGCTGACGATGCTGACTGATCGACCGCAACTTCGACGGGATCTTCTTCGCCGACGGCTCCGGCGGCGCGCCGCTGCTCTGGCAGCACCTGAGCTGGATCTTCTACACCGGCGCCTACATGCTGATCCTGATCGCCGCCCTCGGCGCGATCGCCGAGATCGTCCCCGCCTTCGCCCGCAAGCCGCTCTTCAACCGCGGCGCGACGATCGGCTCCCTGGTCGCGATCGCCGTGATCGGCACGCTGGCCTGGATGCAGAACATGCTGACCGCGCCGATCGGGATCGGCTGGATGTACTTCGCGATGATCATGTCGCTGGCGCTGATCGTCCCCTTCGGCCTGGTCCTCTTCAACCTGATCGCGACGATGGTCGGCGGCACGCTGCGGATGCGGGCGCCGCTGCTCTTCGCGGTCGGCGCGATCTCGGCGATCTCGATCGGCCTCGGCGCCGAGATCGAGCACTCGATGGTCGCGGTCGGCCTGGCAGCTGAAGAACACGACCGACGCCACCGCGGCGACCCACTTCGCGCTGATCGGCGGCAGCGTCTTCGGCGGCTTCGCCGCGCTGCACTACTGGTTCCCGAAGATGACCGGGCGCACGATGGGCGAGAGCCTGGCGCGGATCTCCTTCTGGACGATGGCCGTCGGGATCCTCGCCGCCTTCGTCCCGCTCTTCCTCGCCGGCGGCGGACAACGGCCAGGTGGTCGACGCCTACAAGTTCTTCGACGGCACCGGCGTCAACGCCTACAACCTGATCGCCTCGATCGGCGCCTTCGTGCTCGCGATCGGGATCGTGATGACGCTCGTCAACGCGATCCTCAGCCGCGGCGGCGGCGCCGAGGCCGGGCACGACCCGTGGGGCGGCGACTCGCTCGAGTGGTTCGCGCTCTCGCCGCCCGAGCCCCACAACTTCGACGTGCTTCCCGACGTGCGCAGCGCCCGGCCGATGCGGGACATCCGCGAGGCGATCGCCCACCGCACCGGCAGCGCCACAGCAACCTGCACGCGAATCGCAGCCGGTAGCCTGACTGGCATGGAGTCGGCGTCGGCGCGCGGAGCGCGCCCACACCAGCTGTATCGGTAGCGGCGAGCGCCCAGCGCTCCACCGCGGCGACGGTCCTGCGCGACTACGTCACGCTGACCAAGCCAAAGGTGCAGTCGCTGCTGCTCTTCACGACGGTGACGACGATGTACGTGGCGGGCGATCCGTCGATCGGCCTGGTCCTGCTCACCTGCCTGGGCGGCGCCCTCTCGGCCGGCGGCGCCGGGGCGATCAACCACGCGATCGACCGCGACATCGACCGCATCATGGCCCGCACCGCCGACCGGCCCGTGGCGAGCGGCCGCGTCTCCCCCGCCGCGGCGATCGCCTTCGGCGTGCTGCTCGGCTGCGCCTCCTTCGCGCTCCTCTCGCTCACCGTCAACCCGCTGGCGGCGATGCTCTCGCTCTCCGGGCTGCTCGGCTACGTCTTCGTCTACACCCTCTGGCTGAAGCGCGCGACGCCGCAGAACATCGTGATCGGCGGCGCCGCGGGCGCCGTGCCGCCGCTGGTCGCCTGGGCCGCGGTCACCGGGGGGCTGAGCGGCACCGCGCTCTACCTCTTCGCGATCGTCTTCTTCTGGACGCCGCCGCACTTCTGGGCGCTCTCGCTGCTGATGAAGGACGAGTACGCGAAGGCCGGCGTGCCGATGCTGCCGGTGGTTCGCGGCGAGGCGGAGACGCGCCGCCAGATCGTCCTCTACACGGTCCTGCTCTACGCGGTGACCCAGCTGCCCTTCTGCGCCGGCGGCATGGGCGTCGCCTACCTGATCCCCTCGATCGCGCTCGGCGCCGGCTTCATCTACTGCGCGGTGCGGCTGCTGCGCAGCGCCGACCGCCGCTGGGCGCTGCGCACCTACCTCTTCTCGCTCGCCTACCTGGCCCTGCTGTTCGCCGCGATGGCGATCGACGCCCAGGCCTAGGCACCCGCCGACCCTGATAGAAATCCGACCGTGGACCGCGAGCTGGCAAGACGGAACATGACCGCGGGGCTGGTGGCCGGCGGCGTCGCCGCGGCCGTCTTCGCCCTCAGCTTCGTCGCCGCGATGCTCTACATCGCTTCGTAGGGACGATGAGCGAGCACCGCGACATCCCCGAGCCCGGCGAGCTGGTCCACATGCCTCGCCCGTCCTGGGCGCCCGCCTTCTTCGCCCTCGGCGTCGCCGGACTGATCGCCGGCATCTACGCCAAGGGCTTCCTCTTCCCCGCCTGGGTCTACGCGGTCGCCGGCGCGGTCCTCTTCCTCGCCACCTTCATCAGCCTCGCCCGAGGCGCGATTCGCGACTACTTCCGCCTGCCGCGCAAGCAGAAGGTGCGTGGAGCGGTTCTACCCGTCGAGACCATCAGCCCTCCCCGGGGCTAGATCAGTCCGGCGACATACCCGAAGTGGCCCCCTCCGAGGTCCACACCCGGACGATGTCGCGCATCGAGAGGACGCCGACCAGCTCTCCGTCGTCGAAGACGATGAGGTGGCGGACGCTCCGCCGCGACATCTCCGAGGCGGCGCGCTCCAGGCTCCAATCGGGCGATGCGGTGATCACGCTGCCGCTCATGTGGTCGGCGACCAGCTCGGTGTCGGGGTCTTCGCCACTGCCGATCGAGGTCAGGATGTCGCGCTCGGTGACGATCCGCGGCACCGGCGACTCCGTGTCGGTGACCAGGGCCGCCCCGGTGCCCTTCTCGACCATCTTCTCGGCCGCCTCCCGCAGCGTGTGCGAGGGACCGACGGTGAGGACCACCTCCGTCATCCCTTCCTTCACCTGCATTTCTCCGCCTTTCGTCCGTGGATTCGCATCGTGCGAATTGCCTCAAGCCTACCCGACGAGAGTGCATGGTTGCCACCCGACGAACCGTGCGTGGCAAGCCACTTCGACGGGAGGCCCGACCTATAGACTCCGGCGCGCTTCGCGCCGTATATGCCGATCTCGCTGAACCCCATTCGCCTGCCCCTCGCCCTTGCTGCCCTCGCCGCGGTTGCGCTGGGCGCTTCCGGTTGCGGGACGAGCACAGCCGACGAGGCGCGCGGGCGGGTCCTCTTCGTCCAGAAGTGCGGCGTCTGCCACGCGCTGGCCCAGGCGGGGACCACGGCCCAGATCGGCCCCAACCTCGACGACGCCTTCGCCGCGGCGCGGGCCGCCGGCGAGGGCGGCGACACGGTCGAGGGGATCGTCAAGGCGCAGGTCGAGTTCCCCCGCCCCAGCAGCGACAACCCGGCGGTCTCGATGCCCAAGGACGTGGTCACCGGCCAGGACCTCGAGGACGTCGCCGCCTACGTGGGCCGCTACGCCGGAGTCCCGGGCGGCGCTCCGCCGACGGTCGCCGGGGGCCAGGGCGCTCAGGTCTTCGCCAGCAACGGCTGCGGCGGCTGCCACACGCTCGCCGCGGCGAACGCCGGCGGGGTCACCGGCCCCAACCTCGACCAGACCCTCCCGGGCCAGAGCGCGGCGACGATCAAGCAGTCGATCGTCGACCCCAACGCCAAGATCGCGAAGGGCTACCCGGCCAACGTGATGCCCGGCAACTTCGGCTCGATCATCACCCCGGACCAGCTCAACCAGTTGGTCCAGTACCTGCTTGACTCAACCAAGGGTGGTAAGTGAGCGTCTGAAGATCACGCCGGAGCGGTACGCGAAGGTCGCGCTGGTCGCCCTCGGGGCGCTCTCGCTGATCGTGCTGACCGGCGCCGGAGTGCGCCTCACCGGCTCCGGCCTCGGCTGCCCCGACTGGCCCAAGTGCTACGGGCAGACGGTGCCGCCGCTCGACACCCACGCGGTGATCGAGTACGGCAACCGGCTCCTGACCGGGTTCGTCGGAATCGCGGTGATCGCCGCCAGCGTGCTGGCCTGGTTCCGGCGGCCGTACCGCTGGCACCTGGCGCTGTTCGGAGCGTTGCTGCCGCTCGGCGTGATCGGCCAGGCGATCCTCGGCGCCGAGGTCGTCAAGCACCACCTCGCGCCCGGCCTCGTGATGCTCCACTTCATCCTCTCGATGATGCTGCTCGACGCCGCCTTCGCGCTGGCCTGGTGCGCTCGCTACGAGCCCTGGGAGCGGCGCCGCTCCGCCGACCGGCTCGGCGTCTGGGCGGTCCGCGGCCTGATCCCGATCGGCCAGCTGACGATCCTCGCCGGCACGATCGCCACCGCCTCCGGGCCCCACGCCGGCGCCCACGCAGGCCAGCTCGTCCACCGCTTCAGCTTCGAGGGGACCGGGACGCTGGAGTGGGTCGTGCAGCGCCACGCGGCGATCGCCACCGTGTTCGGCTCGCCGCGATCGGCGTCTGGTTGCTGCTGCGCCGCGAGGGAGGCGACAGGCGCGCCACGGGGCCCCTCACCGCCGTGATCGGCCTGCTGGCGCTCCAGGGGGCCGTGGGCGGCGTCCAGTGGGCCCTGAAGCTGCCGACGGAGATCGTCTGGGTCCACGTCGCCATCGCCACCGTCACCTGGCTGGCGATGCTGTGGACGGTCGCCACGGCGGGCCGTCTGGAGCCTAAGAGCGCTTCCTCCACCACCGGTACGCATGCGCCGCCCCGGCGCAAACCAGCACCAGCCCCCACAACGCCCCAACCAACGGCCTAGTCAGCAGCGTCAGCCCGATCACCGAGGCGGCGGCGACCCCGACGATCACCACCCAGCGGAATACGGCTTCTTCGGAGATGCGCACTGGCTGCGCCACCTGGAGCGCAGCTAGAGGATGTAGACGGTGGTGTAGACGATCAGCCACATCACGTCTACGAAGTGCCAGTAGATGCCCGGCACCTCGACGCCGAGGTGGTCCTTCGCGTCGGGGCCGAAATGGCCGCGCATGGCGCGGATCGTGGCGAAGCTGAGCAGCATCAGGCCGACGAAGACGTGGGCGCCGTGCAGGCCGGTGAGGCCGTAGAAGATCGAGCCGAAGGCGAGGTCGCGGGCGCTGAAGCCGATGTGGGCGTACTCGTTGAGCTGGATGAAGAGGAAGGTCGCCCCCAGCAGCCAGGTGAGGATCAGGCCGAGTTTGAGGCCGCGTCGGTTGCCGCGCCGGATCGACTCCAGCGCGTAGTGGATCGTGAAGCTGGAGGAGACGAGGATCGCCGTGTTGACGCCGGCGACGGCGACCGGCAGCGTGTAGGGATGGGGCGGCCAGGCGGGCGGGTGGACGACGACCCGCAGGAAGAAGTAGGAGGCGAAGAAGGCGCCGAACAGCATCACCTCGGAGACGATGAAGATCAGGATCCCCAGGGTCTGGCGGTCGATCCGCGAGCTCTGGTTGGCCTCGGGCGGGCCGTGGTGCTCGTCGGCGTGCCCGTGGCCCAGGGTGACGGTTGCGCTCTCCATCAGGCCCCTCCTGCCTCCGCGACGGCGGCCGCGAGGGCTTCGGCCGGGCGACCCACCTCCAGGTGCTCGACCGGCTTCTCGGTGATCTCGCGCACGCGCCCGATCAGGTCCTCCTCGAGCCAGCGCGATGTCTCCCCGGCGAAGGTCGAGATCAGCACCTCGTCGACCCGGTAGTGCTCGATCGCGTTCTTGACGGCGTGGAAGGGGTCGGGGCTCATCGGCTGGCCGGTGGCGTCGACGTCGGCGCGGTACAGCTCGGCCATCGTCGTGGCCAGGGCGCGGCAGATCTCCGCCTCCGACATGTCCTCCGAGCGCGGGCAGACGATCGTGTAGCGGTGGGGCCGCTCGGCGGCGCGCTCCTTGAGCCGCTTGACGAGGTCCGGCGTCGCCACGGTCTGGGTGGCGACGACCAGGGTGTGGATCACGTCCCAGCGGATCGAGTCGTCCTCGATCCGGACCGGGATGTGGGTCACCGCCGTCTCGGGCTCGAAGCGGGCCCGGGCCCACTCGACCAGGTCCTTGCGGGTGAAGCCGAAGCGCGTCTCATAGAGGCAGGAGAGCAGCACCTCAGCCGGGCTGGTGGGCGCGCACCGCGTCGTCGAGCGCCAGCGCCGGGTCGGGGTCCATCACCTCGCCGACCGAGTCGATCCCGAACTCGGAGAGGACCGACATCGTCACCTCGACCCGGGCCCGGGCGGCGTCGCGCAGCTCGTCGGAGTCGATCAGCTGGCCGACCGCGGGCTGGTTCTGCGGCGCCGCGACGGCGACGTAGGGAACCTTCTCGGCGCGCTCGCGGACGGCCTTGAGCAGCTTGCGCCCACCGGCGACCTCGTTGAGGAAGACCAGCAGCGGGCGTGCCTCGGAAGCCTCGCCCCCGCTCACGGCGACCCCACCACGCTCGGCTCGGTCGCCGGCACCTCCGCGCCTTCGCCGGCCATGATCGCGTGGCGGGCGCCGGGGACGCCGTACTCGTAGGGACCGCCGACCACCCGCGGGATCTCGTCGAAGTTGAAGATCGGCGGCGGCGAGGAGACCTGCCACTCGATCGAGTTCGCGCGCCACGGGTTGGCGACTCGGCGCGCGGCCCGAAGCGCCAGCTGACGATCATGTTGTAGAGGAAGACCAGCTGGACGGCGCCGAGCATGAAGGCGAAGCAGCTGATCAGCAGGTTCCAGTCGCCGAACTGGGCGGCGTAGTCGGCGACGCGGCGCGGCATCCCGTCCATCCCGATCCAGTGCATCGGGATGAAGGTGCCCCAGGTGCCGACCAGGGTGCCCCAGAAGTGGACCCGGCCGAGCTTCTCGTCGTACATCCGCCCGGTCATCTTCGGGAACCAGTGGTAGATCCCGGCGAAGATCGTGAAGACCGAGCCGCCGAAGAGGACGAAGTGGATGTGGGCGACGATGAAGTAGGTGTCGGAGACGTGGATGTCGATCGGCACCATGCCCAGCATCACGCCGCTGATCCCGCCGATCGTGAAGGTGACGATGAAGGCGAGCGCGAACAGCATCGCCGTCGAGTAGGTGTGGATCTTCCCGAAGTAGAGCGTCCCCAGCCAGGAGAAGATCTTGATCCCGGTCGGCACCGCGATCAGCAGCGTGGTGATCATCATCGGCACCCGCAGCCAGCTGAACATCCCGGCGACGAACATGTGGTGGGCCCAGACCGAGTAGCTGAGCACGACGATCCCGATCAGCGCCAGCGCCATCAGCCGGTAGCCGAAGATCGGTTTGCGGGCGTGGGTCGAGATGACCTCCGAGATGATCCCGAACCCGGGCAGCATCATGATGTAGACGGCCGGGTGCGAGTAGAACCAGAAGATGTGCTGGTAGCTGATCACGTCGCCGCCGCCCGCGAACTGGAAGAAGTTGGTGTGCAGGACGCGGTCGAAGAGGACCATGAACTGGGCGCCGGCGATGAAGGGCGTCGCGGCGACGACCAGCAGCGAGGTCGAGAGGTTCGCCCAGACCAGCAGCGGCATCCGCCAGAAGGTCATCCCCGGCGCGCGCATGGTGATGATCGTGACCAGGAAGTTGAGCGCGGTCGCGATCGAGGAGGCGCCGGCGAACTGCACGCCGAGGTTGAAGAACGACTGCCCCAGCGGCGCCCCGGTCGAGAGCGGCGCGTACCCGGTCCAGCCGGCGTCGAAGGCGCCGCCCGGCGCCAGGAAGCTGCCGACGAAGAGCAGGCCGGCGATCGGCAGCATCCAGAAGCTGAGCGCGTTGAGCCGCGGGAAGGCCATGTCCGGCGCGCCGATCATCAGCGGCAGCACGTAGTTGGCGATCCCGGCGAAGACCGGGATCACGAAGACGAAGATCATCAGCACCGCGTGGGTGGAGAAGAGGCTGTTGTAGGTGCTGGCGTCGACGATCTGGGTGCCGGGCTGGGCCAGCTCGGCCCGGATCAGCATCGCCATCAGGCCGCCCACGAAGAAGAAGAAGAAGGTGGTGCAGATGTACTGGATGCCGATCACCTTGTGATCGGTGTTGAAGCGGAAGTAGTCCTTCCAGCTCTTGGCGCCGTGCTGGGAGTGGTCCTCGGGGATCGTCGGCATGCCGGCGGCCCAGCGCAGCCAGTAGTCGAAGCAGCCGAAGCCGGCCAGGAAGCCGAGCGGGCCGGTGATCAGCGGGACGACCACCTGCGGGTAGCCGGTCTGCTCGGTCTGGAAGACCGGCAGGCCGGAGATCGCGCGCAGCGCGACGACCAGGCCGAAGCCGAAGGCGGCGCCCAGCACGGTGCCGAGCGCTCCTCTAATCCACCCCGGTTGCTTGATCGCAGCCGCCATCAGACCCCCTCCATTATGCCCCGCCCGCGCCCAGCGGCGCCGGGTTCGTCTCCGTGTCCTGGGCGATCGAATCCGCCAGGGGCTGGGGCACCTTCTCCTTCAGCCCGGCGACCCATGTACGGAAGTCGGCCGGCGACTCGACCACCACCTTGGCGCGCATCGCGGCATGGCCGAACCCGCAGAGCTCGGTGCAGACCAGCTGGTAGGTGCCGACCTTGTCGGGGGTGATCACCGCGGTCGTCGTGATCCCCGGCACGTTGTCCTTCTTGATCCGCCACTCGGGCACCCAGAAGGAGTGGATGACGTCCTGGGAGTGCATCTTGAAGTTGACCTGGCGGTCGACCGGGACGTGCAGCTCGCCCTGGGACCAGACATTCGCCCTTGCCCGGGTAGCCGAAGCTCCACGCGTACTGCTGCGAGAAGACGTCGACGGTCAGCGGGTTCTTGCCCTGCTGCTCGATGTTGTGCAGGACGGACCAGCTGTAGCCGGCGCCGAAGAGGACGATCATCGTCGGGATCAGCGTCCAGGCGACCTCGAGCCGCGTGTTGCCGTGGATCGGCTCGCCGTCGGACTCGTCGCCCGGTTTCGCGCGGAACTTCCAGAGCGCGTAGAAGAGCATCACCAGCACCAGCGAGAAGACGAAGGCCGAGAGGACGATCATCACGTTGAGGAGGTCGTCGATCTTCGGAGCCGCCGTCGAGGCCTCCTGGCCGTTCCAGTGGATCGAGAGCATCACCGCCGAGATCGCTGCGGCAAGCGCAACGGTGGCAGCGAGCATCTTCCCTATCGGCAGGCGACCCATCATCGGCGGCGCATTCTACGCAAGCGGCAGACGGTCAAGGTCACCCCGCGACGCGGCGATGACGCCGCGGGCGACGCCCTCCCAGCTCCACAGCCGGCGGGTCGTCTCGACCAGCGCCTCGCGGGCCGCGGCGCGGCGCTCCTCGGGCAGCGCCAGCCAGGCGTTCAGCCGCTCGGCGATCGCCTCGACCGCGCCCTCCGCCACCGGGAACGAGGTCAGCCGGCCGACCTCCGGCGGCAGGGCCGCAGCCAGCTGCCGGGACACCTCGCGCATCCCCGAGTGGTCGGCCGAGACCGGCAGCGCCCCGCAGGCGGCGGCCTCGACGGCGACCATCCCGAACGCCTCGGGGAAGGTGCTGGGCATGACCAGCGCCTCGGCGCGTGGCAGCAGCTCCGCCACCTCGTGGTGCTCCAGCCGGCCGATGAACTCGACCGAGCCGCCGATCCCCTTCGCCGCCTCCAGATAGCCGTCGGGGGGATCGTCGAGAAAGGAGCTCAGGATCGGCAGCGGTTCCGCGGAACCGCCCTCGAGCGCCCACCCGAGTCGCGCAACCTCGCGAGCGTCTGCGAGATCCCCGCGGTCCAGCGCCCGGAGCAAGCTCCTGCAGACCGTCCTCGTACTCCCCGAACCCGGCGATCTGCAACTGCGCATCCGGGTGCTCTGCTCCCACCAGCGGCCACGCCGCCAACAGCAGGTCCACCCCCTTGGAGACGATCAGCTTCCCGACGAAGACGACCAGGTTCGGGCGCTCGGCCGGCTCCGGACTGAATTCGTTCGTGTCGACTCCGGGGGGACCGAGGCGGGTCTTCTCTCTCAGACCCGCGACATCTGGGAGCGCTTCCCAGAGGGACTCGGCGGTGTGGCGGGAGCCGACCAGGACACCGGATGCCGCCTCCATGCCCTCCCTTGCGTACGGGAGGAAGCGGGGGTTCGGTTTGACCGTGTACTCGAGGGCGGAGCCGTGGACCTTGGCCGCGAAGGGGCCGATGCTTGGCGCGGGCGAGGATCGCTGGGCCCATGACCAGGTGGTTGGCCAGAGCTGCGTCGACTCCACCTGCTGCTTTTGCAACGTCCCTCACGGCCGCGACGTTGGCCTCGATGTAGCGGTCCAGCTCTTCGTCGGTGAGCTCCGGGAAGGCCTTGACCTCGAAGCCCTCGTAGGGGTCCTTGACATAGACCGGGAGGAGGCCGTGGATGTCGGGGTTGTGGATCTCGACCCCCTCCAGCTTGACCTCGCGGTCCTGGCAGAGGAGATGGACCTCGTGGCCGAGCCGGGCCAGGGCCTTGGCGAGGTTGGCGTTGTAGATGTTGCTGCCGGTGCCGCGCAGCATGTAGCCGTGGAAGATGAGAACACGCATCGGTGCCGCTCAAGCTATTAGTCTTCGCCGCCGTGAACCCGAAGCAGCTCTACCGGATGCGCGCCCCGGCCTCTGGCCGCGAGGCGCTCGCCCATGCCGAGCCCGGCGCGGTCTACCTCGACCGCGAGACCGGCGAGGAGATGGAGCCGGTGGCGATGGTGCTGCCCCTCGCCCCCTCTGCCTCGGCGCTGCCGCGCACGCCGGAGAACCTGCGCGCCTGCCGCCGCTGCGACCAGCTGATCGGCCTGGACGTAAGCGACTGCCCGTACTGCGGCCTGCGCTCAAGCCGGCGCTCGGTAGAGCGCTAGGGTTGGCTGCTTGACGAGCGTCGCCGTGTAGAGCAGGCGGGCGTTGGAGTAGTAGCAGCCGTAGGTCTTGACCTTGCCGACCACCTGCTGCGGGTGGCCGTTCTGGATGTCGCTCTTCGAGGCGCAGTGCTTCGGCAGGCGGCTGCCGCGCCAGGTGTCGTCGGCGGCGACGTTGAAGGCGAACATCGGCGCCCAGGTGGGAACGGTGAGGGCGACCATCTGGCCCTGGAGGACGGTGAGCGGGTGGTCGAGGGCGAAGATCACGGTGCCGCCGAAGTAGGGGTTGAGCACTTCCAGCGGGCTCTGGCGGACCAGCGTGTACTGGGGCGGCCTGGAGCCTTTGACCGGGCGCAGGACTCCAATCCTCGCCTCGGAGGGCTGGCCGAGGAAGTCGTCGAAGAAGCCGACCTCGTCGGTGGTCGTGGCGGTGGCGCGGGTCGAGGGTCGCGAGAGGGTGATCGACCAGGCAACGATCTTGCCCTCGAACGGGGCCTCGTAGGGCTTCGGCACCCCACCGGCCATCGCCTGGAAGCCGGTGATGTGGCCCTCGACCCGGCAGGGGGTGATCTCGACGTTGTTGACGACCTTGCCCGGGCACGAGGGGGGCGGCGTGGACGCGGTCTGGCCGAGCACGACGACCCGCAGCGGCGCCGAGTCGGCGGCGCCGGGCCAGGCGACGGCGATCAGCGCGGCAAGCAGGCAGGCGGCGCCGACCGCGGCGCTAAGCGCGCGAGCCCCGCCGAATCGGCTTGTCAGTTGCTTGGACACGGGTCGAACCCTAGGCAACACGGGGGGAACGATCCGGTTGCGGCCCGGATTCTGCCGTTGGGAGCGGCCGGATGCGGCGCCGGGGGCCTCCATGCACGATCCCGGCCAACCCGCCTCTGTAGGGTTGCCGACTCGACATGGAGGCCACTAACCGCGCAATCGTCGTCGAGGGATTGGAGCGCACCTTCGACGAGGTGCTGGCGGTGCAGGGCGTCGACCTCGAGGTCGACGAGGGCGAGATCTACGGCTTCCTCGGCCCCAACGGAGCGGGCAAGACGACGACGGTGCGGATGCTGACAACGCTGCTGCTGCCGACCGGCGGGCGGGCGACGGTGGCCGGGCACGACGTGGTCCGCGAAGGGCGGGCGGTGCGGCGCTCGATCGGCGTGGCGCTGCAGGAGGCGGCGCTCGACCCGTTGATGACCGGCCGCGAGCTGATCCGCCTCCAGGCGACGCTTCAGGGGATCCCGACCGCCGAGGGCAGGCGCCGCGCCGACGACCTGCTGGAGCGGGTCGACCTGGCCGCCGCGGCGGACCGCCGGGTCGGCACCTACTCGGGCGGGATGCAGCGCCGCCTCGACCTGGCGGCGGCGCTCGTCCACGAGCCCCGCGTCCTCTTCCTCGACGAGCCGACCACCGGCCTCGACCCGGTCAGCCGCAAAACGATCTGGGAGGAGGTGCGGGCGCTGAACGACGAGGGCACGACCGTCTTCCTCACCACCCAGTACCTCGAGGAGGCCGACCAGCTCGCCGACAACGTGGGGATCATCGACAGCGGCAAGATCGTCGCCGAGGGGACGCCGGAGTCGCTGAAGACCGAGATCGGCCACCCCCACATCCGGCTGACTCCCGGCGAGGGCTCGGCCGCGCGGGCCGAGGAGGTCTGCGCCCGGATCGGCAAGCTGCTGCCGTCCAGGGACGGCAAGGTCCTGGTCGAGGTCGAGCGGGGCGCCGCCGAGATCCCGCGGGTGGTGCGGGCGCTCGACGAGGCCGGGATCGAGGTCGACGCGCTGGAGCTGGTCAACCCCACGCTCGACGACGTCTTCGTCGAGAAGACCGGCTACCACCTCGAAAAGGAGCGCGCGGAGAACGCCGAGCAGGAGGCGGTCGAAGCGTGAGCAATCTGGCTATGAACCTGCGGGTTGTTCGCGGCCTGGGGATGCGGTCGATCCGCCAGACCTTCCGGCGCCCGCAGCTGATGGCGCCGATCGTCGTCTTCCCCACCCTGCTGCTGGCGATCCAGACCGGCGGCGCGGGGGCCGCCGTCAACCTGCCCGGCTTCCCGCCGGTCGACAGCTTCCTCCAGTTCATGCTTGCCGGGGCGATGATGCAGTCCCTGATGCTGGCCGGCAACAGCGGCGGCATCGCGCTGGCGGTCGACATCGAGATGGGCTTCACCGACCGCCTCTTCGCGGCGCCGATCCCCCGCTTCACGATCGTGCTCGGGCGGCTCGCCGGGACCGCCGCGCTGGGGCTCTTCGCCGCGCTCTGGTTCCTGGCGATCGGGCTGATCTTCGGGGCGAAGATCGAGAGCGGCGTACCGGGGGCGCTGATCGCGATCGCCCTGGTCACCGCCTCGGCGCTGGCGGTCGGCGGGATCGGCGCGGCGATCGCGCTGCGGACCGGCAGCGCCAGCGTCGTCCAGGGCCTCTTCCCCCTCGTCCTCGTCGTCCTCTTCCTCTCCTCCGCCTTCTTCCCCCAGGACCTGATGATCGAGCCGGCGAAGACGATCGCCCAGTACAACCCGCTCAGCTTCATCGTCGACGGGATCCGCGACCCGATGATCTCGGGGATCTCGGCCTCCGAGGTGCTCCGTGCGGTGCTGTCGATCGCCGGCATCGCCGCGCTCGGCCTGGTGCTGAGCGCGCGGGCGCTGCGACACCGGTTGAGGGTGGGCTGATGGAGGCCTCGGCGGCTGCCGCGATCCCGGCCTGGCGGGCCAACCCGGCGACGATCGCCGCGCTGATGGCGCGGGCCAAGAACGAGCTGCTGCGGGTGCCGGGGGCGGCGATCCCCGGCGTGCTGGCGCCGACCATCTTCTTCCTCGGGCTGAACGGGGTGTTCGGCGCGCTCACCCACCTCAGCGGCTTCAGCACCGGCAGCTACGAGAGCTTCATCGTCCCGGTCAGCATGCTGCAGGGGGCCGGCTTCACCGGGGCGGCGGCCGGGGTCAACCTGGCCCGCGACATCGAGCAGGGCTGGCTCGACCGGCTGCTCGTCTCCCCCGCCCCCCGCTGGGTGCTGCTCGCCGGCACCGTGCTGGCGGCCAGCGCCCGCTCGCTGATCCCCGCCACCGCCGTGTTCTGCATGGCGCTGCTGCTGGGGGCGAGCTTCCCGGGCGTCGACGGGCTGCTCGTCACCTTCGCGATGGTCGCCGCGATGGCGGCGGTCGCGGCCTGCTGGGGGTCGATGCTGGCGCTGCGCTTCAAGAGCCAGTCGGCGGCGCCGCTGATGCAGGCGGGGACGATGGCGGTGATCCTCACCACCACGGCGTACGCGCCGCTGGCGCTGCTGCAGGGATGGCTGCAGGACGTCGCCCGGGTGAACCCCGTGACCCAGGTGATCGACGCGGCGCGGCAGGGCTTCGTCGGCGGCGTCACCTGGGCGGGCACCTGGCCGGGGGCCCTGGCGCTGGCGGGAATGCTGGCGGTGCTCGGCGCCCTGGCGCTGCGCGAGATGCGCCGCACCGCGCTGTGAGCCCCGAACCAGCCCACGGCCGATGGGCCGAAAATACGCCTATACGGCGTATTTTCGGCCCATCGGCCCATCGGTGGTTGGGATCGCCGAGCGGGTGCTGCGGGGGAACTGGCGAGGGCGAGCGCGATGGGACTCCGTACGCCTATACGCAGCCCAGCCCCGACTCGCTATCCCGTGGCAGTGGTACTGGGACTCCTGCTTCGCGGCGATCGTCTGGCGGCGCTTCGACCCCGCCCGCGCGCGGGCCGAGCTGGAGAGCCTGCTGGCCGCGCAGCGCCCCGACGGCTTCATCGGCCACACGATCTTCTGGCACCGGCCGGTCTCGCTGGGCCGGCTCGCCCTTCTACAACGTCGCCTCGCGCCGCGCCTTCCAGACCGAGACGATCCAGCCGCCGCTGCTGGCCTGGGCCTGGCGGATCGCCGTCGGCGACCCGGCCGCCGAGCCGCGGATCGCCGCGCAGGTCGACTGGCTGGCGCGCCAATCGCGACCTCGACGGGCGACGGGCTGCTGTGGATCCTCCAGCCCGACGAGTCGGGGCTCGACGCCTCGCCCAAGTTCGACCCGGTCTGGGGGCGGCGGGCGAACACTCGGATCGGTTTCCCCTGCCTGGTGCGCCGCAACCGCCGGCTCGGCTTCGACGCGCGGCGGGTGCGCGATCGCGGCGGCCCGGTCCTCTGCGAGGTGCTGGTCAACACGATGTGGTCGCTCTCCCTGCAGGCGCTGGGGCGGCCCTCGGCGACCCCGGCGCTGGTCGAGCGGCTCTGGGACGAGCGGCGCGGGCTGTTCCTCGACGAGGCCCAGCCGGGCGGCGCCCGCCCCGGCGTCCTCACCTGGGCGGCGCTGGCCCCGCTCGCCCTGCCCGACCTGCCGGAGGAGATCGGCCGCCGCCTGGTCGAGGAGCACCTGCTGAACGAGCGCGAGTTCCTCACCCCGGTCGCGCCGCCCTCGGTCGCCGCCTCGCGAGCCGAGCTACGAGCCCGGCGGCGGCCGCGGCCCGATCCGCCGCTACTGGCGCGGCCCGACCTGGGTCAACTCGGCCTGGATGGTCTGGCTCGGGATGCGCCGCCTCGGCTACGAGCGGGAGGCCGAGCGAATGGCGCAGGGACTGATCGGCGCGGTCGAGCGCGAAGGGCTGCGCGAGTACTACGACCCGCGCGACGGGACGGGCCTGGGCGCCGAGGACTTCGCCTGGTCGGCGCTGATCGCCGAGCTGGCCGACCCCGAGACCCGGTGGCACGGACGAGCTATTTGTAGCGGTAGGTGATGCGACCGCGGTCGAGGTCGTAGGGCGAGAGCTCGATCTTGACCCGGTCGCCGGGGAGGATGCGGATGTAGTGGCGGCGCATCTTGCCGGAGATGTGGCCGAGCACATCGTGGTCGTTGTCGAGTTTGACGCGGAACATCGTGTTGGGGAGGGCCTCGGTGATCTCGCCCTCCATCTCGATCTTCTCCTCTTTCCCCATGCGGCGGAGAGGGTAGCTGACCGTGGCGAACCCTCGGCATTCCCGCACTGGCGGGCGCGTCTCGACCGCCTCGGCGCGCGTCGTCACCTCGCCCGCGTACTGGGCCGCCTCCAGCTCGGCCAGCAGCTCGCCCAGCTCGGGCCCCTCGGCGATGCCCAGCTCCGCCGCCAGCTCGTCGCCGCGCAGCAGCGGGGCCGGCGGGCCGTCGCGCCGCCAGTCGAGCGCCGCGGCGAGCATCTCGCGGGCCAGGGCGAGGTGCGCCTCGATCGTCTCCTCGCTGGCGAACGGGCCGGCGCCGCGCGCCGAGAGGCGGTCGGCGACGGTCAGCAGCGTCACGTCGACGGCGACCGGCTCGGTCGCGCGCAGGTACTCGTGGACGCGTCGCGGCGGCAGCGGCGCCTCGTGGACGAGGAAGCCGAGCCGCAGGTGGTGGAGGGTGAGCGCCTGCAGGTGCTGGGTCAGCTTGCGGCTCGCCCGCAGCCGCTCGCACAGCCCGCCGACGATCTCGGCGCCGGCGCGGTCGTGGCCGATGAAGGTGACGTAGCCGTCGCTGCTCGCCGCGAGTCCTCGACTTGCCGATGTCGTGCAGGAGGGCGCCGAAGCGAAGTGCCGTGCCGCGGGTCATCTCGTCGGCGAGCGGCTCGGCCAGCAGCGCCGCGCACCTCGGCGGCGCGATCGCCGGCGAAGCGGTCCAGGTCCGCCTCGACCTCGAGCGTGCGCTCCAGCACGGCGATCGTGTGGCCGTGGACGTCGAGGTGGTGGTTGGGGCCCTGCTCGACGCCGCGCAGCGCCTCCAGCTCGGGCAGGACGACCGCGGTGAGGCCCAGCTCGTCGAGCAGGGCGAGGCCGCGCAGCGGGTCGGGGCCGCCGACGCAGCTGGCGCAGCTCGGCGAGCTGGCGCTCGCCGGCCGGCTCCGCCGCGCGGGGGGCCTCGGCGCGGGCCAGCGAGGCGGTGCCCGGGTCGATCTCCAGCTCCAGCTCGGCGGCGAGCCGCGCGGCGCGCAGCAGTCGCAGCGGGTCGGCGGCGAAGCTGCGCCCGCCGACCGCGCGCAGGAAACCGCCGCTCGAGGTCGGCGAGGCCGCCGTAGGGGTCGAGCGGCTCGCCCCCGGCGAGCGACACCGCGACCGCGCCGATCGTGAAGTCGCGCGCCGCCAGGTCGGCCTCGATCGTCTCTCCGCGCAGCGCGGTGACGTCGACCTGCCAGGCGCCGTCCGGCGGCGACCGCCCGCCAGGTGGCGAACTCGGCCGAGAGCTCGAAGGCGTGGCCGCCGCCCTCGCGGGCGATCGCCTTCGCCGCCGCGGCGGGATCGCCGGCGACGGCGAGGTCGAGGTCGGTCACCTCGCGGCCCAGCGCCGCGTCGCGGATCGCGCCGCCGACGATCCAGGCGCCCTCCCCGCCCGCCAGCGCCTCGCGCGCCACCGCGACCGAGCGGCGCCGCAGCGAGGCGGTCGGCGAGCGCCACTCCATGCCGGCTTCCCGCGGCGACCCGGGCGAGATCCCGCAGGTGACCTCGTAGTTGATCGTGCCGAGGCGCGCCGGCCACCTCCTCGGCGAGGATCGTCTCCTCGCCCTGGGCGCCGATCAGCACCGCCTCGTCGCCGGGCTCGACCTCGGTCTCGGGGCCGAGGTCGATCGTCACGTTGTCCATCGAGACGGTGCCGACGAGCGGGTGGCGGCGGCCGCGGACCAGCACCTCGGCGTTGTTGGAGAGGCCGCGCCGCACCCCGTCGCCGTAGCCGAGCGGCAGCACCCCGACCCAGGTGTCGGCCGCGCGCCCGCCAGGTCTGGCCGTAGCCGGCGCTGTCGCCGGCCGCGAAGCGCTTCACGTCGGCCACGTAGGAGTGCAGGCGACAGCGCCGGCGACGAGGCCGCGCTCGGCCGGGTCGCGCTGGAAGGGATCGAGGCCGTAGACGGCGACGCCGCAGCGGGCCATGTCGAAGTGGGAGCGAGGGTCGCGGAAGACGGCGGCGCTGTTGGCGGCGTGGACGGCGACCGCGGGGAACTCGGCTGCGAACCGCCTCGGCAACCGCCGTCGAACCGCTCGAGCTGCTCGTCGAAGAAGCCCGAGTCGGGTTCGTCCGCCGTCGCGAAGTGGGTCCAGACCCCGGCCAGCTCGAGGTCGGGGCTCTCGGCGCAGGCGCGGGCGAGGGCCATCACCTCGCGCCGGGTCGGGGTTGCCGAGCCGGCCCATGCCGCTGTCGTGCTTGACGTGGACGCGGGCCGGGCGCCCCTGGGCGCGGGCGCGGTCGGCGAGGAGGCTCGCGGAAGCCCTCGCGCCAGACCGCGACCTCCGAGCCGGCCGACAACGCGACGTCGACGTCCTCCGGGGTCAGTGCCCCCATCGTCAGCAGTGGGACGTGCGGGAGGCGGCGGCCGACCTGCGCGGCCTCGGCCGCGGTCGCAACCGCCAGCCGGGTCGCGCCGCCGGCCAGCGCGGCCTCGGCGCACCCGTCGGCGCCGTGGCCGTAGCCGTCGGCCTTGACCACTGCGCAGAGCTCGGCGCCCTCGCCCAGCGTCGACCTGCAGCCGCGCGCAGTTGCGCTCCACCGCGCCGAGGTCGATCCGGGCGATTGCCCGCTGCCATCGCCTAGTCGTCGGCGACGAGCGCGGCCAGCGCGTCGGCCCGGGTGACGATTCCGGCGAGGCGACCGTCGCCGTCGACCACGGGCAGGTGGTTGTGGTGCTTCTCGGCGATCGTCTTCGCGACCGACCTCGGCGTCGTCGTCGGTGCGGGCGACGACCGGGTCGGCGGTCATCAGCTCGGAGACCTTGGTCGCGAAGGCCTTGTTGAGCCGCTCTCTCGAAGCCCTTCATCGAGCCGACGAAGACGATGCCGCCCATGATGTTGAGGTAGTGCGGCAGGTGGAGGTCGGACTCCTCGTCGCTGAGGATCAGGTCCGACTCGCTGACGATCCCGACCACGCTGCCGCTCGTCGTCGACGACCGGGATCGCCCCCATCTCGGTCTTGGCGAGGAGCTCGATGGCGGTGCGCGCGTCGGCGTCCGGCGAGACGGCGCGGCACGTCGGCGTCCATGATCTCGGCGGCGGTCTTCATCCCGGCGAGATTATTCGACCGGCGGCGGCCGGGCCGCATCCCCGCCGGGATCGAGTCGATCACGTCGGTGGCGATCACCGACTCGGCGGCGCCGATCCGCGCGGCCGCGTCGCGGCCGGCGCGGGCGTGGGCGAGGACCGCGGCGCAGGCGGCCGCGAAGGGCTCGAGCCCGCGGGCGAGCAGCGCCGCGATCATGCCCGAGAGCACGTCGCCGGTGCCGGCGGTGGCGAGCGCCGGGCGCGGAGAGCGCGTTGACGGCGACCCGCTCGCCGTCGGTGACGATCGTGTCGTCGCCCTTGAGGACGACCACGGCCCGCGTACGGCGGGCGGCCTCGCGAGCCGAGGCGAGGCGGTGCGCCGCGATCTCCTCGGAGGGGCGGCTCGAGCAGCCGCCCGAGCTCGCCGGCGTGCGGGGTGAGGACCGTCGGCGCGCCGCGCGCGGCGATCAGCCCGGCCTTCCCGGCGAAGGCGTTGAGCCCGTCGGCGTCGATCACCAGCGGCGCCCGATCGCCGGCGACGACGTCGCGCGCCAGCTCGACCGAGCCGGGGTCGCGGCCCAGGCCCGGGCCGAACACCCCCGCGGCGGCGCGCTCGAAGGCGCCGCAGCACGGCCTTCGCGGAGGCCGGCGCCAGGCATCCGTCGCCGCCCGGGCAGCCGACCGACATCACCTCCGGCTGGCCCTGCTCGAAGATCGGCTCGAGGTCGGCCGGCACGGCGACCGTCGCGTAGCCGGCCCCGGCCCGGATCGCCGCCTCGCGAAGACATCCGCACCGCGCCGGTCAGGCCCCGCGAGCCGCCGGCGATCACCACCTGGCCGGAGCTGAACTTGGTCGAGCGCGGCCCGCGGCGCGGCGCGAGCCCCAGGACCGAAGCGTCGATCGACCCCGCCGGCCGGCGCGCCCGGCGCCCCGTCGGGAATCCCGATCGGCGCGACCCGCAGCTCCCCCGTATGCCACTTCCCGGGCGCGATCCGGTGGCCGAGCTTGGCGGCGTGGAAGCTGACGGTGAGGTCGGCCTCGACCGCCATCCCCGCGACCTCCCCGGTCGAGGCGTCGACCCCGGAGGCGATGTCGCAGGCGACGACGGGCGCCCCGCAGCGGTTGATCGCCTCGATCGCCCCGGCAGCGGGCTCGCGCGGCAGCCCCCGCGAACCCGGTCCCGAAGATCGCGTCGACCACCGCCCCCGACCCCGCCAGCCAGGCATCCAGGTCATCGGGAAGCTCCCCGGACCAGAGCTCCAGCGCCTCGACCTCGAAGCCCATCCTCGCCCAGATGCCGCGCCGCCACCAGCCCGTCCCCGCCGTTGTTCCCCTTGCCGCAGACGATCCGCACCGGCCCCTCGGGCGCCAGCTCCGCCACCGCCTCGGCAAGCGCCGTCCCCGCCGCCTCCATCAGCTCGGCCGAGGGCATTCCCTGCTCCTCGATCGCCCAGCGATCGACGGCGCGAATCCCATCGGCGTCATACAGCGGGTGCAGCCATGGCTCCATCTCAGGGAGTTTCGGCTATGGCCACCGCGGCGGCGAAGTCCCGGGAGTGCGTGAGAGAGATCTTGACGCTCCGGCCGGCAGCGGCATCGGCGGCACGCCCCGCGAGTCGGACGCCTGGCGGCTCGCCCGCGACGATCTCGACGTCTCGCAACCCGAACCCGTCGCTGAGCCCCAGCGCCTTGACGACCGCCTCCTTGGCGGCGAACCGCGCGGCCAGGTGTCGGGCGGGACGGGCGCGCGCCGCGGCGTAGTCTCGCTCGGCCTCGGTGAAGACTCGCGCGGCGAGGCGCGGGTGGCGCTCCAGCGCCCGCTCCAACCGGTCAATCTCCAGCAGGTCGATGCCGACGCCGGCGGCCATCGAGGAGTCGCTACCTGTCGAAGCCGACGATCACCTTGGTCGTCGCCAGATCGCCCTGCTTGCCGGCGCCGAGGGCGAGGAAGCGGACCTTTGACAGGTAGGGCTTCGCGGCCTCGAATTTCGGGCCCGAGGCGCCGAGCGCCTCGGCGAGCCGCAGGGCACCCGGGCCGTCGACGAACCCACTGATCGGGGTGTCGCCGAGCGAGTCGACCGCCGCCTTGTAGGTGGAGCTGTCGGCGAGGGT
Organism: uncultured Solirubrobacterales bacterium; assembly: GCA_963734745.1. Classification (GTDB taxonomy): domain Bacteria; phylum Actinomycetota; class Thermoleophilia; order Solirubrobacterales; family 70-9; genus CAVTIG01. The sequence continues at coordinate 316,510 of CAVTIG010000007.1, read as the reverse complement.
CGTCCCGGCGCCACCCGGCGACAGTCCCTGCAGCGCGGCGGCGAGGCCGTAGCCGATCGCGACCCGGTCGCCCTTGGCGACGACCACGACCGGGTTGCGGCCGAGCTGACCGCTCCTGACCGAGAAGCCGCTCGCCTGCCCACTCACCGCCGTCACGCCGGGGACGCCGGCGTGGCGCAGGAAGAGGCCGACGTTGGCCACTGTCCGGGTCGCGGTGTTGGCGTCGCTCATCGTCAGGACGAGCGCCCCATCGAGGCTCTTCATGCTCGTCCCCTCGACGAACAGGCCCGCGTCGCCGATCGAGCCGGCGATCTTGTCGAGGTCGACCCCGGCCTGCTTGAGGGTGCTCTTGAGCTTGTGCGGCGGCACATCGGGCGGTATGCCGGACGCATCCAGGCTGTCGAGGGCCTGCTTCGAGCTGCTCGCCGAAGTCGGAGGCGGCGAAGACGGCGACCGCGCTGCCCGGGAACGACTCGAGCAGGTCGGCGCCTCCCCCGGTCGCGGCATGCTCGGCGCCCAGATCGGTGCTGAGGTCGATCTCAACCTGGTCGGAGCCGGGGACGATGCTCGCCAGCGCCGTCGAATCGGTCGGGTCGAACCCGAGCGACTTGAGGATCTGCAGGTTCTGATCGCTCGCCGAAGTTCCCGACTGCCGGATCAGGCCGCCGATGTCGACGTAGACGTCGGCGATGCTGCCGTCGGAGGCCGCGGAGACGGTGCTGGCGTAGCGGTCCTGGTCGGCGAGCGAGTCGCCCTTGGAGGCGTCCACCGCGTCCTTGAAGGCCCGCTCGCTGTCGCCGAAGACGACGAAGTCGCCGACGACGCCGAGCGCCGAATCGTCGGAGGTGTCGACCTCGTAGTCGACGCCCTCGTAGGAGGCGCTGCGGACCGGGTGATCGTTGGACTTGGCGAGCTTGTCGATGAAGTCCTGCGAGGCGGCGGTATCTGTGGTCTGGAAGACGCCTCCTACATCGCTGAAGTCGCTGCCGTCGTAGTGCTCGAAGAAGATCCCGGCCTTCTGGCCCAGCCAGGGCGCGATGTCGCGGCCGTAGTCGATGTTCGTCCCCGATCCCCTCGCCGAGCTCTCCAGCTTGGAGACGATCAGCCCACCGAGGTCGTCGATCCCGGCGACGTTGCCGGCGAGCGCTTCGAGGTTGGACCTCTGCTGGCCCTGCGGGCGCACGGTCGCCTCGACGAACAGCGGCGAGGACGGCGGCGCGACGCTCGCCGGATCGGTGCTGGAACCGCCGCCGCCGCAGCCGGCGAAGGCGAGCGCGGCTATCGCCGAGATGAGAGCTGGGACGAGACGGGCCTTCATCTGCGCGGCATCCTAACCGCCGATGGGCCATCGGCGGTTCGTTTACTCGACCGTGACCGTCTTCGCCAGGTTGCGGGGCTGGTCGACGTTGAGGCCGCGGGCGCGGGCGATGTCGTAGGCGAGCAGCTGCAGCGGCAGGATCGCGACGATCGGCTGCAGGATCCAGTCGGTGCGGGCGACCTCGATCGTCTGGTCGGCGACCTCGGCCGACCCGGTCGCAGCCCTCGGTGGCGATCGCGATCACCTCGGCCCCGCGGGCGCGCACCTCCTCGACGTTGGAGAGGACCTTGTCGAGCACCGGGCTCTCGGTGGCGACGCAGACGACCGGCGTCGACTCGTCGAGCAGGGCGATCGGGCCGTGCTTCATCTCGCCGGCGGCGTAGGCGTCGGTCGGGATGTAGGAGATCTCCTTCAGCTTCAGCGCCCCCTCGAGGCAGACCGGCAGCCCGATGTGGCGCCCGAGGTAGAGGAAGAACTGCTGCTCGGAGTGGGTGGCGGCGACCTCGCGCACCGGCTCCTCGACCGCCTCGAGCGTCCGCTCGATCTTCGACGGCAGGGCCTTCAGCTCGACGACCAGCTCGGAGAGGCGCTCTGGCTCCAGCGTCCCGCGCAGCTCGGCCAGGCGCAGCCCCACCAGGTACATCGCCGCGACCTGGGCGACGAAGGTCTTGGTCGCCGCGACGCTGATCTCCAGCCCGGCGCGGGTGTAGAGGACGGCGTCGGCGTCGCGGGTCGCCTGGCTGCCCATCACGTTGGTGATCGCCAGCACCTTGGCGCCGCGCTCGCGGGCCAGCCGCATCGCCGCCAGCGTGTCCGCCGTCTCGCCCGACTGGGTGATCCCGATCACCAGGTCGCCGGGGCCGACCACCGGGTTGCGGTAGCGGTACTCGGAGGCGATGTCCATCTCGACCGGCACCCGCGCCCACTCCTCGATCGCGTAGCGGCCGATCAGCCCGGCGTGGTAGGAGGTGCCGCAGGCGACGATCACGACCCGCTTCAGGTCCCGCAGGAAGGAGTCCTCAAGCTCGACCTCGGAGAGGTCGACGCCATCGTCGGTGGGCAGCCGGTCGGCGATCGTCTCGGCGACGGCGTCGGGCTGCTCGTGGATCTCCTTCATCATGAAGGTCTCGTAGCCGCCCTTCTCGGCCGCCTCCTCGTCCCAGCTGACCTCCTCGGCGGCGCGCTCGACGGGGTTGCCGTCGGCGTCGGTGATCGCCACCCCGGAGGCGTCGATCGTGACGATCTCGCCGTTCTCGATCAGCACCGCGTTGCGGGTCTCGGCGAGGAAGGCGGGGATCGCCGAGGCGAGGAAGGTCTCGCCGTCGCCGATCCCGGCGACCAGCGGGCACTCCTTGCGCGCCCCGACCAGCAGACCCGGCTCGGCGGCGTGCATGGCGACGAAGGCGTAGTGGCCGCGCAGCTCGGCGAAGGAGGCGCGGACGGCGGCGGCGAGGTCGCCGTCGTAGTGGCGCTCGATCAGGTGGGCGACGATCTCGGCGTCGGTCTCCGAGCTGAACTCGTGCCCCTCCTCGGCGAGCCGCCGGCGCAGCTCGGCGTGGTTCTCGACGATCCCGTTGAGGACGATGCTGACGCGGTCGGTGCAGTCGCCGTGCGGGTGGGCGTTCTCCTCGGTGACGCGGCCGTGGGTGGCCCAGCGGGTGTGGGCGACGCCGGTCGTGGCGGGAGGGGCCGCGACCGCGACGCCGCCGTCGCCGTTCCCGTCGTGCTGCTCCACCGCGGCGCGCAGGTTGGAGAGGTTGCCGACCGCGCGGACGCTGTCGATCCGGCCGTCCTCGATCACCGAGACGCCGGCCGAGTCGTAGCCGCGGTACTCGAGCTTCTCGAGCCCGGCGACCAGGAGGTCGCGGCAGGGGCGCCCGCCCACGTATCCGACGATTCCGCACATGAAGACGAGTAAGGGTAGATGGCCGGGCGCTAGCCCAGCTCTTGCCTGACCACGCCGACGAGGCGCTCGCAGACGGCGTCGGCCTCCTCGGCGGTGGGCGCCTCGACCATCACCCGGACCAGCGGCTCGGTGCCGGAGGGGCGCAGCAGGACGCGACCGCGGCCCTCGAGGCCCTCCCCCTCGCGCTCGACCGCCTCCCAGACGGCCGCGGCGCCGGCGATCGCCTCGCGGTCGGCGACCTCGACGTTGACGAGCGTCTGCGGCAGCTTCGCGCATCGGGACCGCGTCGGCGAGGTCGCGGCCGCCGAGCTCGCGCATCGTCATCAGCGCCGCGGCGATCCCGTCGCCGGTCGCGGCGAAGCCGGTCGTCGATGATGTGGCCCGACTGCTCGCCGCCGAGCGCCCAGCCGCGGCGGCGCAGCTCGTCGAGCACGTAGCGGTCGCCGACCTTGGTGACGGCGACCTCGATCCCCGCCTCCTCCATCGCCTGGTGGAAGCCGTAGTTGCTCATCACCGTGACCGCGACGCCGCCGTCGAGCTCGCCGCGCCTCGCCATCCCGAGGGCGGCGAGGGCGATCAGCTCGTCGCCGTCGTGGGGGCGGCCGGAGCCGTCGACGGCGAGGACGCGGTCGCCGTCGCCGTCGAAGGCGAAGCCGATCGTGGCGTCGGAGGCGGCGACCCGGGCCGCCAGATGGTCGAGGTGGGTGGAGCCGCAGCCGTCGTTGATGTTGCGCCCGTCGGGCTCGGCCCCGATCGCCTCGACCTCGGCGCCGAGCCGCTCGAAGATCGCCGGGGCGGCGCGGTGGGTGGCGCCGTTGGCGCAGTCGAGCACGACCTTCGTGCCGGAGAGGTCGAGCGGGAAGGCCGACTCCAGGGCGCGCAGGTAGTCCTCGAGGCCGCCGTTCAGCTCGCGGACCCGGCCGACCGCGCTCGGCCGTCCGGCGCCTCGCCGCCGAGCAGCGCCTCGATCCGCGCCTCGGCCTCGTCGTCGAGCTTCGTGCCCTGCCCCGAGAAGAACTTGATCCCGTTGTCGCGGTAGGGGTTGTGGGAGGCGGAGACGACCGCGGCGAGGTCGAGCCCGAGGCGCCTGACGAGGATCGCCGCGGCCGGCGTCGGCAGCACGCCGGCGAGCAGCGCGTCCCCGCCCGCGGCGGCGATCCCGGCCGCCAGCGCCGCCTCCAGCATCGGGCCGGACTCGCGCGTGTCGCGGACGATCAGGACCTGGGGGCGCTCCGCCTCCAGCGAAGCGGTCGCCGCCTGGCCCAGGGAGGTCGCCAGCTCCGCGGTGAGGAACGTTCCAGCCTCCCCTCGGACCCCGTCGGTTCCGAAGAGCCTGCGCGCGGTCGCCGCCACCCGGGTTCCTAGCGCTTGCTGAACTGCGGCCGCTTGCGGGCCTTCTTCAGCCCCGCCTTGCGGCGCTCCTTGACGCGGGCGTCGCGGGTCAGGAAGCCGCGCCGCTTGAGCTCGCCGCGCAGCTCGGGGTCGACCTCGGTCAGCGCCCGGGCGATCCCGTGGCGGACCGCGCCGGCCTGGCCGCTGACCCCGCCGCCGTGGACGCGGACCCGGACGTCGACGTTGCCCTCGTAGCCGGTGACCGCGAGCGGCTGGCGGGCGATCGTCTGGTGCAGGGGGCGCGGGAAGAACTCCTCGAGGGCGCGCTTGTTGATCTCGATCTTGCCGCTCGCCGGGCAGCAGGGTGACGCGGGCGATCGAGCTCTTTCGCTTGCCGGTGGCCAGGTAGCGGGAGTCGCCCTCCATCTTGGCGGGAGCCCGGCTCGCCGCACTCGGCTCCTCCTCGACCTCGCCGACGAGCGCAGCCTCGCGCTTGGCACGCTCCTCCTCTTCGGCTTCGAGGCGGGCCTGCTCCTCGGCGCTGAGCGGCCGCGCCTCAGGCTCAACCGCAATCGGCTCGAGATCGGCCCCGGGAATAACGGCGGCCTTCTCCTTCTTCTCCTCCGCCTCGCGGCTCCTCAGCCTCGGGCTCCTCCTCAGCGGGCTCGGACTTCCGGAGCTTCAGCCTCGGGCTCCTCCTCAGCGGCCGGGGCTTCTCGACGAGCTCCTTCGGCCTCGGGCCCTCCTCGGCCGCACTCTTCCGCGGGTGGCGTGGAGATCGGGATCGTCGCCCGCAGCTCTGCGAGGACGACGGAGACTCCGTCCTCCTCGACAGGACCCGCGGCCGAGGCGTCCGAGCCCTCGTCCGTAGTTTCCTCGTGCGGCTCCGGGCTCTTCGGCTGCTCTGCAGTCTCGTCTGGTCATCTCTCGATCTCCATCGGTTTCGGCTTCTGCGCCGCGTGCGGGTGATCCGGCCCGGCGTAGACCTTGAGCTTGGTCAGCTGCTGGCGGGCGAGGCGGTTGCGGGGGAGCATGCCCTTGACCGCCTTGCGGATGACCTCCTCCGGCCGGCGGTCGAGCATCTCGGCCAGGGTACGGGACTTGATCCCGCCCGGGTAGCCGCTGTGGCGCCAGTAGAGCTTCTGCGCCAGCTTGTCGCCGGTGACGCGGATCTTCTCGGCGTTGACGACGACGATGAAGTCGCCGGTGTCGATGTGGGGCGTGTACTCGGGCTTGCGCTTGCCGCGCAGCGCGTCGGCGATCCGGGTCGCCAGGCGCCCCAGGGTCTGGCCCTCGGCATCGACGACGTACCAGTCTCGCTGGCGGTCGGCAGGTGTCGCTACGTAGGTCTTCATCGTGGAAAAACCGCGCGGGCAACCCAGCGCGGCCGCAGCGCATCATAGCCGTCCTGCGGTCTCTATACTGCCGCGCCAGCAGTGCCGAATCCCGCTCGGGCCGTCCGGGTGGGAGCGGAGGAACCGCAGGGACCTTTGCAGGTCTCAGGGGCGAATCGGACGAAGACGATCCGTAGCGCATCTCTTTCAGCGCGAGCCCGACAGCTAACTCCGCAGGCGATGGAAAGAGAGGGCACGTGGCACGTAGCAAGAGCGCCCGGCCTCGGCTGGCCGGAAAACTGTTCACAGCGATCGCAGCGACGCTCCTGACGAGCTTCGCCGGCGTCGCCTCCGCCGCGACCGGCGGCGCGCCCACCCCGGGCGGCTCGCCGCCCGCCCCGCCCAGCGCCACCGGCGCTCCGGCCGCAGGCGCGCCCAGCGCCGGGACGCTGAGCCTCGTCTCGGCCCAGACCACGCCCCGCAAGTCCTTCTACTACGGCTTCCGCTACCCGCGCCTCAGCTACGCGATCGGCAGCAACCAGCCGCAGAACGACCTCCGCATCGACGTGGTCGACTCGACCGGCGAAGATCGTGCGGAGCTTCTACCGCAACGACGTCGCGCCGAACACGACGAACAGCATCCGCTGGGACGGGACCGCCGCCGACGGGCGGCCGGCGCGCAACGGCCGCTACACGTTCCGGATCGGCGCCCAGACCGGGGCGCCGGCGCGCGCCGGGCGAGCGCCAGCCTCGAGCGACGCTCGGCCTCGGCTTCTCCTTCTTCGGGTACGCCTTCCCGCTCCTCGGCGCCCACGACTTCGGCGACGCCGGCGCTCGCTTCGGAGCCGCCCGGTCGGGCCACACCCACCAGGGCCAGGACGTGATGGCCGCCTGCGGCACGCCGCTGGTCGCCGCCCGCGGCGGCACGGTCCAGTACGCGGGCTACGAGGGCAACGCCGGCAACTACGTCGTGATCGACGGCAAGGGCACCGGCCTCGACTTCATGTACGCGCACCTCGCCCGAACCCTCGCCGCTGCACAGACGGCGACCCGGTCCGCACCGGCCAGCCGATCGGGGTGGTCGGCGAGACCGGCGACGCGACCGCCTGCCACCTCCACTTCGAGATCTGGACAGCTCCGGGCTGGTACGAGGGCGGCAGCCCGATCGACCCGCTTCCCTACCTGGAGAAGTGGGACCGCTACAGCTGAACACCTTCAGCTTTTTGGCGCTAGCCTGGTTTGCATGTGCATGCAGTGCATGGCGACCGCTATGACGGCGGGTGCGGCGACCACCGGGATTCGCGCCTGGGTCGGCGCCCACAATCCACACTGGATGACCGCGCGACGGTTGAAGCTGTCCACTGCAGCGCTCCTCGCCGCTGGCGTGCTGGCGTCGGGCTCGCATCTGGCGCCGAACGGCGGAACTGCCATCGCCAAGGCCGGCTCCCATCCGGCGGCTGCCGGGCATAAATAAGAACGGTTCTCATTCTTGTATGCTGCGCGGGCCTTGCTCGACCCGTTCCAGCTCCCCTTTGTCCAGCGTGCCCTTGTCGAGGTCCTGATCCTCGCCGTCCCCGCAGGGCTGCTCGGCACCTGGATCGTCCTACGCGGACTGGCATTCTTCTCCCACGCCGTGGGGACGGCAGCCTTCCCGGGCCTGGTCCTCGCCGACGGGCTGGGCTTCGCAGCGCCGCTCGGCGCCTTCGGGGCGGCGATCCTCTTTGCCGGTGGGACGGCGACCCTTGCGCGGCGGCGCACGGGAGGCTACGACAGCCTCACCGCGATGGTCTTGGTCGGCTGCCTTGCGACCGGGGTGATCCTCGCCAGCGACGTCTTCCGCTCCGGTTCCAACGTAGAGACATTGCTATTCGGCAGCCTGCTGCTGATCGACCGCAGCGACATCGTTCTAGCCATCGTGGCTGCCTTGCCGGTCGTGCTTGCAACTGTGCTGATGGGACAGCGGTGGCTGGCCGCGGGGTTCGATCCGTCCGCCGCCCGCTCGATCGGAGCGGGCTCGGGGCTGCTCGACCTGTTGCTTCTGGGGCTGATCGCGCTGGCCAGCGTTGCGGCGCTCTCAGTGGTCGGGGCGCTGCTCGTCACCGCACTGCTTGTCGTCCCGGCGGCCACCGTGCGGCTCTGGACGAAGCGGATGGGAGCGTGGCAACTCGGCAGCGTCGCCCTGGTCGCTGTCGAGGGGGCGGTCGGCCTCTGGCTCTCGGTGAAGACGAACGCACCTCCCGGCGCGACGATCGCGACTGTCTCCGGCGCGGTGTTCGCGCTGGCGGCGCTCGCCAGGTCGGCTCTGCGGCCGGGACACCGTGTCGCGCTTGCGCTGGCGGCACTCACTGCGGTCCTGCTCGCCGCCGGTTGCGGCGGCTCGGAGTCCGGGAGTGGCGGGCAGTTGAAGGTCATTGCGACGACCACCCAGATCGGGGACTTCGTCCGGGAGGTCGGCGGCAACGCCGTACAGGTGGACCAGATCCTCCAGCCCAACACCGACCCCCACGACTATGAGCCGCGACCCAGCGACGTCGAGAGCGCCGCCGGGGCGAAGCTCGTCTTCGCCAACGGCGACAGCCTCGACTCCTGGATCGGCAAGGTCGTCTCCGACAGCGGCAGCGACGCGAAGGTCGTCGACCTCGGCGCCGTCGTGCCGGAGCGGCTGCCCGGCGAGTCGAGCGGAGCCGAGGCTTCCAAGTACGACCCGCACTGGTGGCACGACCCCAGCAACGCAGAGGCGGCGGTGCGCCAGATCGAGCGCAGCCTGACCGCCGCGGAGCCCTCGAAACGGGCGCTGTTCCGGCTCAATGCGAAGGCCTACCTGTCGAAGCTGATGACGCTCGACCATGGCATCGCCAAGTGCATGGACACTGTCCCACAGGGAGAGCGCAAGCTGGTCACCGATCACGACGCCTTCGGCTACTTCGCCCACCCCTACGGGATCGAGGTGATCGGCGCCGTCATCCCCTCCCAGACCACCCAGGCCCAGCCTTCCGCCAAGGACCTCAGTGATCTCATCTCCCTGATCAGGCGCGAGCATGTGAAGGCGGTCTTCCCGGAGAGCTCGCTCAGCCCGAAGCTCGCCGAGACGATTGGTCAGGAGACGGGGGCGGCTTCCGGTTACACCCTCTACGGGGACACGCTCGGCCCTGAGAGTTCCAGCGGCGCCACCTACCTGCGGATGGAGGAGGCGAACGCCGACGCGATGGTTCGGGGCTTCAGCGGCGGCCGTCGTGGCTGCTCCATCCCGAGGATCTGATGGCGCCGCTGGTCGCAGCCAAGAGCCTCGCCGTCGGCTACGACGGCGCCGCGGCGATCGAGGGAGTCTCCTTCCGCCTGGCGCCGGGAGAGCGGCTCGCCCTGCTCGGCCCCAACGGCGGCGGCAAGACCACCCTGCTGCGGGCGATCCTGGGGGAGCTGCGGGTGCTCGGCGGCGAGCTGGCGGTCGATGTTCGCTGCGGCACCGTCCCGCAGACCGAGCGCTCGCGGCTCGACTACCCGGTCTCGGCGCTCGACGTCGCCCTGATGGGATCACTCTCGCACCTGCCCTGGTGGCGACGACCCGGGAGGCGCGAGCGCGAGGACGCCCTCGGAGCCCTGTGGCGAGTTGGGCTGGAGGAACTGGCAGACGAGACCTTCGGCGAGCTGTCGGGCGGACAGCGGCAGCGAGTGCTGATTGCCCGCGGCCTCGTCCAGGACGCACGGGTTCTGCTGCTCGACGAGCCCTTCACCGGCCTCGACCGCCCCAGCGCCGAGCGCCTCGACGCGCTGATCGCCGAGCTGGCCGGCGAAGGCTGCGGGATCGTGATCGCCACCCACGACCTCGAGCAGGCGCGCCGCTGGGACCTGGTGCTGTGCCTGAACAAGCGCCAGGTCGCCTTCGGCCGTCCCGCCGAAGCGCTGGACCGGGCGGCCCTCGAGGCGACCTACGGCGGCGCGATCGTCGAGATCCCCGGGGGCGGCGCGGGAATCCTCCCCCCTCACCACCATCACCGCCACTGAGCATGGGCGCCGCCCTGGCAAGCGCACTCGCGCGACGTCACCCGGCCGCTCTCGGACGGCTTCATGCAGCGGGCGCTGCTCGAAGTCACCCTGATCGGGTTCGCCGCCGGCGCGCTCGGCTGCTGGATCGTCTTCTACGGGCTTTCCTACGCGGCCGAGTCACTCACCCACTCGATGTTCCCGGGGCTGGTGATCGCAGCGCTGGTCGGCGTCCCGCTGCTGGCGGGCGGGGCCGTGGGGATCGTCGTCGCCGCGCTGGCGATTGCCCTCGCGGCCCGGGTTCCCGGGGTCGGCCGCGAGGTCGCCGTGGCCGTCGTCGTCACGACGCTGTTCGGCGTCGGCGTCCTGCTCGCCCTCTCCCCCGCCTCCCCGCCGGGCATCCAGACGCTGCTGTTCGGCGACATCCTCGCCACCTCCGGGACCGACCTGGCCCTGGCCGGGGCGCTGGCGGCCGCGATCCTCCTCGCGTTGCGGGTCCTGCACGACCGGTTGCTGGCGGTCGGCTTCGACCGCTCCGCGGCACGCTCGCTGGGGACCTCTCCCAGCCTCGCCGACGCGGCGCTCCTGATCCTGATCGCCGCGGCGATCCTGGTCGCGGTGCAGGGTCTGGGCAACCTGCTCGTCGTGGCGGTGCTGGTCGGACCTGCCGCGACCGCTCGGCAGCTGTCCCGGCGGATGGCGCCGATGATGGCCTGGGCGGTATCGATCGCGATCGTCACCGGAATCGCCGGCCTCTATCTCTCCTACTACGCGGGGACGGCCGCCGGCGCCTCGATTGCGGCAGCGATCGTGCTTGCATACCTGATCGCAGCGATCGTCCGCTCTGGCGGCTCGCTCCCCGCCGAGGCCGGGTGAGGGGTGGCTACGATCGAGGAGATGGAACAGGCCGAGAGCACAGCGTGGGTGGAGCATGCCATGGCAACGCTGGGTGAGGCCGGCTACCGCAGCGGCGGCGCTCGCCGCCGGGTGGTCGAGCTGCTCGGCGGCGAAGACTGCGCGCTGACCGCGCTGGAGATCGACCGCCGTTTGGAGGAGGTTGGCCGGGCCAGTGTTTACCGAGCGATCGAGCAGTTGGAAGAGCTGCGCCTCGTGCAGCGGGTCGACCTTGGCGGCGAGGCCTCAGCCTACGAGCGGGTCGACCCCGCTGGCCACCATCACCACCACATCGTCTGCGAGCGCTGCGGCAAGGTCGTTCCCTTCGAGGACCATGCCCTGGAGCTGGCGATCAAGCGCGTATCGCGCAGAACCGAGTTCGAAGTCGCCGATCACGAGGTGACGCTCCGCGGTATCTGCGCCCGCTGCTCTAACTGAGCGTCACTCCCACTCGATCGTCGCCGGCGGCTTCGACGAGATGTCGAGGGCGACGCGGTTGACGTCGCGGATCTCGTTGATGATCCGGTTGGAGACCCGCTCCAGGAGGTCGTAGGGGAGGCGCGCCCAGTCGGCGGTCATCGCGTCGTCGGAGGTGACGGCGCGGATCACGATCGGGTAGGCGTAGGTGCGGCCGTCGCCCTGGACCCCGACCGAGCGGACGACCGGCAGCACGCAGAATGACTGCCAGAGCTGGCGGTACAGCTCGGCGGCGCGGATCTCCTCCTGGAGGATCGCGTCGGCGGCGCGCAGGATGTCGAGGCGCTCCCTGGTCACCTCGCCGCCGACGATCCGGATCGCCAGCCCGGGACCGGGGAAGGGCTGGCGCCAGACCATCCGGTCGGGCAGGCCCAGCTCGGCGCCGACCGCGCGGACCTCGTCCTTGAACAGCATCCGCAGCGGCTCGACCAGCTCGAAGTCGAACTCCTCGGGCAGGCCGCCGACGTTGTGGTGGGACTTGATCGTCGCCGCGCCCTCGCTGCCGCCCGACTCGATCACGTCGGAGTAGAGCGTGCCCTGCACGAGGTAGCCGACGTCTTCGAGCTTTGCCGCCTCCTCCTCGAAGACGCGGATGAACTCCTCACCGATGATCTTGCGCTTGCGCTCGGGCTCGTCGACCCCGGCGAGCTTCGCCAGAAAGCGCTCCTCGGCGTCGACGTGGACGAGCGGGATGCCGAACTGGGCGAACGCCTCGACCACCTGCTCGGCCTCGTTCAGCCGCATCAGCCCGTGGTCGACGAAGACGCAGGTCAGCCTCTCCCCCACCGCCCTGTGCACGAGCAGCGCCGCGACCGAGGAGTCGACCCCGCCCGAGAGGCCGCAGATCACCCGGCCCTCGCCGACCTGTGCCCGCACCTTGGCCACCTGCTCGGCGATCACCGACTGCGGCGACCACTGCTGCTCGCAGCCGGCGACGTCGCGCAGGAAGCGGGTGAGGATCTCGGTGCCGTAGGGCGTGTGGACGACCTCGGGGTGGAACTGGATGCCGTAGAGGCCGCGGTCGGGCGCCTCGCAGGCGGCGACGGGCGAGCCGGGGCTTGAGGCCAGCGCCGCGAACCCCTCCGGCGGCTCGAAGACCGAGTCGCGGTGGCTCATCCAGCAGTGCTGCTCCTCGGGCATCCCACCGAGCAACCGCCCGCCGCCGTCGCGGAGCACCAGGTCGGTTCGCCCGAACTCGCCCGACTCGGCCCCCTCGACCTTGCCCCCGAGCGCCTGGACCATCGCCTGCATCCCGTAACAGATCCCCAGCATCGGAATCCCCAGATCAAGCAGCTCGGTAGGAAACGCGCGGCGCCCCCGCCTCATAGACCGAAGCCGGACCCCCCGAGAGGACGAGCGCCTTCGGCGCCCGCTCCCTCAGCTTTTCGATCGACGTAGTCGACGGCAGCAGCTCGGCGAAGACGCCGCACTCGCGGATCCGCCGAGCGATCAGCTGCGAGTACTGCCCCCCGAAATCGAGGACGAGCACCTCCTCAACCGCGCTCCTGCCGGCGGGTGGCACTGTAGGGGGGCCCACCCCTGAGGAAGCTTTAGCTACCGGAAGGGGTGGGGGGTCCCCTGCAGTGACAGGACCCGCCGGCCCGACCGCGCTTGAGCCCTCAGTCATCCGATACGGCCACTCCCGTCGCAACCGCCGCCCGTCCGTTGGATCCCATGCCCACCGACTGCTCGTTCTGGAGCTTCTTGCCCTCGCTCATCAGCGCCGGGGCGACCATCACCTCGGCCCGCTGGAAGGAGCGGATGTCTTCGTAGCCGCAGGTGGCCATCGAGGTTTTCAGCGCCCCCATCAGGTTGAAGGTGCCGTCGTTCTCCTGGGCGGGGCCGAGCAGGATCTCCTCCATCGTCCCGTCCTGCCTGGTGGAGACACGGGTGCCGCGCGGCAGCGAGGGGTGGAAGGTCGCCATCCCCCAGTGGAAGCCGCGGCCCGGCGCCTCCTTGGCGCGGGCCAGCGGCGAGCCGACCATCACGGCATCCGCACCGCAGGCGATCGCCTTGGAGACGTCGCCGCCGGTCCGCATGCCGCCGTCGGCGATCACGTTGACGTACTCGCCGGTCTCCAGCATGTGCTGGGAGCGGGCGGCGGCGACATCGGCGATCGCGGTCGCCTGGGGGACGCCGATCCCGAGCACGCCGCGCGTCGTGCAGGCCGCGCCGGGACCGACGCCGACCAGGACGCCGACCGCGCCGGTCCGCATCAGGTGCAGGCCGGTCGAGTAGGAGGCGCAGCCGCCGACCACGGTCGGCACCGGCACCTCGGCGATGAACTCCTTCAGGTTGAGCGGCTCGACCGTCGTGGAGACGTGCTCGGCGGAGATCACCGTGCCCTGGACGACGAGGATGTCGAGCCCGGCCTCGACCGCGACCTCGTAGTGCTCGCGCACCTTCTGCGGAGTCAGCGAGCCGCAGGCCACCGCGCCGCGCTCCTTGATCTCGGCGACCCGCTTCCCGATCAGCTCGAGCTTGACCGGCTCGGCGTAGATCTCCTGCATGATTCGCGTCGCCAGGTGCTTCGGCGCGCCGGCGATCTTCTCGAGCTGCTCCTCGGCGTTCTCGAACCGGGTCCAGATTCCCTCGAGGTTCAGCACCCCGAGGCCGCCCAGCTCGTTGACGAGCGCGGCGGTGCGGGGGCTGACCACGCCGTCCATCGCCGAGGCGACCAGCGGCAGGTCGAAGCGGTATGGGCCGAGGGTCCAGCTGATGTCTATGTCGTCGGGATCGCGGGTGCGGCGCGACGGGACGATCGCGATGTCGTCGAATCCGTAGGCGCGCCGCCCCTTCTTGCCTCGACCGATGTCGATCTCCATTGGTCCTCCAGGGGTGGCGTTGAGAAGCCAGCCTACACCTCGACGGGGACCTCCAAATCGCGCATCTCGACCGCGGGCAGGATCCGCTCGACCTGGTTGGGATTGATGACGCCGGCTCCGAAGTGCTGGGTCGACTCGGCGCCGCACGCGACCCCGAAGGCGAGGCACTCGCCGGCCGGGCGGCCCTCGTAGCGGGCGGCGACGTATCCGGCCAGGAAGGCGTCGCCGGAGCCGACTGTGGAAACCGCGTCCAGGGGTTCGGTGACGACCTCCAGGTAGCGGCGCTCGGGCCCCTCGCCAACCACGGCGACGCAGCCGTCGGGGCGGGTGATCACCGCCTCCCCGGCGCCGAGCCGGACCAGCTCGGAGAGGCCGTGGGCGAGATCGCCCCGGTCGGCGAACTCCTGGCCGACCAGCTCCTCGGCTTCGCGCTCGTTGGGAGTGACGACCGAGGCGCCGGCCCGCAGGCCGGCCAGCATCGCCTCGCCCTCGGCGTCGAGCACCACGGTGACGCCGCGCGCGCGCAGGTCCTTGACCAGGCGGGCGTAGAGGTCGTCGCCGGCGCCGGGGGGCAGCGTCCCGGCCAGCACGCAGATCTTGGCGCCGCTCGCCAGGTAGCCGACCCGCTCGAAGAGGATCTCGACCTCCTCGGGGCTGACCGCCGGGCCGCGCTCGTTGACCTCGGTCTGCTCGCCGGAGGTCGGGTCGATCACCGCCAGGTTGATCCGCGTCTCGCCGGCGATCCGGGTGAAGTCGGTCAGTATCGACTCCTCGCGCAGCTGCTCGAGCACCCGCGTCCCGGTCGGCCCGCCGGCGAACCCGGTGGCGATCACCGGGCGGCCCAGCAGGCTGAGCGCGCGGGCGACGTTGATCCCCTTGCCCCCGGGCACCGTGCGGCTCTCGACCGCTCGGTGGCGATGCCCGAGGCGGAAGCTCGGCACCGCGACGGTGCGGTCGATCGCAGCGTTCAGCGTCACCGTGAGAATCACTCGGCGACACCCCCGTTTCGGCCCTGCGGGCCCTCTCCTCGCATCTCCTCGCGACTCACCCGGATCGTTTCCTCTCCCTCGGTTCGGCGGCGCCGTCGGCGCCACAGGAGCGCTGCTCCAATCAGTATCACGAACGCGCCCAGCCCGATGGAAATCGCACGGTCTGCGGCGAAGCTTCCCGCCCGGTCGAAGGCGCTCGCCCGGGTTATCGCGGGCCCCGCCCGCAGCCGGACCGCCCGGACCGCGATCTCCTGGCCGGCGCGGATCGGCGTCGGCCGCGGGTACCGGGAGAAGCCGTAGTCGAGGAGGCGGAGTGCGTCGGCGAAGCGGTCGTCGTCGGACTGTGCGCCGATCACCGCGGCGATCAGCTCCACGCCCTTGCGGCGACCCGAGCCGACGATCACATACCCGGCGCCGAAGGTGTGCCCCGTCTTCACCCCGTTCACCCAGGGGGCCATCTGCAGCAGCTCGTTGATGGAGGCGATGCGCCGCCGCGGGCGCAGGCTGCGCAGGACGGCGTGACGGGATGCGGCGATCCTCGCGAAGAGGGGCATGCGCAGGAGGAGCCGGGTGAGGGTCGTGAGGTCGCGCGCGCTGGAGTAGTTGCCGCGCTGGTCGAGGCCGATCGGGTTGGCGAAGTGGGTGTCGGCGAGGCCGAGCGCCGCGGCATGCAGGTTCATCTGGTGGACGAACCCGGCCTCCGAGCCGGCAACCGCGCGGGCAAGGTCGTAGGCGGCGTCGTTGCCGCTGCGAAGGATCAACCCATAGAGGAGGTCGCGGACGCTGATCCGCTGCCCCACCCGCAGCCCGAGGAGCGACTCGCCGTAGGTCGGTTGGTAGGGAGCGGCCCGCACGATCCTGTCGAGCGGCAGATCGCGCAGCGCCACATAGGCGGTCATCAGCTTCGTCGTGCTGGCGACCGGCAGGCGCCGTGCCGCCGCGTGCGAGGTCAACACCTCGCCGGTGCGGGCGTCGATCAGGGCCCAGGCGCGGGCCTCGACCCGAGGCTGGGCCGCCGCCGCGGGAGAGGAGCCGAAGGCAGCCGCCGCCAGCACCGCCGCCAGGGCGGCGCCGAGGCGACGGCGCCAACCCACAGGAGTCCGCAGACCTAGCGGAGCTTCAGCTTCTCGCCGGAGATGAGGACCCGCGGGTCGACGCCCGGGTTCAGGTCCTGGATGCGGACGACCGAAACGCCCGTCTTGTGGGCGATCGAGGTCAGCGTGTCGCCGCTCTGGACGACGTAGGACGACTTCGTCGCGACCTTCCTCCCGCCGCCCTTCGCCTGCACCTTCCCGGCCGGCGCGTGCCGCCCCGAGCCCGGCGAGCCACCCCCGCTGAGGGAGTTCGCGACCACCACGATCACCACCAGGAAGGCCGCTATGAGAGCGATCAAGGCGAGGGCCCGGGCGGGAGCTGTGGAGCGTTTCTGCATTAGACGGGACGGGGAATCGGATGAGCGCCGCTGATCGTATAGCCGCTCAGGGCCTCTTTACGCGGTCGAAACCTCCCAAACCGCAGCCCGCAGGCGCTCGGCGGCGGCGGCGGGATCGGAGTCGGCGGCGATCCCGCGCGAGGCGGCGACGAGGCAGGAGGCCGGCCCGGCCGAGAAGGCGGCGCCCAGCAGCTCCGGCCTCCCGCCCTGCGCTCCGACCCCGGGGATGAGGAAGATCGAGCGCGGCATCAGCTCGCGCAGGCGGGCAAGGTGCTCCGGCTCGGTCGCGCCGGCCACAGCGCCCATCCCGCTCAGGCCGCCCTCCCCCAGGAGCCGGTCGGAGAGCCCGTCGACCAGGGCCGCGAGCCGCTCGTGCAGCGGCTCGTCCGGCGCCGGCAGGTCCTGGATGTCGGTGGCGCCGGGGTTGCTGGTGCGGACGAGGGCGAAGACGCCGGCGCCGGCCGCCTCGGCCGCCTCGACCAGGGGCTCCAGCGCATCCCGGCCGAACAGCGGGTTGGCGGTGAAGGCGTCGGCGCCAAGGCCCGCCACCGGCCCCCAGGGCGTCGGCGTCTCGCCGACCAAGGCCTGCGCGTAGGCGGTGGCGGTCACCGGCACGTCGCCGCGCTTGCCGTCCGCGACCACCAGCAGCCCGGCGGCGCGAGCCGCCTCGCAGACTTCGGCGAGCGCCGCCCAGCCGGGGGCGCCGAGCCGCTCGAAGCAGGCGAGCTGCGGCTTGACGGCGACGCAGGCGGGACCGGCGCGCTCGATCAGCGAGCGGCAGTGGGCCGCGACGCCCGCTCCCGCACGCGAAGCGGCCGGCGCGTCGGCGCCGGCCGCGGCGGCCTCTCCCTCCGGGCCCAGCTTCGCCGGGTCGGGGTCGAGGCCGAGGCAGATCTGGCTGCGGCGCTCCTCGACGAGCGCCGCGAGCCGATCCGCGAAGGGCTTCAGAGCCTCCTCAGCCCTTGACCTTGGCCTTCAGGGCCGAGCCGGCCGAGAAGCGGGGGACCTTGCCGCCGGGGATCGTGATCCGCTCCCCGGTACGGGGGTTGACGCCCTGGCGCGGGCCGCGCTCGGCGACGTGGAATTTGCCGAAGCCAGTGAAGTTGACCGCGTCGCCGCCGCTCAGCACAGCGGTGATCGTGTCGAGCACAGCGTCGACCGCGTCGCCGGCGGCCTTCTTGCTGCCCAGCCGCTCGTCTCCCGCCAGTTGGTCCAGAAACTCAGCCTTAGTCACGTCGAAGCTCCTCCTCGGTGTTTGAAGACGGCCGCAATCTAACAGCGCGCTCGGCGGTCCCGTGCGCGGCGCGCTAGGCGCCGCCGACGGTCATCTCGCCGATCAGCAGCGGCGGAGTGCGGACCGAGCCGCCGAAAGGGACCCAGCGGGCCTCGGCGCCCGTCGCGCGCACGGCGCGCAACATCGAGACCAGGTCGCCGGCGATCGTGAACTCGCGCACAGGGATGGCCAGCTCGCCGCCGGCGATCTCCCTCCCCGAGGCGCCCACCGAGAAGACCCCCGAGACGGGGTTGACGCCGGAGTGGAGGCCGGCGACGTCGGTGACATAGACGCCGTCGCCGGCCTCGCGCAGCAGTCGCTCGAAGGAGAGCGGCCCCGGGGCGACGATCAGGTTGGAGGCCGAGACCGAGGGCTGGGAGCGGTAGCCGGAGCGCCCCGCGCTGCCGGTCGAGGCGGCGCCGCCCCGCCGCGCCGTGTAGGTGTCGTGAAGGTAGGTGCGCAGCCGGCCGCCCTCGATCAGTGCGGTGCGCCGGCGTGGCACGCCCTCGCCATCGAAGGGCGCCGAAGCGAGGCCGTCGGGGTCGAGGCCGTCGTCGTGCAGGACGAGCGCCTCGCCGGCGACCTCCTCGCCGAGCCGCTCGGCGAAGGGCGAGCGGCCGCGCTGCGCGGCGTCCGCACCCAGCACCCCGCCGATCAGCCCGGCGAAGCTGGCGGCGACGGTGGGGTCGAGGACGACGGGGCAGGAGCGCGAGGAGGGCTTGCGGGCGCCGATCATCGAGGCGGCGCGCTCGGCGCCCTCGCGCCCGATCGCAGCCGGGTCGAGGCCGGCCGGGCCGCGGGCGAGGCCGAACCCGAGCCCGGTCTCCCTGCCCCCCTCGCCCTCGGCCAGGGCCTGCAGGTAGGCGTAGCAGCTGGAGGACTCGAACTCTGCGGCGATCCCGGTCGAGGAGGCGATCGCGACCCGGTCGGCGGAGTCCGCGTAGACGGCCTGTTCGACCCCGGCGATCCGCGGGTCGGCGTCGAGCGCGGCCCGCTCGACCGCAAGCGCCAACTCCGCGACCCGCCCCGTCGACCACTCGCCGACCGAAGGATCGCTGAGCCCTTCGAGCGCAGGAACCGCGCCATCGGGGCGCGGCGGACCGGCGAACTCGTCCTCGTCCGCTACCCCCGCCGCTTGGGCGGCATGAGCGGCGATTGCCGCGACGCCCCTCTCGGTCAGGTCGGTGCCATAGGCGTAGCCGACCCGGCCGCCGATCCAGGCGCGCACCCCGATCCCCCGCTGCGTCGCCGCGGTGAGGCTCTCGACCTCGCCGCCGTGGACGCGGATCTCGCGACCGGCCTCCTCGGCGGCGTAGGCCTCGGCGTCACCGGCCCCGGCGTCGAGCGTCCTCTCGACAGCGCGCTTCGTCAGGTCGCTCAGGTCGGTCAAACCTGCGTCCCCCCCACCGTCAGCGCCCCGATCCGCACGTGGCCCTGCCCGGTCCCGACCGGCACTTTCTGGCCGCCCTTGCCGCAGAAGCCGGTCTTCATCTCGAAGTCGCTGCCCACCGCGTCGATCGCCGCCAGGGCGTCGAGGCAGTTGCCGATCAGGGTGGCGCCGCGGCACGGCTTGGTCACCCGGCCGCCCTCGATCAGGTAGCCCTCGGAGACGCCGAAGACGAAGTCGCCGGTCGCGGGGTCGACCTGGCCGCCGGCGAAGGAGACCGCGTAGAAGCCCTTCTTCACCTCGGCGATCATCGCCTCCGGCTCGGCGTCGCCGGGGGCGATGTAGGTGTTGGTCATGCGCGGGATAGGCAGGTGGCGGAAGCTCTCGCGGCGGCCGTTGCCGGTCGAGGCGACGCCGTCGCGCTCGGCGCGGATGCGGTCGTAGAGGAAGGAGATGAGGTGGCCGCCCTCGATCACCAGGGTCTTCTGGCGCGGCGTCCCCTCGTCGTCGATCGCGTCGGTCCCCCACTCCCCCGGCAGCCGCCCGTCGTCGTAGGCGCTGAGCAGCGGCTGGGCGACCAGCTCGCCGAGCTTGCCGGCGTAGACGCTCGCCCCCTTCTGGACGTGGTCGGCCTCGAGCCCGTGGCCGGTCATCTCGTGGAAGAGGACGCCGCCGAAGCCGCCGCCGACCACGACCGGCATCGAGCCCGCCGGGGCGGGACCGGCGTCGAGCAGGGTCAACGCCTTGCGCGCCGCCTGCTCGGCGATCAGAGCCGGGTCGTCGTCGAGCAGCTCGTAGCCGCGGTGGGCGCCGAGCGTCTCGAACCCGGTCTCGACCACCTCGCCGCGGCGCGCCACCGCCCGGGCGCCGAGCCGCACTCGGGTGCGGTCGTCGCCGCTGAAGAGTCCCTCGGAGTTGGCGACCGTCACCTCGCGGCGGGCCTCGCTGTATGAGGCGGAGAACTGTGCGACCTTGCCGCCCTGGGTGCGGCCGCGCTCGTCCAGCTCGCGCAGCAGCGCCGCCTTGCGCTCGGCCGGGACGTCCTCGGGGCGGCGCTCGATCGGCTGCGGGGTCGTCGCCACCGCCTGCAGCGGGCGCGGCTCGGCGCGGGCGCCGCGCAACGCCGCGGCGGCCTCACCGGCGGCGCGCTCGAGATCGCCGGGGTCGAGGCCGTCGACGTGGGCGAAGTAGGTGGTGGCGCCGCTGATCACGCGGACCCCGGCGCCCTCCTCGGCACCCGACTGCACCGACTCGATCCGCGACTCGTCGATCGAGATCGAGAGCCCGGCGCGCCGCTCGGCGAAGACCTCGGCGAACTCGCCCCCGTGGGCGAGGGCCCGGGCAAGGACGCGCTCGGCGACGGCGGGCTCGATCAAATCGCTCACCAAACCCTCCCGCGCTGTTCCTTTGCCCTGTTATATGAGGCAAAGGAACAGCGGAGCCTCATGGAGCGCGGCCTCATGGCTTGGGCCGCTTCCCCGCCACCTCGATCAGCCGTCCCGCCGCGACGAACAGCTCGCCGCCGGCGACGGAGTCGGCGGCATGGTCGCTGCTGCGCCCGCCGGAGTAGTAGAGGCGGGCGAAGGGGCGGCGGGCGACGCGGCGGCGGCGCATGTAGGCGGCGGCCTCGTCGGCATAGCCGGAGACGCGGTCGAGCAGGATCCGGTGCGGCTTCGGAGGCACTAGCCCGCCTCCCCGTCCCCGCCGCCGGCCAGGTCGCGCAGCGTCGAGCGCATGTCGAAGAACATCAGCGAGGCGAGCGCGAAGCGCTCGGTCACCGCGACCGCGACGAGCCCGGCGTGGCGCAGCGCGAAGACCTCGCCCTGCTCGGTGGCGATGTGGACCTGCTCGACCGGTTCGCCGCCGGCCCGGTCGGCGACGCCGAGCAGGGCGGCGGCGTCCTCGCGCCAGCGGTCCGGATGCCCGCTCGCCGCCAGCACCGCGCCTTCGGAGTCGAGGATCGCGCCGCCGCGCAGGTCGGGCGACATCTCGGCGAGGAAGGCAAGCGCCCGCTCGGCGGCGTCGCCGGGAACGACCTCTGCGGCGGCTTCGTCGGCCATCTAGGCCAAAATACCGGGCCGTGCCCCTGGCTCGAGCTTCCTGGATGACCGTCGTCGCCGTCTGCGCGATCGCCGTCGTGCTGTTCGCCGTCAGCGGCTACACCGGCTACGCGATCACCATCGCGGCCGTCGGCCTGGCAGCCGCGGTCAATCTCCTGCCAAACCACCGCCCCCCCGGGGGCGGTGGCAATCGCCATATTGGCGCCGCTCACGAAGAATCAGATCGTGACGTTCGCTAATCGATCCCTCAGAGGGCGTTAGCCCGAACGGTAGGGACCGCCCCTGTCGCGGTCGGGGGTGCGGAAGGAGGTCTCGGGCTCGACGTGGATGAGGACCTCGGCGTGGGGGATCTCGGCTTCGATCTCGTCGCGCATCCTGTGCGCCAGCTCGTGGGCGCGCTCCAGGCTGGTGCCCGAGCGGTACTGGACGTGGAGATCGATGTAGCGGCGGGCGCCGGCACGGCGGGCGCGCAGCTTGTGGTAGCCGGCGACCTCGGGGGTTCGGGCGGCGGCGATCGCGGCCTCGATCCGGTCCATCTCGGCCCCCGGCAGCGCCTCGTCGACGAGAACGCCCGAGGAGCGCCTGAGGATTCGCAGCCCGGCGACGACGATCACCCCGGCGACGAGGAGGGCGGTGATCGAGTCGAAGGCGGCATTGCCGGTGAGCTGGACGATGGCGAGGCCGACCAGGACGCCCAGCGAGGTGAGCGCGTCGGTCCGCAGGTGCGCGGCGTCGCCCTCCAGCGCCGGAGAGTCGTCCGCCTTCGCCCGGCGCGAAAGCACCGTCGAGACGCCGAGGTCGGCGACCACTGAAACTCCCATCACCGCTATGCCCACCCCCAGCGTCTGGACCTTGGCGCCGACCACCAGCCGGTGGGTCGCCTCGTAGACGATGATCCCGGCGCCGAGCAGGATCAGAAATCCCTCCACCGCCGCGGCCAGGTTCTCGACCTTCTCGTGGCCGTAGGGATGCTCGGCGTCGGCCGGCTCGTCGGCCTTGCGCACCGAGACGAAGGCGATGACCGAAGCGACCAGGTCGATCAGCGAGTGGATCGCCTCGGTGATGATCGCGATCGACCCGGTGATCGCCCCGGCGGCGAGCTTGATCGCGATCAAGAGCCGAGTTGGAGGCGATCGAGAGCGCCGCCGCGCCGCTCTTGGTGCGGATCACCGCGTCGCCCGCCGCGCCGAGGCCCCGAGGTGGGCGGCGAGCAGCCGCGCCGCCCGCCCCCGGTGGCTGATCGTCGTTCTTCTCGGCGGGGCTCAGCTCTGCCATCGTCCGCTCGTCGCCGGAGCCGGTGCCGTCGGGGACGAAGGCCGGGTCGTAGCCGAAGCCGCCCTCGCCGCGCGGCTCCATGACCAGCCGGCCCTCGCAGCGGCCCTCGAAGGTCCACTCCTCGCCGTTCTCGTCGACCAGCGCGATGACGCAGACGATAGGCGGCTCGGCGCTCCTCGCCGGCAGCGGCGACCTCGCGCAGCAGCTTTGCCAGGTTCTCCTCGTCGCTCGCCCCCTCGCCGGCGTAGCGCGCGGAGAAGACGCCGGGACGCCCGCCCAGCGCCGCCGCCTCGATCCCGGAGTCGTCGGCGATGGCGGGCTCACCGGTCGCGACATGGGTCGCCCGCGCCTTGATCAGCGCGTTGGCGGCGAAGCTGTCGCCGTCCTCGGGGGGCATCTCAACCTCCGGCGGCAGGATCCGCAGCTCCACCCCCGGCAGGGCCTCGGCCAGCTCGCGCAGCTTGTGCCCGTTGCGGGTGGCGAGGATCAACCAGCCCGCTCCTGCACCTCCCGCAGGCGGGCGATCCCCGACTCCGCAAGGCCGAGCAGCTCGTCGAGCGAGGCGCGCGATAGGGGCGTCCGCTCGGCGGTCGCCTGCACCTCGACCAGGCCGCCGTCGCCGGTCATCACCACGTTCGCGTCGACCTCGGCGGCGGAGTCCTCGGCGTAGTCGAGGTCGCACAGCGCCCTCCCGTCGACCATGCCGACGCTGACCGCCGCCACCGACCCGGTAAACGGCATCGTCTCGATCGCACGGGCGTCGAGCAGCTTCTGGAACGCCTGCCGCAGCGCCACGTAGCCGCCGGTGATCGCCGCGCAGCGGGTGCCGCCGTCGGCCTGCAGCACGTCGCAGTCGACGTAGACGCTGCGCTCCCCCATCGCCTCGAAGTCGACAACCACCCGCAGCGAGCGCCCGATCAGCCGCTGGATCTCCACCCCGCGGCCGTCCTGGCGCCCGCGTGAGACGTCGCGCGCCTTGCGATCGCCCGTGGAGGCCGGCAGCATCGCGTACTCGGCGGTCACCCAGCCCTTGCCGCGCCCCTGCATCCAGCGCGGCACCGAATCGCCGACCGACGCCGTGCAGATCACCCGCGTCTTGCCGACCGAGATCAGCGCCGAGCCGTCGGCGGTGGCGACGAAACCGGGGTCGATCGTGACCGGCCGGATGTCGGCGGGAGCGCGATCGTAGCTGCGGCTGGCGGGCATCGGCGCAGTCTTTCAGAGCAGGCCGCGGCGGAGAGGCGAACGCCTCCCCGCCGTCCTCGCCCTACTTGAAGCTGACCTTGTCCACCGCCTCCTTGATCTTGTTGACGATCACGTCGGCCAGCTCGGTCCCCTGCTTGCCGTTGAAACCTTTCATCGCGGCCACCATGCCGACCATGAGGAGGGAGACCAAAAGGATGAGACCGACGTATTCCACGGTCCCCTGTCCTCTCTCGTCGTCCGCCAACGCTCGAATCCGCCTCACCCTGTCGTGAACCCTGGCGTGCAGATACCCCATCAGTGAATAGACCATCTAGACCCCTCCTTGTCGGTTGACCCTGATGCTGGTCAACCGAAGCGCGCGGAACAAGGCGCAAATGGGTCAAGTCTCAAACGACCCTCAGCGCTGCGACTTGGTCGAGATCAGGTCGATCTCGTAGCGCTCGGTGAAGTCGCCGCCTCCCGAGACATCGACATGGGCCTTGCTGCTGTCGGTCCTGCGGAGCAGAAGCCCATCGGAGCGGCGGATCCAGGAGTCGCGGGTGTCGGTTCCGTCGGGGTCTCCGCTCAGGGTCGCCAGGGCGCGCAGGTGCACGGCCTCAATTCGCTCGCCTGCGACCTTGACCTTCTCCAGGCCGACGACCTTGGCGTTGCTGATCACCGTTCCCTTGTCGGAGGTGCACTTGGTCTTCCACTGCATGCCCGGCCGCAGCTTCGAGGCGTAGGGCACGCTGCGGCCCGAGCAGGCGTAGCTCACCAATTTCGATTTCTCGAAGAACTCGTGGAAGTCTCGGACCGCGACGACGTGAGAGGTCTTCGGCTTCACGCAGAGATAGCCCTCGGTCCAGCGCTGGACCAGTGGCTGCCAGCGCTCCATCACTCCGCAGCGGGTCGGAATCAGGCTTACCGACGACACGCCGTTGTAGTTATGGGCGGTGCTGAAGGCGAAGCTGTCGATCCCCTCCGAGCCTCGGGTCGAGTAGCGATAGACGCCAAAGGGCGGGATGTCGGCCTGTGGATGCTTGGGGTAGTCCGCCGCCTTCTTCATCTCCTTGCGGAACTTGACGACGGCCTGGTTGACGCTCGCTTTGCTGACCGAATCTTTGGGGATCAGGTTGTAGACCACGAAAGCTGCGATGGCCACCAGCACGACGACGGAGAGGGCGATCCATCCCCGCACGCTTACACCCCCGGCAGGCGCACTGGAGGGAAAGATTTGAAGATCGCGATCAGCGTTCCCGGCAAGGCGAAAACCCCTCCCGTTGACAATTCGCTCCCGTACATACCGTGGTGAACCTTGACACGGATCGCCGCTCGGCGAGGCGCGGATCGCCTTGGCCAGGTCGGCGGTCGCAACCTTTGAGGGCGGAAGGCCGGCTAAACGGTCGCCTTGCCCGCCATCCTCGCCGGGCTGATCCGCACCACGTCCCAGGCCAAGCCGAGCTTCTCCAGCGCCCAGATCACCGCGGCCGAGCCGTCCAGCTCCCAGCGCCGCAGACCATGGCGCGCCGAGGTCGGGAAGGCGTGGTGGTTGTTGTGCCACGACTCGCCCATGGTCGCCAGGGCGAGCCAGGCAAGGTTGCGGGAGTGATCGCCGGTCGGGTAGGGCTGGCGTCCGAAGAAGTGGCAGAGGCTGTTGACGCTGAAGGTGACGTGGTGGAGGACGAAGATCCGCACCGCGCCGCCCCAGAGCATCCCCGTCAGGCCGCCGATCACCGAGCCGGTCAGCGCCATCCCAAGGCCGAAGGGAACGGCCAGGCCCACCAGGACCCAGAGGACGAAGGTCCGATCCACGAAGCGCATCGCCGGGTCTGCCATCAGATCCTTCGCGTAGCGGTTTTCGTCCGCCACCTCGGCGTCGCGGAAGACCCAACCGATGTGCGCGTAGAAGAGGCCGCGCAGCGCGCCGGTGAAACCGGAGCCGTGCCCGACGTGAGGGCTGTGGGGGTCGCCCTCCTCGTCGGAGAAGCGATGGTGCTTGCGGTGCGTGGCGACCCACTCGATCACCGGACCCTCGACCGCGGCGGAGCCGAGCACCGCCGCCGTCAGCCTCACCCAGCGGTGGGTCTTGAAGCTGCCGTGGGTGAGCAGGCGGTGGAAGCCAACGGTTACCCCGAACCCGAACAGCAGGTAGGTGACGATGAAGACCAGCAGGTCCTGCCAGTGCAGCAGCCCGCCCCAGCCGAAGACGACGCCGAGCACCAGCAGGATCGGCGGCACCGCCGTCACCACGGCGCTGGCGAAGCGGTCGAGCGCCGGGTTCTCGACCGGCCGCACGTCGGAGCGCGCAGCCGCGCTCGTCAAGCCGTCCACCTCCCGCTCATCGCTTCCTCCTTTGCCGCGCCGCCAGGGCGGAGGAGTCTAGATGGGGCACCCCCCTCCCGTCGTGGATACGCTCAGCCGCGTGCGCGTCCTGGTGGTGACCAACTTCGAGCCCGACGCATCCGCCCCCCAGCGGGGGCGCTGGGTCAACGACCAGATCGACGAGGTACGGCGGCAAGGCGTCGAGGTGGAGGTGTTCAGCTTCCCGCCCGGGTCGAGCCGGTACATACCGGCGACCCGCCGGCTGCGGGCGCTGCTGCGGCGGGAGCGCTTCGACCTCGTCCACGCCCACTACGGGCTGCCCGGCTGGTGTGCCCAACTGGCCGGGGCGCGGCCGCTGGTCGTCACCTTCCATGGCACCGACGTCCGCCACGGAGTCGTCGGGCCGCTGTCGCGCCGCCTGGCTTGGCGCGCCGATCTCGCCGCCGGGGTTTCGCGGGCGCTCTTCGCCCCCGAGGACGGAAGGCCCGGCCTGCCCCGCGTCCCCGGCTCGGCGGTGCTGCCCTGCGGGTCCGACCTCGGCCGCTTCCACCCGATTCCGCGGGCCGAGGCGCGGCGGTCGCTGGGGCTCGACCCGGAGGGCCGCTACCTGCTCTTCCCCGCCAACCCGGCCCGGCCCGAGAAGCGCGGGGATCGGGCGGCCGAGCTGGCGGCTGCGTGCGGCGTCGAGCTGCTGACCGGAGGGGCGATCGAGCCCGAGCAGATGCCACTGTGGGTCAACGCCGCCAACGCCGTCCTCGTCACCTCCGACTATGAAGGCTTCGGCCTCGCCTGCCTGGAGGCCCTCGCCTGCGACGTCCCTGTCCTCTCCACCCCGGTCGGGATCGCGCCCTTTGCGCTGGGCGGGGTGGCCGGCGCCCTCTGCGCCCCTTATGAGACCGGCGCCTGGAGCGCCGCCGTTCGCCCCCACCTGGAGGTTGCCGACCCTCGCGTCGAGGGCGCCGCCCGAGCCGCGTCGCTGTCGGCCGAAAGGATGGCCGGGCGGGTGGTTGAGGCCTACCGCAGCGTCCTCAGTAATAGATTGACCGCATGAGCGCCGAAGACCCGGGCGAACAGATCGAGGAGGCCGAGCGCAAGCTGAAGGAGGCGGCCGACTCGGCCGCCGCGGCCGAGCAGCGGGCCGTCGCCGAGGTCCACGCCCTCGAGGGCGACCTCGAGGAGGAGCGGCGCCGTCGCACCCGGGCCCTCGAGGAGCTGCGGGCCGCGCACGCGGAGGAGCTGCAGCGCGAGCGGGACGCCAAGGAGCGGGCGATCGCCGCCGCCGAGGATCGCCTCACCGAGATCGAGGCGCAGGCGGAGACGGCCGAGAAGCGAGTCGAGGAGGCGGAGCGCCGCGCCGGTGCCGCCGAGAGCGCCCTCCCCGATGCCGAGGCGCGGGCGCGCGAGGCGGCGGCCGCCTGGCTGCGCGGGCAGGTCGAAGCGATCCGCCGAGAGGCGGAACGGCGATAGCGGCAGCCGGCGAATTCGACGCCGCCGTGATCGGCGGTGGCGCGGCGGGCCTCTGGACGGCGCTGCGCGCGGCGGAGTCCGGAGGCGCCGTCTGCCTGGTCTCCCGCAAGCCCCTCACCGAGAGCGCCAGCTTCTGGGCCCAGGGCGGGCTCGCCGCGGCGCTCGAGCCGGGGGACTCCCCCGCCCAACACGCCGCCGACACGATCGCCGCCGGACGCGGCCTCTGCAGGCCTTCCGCCGTCCAGACGCTGGTCGACGCGGCCCCGGAGGCCGTGCTCGAGCTGCAATCTCGCGGGGTCGCCTTCGACCTGGATCCGGACGGCGAGCTGGAGCTCAGCCTCGAGGGCGGGCACACCCGGCGCCGCATCGTCCACTCGGGGGGCAGCCAAACCGGTCGCGAGGTCACCGCCAAGCTGGCGGCGATGGTCGCCGCCGAGCCGCGCATCGAGGTACGAGAGAGCAGCTCGGCGCTGGCACTCTGGAGCGACGGGGAGCGCTGCCACGGGCTGCTGACGGAGGCGGGGCCGATCGCCGCCGCGGCGACCGTGCTGGCGACCGGCGGGGCGGCGGCGCTGTGGCGGCGCACGACCAACCCCTGGGGCGCGATCGGCGCCGGGCCCGTCCTCGCCCAGGCAGCCGGCGCCGACCTCGCCGACCTCGAGTTCTGCCAGTTCCACCCCACCGCGCTGGCCCTCCCCGGCACCCCCTTCGACGGGCGGCTGATCACCGAGGCGGTGCGCGGCGAGGGCGCCACCCTGCTCGACGCCTCGGGCCGCCGCTTCACCGACGAGCTGGCGCCCCGCGACGCCGTCTCCAGGGCGATCCTCGATCGCATGCGGGCCGACGGCGTCGACAGCGTTCACCTCGACCTGCGCGGGATCGACCCAGACCGCTTCCCGAACGTCTTCGACTCCCTTGCCGATGCCGGGCTCGACCCCCGCTCGGAGCCCGTCCCCGTCGCCCCAACCGCGCATTTCACGGTGGGCGGAGTAGCGGTCGACCTCGACGGCCACTCGTCGCTGCCCGGGCTCTACGCGGTCGGCGAGTGCTCCTGCACCGGCCTGCACGGCGCCAACCGGCTCGCCTCCAACTCGCTGATCGAGTGCTTCGTGTTCGGCGACCGCGCCGCGGCGGCGGCGCTGGAGGAGACCGCCGCCGGGCGCCCGCCCCTGCCCGAGTGGCGCTTCGAGCCGCCGACCGAAGCGACTCGCGACGCCGTCTGGCGCCTCGCCGGACCGGTGCGCCGCCCCGAGCAGCTTCGCGAGCTGCTCGCCGACCCCTATCCGTTCGCCGCCGCGATCGCCGTCAACGCCCTGGAGCGCCGCGAGTCGCGCGGCGGGCACCTGCGCGTCGACTTCCCCGGCCTCGACCCCGAGCTGGACGGCATCCACATCGTGCTCGGCCCCGACGGCACGACCCGCCACGAGGAATGGCGCTGAGCGAAGCGCGTCCGGTTAGCTTCTCTGTGTGCTGCTCGGGGTCGACGTAGGAGGGACCTTCACCGACGCCGTCCTCTTCGACGGGGAGCGGGTCCACACGGCGAAGCTGGCAACGACGCCGGAGGATCAGTCGGTCGCGGTGATCGGCGCGGTCGAGGAGGTGCTGCGGCGAGCCGGCGCAAGCGCCGCCGAGGTGGACGCGTTCGCGCACGGGATGACGGTCGGGACCAACGCCCTGCTCGAGGAGCGCGGCGCTCGCACCGCGCTGATCGCGACCCGCGGCTTCGGCGACCTGCTCGAGATCGGCCGCCAGGACCGCCCCGACCTCTACCGCCTCTGCACCCCGAAGCCGGCGCCCTTGGTCGAGCCGGAGCTGCGCTTCGAGGCCGCGGAGCGGATCGGCCCCGGCGGCGTCGTCCATCCGCTCGAGCCGGAGGAGCCGCAGCGACTGGCGGCGCTGCTGCGCGAGAGCGGCGCCGAATCGGTCGCTGTCTGCCTGCTCTTCTCCTACCTCGACCCGTCGCATGAGCGGCAGATCGCCGAGCATCTGCGCCGCGAGCTGCCGGGCGTCCACGTCTCCGCCTCACACGAGGTCCTTCCACGCTTCCGTGAGTTCGAGCGCTGCTCGACGACGACGATTGACGCATACCTCTCTCCCCTGCTCAGCCACTACCTGGGACGTCTCGGGGATGCAGCCGCGGCGGCGGGGCTTCCCCAGCCTCTCGTGATGCGGTCCTCCGGGGGCGTCGCCAGTGCCGAGGAGGCGGCGCAGGCAGGGGCCTGGAGCGTCCTCTCCGGCCCGGCGGGCGGCGCGGTCGGGGCGAGCCTGCTCGCTCGCGTCAGCGGTGACGGCAACGTCCTCGGTTTCGACATGGGCGGGACCTCGTGCGACGTCTGCGTGGTCGAGGGCGGCGAGGTGCGACGGACCGACTCGCGCCGGATCGGCGGCCGCGTCATCCAGCTGCCGATGGTCGACGTCCACACGGTCGGGGCCGGCGGCGGCTCGATCGGCTGGCGCGACCCGGGCGGGGCTCTGCGGGTCGGGCCGCGCTCGGCCGGAGCCGACCCCGGCCCCGCCTGCTACGGGCGCGGCGGCACCGAGCCGACCGTCACCGACGCCAACCTCGTGCTCGGCTATCTCGACGCGGACTCCCGCCTGGCGGGCGACGTCGCCCTCGACGCGGACGCCGCCGGCGCGGCGGTCGGCACCCTCGCCCGCTCGCTCGGGCTCGGCGAGCTGGAGACCGCCGAAGGGATCGTCCGCGTCGCCAACCAGGAGATGACCCGGGCGCTGCGCGTCGTCACCGTCGAGCGCGGCGTCGACCCGCGCCGCTTCGCGCTGCTGCCCTTCGGCGGCGCCGGCCCGATGCACGCCGCCGCGCTCGCCGCGGAGCTGGGGATCGAAACAATCCTCTGCCCGCGCGCCGGCGGCGTCCTCTCCGCCCTCGGCCTCTGCGCCTCCGACCGCCGCCGGGACACGACCCGCACCGTGATGCTGAGCGGCGTCGAGCTGAACGCCGAGCGAGTCGCCCGCGAGGTCGATGATCTGATCGGCCGGATAGGAGGCGACCTGCCCGGCGCCTCGCCCGAGGTCGCCTACGAGTTGCGCTACCGCGGCCAGGCCTTCGAGCTGACCGTCCCCGGGCCCGTCGATCCCGACCCCGCCGACCTCGCCGAGCGCTTCGCCGCCGCCCACGAGGAACGCTACGGCTACCGCGATCCCGACGGCGAGGTCGAGCTGGTCGACATCCGGCTGGCGATGGTCGTCCCGGGACCGCGGCCGCAACCCGAGGCCGCCCCCGATGGGCACCTCGGCGAGAGTGCCCGCGCCGCCCGCTTCGACGGCGGGTGGATGGACGCCCGCGTCCTGCGCGGGGAACCGCCGGCAGGCACCCGGGCCGAAGGGCCGGCGATCTTCGAGCTGCCCGAGGCCACCTTCGTCCTACCCCCCGGCTGGCACGCAGAGGTGGACCGCCACGGCACCATCCGCGCCCAAACCCCCCAACAACAAGCTTCCGCTGTTCCTTAGCCGCATATGTCAGGGATAAGGAACAGCGGAGCGGAGGGATTGGGCCCGATTGGCCTGCAGGTGCTTGCCGGTGGGCTTCGGGCTGCCTGCGAGGAGATGGGCGCGGTCCTGATCCGCGCCTCCCACTCGGCCAACATCAAGGAGCGCCACGACTGCTCGACCGCGCTCTTCGATGCCCGTGGCGAGCTGGTGATGCAGGCCGAGCACATCCCCGTCCACCTCGGCTCGATGCCCGATGCAGTCGCCGCCGTACTGGGGGAGGAACACCGCCCGGGCGTCAGCTGGATTCTCAACGACCCCTACCGGGGCGGCACCCATCTTCCCGACATCACACTGATCGACCCGGTCTTCGTCGAGGGCGAGCAGCTCGGCTTTGCCGCCAGCCGCGCCCACCACGCCGACGTCGGCGGGCCAACGCCGGGCGGGATGCCGGCCGGCTCGACCCGGCTCGAGGAGGAGGGAATCGTGATCCCGCCGACCCCGGTCGGAATGCACGAGCTGGAGGAGCTCGCCGCACGGATGCGCTCGCCGCGCCAGCGGCTCGCCGACCTCCGCGCCCAACGCGCCGCCAACCGGGTCGGCGCGCTGCGCCTCACCGAGTTGGCCGAGCGGCACGGCCTCGACATGCTGCGCGCCGGGATGGCCGAGACGCTCGCCTACGCGGAGCGCCGCACCCGCGCGGCGCTCGCCGCGCTTCCCGACGGCGTCTACACGGCCGAAGACGTGCTGGAGGACGACTTCTCCCGCTCCGCTGTTCCTTTGCCCAGTTATTTAGGGCAAAGGAACAGCGGAGCGGGATTGGGGGACGTGACGCTGCAGGTGAAGGCGACGATCGACGGCGATCGCCTCACCCTCGACTTCACCGGCACCGACCCCCAGGTCGACGGGAACCTCAACTGCCCCCTCTCGGTGACCAGGTCCGCCGCTTTCTTTGCGGTGCGGGTGCTCACCGACCCCGACGCGCCGCCCTCGGCGGGCGCCTACCGGCCGATAGAGGTGAGCGCCCCGGAGGGCTGCCTGCTCAACGCCCGGCCCCCAGCCGCGGTTGCCGCCGGCAACGTCGAGACCTCCAGCCGTGTCGCCGACCTCGTGATCGCCGCCCTGGGCGGCGCCCGCCCAGTCCCCGCCCAGGGCCAGGGGACGATGAACAACCTCACCCTCGCGAACGAGGACTTCACCTACTACGAGACGCTCGGCGGCGGCCAGGGCGCCTGCCCGGACGCCGACGGCCCGAGCGCGATCCACGTCGCGATGTCCAACACGCTGAACACGCCGGTCGAGGCGCTGGAGACCGAGTTCCCGCTGCGGGTACGCGAACTCTCGGTGCGCCGCGGCAGCGGCGGCGCGGGGCGCCATCGCGGTGGCGACGGGATCGCCCGCGAGCTGGAGGCCCTCGCCCCGATGCGCTTCACGCTGATCGCGGAGCGCCGCCGCCACCCCCCGCGCGGCCGCAACGGAGGCGCCGACGGAGCGCCCGGGCGCAACCTCCTCAACGGGCGACCGCTGCCGAGCAAGGCCGAGGGGAAGCTGCGGCCCGGCGACGTGCTGCGAATCGAGACGCCGGGGGGCGGCGGCAATGCTAAATAATGATTAATTTGGCGATTTAGCCGGCCTCGTCTAGAATGCGCGGTCCGGGTGGTTTCCCCGCCCGGACAGACAGGGTCCGAGGCGTCTCCCAGTCACGGATTCACCACACCTTCTCAGGTACAGCTTCCAAATGCCGATCGCTTTCAAGGAATGGGCCGTAACGGTCCGTGCGCTCGCCGAGGGTGAGCAGCTGCTCACCCTCCGCAAGGGCGGCATCCGCGAGGAGAACAAGCACTTCGAGCTGGAGCACGAGCGCTTCTTTCTCTACCCGACCTTCGACCACCAGCGCAACGACCTGGTGCGCGAGTCCCACCACCCCGAGTTGCGTCGCGCCCTCGAGGAGGGTGTCTGGCCCGACGAGGAGCCGCCCCCGAGAGCGCTGATCCAGGACGGCGGCGTCTCCCAGCCGGATCGCGTCCGGCTGCGCGCCTGGGCCGAGGTGACCGATCACTTCACGATCACCGACCGCCGCTCCCTCGACGGCCTCTCGCCGTTCTACGTGTGGACCCCCGACTACGCCGAGAAGCGCCTCAACTGGAAGCGGCGCCACCCTCTGCACGTGCTGCTGCTGCGGGTCCACCGCATCCCCCGCCCGGTCACCGTGCGGGTCCGCGAGGAGTACCACGGCTGCCGCTCCTGGGTCGAGATCGACCGCGACCTGCCCTTCGAGGGGACGCCGGTGATGGCCGACGAGGAGTTCGACCGCGCCCGCCAGGAAATTCAGTCGGTTTGCTGCGACGCCGAGCCTGTGCTCGTCTGAGTGCCGTGGGTCGAAACCGAATCGCTTAGCTTCACCGCGCGCCACGACAGCGGCGACGCCGCCTTCGCCGAGCGCACCCTGGATCGCATGGAGGACCTGCGGCTGCGGCTCGAGGACCGCTTCGAGCTGGTGCCGGGCGACGTCACCGTCGTCGTCCACACCCATCCGACCTGGCTCTCGATGGCGCACCCGCTCCTGCCCGCCGCTCGCTGGTCGGCGGCGCCGGCGGGGCGGCGCTACCTGGCCGGCTGGGCGATGGCGACCGAGCTGCACGTGCTCAACGACCCCCACATGGAGCGCCGCGCCGCCGGCGAGGACTCCCGCGAGGCGCTGCGCGGCACCGCCGAGCGCCTCTACGCGCAGCTCGTGGTCGCGGCCAACAACCCGGACCTGCCGCCCTCCTGGACACCGCGGCGCTTTGCCCGCTACCTGGGCTGGGCCTGGCTGGTCGAGGGCGGCGCCCAGTACTTCGCCCGCCAGGTCGGCCTCTACCGGGCGGCGGTGATCCGCCGCCTGCGCGAGAGCTCCCGTCCCTCCTTCCCCCCGTCGCGACGCGACGCGGTGATCCTCGGCGGCACGATCTTCGACCTGCTGGAGGCGGAGCGAGGGCCCGAGGCCTGCGAGCGGCTCGCCCTGCGCCTGCTGCCCGGCGGCGCCACTCCCACTCTGGAGGCCGCCTTCGACGCCGGCATCCGCGAGATCGAGTCGGCCTGGCGCGACTCCCTGCGAGAGATGAACCGGCCCAGCCTCGGGTAGGCGCGGGTTACTCGACGACCAGCTCGGCTTCGGCGATCTCGCCGTCGCGGATCCAGAACCCCTTCAGGTCGGGCGCCTCCGGGTCGGCCAGCGAGACGATCAGGTAGACCGCGTCGGGCCAGCCGGCCAGATTGACATCCGTCTGAGAGGGATACGCAGCCGACCTCGTGTGGGAGTGGTAGATCCCGATCAGCTCCTCCCCGGCCTCCTCGATCTCCCGCATCAGCCGGAACTGCTCGCCGGCATCGATCCCGTAGCGCAGCGGGCTAGCCTCGGCGTTCATCGCCCGGTATACGGTCGTTGCCTCGCCGTCGCTGCCGCCGACCATCCCGCAGCACTCGTTGGGCAGGTCGTCGCGCGCATGGGCGACCATCTCGTCGATCAAGCTCTGGGCGATCCGCATCGGCAGAAACCGAGAACTACCACCAAACAGTCGAGTCGAGATTCTCGATCTCGTCGATGGGTTTGGTGTAGACGCCGGAGGAGAGGTACTTCCAGCCGTCGTCGGGGATCAGGAAGACGACGTTGCCACCCTCCAGTTCCTCCCCGATGCGGACCGCGATGCGGGCGATCGCCCCCGAGGAGACGCCTGCGAAGACGCCCTCCTCGTCGAGCAGTTTCCTCGTCCAGACGATCGCGTCGCGGTTCGAAACCATGATCTTGCGGTCGAGGATCGAGAGGTCGATGATCGGCGGGATGAAGCCGTCCTCGAGCGAGCGCAGGCCATGCACCATCTCCCCCTGCATCGGCTCGGCGGCGACGATCAGGGTCGCGGGATTCGCCTCCTTGAGGCGCCGCCCATTCCCCATCAGGGTGCCGCCGGTGCCGAGGCCGCCGACGAAGGCGGTCACCTCGTCGAGCTCATTGAGGATCTCGACCGCAGTGCCCTCGTAGTGGGCGCGAGGGTTGGCCTCGTTCCCGTACTGGTACGGCATGTAATAGCGCGAGTCCTTGGCCATCTCGAGCGCCAGCTCGACCGCACCGTTCGACCCCTTGGCGCCCTCCGAGTAGACGATCTCCGCCCCGTACATCTCCAGCAGCTGGGTGCGCTCCCTGGTGACGTTGTCGGGCATCACGACCTTCAGCGGGTAACCCTTGCGCCGGCAGATCATCGCCAGTGAGATGCCGGTGTTGCCGGAGGTCGGCTCGAGGATCGTCTGCTCCGGCGCGATCAGCCCCTCGGCTTCGGCCGACTCGATCATCGCCTTGGCGACCCGGTCCTTGACCGACCCGGTCGGGTTGCGGCCCTCGAGCTTCGCGTATATCCGCACCCCGGGCTTCGGTGAGAATCGCGGCAGCTCGACCAGCGGAGTGTTGCCGATCGACTCGACGATGTCGCCGAAGCGTCCCCCGCAGGGCCGGTTGAGTAGTTCGTCGTGAAGCATCGCGCCGGTGATCCGCCTGTACTTCAAAAAGTATAGGGGGACCGGCGCCGCTTGGGCGCGACTCCGGCGAGTTAGCCGCGAGCCTGGTGGGCGTGCCCGAGGATGAACTGCTCCTGCGGGGCGCGGGCGCCGAACTGGACGCCGCTGCGCAGCGTGACCCGCACGTTCTCCAGCAGGACCAGCGAGTCGAAGTAGACCGAGCGGTGCTTGAGGTAGAAGAGGTCGTGGCAGAGCTTCCAGCCGGTGCCCTCCTCGGAGCCGCCGTAGCCGCAGCGAGCCTGCGCCCAGCCGGCGATCCCCGGCTTGACCAGGTGGCGGCGGTCGTAGTAGGCGAGCTGGCCCTCCAGCTCGGTGATCAGCTCGCGGCGCTCGGGGCGGGGGCCGATCAGCGTCATCTCGCCGCGCATCACGTTCCACAGTTGCGGCATCTCGTCGATGTGGAGGCGTCGCATGATCCGGCCGACCGGGGTGACGCGCTCGTCCTCGGCCTCCGACCAGCGGGCGCCGCCGCTCTCAGCGGCGACTCGCATCGAGCGCAGCTTGATCATCGCGAACTCGCGGCCACCTTCCCCAACCCGGCGCTGCCGGTAGAAGACCGGGCCGCGGTCGGTGAGCTTGACGACGATCGCGAAGGCCACGAGCACGGGAGCGAGGACGATGAGCATGATGCCACCGACGATCAGGTCGAAGACTCGCTTGGACGTCGGCGAGCCCCCCTTGTAGCGGGGGTGAAGCAGGTACTGGAACCAGGCCGAGTTCGACTGGCCGAGCGGGACGTGGCCGAGCAGGTCTTCGTAAAGCTGGCTCGCCTCGATCAGCCGCACCGGCAGGTCGAGGCAGCTCGCCGCGACGCGCTCGAAGACCTCGAGGCGGGAGTGGCGAGGCTCATGATCCTCGACGGACGGGCCGGTCGAGTGAACCAGCAGGTCGACCCCGTGCCGCGTCACGACCTCGCGCACCTGGCCGAGGGAGCCGAGCCGACGTGGCCCCCCCTCAGCCTGCTCGGCCGTCGGTTTTTCCCCAGCGATCCAGCCGACGACCTCATAGGAGCGGATGCCGGCCGAGTGCAACTCGGCGGCGATCCCGATGGCCAAGCCGGGCGAGCCGATCACCGCGACGCGAACCCGCCGCGAGGTCTCGAAGCGCGCCTTGCACCAG
Organism: uncultured Solirubrobacterales bacterium; assembly: GCA_963734745.1. Lineage (GTDB taxonomy): Bacteria > Actinomycetota > Thermoleophilia > Solirubrobacterales > 70-9 > CAVTIG01. Next base: position 279,939 of record CAVTIG010000007.1, on the reverse strand, counting down.
GCCGCAAAAGCGGTGACGACCCAGGCGCCGACCACCGGCACGACCATCTGGCCGGCCGGCTCCGGCCGGCCGGCGAGCGCGAAGATCGCAAGGGCGAGCGCCGTTCCGAAGACCGGGACGAGGGCCCGGACGGCGAAGGCGGCGAGCGGCATCAGGTGCAGCGGGTAGCGCTCGCGCTCAAGCAGCCAGCTGGTCGCGAGCATCGCCGCGAACACCAGCACACCGAACCCGACGCTGCTCAGGTGACCACCGGCCATCAAGCCGGCCGCCGCCGCGGGGGCTACGCCGAAGGCGGAGATCCCCAGGAGGCGCTGGGCGCGCAGCGCCGTCAGGTGGGGAAACGATTTCTCGCCGCTGTCCATGTGCTCAGCCCTTGCCGCCCCCGGAGGCCGAGAGGCGCCGCAGCGCCAGGCCCGTCGCGGTAAGGACCGCGGCAACCGCCAGCAGGGCGGCCAGGTCGAGCCCGGTGAAGGGCAGCGAGCCACCGGACGTGGACACGGCTTCGGTGCCTGCCGAACTCGGGCTCGGGCTCGGGGTGCTGACGAGCGTTCCGGTGCCGGCGTTGCCGCCGCCGGCCTCAGCGGCGCTGGGTGGGCAGTACTGAGCCTGGGTGGGGTCGGACCCCACGTTGGAGCAGTCATTGCCGGCAAAGGCCTGTGCGGGCAGCACTAACGCGGTTGCAAGCACCGCGGTCGCGATCGCGGCGCGCAGACCGGTTCTGATGTGGCTGGTTGCAGTCACTGTCGCTGGGTCTCCTTTTCTTCTGCCATAGCCAAAATCAAGTCTGCTGGCACGTCCGCGCCGAGGTCCGGATGGAACTCGCCGAAATGGAGCCGTGCCAACTCGACCAAGCGCCGTTTCCCGCGTGCGATAACGATCGTTCCGCACTCACATCGGAGCGCAAGATGTGAACCTTGAGCGCCGATGGTCAAGTTGCCTTGCATCGCTGTCGATCTTGAACCTTGCGTGTTGCCCTTCCGTCATGACAGCGTTTCCGTATCGTTTCCAGAGATGCCCCCTGCCGAAACGGGCACTACCCGCATCCAGCTGTGCGGACGCCTCAAGGCAGACGTCGAGGGCCGACACGTAACTCCCGCCCTCCGCGGCCGCCAGGGACGCGTTCTCCTTGCCTACCTCGTCCTCAACCGTGGCCGCCCGGTAAGCCGCGACGAGCTGATCGGCGCGATCTGGCCGGACACCCCTCCGGTAGACCCCTCGGCGGCGCTGCGCACGCAGCTCTCCCGCCTCCGCGCGGCGCTCGGCTCCGAGGCGCTGGCCGGTCGCGACACAGTCGAGCTGCGACTTCCGGACAGCACGTGGATCGACATCGAGGCCGCCGAGCGAGCGATTCGCGTCGCCGACTCGGCGCTCAAGGCCGGCGACTGGAAGGACGCCTGGACCCACGCCCACATCGCCCTCAACATCGCCGGCCGGCCCTTCCTGGCCGGGTTCGAGGCGCCCTGGGTCGAGGAGGTGCGGCGCGAGCTGGAGGAGTTGGAGCTGCGAGCCCGCGAGGTGATCGCGCGGGCCGGGATCGGACTGGGCGGATCCGAGCTGGCCGGCGCCGAACGCTCGGCCCGGGCGCTGATCCGCGCCGCGCCCTTCCGCGAGTCCGGCTACCTGAACCTGATGCGGGCCCTGGTTGCCTCCGGCAACACGGCCGAGGCGCTGCGCACCTACGACGAGTTGCGCAAGCTGCTCGCCGAGGAGCTCGGCAGCGCTCCCGGCGCCGAGATCCAGGCGCTGCACCGCAGGCTGCTCGGCGGCGACCGCAAACCCCCTTCGCCGGAGCCTTCTGGCTCGGCGAGCCCCCCCGGCGAGGACGGCGTCTCGCCGCTGGGGCCGGCGCCCGCACTGCCCCTGCCCACCTGGCTGCTGCCCCGCCGCAGCGTCCCCTTCGTCGGCCGCACCGAAGAGCTGGCCCTCCTCTCCCGGCTCTGGGCGGAGACCCGGCAGGGAACGCGTCACATCGTCCTGGTCGGCGGCGATCCCGGCGTCGGCAAGACGCGGCTGGTCACCGAGTTCGCCCACCACGCCCACGACGGCGGCGCGGCGGTGCTCTACGGCCGTGCCGATGAGGAGGCGACGCTCACCTACCAGCCTTTCATCGAGGCGCTGCGCCACTGGGCGATCAACGCCGCGCCCGCCGACCTCCAGCGCGATCTCGGGCCGAACGCCCCGGTGCTGGCGTCGCTGGTGCCGGAGATCGCGGTCCGCCTGCCCACCCCGGCCGCGACGGGCGGCGGGGAGGTCGTTCGCGACCGCCTCTTCGATGCCGTGACCGGCACGCTGGCGGCGATCGCCTCCCACCGGCCAACGGTGCTGGTGATCGACGACCTGCAGTGGGCCGACCCCGGCTCGCTGCTGATGCTCCGCCACATCGCGCGCTCAGCCCACCGGGGCGGGCTGATGGTCCTGGCCACATACCGGGAGACGGAACCGAGCCCCACCCTGGCCGAGACCCTCGCCGACCTCGGCCGCGAGCGGCTGTTCGAGCGGCTGCGCCTCTCCGGCCTCAGCTCCGCCGAGGTCGCCGAGATGGTCGCCGCGATCCGCGGGGGCGGCCCCGAGCCGGAGCTGGCCGGCGCGATCCACGAAGACACGGGCGGCAACCCCTTCCTGGTCGAGGCGCTGGTCAAACAGATGGGCCCCCGCGAAGAGGGGCCCGGGCAGCCTCCCCCCAGGCGCGAGGCAATCTACGCCCGCGGGATCCCGGAGCTGGTGCGCGAGGCGGTGGCCCACCGCGTCGGCGAGCTGGGGCCCGGCGTCGCGGAGGTTCTCGAAGTCGCCTCGGTGATCGGGCGTGAGTTCGAGGCGGAACTGCTCGTCGAGGTCGGCGAGCGTCCCGCCGACGAGGTAACGGCGGCCCTGGAAGCGGCCGTCGCGGCGGGCCTGCTGACCGACGTGCCGGGCACCCTCGACCACTACGCCTTCTCCCACGCGCTCTTCCGGCAGACGGTCTACGCCGAGATCCCCAAGCGGCAGCGGGCGATGCTCCATGGCAGGCTCGCCGACGTTCTCGAACGGCGCCACGGCAGCGACCCCCACCATGTCTCCGAGCTGGCCCACCACTACGCGGAGGCCGGCCCGGCGGCGGCGCCGAAGGCCCTTGAATACTGCGTGCGGGCCGGCGCCAGCGCCCTCGGCGCCCTGGCCTTCGAGGACGCGGTCGAGCACTACAGCGACGCCCTCTCGGCGCTCAACGCGGCCGGCAGCGCCGACGAGGGCCTGCGCTGCGAGCTGCTGATCGCGCTGGGCGAGGCCGAGTGGCGGACGGGCGACGCGGGAGCCTCTCGCGAAACCTTCGGCAGGGCGGCGCGAATCGCAAGCAGCGGCGGCGACGCCGAGGCGCTGGGACGCGCGGCGCTGGGATTCTGCGGATTCGGCTGGGAGCGGCACGGGACGCGCGACACCGAGGCGATCAACCTGCTCCGCTCGGCGCTCGCGAAGGGGGGCCAGCCCGATGCCCTGCGGGCGCGCCTGATGGCGCGGCTGGCGGTCACCCTCCAGTTAGCCGGCCAGTCCGGCGAGGCGGGCGAGTTGAGCGAGGAGGCGCTTGACCTCGCCCGCGCCTGCGGCGACGACGAGGCGCTCGCGGCGGCGCTGATCGGGCGCTGGCACGCGCGCTCCGGGCCGGACGGGCTCGACGAGCGGATCAGGCTGACGCGGCAGCTCGCCTCCCTCGCCGGGACGCTCCGCAACCGCGACCTGGAGCTGCAGGTGCTGACGCTGCGCGTGATCGTCTCGCTCGAGCTGGGGAACTTCACCGAGATCGACGTGGCGATCGCCGAGCACACGAGCCTCGTCGACCAGATGAAGCAGCCCGCCGCCCAGATCCACAGCCGCGCCTTCCAGGCGATGCGCGCCCTGATGGAGGGCCGCTTCGAAGACGTCGAGCGACTGGCCGCCGAGGTGCTCGAGCTCGGAACCCTTTCGCAGTCCTCCAGCGCGGTCCAGTTCTCCGGCATCGAGCTTTTCGCGCTCTACTGGGAGCAGGGACGCCTGGACGCGCTCGAGCAGCCGGTTCGCGACCTGGCTTCCACCTACGAGACGATCGCGGCGTGGCGCGTCGCCCTCGCCTTCCTGCTCAGCGGGCTCGGCCGAGCCGAAGAGGCCCGCGCTCAACTCGACGAGCTTGCGGCCGACGGCTTCGCGGCGATCCCCGACGACGCCGCCAGGCTGGGGTCGCTGGGCTTCCTGGCCCTGACGGCGGCGAGGCTCGACGACACCGGGCGCATGGAAGAGCTCGAGCGCCTACTCGCTCCCTACCGGGGACGACCGGTCGTGATCGGCACCGCGGCGGCCTACGGGGGGACGACCTCGTACTACCTCGGCGTGCTGGCGTCGCGGCTCGGCCGCAACGACGCCGCGATCGAGCACCTCGAGGAGGCGGTTGCGCTCAACCAGCGCGGCGGCGCCCTGCCGTGGCTGGCCCGCTCGCGCTACGAGCTGACCCTGGCTCTGGTGGCCAGGGGCGCCGAGGGCGACGCGGGACGAGCGGGGCGGCTGCTGGCCGAAGCCGGGAGGGCCGCCGAGCGCCTCGGGATGACCTCGCTGCTGGAGCAGATGCGCGACGACGAGAAGCGGGTGGGCGGGCCGGCCCGGCGGAACGGCCAGAAGGCGCAGGGGACTAACGGCCGCCGGCCATCGCCGGCAGGATGACGACCGTGTCGCCGTCCGAGACGGCGGTGTCGAGCCCGTCGAGCACCCGCACGTCCTCGTCGTTGAGATAGACGTTGACGTAGCGGTTGAGGTCGCCGTCGGGGCCGAATAGCTGGCCCTCGGTGTCGGGATGCGCGGCGGTCAGGGTGCGCAGCACCTCGCCGACGGTGGAGCCGCCGGCGTCGACCTCGGGCTGACCGCCGGTTTGCGGGCGCAGCACCGGTGGGATGCGAACGGTTGCCATCTGAGCCGGAAACCTACCGACTAACCGGCGCAGAACAATTCGTAGTCGGGGAACTGCCCCATCTCCGACTCCGGGATATCCGGGGCGTTCTCACCGCAGACCGGGCACTGAGGGTCGCGTCGCACCTTCAGCTCGGTGAAGCGCGTGCTGAGCGCCTCGAAGAGCAGCAGGCGGCCGATCAGCGGCTCGCCGACCCCGAGCACGAGCTTCAGAACCTCGTTCGCCTGGAGCAGGCCCATCGTCCCGGCCATCACCCCGAGCACCCCGTTGGCGGAGCAGCTCGGCGCCAGCTCGGCCGGAGGGGGCGTCGGATAGAGACAGCGGTAGCAGGGCCCTTGGAAGGGGACGAAGGTCGAGATCTGGCCGTCGAAGCTGAGGATCGAGGCCGAGACAGTGGGCTTGCGCAGCCGCACCGAGGCGTCGTTGAGCAGGTAGCGGGTGGGGAAGTTGTCCGCCCCGTCGACGATCACGTCGTACTCGCCGAGGATCTCGAGGATGTTGGAGGCGTCGAGGCGCACTCGGTGCTCGACCACCTGGACGTCGGGGTTGAGCGCCTCGACCGCGATCCGGGCCGACTCGGTCTTCGGCATCCCGATCCGCTCGGTGTTGTGGATCACCTGGCGCTGCAGGTTGGAGGCGTCGACCACGTCGTCGTCGACCAGGCCGAGGGTGCCGATCCCGGCCGCCGCCAGGTAGAGCGCGGTCGGGGCGCCGAGCCCGCCGGCGCCGACCAGCAGCACCTTCGCGTTCAAGAGCTTCAGCTGGCCCTCGACGCCGACCTCGGGAAGGAGCGTGTGGCGGGAGTAGCGCTCGCGCTGCTCGGGCGTCAGCTCCTCGGTCGCGACCACAGGCAGACCCTGCTCCTGCCAGGCGAGGATGCCACCGGCCATCGAGGCGACGTCCTCGTATCCCAGCTTCTGCATCTGTGCGGCGGCGATGGCGGAGCGGTTGCCGCTGCGGCAGTAGAGGATCGTGCGGGCCGAGCGGTCGGGGGCGGCCGCCTCGATCTCGTCCTTCAGCAGGCCCGGAGGCACCAGCTTGTCGCCCTCGAGGTGGGCTTCCTGGTGCTCGTGCGGCTCGCGGGTGTCGATCAGGACGACGTCGCCACCCCGCAACTCCTCGGCGGCCTCGAACGGCTCGATCTCCTCGATCGGCGCCTGGACTGCACCCTCCATCGAAATCTCCTAAATCCGGATCAGCTTTACTTCAAAAAGTATAGCGACCCTAGCCGAGGCTCGGGCGCATCTGGCGGAGGCGCTTGACCCGCTCCTCGATCGGGGGGTGGGTCGAGAAGAGGCCGGCGATGCCCTTGCTGGAGAAGGGCTTGACGATGTAGAGCGGCTCGGCCGCCTGGTTGACCTGCATCGGCATCTGCGCCGCCCCCTGCTCGAGCCGCAGCAGGGCGCTGGCGAGCGACTCCGGGTTGCCGCAGATCTCCGCCCCACCCGCGTCGGCGGCGTACTCGCGCTGGCGCGAGATCGAGAGCTGGATGATCGATGCCGCAATCGGCGCCAGCAGGACCAGCGCCAGCGAGGCGATCAAGCCGACCGGCGAGTTGTTGTCCTCGCCGCCGAACCAGAGCAGCATGTAGCCGAGGTAGGTGATCGCCGCCCCGATCGTCGCCGCCACCGACTGGATCAGGATGTCGCGGTGCTTGACGTGGGCCAGCTCGTGGGAGAGCACGCCGCGCAGCTCGTCCTCGGAGAGCAGGCTCATGATCCCCCGCGTCACGGCGACTGCCGAGTGCTGCGGGTTGCGGCCGGTCGCGAAGGCGTTGGGCTGGTCGACCGGGATCATGTAGAGGCGCGGCATCGGCAGGTCGGCGCGCGTGGTCAACTCGCGGACGGCCTGGTAGAGCTTCGGCGCCTCGGACTCCGAGATCGGCTTGGCGCCGCTCATTTTCAGCGCCATCTTGTCGCTGAAGAAGTAGGCGCCCATGTTCATCAGGGCCGCCATGAAGAGGAAGAGCAGAGCGGTCGAGGCGCCGCCGATCGCGAATCCGATCGCGACGAGCAGGCCCGAGAGGGTCGCGAGCAGGATCGTGGTGCGCAGGGTGGCGCCGAGAGTCGATTGCTTGGTCGTGGTCATCGCCGTCGTGCTCCTCCGTCCGGGTTGCCTCCCGATTATGACGCAGCCAATAACCGACCGATTGAGTAGGATTTACGGAGTAGGATTTACACGATGCTTTTCTCGACCAAAGCCGAGTACGGAGTGCGCCTGATGGTCGAGCTGGGTCGCCAGCCCGGCTCGGCCCCGGTTTCCCTCAGCGCGATCGCCGAAGAGGAGCAGCTGCCGCTCTCCTATCTCGAGCACCTGGTCGCGAAGCTGCGCAAGGCGGGGCTGGTCACCTCGACCCGCGGCGCCCACGGCGGTTACCAGCTGGCGAGGCCGGCGGAGGAGATCACGATGGACTCCGTGGTCGAGGCGCTGGAGGGACAGATCTCCCCAATGGAATGCTTCCACGAGGCGCCCGATGGCAGGGTGCTTTGCTCGCACGAGATGGACGGCGATCACGCCTGTTCGACGAAGCTGCTGTGGATGCGCGTGCAGGGCGGCGTGACCAAGGCCCTGACCGGCACAACGCTGGCCGAGCTTGTGGAGTTCACCGGCGCCGGCGACCGCCGCAAAGAGACGACAACGGTCGGCAGCGCGGTCTAGAGCCCGGTCGCCGACCAACCAGAAACGGAGACGAGTTGGCTGAGCTGGAGATTCGCGACCTGCACGTGAGCGCCGAGGACAAGGAGATCCTCCGCGGGCTCGACCTTGACGTCGAGAAGGGCAAGGTCCACGCGCTGATGGGCCCGAACGGGTCGGGGAAGTCGACCCTGGCCAACGCGATCATGGGCCACCCGGCGCTGCGGGTGACCGAGGGCACGATCGCCTTCAAAGGCGAGGACATCACCGAGGCCGATCCCGACGAGCGCTCTCGCGCCGGCCTCTTCATGGCCTTCCAGTACCCGATCGCGATCCCCGGCGTCTCGGTCAGCAAGTACCTGCGGATGATCATCAATGCCCAGCGCGAGGCCCGCGGCGAGGAGCCGATCAAGATCAAGGACTTCGCCAAGCTCGCCCAGGAGGCGATGGAGCTGGCGAACATCCCCAAAGACTTCTCCAGCCGCTACCTCAACGACGGCTTCTCGGGCGGCGAGAAGAAGCGGATGGAGCTGCTGCAGCTGGCGCTGCTGCGACCCGAGATCGCGGTGCTCGACGAGACCGACTCGGGCCTCGACATCGACGCGCTGCGGGTGGTAGCCGACGGCGTCAACAGGTTCGCCGGCCCGGACATGGGCGTCCTGATCATCACCCACTACCAGCGCATCCTGCACATGGTGAAGCCGGACTTCGTCCACGTGATGTTCGAGGGGCGGATCGTCAAGGAGGGCGGCCCGGAGCTGGTCGGGGTGCTCGAGGAGAAGGGCTACGGCTGGATCAAGGAGGAAGTGCAGGCGGCAACCACCGCCTGACGCCGCGATGGAGCCGACGACCGCCAAGCGCTCCTCCCCGACCGCGACGTTCCCGATCGAGAAGGTCCGCGCCGCCTTCCCGGCGCTGGAGCGCGAGGTGCACGGGCGCCCGCTCGCCTACCTCGACAGCGGCGCCAGCGCGCAACGGGTGCTGGCCTCGATCCAGGCGGTCGACCGCTACGAGCGCCGCCACCACGCCAACGTCCACCGCGGCTCCCACACGCTCTCCGCCGAGGCGACCGACGCCTACGAGGGGGCGCGGGCGACGGTCGCCGACCACGTCGGCGCCGCCGACCGCCGCGAGGTGGTCTTCGTCCGCAACGCGACCGAGGCGATCAACCTGGTCGCGCGCGCCTGGGGCGACGCCAACGTCGGCGAGGGCGACCGAGTCCTCCTCACCGAGATGGAGCACCACTCCAACATCGTCCCCTGGCAGCAGCTCGCCGAGCGGGCCGGGGCGGAGATCGACTGGGCGCCGGTCGGCGACGAGGGCCTGCTCGACATGGAGCGCCTTCGCGGCGCTGCTCGAGCGCGGCCCGAAGCTCGTCGCCGTCACCCATGTCTCCAACGTGCTGGGAACGGAGAACCCCGTCGCCGAGATCGCGCGGCTGGCGCACGAGGCCGGCGCCTTGGTCCTCGCCGACGGCGCCCAGGCGGCGCCGAAGCTGCCGCTCGACGTGCAGGCGCTCGGGGTCGACTTCTACGCCCTGACCGGGCACAAGCTCTACGGGCCGACCGGGATCGGGGCGCTGTGGGGGCGACTCGACCTGCTGCGGGCGATGCCGCCGTTCATGGGCGGCGGCTCGATGATCCGCAAGGTCACCAGGGAAGGGACCACCTACGCCGATCCGCCCGCCCGCTTCGAGGCCGGAACGCCGGCGATCGCGCAGGCGATCGGGATGGCGGCGGCGCTGCGCTGGCTCGGTGGGCTGGGAATGGAGGCGGTGCTGGAGCACGAGCGCCGGATCGCGGACTACGCGCTCGAGAAGCTGGGTGATGTGCCCGGCGTCCGGGTCTTCGGCCCACCGCGAGGGCCAGAGCGGGTCGGGCCGGTCTCCTTCGAGCTGGAGGGAGTCCACGCCCACGACGTCTCCGAGATCCTCGACCGCCACGGCGTCGCGGTCCGCGCCGGCCACCACTGCGCCCAGATCCTGATGGACCGGCTCGGGGTCGCCGCCACGGCCCGCGCCAGCTTCGCCGTCCACACCGTCCCGGAGGAGATAGACCGCCTGGTCGAGGGCCTGCACGACGCCCGGAAGGTGTTCGGCCTCTGATGGACGAGCTTTACCGGGACCAGATCCTCGAGCACTACAAGCGGCCCCACAACTTCGGCCACCTCCAGAACCCCGACCTGGAGTTCGAGGACACCAACCCGTTCTGCGGCGACGAGCAGCACGTGACGATTCGCCTCGACGAGGAGGGCAAGGTCGCCGAGGTGGCCTTCGAGGGCAGGGGCTGCGCGATCTCCACCGCCGCCACCTCGCTGCTCACCGACGAGCTGGCCGGCAAGACCCGCGAGGAGCTGCTGCGACTGCCGAAGGAGTTCGTGCTGGACCTGCTCGGGATCGAGATCTCGGCGACCCGGATGAAGTGCGCGATGCTCGGCCTCAAGATCGTGAAGAGCGCCGGCCTCGGCCAGCCCGCCGACTGGGAGGACGAGGGCGAGACCGGCGACCCCTCCGAAGCGGCGTCGATCTGACCTTCCGCTGTTCCTTTGCCCAGTTATGTAGGGCAAAGGAACAGCGGAAGGTTTCTAGCGCCCTGGCGCCCTCCCGGCCATCTTGATCACGGCGAACATCGCGCCGTGCGGGTCGTGAACGACGGCGAAGCGGCCGGCCATGATGTCGACTGGGCCGAAGGCGACGCCGCCGCCCAGCTCTTTCACCTTCTCGACGCTGGCGTCGGTGTCGTCGACCGCGAAGTAGACGAGCCAGTGCGCCGGCACCTCGTCGGGGACGCGGCCGCGCATGTCCAGCATCCCGCCCATCGAGTCCTCGCCCTGCTTCCACTCGACGTAGGTGCCCATGTCGCCCATGTCGTGCTCGTTCGGCTCCCAGCCGAAGATGGCGCCGTAGAACGCCCTTGCGGCGTCGGGGTCCCGGGTGTTGAGCTCGTTCCAGCAGAGCGCGCCGGGCTCGTTGACGAGGCCGGCGCCTTGGAAGCTGCGCGGCTGCCAGATCCCGCAGACCGCCCCGGTCGGGTCGGCGAAGAAAGCCATACGACCGATGTCGAGCACGTCCATCGGCTCGACCACGGTCGTGCCGCCGTTCTCGGCGACCGCGGCCATCGTCGCGTCGGCATCCTCGACCGAGATGTAGGTCGACCAGGCGGGCGGCTGGCCCTCCTGCATCAGCTTCATCACGCCGCCGACCGGCTGGCCTCGAAGCAGTGCCGATCGGTAGCCGCCGGTCGCCTCGGGGTTTTCCCCCTCTTCCACAGCCCAGCCGAACAGCCCGCCGTAGAACTCCGCGGCGGCGTCCTGGTCGGGGGTGCCGAGGTCGACCCAGGACGGGGTCCCCGGTGCGTAACTCGTCTTCTCGCTCATCTCGCCATCCTCTCCTCAAAGGGCTTTTCCCGATACTTGCATGCGAGAGAGGGTGCGGGTCAAGGGTTTGTTACGGGCCGCGGCCGATCCGGTTCTGCCGCTAAAATCCGACCGATACACTAGGAATAACGTGACGGACGGCACAACCACAAGCAAGATCCCAGTCTGCCCCGCCGCCGAGCTGCCGGCCGGCGCGAGGCGCCTGGTCGAGCACGAGGGGCGCAAGATCGGCGTCTTCAACTGCGACGGGGCGCTGTACGCGATCGAGGACCGCTGCTCCCACGACAACGGGCCGCTCGCCGAGGGCGAGTTCGACCCGGCCACCTGCACGGTGGAGTGCCCCCGCCACGGCTCGCTCTTCGACCTGAGCACCGGCAGGCCGAAGACCCTTCCCGCCTATGCTCCGGTGCAGACGTTCCCGATAGCCATCGAGGACGACACAATCGTTTTGGAGGTCTGACATGGCAACGCCCGAGGCCGTTGCAGAGCAGAGAGATCTTGCCGGGATCAACGCCGACTACAAGGAGAAGTTCGGCTTCCACGATCCCGAGTCCGGCTACGCCTACAAGGCGCCGAAGGGCCTCTCGCGCGAGGTGGTCGAGTCGATCTCCGAGTACAAGGACGAGCCGCAGTGGATGCGGGACTTCCGCCTCAAGGCGCTGGAGCACTTCTACTCCCGCCCGACCCCGACCTGGGGCGGCAACCTCGGCCAGATCGACTTCGACGACATCCACTACTTCGTGCGCGCCTCGGAGAAGAACAGCCGCGACTGGAGCGAGGTCCCCGAGGACATCAAAAACACCTTCGACCGGCTCGGCATCCCCGAGGCGGAGCGCAAATTCCTCTCCGGGGTCGGGGCCCAGTACGAGAGCGAGGTCGTCTACCACCAGGTCAACGAGAAGCTCGAGGCCCAGGGCGTGATCTTCACCGACATGGACACGGCGCTGCGCGAGCACGAGGACCTGGTCCGCGAGCACTGGGCGACGATCATCCCGCCCAACGACAACAAACTGGCGGCGCTCAACTCCGCCGTCTGGTCGGGCGGCTCCTTCGTCTACGTGCCGGCCGGGGTCAAGGTCGAGATGCCGCTGCAGGCCTACTTCCGGATCAACACCGAGAACATGGGCCAGTTCGAGCGGACGCTGATCATCGCCGAGGAGGGCTCCGACGTCCACTACATCGAGGGCTGCACGGCGCCGGTCTACTCGACCGACTCGCTGCACTCCGCCGTGGTGGAGATCGTCTGCAAGCCGAGCTCACGGGTCCGCTACACGACCGTCCAGAACTGGTCGCAGAACGTCTTCAACCTGGTCACCAAGCGCGCCGTCGCCCACGAGAAGGCGACGATGGAATGGGTCGACTGCAACCTCGGCTCGAAGCTGACCATGAAGTACCCGAGCATCTACCTGCTGGGGCCCGAGGCTCACGGCGAGATCCTCTCGATCGCCTTCGCCGGCGAGGGCCAGCACCAGGACGCCGGCGGCAAGATCGTCCACGCGGCGCCGCGCACCAGCTCCTCGGTCTTCTCCAAGTCGATCTCCAAGGACGGCGGCCGCGCGACCTACCGCGGGCTGCTGGAGATCGCCGACGGGGCGACCGAGTCGCGCTCCAAGGTGGTCTGCGACGCGCTGCTGCTAGACGAGGACTCGCGCTCGGACACCTACCCGACGATCCGGATCGACGAGAACGACGCCGACGTCGGCCACGAGGCGACCGTCTCGAAGATCGGCGACGAGCAGCTCTTCTACCTGCAGAGCCGCGGGCTCAGCGAGGAGGAGGCCTCGAAGATGATCGTCAACGGCTTCATCGAGCCGGTCACCAAGGAGCTGCCGATGGAGTACGCGGTCGAGCTCAACCGACTCATAGAGCTCCAGATGGAGGGCTCGATTGGCTGAGGTCGCGACCGAACCGGCTTGGCTTTCGGAGAGGCGCCAGAGGGGCGCCTCTCTCGCGCGGGAGCTCCCCCTTCCCGACCAGAAGTCGAAGGGGTGGGAGTTCACCGACCTCGCCGGGTTGGAGATCGATTCCTACGAGCCGGCCGGGACGAGCGCCGAGATCGCCGCGCCGGAGGGAGTCACGGTCCTCTCGCTTGCCGACGCCCTCTCCTCCCACGACGAGTTGATCCACCAGCGGCTCGGCTCGCTGGTCCCGATCGAGGACCCCTTCGTCGCCCGCAACGAGGCCGGCTGGCGCGACGGGGTGCTCGTCCACGTTGCGGCCGGGGTGAGGGTCGAGGAGCCGATCAGGATCGAGGTGCCGCTCGACGAGGACGGCGCCGCGGTCAGCCGCCGCACCCTGGTCGTGCTCGAGGAGGGCGCCGAGGCCGAGGTCTGGGAGCACTGGTTCTCGCAGGGCGACGAGATCGACGCGCTGCTCAACTCGGTGGTCGAGCTGGCGGTCGGACAGGCGGCGACGCTGCGCTACGTCAGCACCCAGGACATCTCCGAGCGGGCCTGGGTCTTCGCCACGCAGCGCGCCCGGGTGGAGCGCGACGGCCGGCTCGAGTGGACGGCGCTCGGCTTCGGATCGGCGCGCGGCAAGGTGCGGATGGAGACCAACCTGGCCGGGCCCGGGTCCGAAGCGCGCGTCACGGGGGGCTACGCCGGTGGCGCCGGGCAGCACCTCGACTACGACACCACCCAGGAGCACGCCGCCCCCAACACCTTCTCCGACCTCGCCTTCCGCGGCGTGCTCGCGGCCGGGGCCACGGCGGTGTGGCGCGGGATGATCCGGGTCGACCCGGGCGCCCAGGGGACCGACGCCTTCCAGGAGAGCCGCAACCTGCTGCTCTCGACCGAGGCCCACGCCGACGCGATCCCGGGCCTGGAGATCGAGGCCGACGACGTCCGCTGCACCCACGCCGCCGCGGTCGCCCAGATCGACCGCGACCAGCTCTTCTACCTGACCTCGCGCGGGCTCGACCCGGCCGAGGCGAAGGGGCTGATCATCGAGGGCTTCCTCGAGTCCCTGGTCGAACGGCTGGCCGAGGGGCCGGTGCGGGACGAGGTCTCCGCCGCCCTCGAACGCCGCCTAGCCGAGATTCTGTAGCACCCGGGACCAGCCGCGGCGAGGCGGCGGTCCCGGGTGCTTACAGGCGTGAACTCAGACGGCTGCGCCCTGACGGCCGCCGTAGACGACGAGGCCGTAGATGACGAGGATGTCGATCGCGAAGACCGCCAGCGCCCCGAACGGGTAGGCGGGGATGAACATCAGCATCGCGATGGAGTTCAACCCGGCGGCAATGACGCCGATCCAGCGGCCGAACTCGTGGCGGTTCCAGATCGAGAAGGCGGCGATCAGCTGGACGATGCCGACGATCAGGACTATCCACCCCCATGTCTTCAGGTTGCTGAAGACATAGTCGGTGTTGGACTCGAGCCAGTTGGCGTTGCCGATCCCGGAGATCCCGTAGATCACGTTGAGGAAGCCGGCGATCATCACCATCGCGCCGGCGAACGTGACCCAACCTTCGCCGGTTCCCAAATCGTCGGAGTACTGGTACTGGGGCTCACGACCCGGGGGGGCCGGCGTGCCTGCATGAGTGCTCATCGACGTGTACCTCCTGATCTCGTTTGCCCGGTGAAGGGCCGCCGCCGTGCTGGGCGGCACGCTGACGAGTCAACCATCGGCGATCGGGCCGGGCATCCGTATTAAGCCGAACCCCTCGGCACGTGAAGTACCGTCGACGCCGGCTTCAGGCGTTGGCCACCGAGAGCAGGTAGAGGCCGAAGCAGGTGAAGGCGACCATCACCGCCAGCATCCAGTACTGGGAGCGGGCGGCCTGGCGGTAGTCGCCCCAGTAGGCGATCGCGCGGTCGTGGGCGAGGGTGAGCCCTGTCACGTGGCCGGCGACGAGCGCTCCGACCTGCACGTACCAGATCGCGTTGGCGCTGAGAATGCCGAAGTCGATTCCCCCCGAGGCGGTCCCGAAGAGGTCGGTGGTCGCGGTCCCCAGCGGGTCGGAGAGCAGGTAGGTGAACTGCGCCTGCTCCTGGAAGACGAAGAGGCTGAAGTAGTGGGCGACGAGGTAGGCGAAGGCGATCGGGATCAAGGTGTGGGCGAAGCCGAGCCTCAGCTTGCGCAGCGACGGCGCGCCGCGCACCGTCGCCATCCCCCGCACCCCGATCAGGTAGACGAGCCCGACCCCTGCGAAGCAGAGCAGCATGAAGATCGTGTCGGTGAGGCGCAGCGCCCCGGCCAGGCCCATCCCGGCGCTGACCAGCCGGTTGAAGGTGCTCTCTATAGCGCTCTTGAACGCCCCCTCCTGCGCCCCGTCGAAGCTGGTCGATGCGATCGAGGCGATCACCACCGCGGTCGAGCCGGGCAGGGTCGCCCAGTGCGCCGCGGCCGAGAGTGGCCGCCTCACCCCGAGCCGGCCGTCCCTGACCCCGAACGAGCCGAGCTGGGAGAACATCCCGAAGTAGACCGAGAACACCTCCCCCGTCCGGCACCAGCGCTCGACGCCGAACAGCGCCATCATCGCCAGCGTGTAGCCGCTGTAGAGGAGGGCGGCGACCGCGGCGGTGTGCGGGCGAGAGACCGACGGCGACGCCCCCGCTGGAGCCGTAGACGACCTCCAGCCAGACGAACGCCAGCAGGCCGATCGCCGCCGGCCAGCGGCCGATCGCCTCGGGGTAGGGCAGGTGGGCGGAGCGCTGGCCGGCGATCGCCTCGAAGCCCCCTCCCGCCGCCCTGCCGATCGCCCGCCACGGGTTGAACGGCCGGAAGACGTCGCCGAAGACGACGCTGAACAGCGGCAGCCCGAGCCAGGCGGTGACGAACAGAAAGGTCAGCGCGAAGTTGCGATCGGGCGCCTCGGTGCCGTGCAGCCCGGCGTAGATCGCGACACCGAGCAGGAAGACGCCGGTCGCCCCGCAGAAGACCTGCGCCGGCGGGCCCAGCAGGGCCCGTGAGAACCTCGCCCCGAGCGGGCGCCAACGCTCCTCCTCGAGTTTCGGCCTGCGCCAGGCGGCCGAGAGGACGAAGAAGGAGACGATCAGGACGATCGACGCCCCCCAGGCGAACAGCCACGCCGGGATCGGCAGGTCCTGCCGGGCGACCAGCGCGTGGGCGAACGGGAGGAGCGTCACGGGTTGACGCGCAACTCGACGATCTGCTCCTTGCGGTTCTCCAGCTCCGCCTCGAAGACGCCTTCGAGGTCGGCGGGGAAGTCGAAGCGGATCGAGCCGCCGGCCTTGACGTCCGCCATGACGTCGTAGCCGTGGACGTGGACCTCGTCGCTGACGTCGGAATCAACCTCGAAGCGGATCCGGTCGCCCTTCTTGTAGGTCAGCACCCTGATTCCGCCAACCGGCTTGCCGTTCTTGACTACGACCGTCGGGATCGCGGCGTTGGCCGTGCTCGTCTTGCCGCTGCCGTCGTTGCCTCCGCTGCCGTCGTTGCCCTTCAGCACGACCAGCAGCACAATCGCCGCGACGACGACCGCGACGCCGCCCGCCGCGCGCATGGTGTTCGATCTCATGCAAATAGCTCCTCTGCCGATTGCTCGCCGGCAGACCATATGGCTTGCTCCCGAGGAGGGCGCTCAGGGACCGGGAGATGCCGGTGTGCGGGTGCGGGCCGGCGGCGCGAGCCCGGGCGGCTGCGCACCGCCGTTGGCACCGGAGACGCGAGGCGCGTCGATCGTCCCCTCGCTGCCGAGGAAGACGAAGACGACGACGATCGCCAGCCCGAGGACGATGCCGAGGGAAATCCCGACTACGCGATCAACGATCCGTGACTCCATCCAACAGGCTTCCCTCTGGCTCGCCGGCCGGCGCCGGGCGGCGCAGGATAACGTCCCGGGGTGCGTCCCGAGCGTGAAGACATCGCCGCCCCCGAGCTGCCGGCCGGAATCGAGTGGGTGGGGAACGGGCCGGGATCGATGCCCGCGCTGACCGCGGGCGGTCCGGCGCTCGTCCACTTCCTCGACTTCGCCCAGCTGAACAGCGTGCGGACACTGCCCTACCTGGCCGAGTGGCACCGCCGCTACCGCGAGGCGGGCCTCAGCACGATCGGCGTCCAGGCGCCGCGCTTCCCGTTCGGTGCGGACCCCGAAGCCGTCGCCCCCGGCCTGGAGCAGCTGGGTATCGAGTTCCCGGTGGCGATCGACGCCAAACGGTCCCTGTGGCACGACTACGGCTGCGAGGGCTGGCCCAGCCTCTTCCTCTGGGGAATGGGCGGCACCCTGCGCTGGTTCCACTTCGGCGAGGGCGAGTACCGGGCCACCGAGGAGGCGATCCAAGCCGAGCTGCGCGAGCTGGACGCCCTCCGCGAGCTGCCCGCCCCAATGCCCCCCCTACGCCCCACCGACGCCCCGGGCGCACGGGTCATGCCCCCACCGAAGAGCTTTTCCCCGGCGGCTCCTGGGAGCAACCGTGGACAGCGGGCGAGGACGGCGAGGAGCTGAAGATCCCCTACGAAGCGGGCGGCGCGTTCGCGACAGTGGAGGGCGACGGCGAGATCACAGTCGCCCTGGACGGCGATCCCAAACCACCGATCAAGGTAAAAAGCCCAGCCCTATACGCACTGGCCGAGCACGAACGCCACGAACGCCACACGATCACCTTGAGACCGTCTTCCGGCCTGAAGCTCTGGTCCGTGAGCTTCGCGGCGGGGGTGCCTTAGGGGAGTCGGGCCCCCTTCCGGCGGGCGGATACTCAAAATGCCGGCCTAATTAGGCCGGCATTTGTCCGACGGAAGGGGGCCCGACTCCCCTACGCGCCGTGGCCTCCCGAATCTCCCTAGGCAGCATGAACCTCACGTCCTCGTCCACCGTCCGCAACTCGGAGACATCGTCAGCCCCCCGTTCGCGGAAGAACTCGACCAGCCGCTCGACCAGCTCCTCCGGCGCGCTCGCCCCGGAGGTTATGCCGACCGTCTCCACCCCCTCCAGCCACTCCTCCCGCACCTGGTCGTGGTTGTCGATCAGGTGGGAGGCGGCGCCGTGCTCGCGCGCCACCTCGACCAGGCGGTTGGAGTTCGACGAGTTGGTCGAGCCGATCACCAGGACCAGGTCGCACTCGCGGGCGAGCTGCTTGACCGCGATCTGGCGGTTGGTCGTCGCGTAACAGATGTCGTCGGACTTGGGGCTGGTGATCGACGGGAAGCGGCGGCGCAGGGCGGCGATGATCTCGGCCGTCTCGTCGACCGAGAGGGTCGTCTGGGTGATGAAGGCGACCCGCTCGGGGTCTTCCACCTCGAGCGCGTCGACCTCTGCGGCGGTCTGCACGAGGACGATGCTGTCCGGCGCCTCGCCGGTCGTCCCCTCGACCTCCTCGTGCCCCTCGTGGCCGATCAGGACGATCGTGTAGCCGTCGGCCGCGAAGCGGCGCGCCTCGACGTGGACCTTGGTGACCAGCGGGCAGGTGGCGTCGACCGTGCGCAGGCGGCGAGCAGCGGCGTTGTCGTGCACCGCCGGGGCGACGCCGTGGGCCGAGAAGACGACCATCTCGCCCTCCGGCACCTCGGCCTCCTCCTCGACGAAGATCGCGCCGCGCTCGGAGAGCTCCGCCACCACGTGCTTGTTGTGGACGATCTCCTTGCGGACGTAGACCGGCGCGCCGTAGAGGTCGAGCGCCCGCTCGACCGTCTGCACGGCGCGGTCGACGCCGGCGCAGTAGCCGCGCGGGGCGGCGAGAAGGACTTTGCTGGGGGCCGAAGCGGCCGTTGTGGCCATCCGCGACAGGGTACCGTTGAACCGTGAGGCACCAATGGTGGACATCTCGACCGGCTGACGGCCATCGATGCCTCGTTCCTCACCAACGAGAGCTCGGCCAGCCACATGCACGTCGGCGCGATCCTGATCTTCGAGGGGCCGCCGCCGCGCTACGTCGACCTGGTCGAGCACGTGCGCGGGCGCCTCGGCAAGGTGCCGCGCTTCCGGCAGCGGCTGGTGACTCCGCCGCTGGAGGCGGGACGACCCCTCTGGGCCGACGACGTCAACTTCAACCTCACCTACCACATTCGCCACTCGGCGCTGCCCGAACCGGGCGGCGAGGACGAGCTGAAGCGCCTCGTGGGGCGCGTCTTCTCTCAGCGGCTGGACCGCTCCAAGCCGCTCTGGGAGATGTGGCTGGTGCAGGGGCTGGAGCGCAACCGCTTCGCGATCCTCACCAAGACCCACCATGCGATGGTCGACGGCATCTCCGGGGTGGACATAGGAACCGTCCTCTTCGACCTCGAGCCGGTGCCCGAGCCGGCGGAGGCCGAGGAGGCCTGGGCGCCGCGGCCCGAGCCGTCGACCGCGGACCTGGTGGCGCGGGGGGCGACCGACCTGGCGGCGGCGCCGCTGGAGCTGGCGGAGCGGGCGGTGGAGGCGGTGCGGCACCCCGAGACCACGGCGCGGAAGGTCGCCGACGCGCTGGAGGCGATCGGCGAGGTGGTGGGGGCGTTCGCCGACCCGGCGCCGCACGTGCCGCTGAACCGGCCGATCGGGCCGCACCGGCGCTTCGTCTGGACCGGTTCGGAGCTGGCCACCTTCAAGCGGATCAAGGACGCGCTCGGCGGGACCGTCAACGACGTGGTGCTGGCGGTGGTGACCGGGGCGCTGCGCGACTGGCTGCACGGCCGCGGCATCCGCACCGAGGGGCTGGCGCTGCGGGCGCTGGTGCCGGTCTCGATCCGCACGGAGGACGACCGGGGGGAGCTGGGCAACCGGATCAGCGCGATGCGCGGGCCGCTGCCGGTCTACATCGAGGACCCGGTGCGGCGGCTGCGCGTGGTCAGCGAACAGATGGAGGGGCTGAAGCGCTCCAAGCAGGCGCTGGGCGCCGAGGTGATCGCCCGCTTCAACGACTTCGCGCCGCCGACCCTGCTCGCCCAGGCGTCGCGGATCAACTTCTCGACCCGCCTCTTCAACGTGATCGTCACCAACGTGCCGGGGCCGCAGATCCCCCTCTACGTGCTGGGGCGCGAGCTGGAGGAGGTCGTCCCGATCGCCTTCCTGCCGGAGAACCACACGCTGGCGGTGGCGATCATCAGCTACAACGGCCGCGTCGACTTCGGCCTCCTCGCCGACTACGACTCGATGGAGGACGTCGACGTGCTGGTGACGGGCATCGCCGAGTCTCTGGCGGTCCTGGAGGAGGCGGCAAGCACAGCCGGCGCGACCGCCTGAACGGCGGCCGCGCCCTGGGGAGAATCCTCTCGATCAGCCTTTCGGGTGCCGGCTGATGTCGACCTTCTTGACGGTGATCGTCGGCGTGAAGCCGTCGGTCGGGCAGTGCTTCGACAGCTGCGTGATCTTCCCGTGCAGCTTCACCCTGCTGCCCGCAGCGGGCGCGGTCGGATCGACGCCATGGTGGAACTTGACCTTGGCGCCGGTCAGAGTGAAGGTCTGATCGCCGGTCGGAGCGTGATGGTTGGCTTTGGCGACGTCGACCTCGATCGTGCCGCTGTAGCGGCCGTTTCCATCCGCGGTCAGCGACTCGCTGACCAGAGTGCCAGTCGCGTTGTAGCCCGCCTTGTGGGGCGTGCAGTGATGCGACCCGGTTGGCGGCGCAGGCGAGTATTTGGGCGCCCCCTGGGCGGGGACGACCAGCGCCAGCGATCCAAGTACAAGTAAGCCGAGAACGGCGATTTTCTTCATCAGAGTCCTCCCGTAGCTATCGATGACCTGACACAGAAACGGGCCATGGAGGGTAAACGTCAGGCGCTACCCGGGAAATCGGGAGCTTCGAGAGCCTTCAGAACCCCAGAGCGAACTTGGCGTCCTCGGTCATCATCTCGGGAGACCAGGGCGGGTCGAAGACCATCTTCGGGTGAACGGCGCCCACTCCCTCGAGGTCGCCGACGAACTCCTTCATCTGCTCGGAGACCTGGGGGCCGATCGGGCAGGCGGGGGTGGTCAGGGTGAAGGTGACGTAGACGTCGGAGCCCTCGATCTCGACGTCGTAGACAAGGCCGAGGGAGACGAAGTCGAGCCCCAGCTCGGGGTCGATCACCTCTTCGAGGGCTTCCAGCACGTCATCTTCGGTGAGGACTGCCATTGGCGCATGGTAGCCAGGCGGTTCGCTCGGCGGGCGGGTCCTGTCAGGGAGATGGGTTCGCCGTCCTCGCAAGCTGCGGGCGGCGATCCCAGATCTCCCTGCCACCCGCCCGAGGAGCGGACTGGCTAGGCTCGCGACTCGAAATGGGCGACGAAGGACAGATCGTGCGGCGGTCGATCGGGGTCGTGTTCTCCGATGGAGGTCTTCTTGCGCTGAGCGCCGTCCGGCCCGAAGCGGCCGGCGGGCACGGCGAGGAGGAGGTCGTCGCGGTGATCTGCGACCCCGACGCGGCGCCGGTCGAGTTGTCCGAGGCGCTGCTCTCCACCGAGTACGGCGAGGACGGGGTGCAGCGGCGGGCGACGCTGGAGCTGTGGCCCGACGGCGACGACGGCCAACCGCTGCGCGGCGCCGGGACGCTGATCAGCTCGACCTCGGTGCGACGGCCCGGGCTGAGCGCGGAGATCGCCTTCTTCCGCTGGTCGGTCGAGGGACGCGAGGGGCTCGGCCACTACGAGGTGGTGCGGGCCGATGGCTGAGGTGAAGGCGATCATCTCCGACTTCGGCGGGGTGCTGACGACGCCGCTGCTGGGCTCCTTCATGGCCTTCCAGAACGAGACCGGGATCTCGACCGAGGACCTCGGCAAGGCGATGCAGGCGGTCGCCGAGGCGAACGGCGAGCACCCGCTGTTCGAGCTGGAGCGCGGTGAGGTCACCGAGGCGGCGTTCCTCGAGCAGATCGCCGACGGGCTGGAACCGCTGCTCGGCCACCGCCCTCATATGCACCGCTTCAAAGAGATCTACTTCGAGGCGCTGGACCCGAACCCGCCGATGATCGAGCTGATGCGCGAGCTGAAGGCGGAGGGCTTCCGGATGGCGATGCTGACCAACAACGTGCGCGAGTGGGAGCCGCTGTGGCGCTCGATGCTGCCGGTCGACGAGATCTTCGAGCTGGTCGTCGACTCGGCCTTCGTCGGCTGTCGCAAGCCGGAGCCGCAGATCTACGAGCTGACCCTGGATCGGGTCGGGCTGCCCGCCGAGGCCTGCCTCTTCGTCGACGACATCGCGGTCAACTGCGAGGGGGCGCGGGCGGTTGGCCTCAGCGCCGTCCACTTCCGCGACAACGCGCAGGCGATCGCCGAGATCCGCGCGGCGCTCGGCTAGTTGTCGGAGCCGGCCCGGTCCCAGATGTAGAGCTCGACCGCTTCCACGGCGAGCTCCATCAAACGCGGCGGAGACAGGAGGCTGAGGACGAGCTCGAGGGCGTGCTCCTCGGTGACGCCGGCGTCCACGGCCTCCTCGCCGCGGAAGCCGGCGGCCAGCTTGAGAGCCTCGCGGCGGTTCTCCCCCAGGGAGCCGAAGGCGCCCATCAGGAAGTCGCGGTTGGGGACGGGATGGCCGACCTCGAGCGAGCCGTGCCAGGCGGCGAGCATCGAGAGGTCGTGCTCGTCGAGCTCGGAGAGCGCCTTCGCGTAGTGGGTCTCCAGCTCGTCGTCGGGGATCTCGTCGACCCAGGCCCGCACCGCCTCGCCGAGCAGCTGGCGGCGGGCCTCGCGGCCGACCGAGTCGGCGATCGCGCGAATCGCGTCAGCTGGGTCTACGAAGCAGAGGGCCATGCGTGGGAATCAATCTAGAGGCGGTGGTAGACGGCAAAGCGGAGCCGCAAAGTCGCAGTTTGCGGCGGGTGCGCGCCGGGGCGATCCATAGGCTGAGGCGATGGCCCTGAAGCTGATCCTCGGACCGCCGAACTCGGGTCGCATCGCCTTGATCCGTGAGCGCTTCGCTGCGGCGCTGGAACGCGATCCGATCCTCGTCGTGCCCAACGAGGACGACCGGCTCCGCATCGAGGCCGAGCTGTGCCGAGACGGCGCGGTGCTCGGCGGGTCCGTGATGACCTTCGGTGCGCTCTTTCGCACGGTGGCGACCTCCGGTGGCTCCCCGCCGGGCCCGGAGCTGACCGAGTCGCAGCGCCTGAGGCTAATCGAGATCGCGCTCGCGGGGCCGCTCGGGCCGCTGCGGCGATCCGCCGAGCGTCCCGGCTTCGCGCTCGCCTTCAGACGACTTCTGGACGAGCTGCAGCGGGCCGGCATCGGGCCCGATGCGATGCAGGCGGATACCGGAACTCTCGAGGGGTCCGCCTATCTGAACGACATCGCAAACCTGTACTTCCGCTATGTGGAGACGCGGGACGCGCTCGGCCGTATCGACTCCCACCAGATCGCAGCCGAGGCGATCGCGCTCCTGCGCAGCTCTGGCGAGTTCTGGCGCGAGCGCCCGGTCTTCCTCTACGGACTCGACGACCTGACGCCGAACCAGTTCGAGCTGGTCGCCGCCCTCTGCGAGGTCATCGAGGTGACGATCGCGCTGCCCTATGAGGCCGGTCACGTGGTCCTGCGAGAGCGCGAGGCGCTGCTGAACAAGCTGCGCGAAAGGGTCGGCGGCGGCGAAGAAACCCTCTCGGCAAACCCCGGGAACACGCTCAATCCCATCCTCTTCCACCTTGAACGAAATTTCGGCGCGCTCGATGCCGAGGCCCTCCCACCCGCGGAGGGACTGACCCTGCTCCGCTCGGCCGGCGAACGGGCGGAGGCGGAGGCCATCGGCGTCGAGGTGGCGAAGCTGATCTCCGCCGGCGCCGACCCGGCGGAGATCGCGGTCGTCCTGCGCGACCCCGCCCGGCGCGGTCCCCTGATCGCCTCGGTGCTCGAGTCCTACGGGATCGAGACGGCGCTGGAGGCCGACCTGCCGGCCTCCGGCACAGCGGTTGGCGACTGCCTGATCGCCCTGCTCGAGGCCGAGTTCGGAGCGCGCCGGGCCGGCGACCTGCTGCGATTCCTGCGCGGCCCCTCCGGAGCGGCCCCGTACATGGTCGACAGGCTGGAGGCGCGGATTCGCGAGCGCCGGGTACGGGACGCGGCGACAGCGCTGGAACTCTGGCCGGGAGAGGGCGCCACGCTTCCGTCGGAGCTCAAGCGGGTTCGCGGGGCCGCCCGCGGCTCCCGCACCGAATTCGCCGAGGCGCTCGCCGGGGCCGTTCAGACCATTGCCGCTCGCGCGGCACGGGACGAATCGGGAGATCCCGGCGAAGGGACGGGCTCGCGCGCGGTCGCGACGATCGCGAACACCCTCTCCGATCTGGCGGCCCTGGGCGAGCGGGCGCCGTCCCCCCGGGAGCTGATCGGAGTGCTGAAGGGGATCACGTTCCGGGCCTGGAGCGGGCCCGTGGGAGGGCGGGTGCGAATCGCCGAGCCCCAGCAGCTGCGCGCCTCCCGCTTCGATCACGTTTTCGTCGCTTCGCTCCAGGACGGCGAATTTCCGCGCCGGGACCGCGGTGGCGACCCATTCCTCTCCGACCGCCAGCGAGGCCCCCTCGGCCTCGACCCGCGCAAGGACACCGACGCCGAGGAGCGCTACCTCTTCTACTCGAGCCTCTCGCTACCGCGCAAGAGCCTCTTTCTCTCCTATCGCGACAGCGACGAGAGCGGCGCCGCAGAGGCGCGCTCCCCGCTGATCGACGAGGTCCGCCGCCTGCTCGACCCGCCGCCGGGGACCGAGGAGCCCGACCCGGTGGAGGAATCGATCGCGCGCGGGCGCGACCTCGCGCGGGTCGTCCACCCGATCGCCGAGGCGCCGTCCGTGGACGAGCTGGCGCGCGCGATCGCCGCCCACGGCGGGGCAGTGGAATCGCCGGCCATCGCCGGAATCGACGAGGAGACGAGACGCAGCCTCGTCGCGAGGCTTGCGGCGGCTCGCACGGCGGATGCCGCTTCGCGGGCGCCGGGGCCGCTGACGAACCCCGCGGTGATCGAGTCGCTCGCCGCGGTCCCGGCCTACGGCGGCACCACCCTGGAGGAGTTCGACCTCTGCTCGTATCGCTGGTTCGCCGCGCACGAGCTCGACCCCCAGCCGCTCGACCCCAGGCCCGACCCGCTGGTCCAGGGCGGGCTGATGCACGCCGCCCTCGACCGCCTCTATGGGGAACGACCCGAAGGCGACCCTCTCCCCCGCCCCGATTCGCTGCCGGCTTGGATCGAGCGGGGGCGCGAGCTGGTTGTCGAGATCGCTGCCGAACGCGAGCTTGGCGATCACCCGAGCGAGCGAGCCATCGCCCGCCGGGTCGAACGACTGCTCTGCCGGTTCCTGGCCGAGGAGTCGCGGCGCGAAACCGGCGGCTTCGAGCCCTGGCTGCTGGAGGCCCGGTTCGGCGAGCAGGAGGACAGCGAGCGGCCTGTGCTGAGGATCGACGACTGGGGGTTGCACGGCGCGATCGACCGGGTCGACCGGGCGCCCGACGGCAGCGCCCTCGTCCTCGACTACAAGCTGGCGGGGTCGGTGACGCCGCGCGAGAAGTTCGAGGAGAAGGCGAAGCTGCAGTTGCAGCTGTACCTGATCGCCGTCGCCGAGCACTGGGGCGGGTTGCCGATCGGCGGCCTCTACCACCCCCTTCGCGGAACCTCCGAACGACGCCCTCGAGGAGTCGTCCTCGAGGAATTCGCGGAAGAGCTCGGCTCCTACGGAATCGTCCGCACCGACCTGGTCGACGACGAGGGGTTCGAGGAGCTGCTTGCCGAAGCCCGGCGGCGGGCCGGCGAGATCGTCGCGCGAATGCGCTCGGGTGAGATCCGGCGCGATCCCGGCCCGCGCAAGGGCCTGCGCGGGCACGACACCTGCCCGGCCTACTGCGATTTCGCTCCGATCTGCCGCCGCGACCGGGCGCCGGTGGTCGAAGAGGACTTCGATGTCGAAGAGCGCTGAGCGCCAGGGGGCAGCGTGAGCGAACGAACGCCAACTCCGGAGCAGGCGGCGGCGATCGAGGCGACTCGGCTCGACGTGCTGCTGGAGGCGGGAGCCGGCACCGGCAAGACCGGCGTCATGGTCGACCGCTACTGCCGGCTGGCCTGCGACGAGGGAATCGATCCCGACGCGATCCTCGCCTTCACCTTCACCGACAAGGCGGCGACGGAGCTGCGCCGACGGATCCGCGCCGAGCTCGAGCGCCGGGCGAGAGACGGCGAGGAGCGCGCCCGGGCCCTGCTGCCGGGAATCGGCGGCGCCTGGGTGATGACGATCCACGGCTTCTGCAGCCGGCTGCTGGCCGGCCACCCCGTCGCGGCGGGAATCGACCCGGGCTTCCGAGTGCTGGACGCCCCCGAAGCCGAGCGTGCGGCCCGGGAGGCGTTCGAGGAGGCGCTCGAAGAGTTCCTGGCGGACGGCGGGGCGGGACACGAGGAGACCGTCGCGGCCTACGAGGTCGATGGCTTGCGCTCGATCGTCACCGGCATCCACGCCGAGCTGCGCAGCCGCGGCATTGCCCACCCTCGACTGCCCACGCCCCAGCAGCCAAACGTAGCCGATGCTTTGCGACTTGCGGCCGAGGCTGCCGGGACGACCCTTGAGGAGCTGAAGCCGACCAACTCCAGCCGCGAGCTGGTGGAGCGCGCCCTGACCGTCCTCGACCCGACGGGTGAGACCGCGCCGAGCCTGGAGGAGTTGGTGGCGCTGCGGACTTCCAGCAAGGCGAAGACGATGGTCGCGTACCGGGAAGCGATCGACGCCGCCGTTGCCAGGGTCGCCGAGGCGGGCGACGGGGGCGAGGCCTATGGCCACCTGGCCGAGCTGCTCGCGCTGTACTCCGCCTCCTTCGAGGCGGCAAAGAACCGCCGCGCGGCGATCGACTTCGAGGACCTGCAGATCCTCGCCGCCGGGCTCTTGGAGAGGGCCGAGATCGGCGAGGACTACCGCGGCCGCTTCAAGCATCTGATGGTCGACGAGTTCCAGGACACCAACCAGCTGCAGCTGCGGCTGATCGAGGCGCTGCGCGGCCCCGGCAGCGAGTTGATGGTCGTCGGCGACGAATTCCAGTCGATCTACGGGTTCCGTCACGCCGACCTCGAGGTGTTCCGCGAGCAGCGCCGCCTGATGGAGGAGGGCCCGGGCGCCGCCACGATGAGCCTGAGCGGCAACTTCCGTTCGCGGCCCGAGGTGATCGGCGCGGTCAACGCGCTCGGCCGCAAGCTGCTCGGCGAGTCGTTCCGGCCGCTGAGGGTGGGCGCGGAGCCCGCCGTGCCTCTGTCTGGAGATGGAGCGGCGGTGGAGCTGTTGCTCACCGCCCGCGACGGCTGGGACGAGGAGGGAACCGACCTGATGCCCACCGTCGACGGGCGCACTCCTCTCAACTGCCTGGCCGAGGCCCGCTTCGTCGCCGAGCGGCTGCGCCGTCTGGTCGACTCCGGAGTCCCTCGCGGCGAGATGGTCGTGCTGCTGCGGGCCTTCACCCACCTCGACGCCTACGAGGACTCGCTGGAGCGGGCCGGCCTGCGGCCATACGTGGTCGGCGGCCGCGGCTACTGGTCTCAGCAGCAGGTTGCCGATGTCTGCGCGCTGCTGGCTACGATCGCCAACCCGCTCGACGACAGGGCGCTCTTCGGCGCGCTCGCCTCCCCCGCCTGCGGGCTGACCCCCGACACGCTCTGGCTGCTGCGCGCGGCGGCCGGCAAACGGCGGCGCGTCTGGCCCGCGGTCGAGCGGGCGGGCGGACTGCGCGAGGCCGACCTTCCCGAGCCCGAGCGGCTGGCGCAGATTCCCGCCACGGAGACGGCTCTCCTGCGTCGCTTCGCCGCAGCCGTCGCATCGCTGCGTAAGCACAGCACGAGCCTCTCCTTGACGAAGCTGGTCGAGGCGGCCGTTACCGAGACCGGCTACGACCTGGCCGTGCTGATGCGCCCCCAGGGCGAGGCCCGCTTCGCCAACGTCCGCAAGCTGATGCGGTTGGCGGCCGAGTTCGAGTCGCGCGAGGGCCGTGACCTGCGCGGGTTCCTGGACTTCCTCGCCGCCCGGGCGGAGGGCGGTGCGGAACCCCAGGCGGCGACCGCGGTCGAGGGGCATGACGGCGTGCGGATCATGACCATCCACAACGCCAAGGGCCTCGAGTTCGACGTCGTCGCCGTCCCGGACCTCTCGCGCAGCCTCCTGGCCGGCTCGCGCGCCTCCCTGCTGGCGCTCGGCCGCGAAGCGGAGGAACCGCGAGTCGGGATGCAGCTGCGGCGCCTGGGGGCCCCCGCGATCAACCTCTTCTCATACGGCGAGTTGTGCGAGGAGGGAAACGCCCGCGACGCCGAGGAGGGACTGCGGCTCTTCCACGTGGCCGCCACCCGAGCGCGCGAGCGCCTGATCCTGAGCGGTGTCGTCAAGCCCGAACCCGGCAAGGAGACGAGGGCCGGCACTCCGATCGTCGAGCGCATCGTCGACGCCTTCGGAATCGACCGCGAGAGCGACTCCGCGCTGGCCGTGCCGGCGCCCCAGCCTCGTGCGGGCCTCGCTGTCGAGTTCCCCCCCTCCGAGATCGCGGTCCAGGTCAGCCTCCCCTCCGTCGAGCGAGCCGCTGAGTTGACGACGACGGCGCGGAGGGCCGGTGAGGCGCCCCCTCTCGGCCAGGGACCGGCGCCGCTTGCACGCCCCTCCTTTCCCACCCCGACTCGGTTCCTCTCCTACACGGCGATCTCCGCGCTTCTGGAGAGCTCCGATCGTCCAATCGAGGCGAGCGGGAATGGCCCGGCAGAGGATCGGACCGCACACGGCATCGCCGTCCACTCCCTGCTCGAGTGGAGCCAGGCCAACGACTGGCGCGAGCCGCCACCCGAGCTCGTCCGCCGCTTTGCGCTCGCCGCCGGACTCGACCCCGATGCAGAGGAATCGGAGGCGCTGAAGGCGACCCGCGTCTGGTTGGGATGCGCCTTCTTCGCCGAGCGAGTCCGTGCCGCCGAGTGCAGCCGCGCGGAGGTCCCGTTTCTACTGTCGCTGCCGAGCGTCGTCCTGCGCGGCTCGATCGACCTTCTGGTCGAGACAGCGGACGAGCCCCTGCGAATAGTCGACTACAAGACCGACCGCCTCGGGGCGACCGCACCCGCCGTACAGGTCCAGCGCTACGAGACCCAGCGCGACCTGTACGCGCTCGCGGTGAGCGAAGCGCGCGGGGTGGATGAAGTGGAGGTCGCCTATGTCTTCCTCGACCGACCTGAAGAGCCCGTCGTCAAGACCCTGGACAGGACGGCCATAGACGCCGGCCGGCGGCGACAGGAGGCGAAGATCGAAGGGCTCGGCCAGTTCGTTCCCCAGGGCATATGATGTATGGTGTATAGGCGATGCAACGCACGAACGTCTACCTCGAAGATCGTCAGCTGATCGCCCTCAAGGCGGTCGCGGAGAGCCGCGGAGAGTCGGTTGCCGCGTTGATCCGTGGGGCGCTCGACAAGTGGCTTGCGGACCAGGGGGTCGAGGTTCTGGACAAGGATGAGTGGGGGCGCCGTTTTAACAGCCTGCTTTCGCGTAGGCGTTCCAGCGCGCGCAAGCGGGGGCTGACCGAGGCGGACGTCGAGCGTGACGTTGCACTTGCGGTCCGGGAGGTCCGGGCTGCGCGTAGTCGTTGACACCAACGTCTGGGTTTCGGGAATCGCCTTCCCCGACGGCGCGCCAGGCCGGGTGCTCCAGGCGCTGCAGGGCCGGCGCCTTCGAGGCGGTCGCATCCTGGGGGCTGGCGGAGGAGATCGTCGAAGTGCTGCGGCGCCCGCGGATGCGTGCCCTGGGGATAGAGGAAGCCGACGTACGTGACGTTCTGGTGCTGCTCGCTCCGATGCTGCCCGACGTGGAGATCGACCTCGCCATCCGCGATCCCGATGACGCACCGGTCGTGTCGGCGGCGATTTCCGGCGCAGCGGACACAATCGTCACCGGGGACAAGGACCTGCTCGACGATGAGGATGTGATCGGGTGGCTCGTGGAGCGAGATGTCGAAGTCGTCAATTCGGTCGAGCTGCTGAAGCGGATCGGCTGACCGTCCGTCAGTCACCAGTCGACGCCTGCTCCAACTGAGCCGCCAGCTCGTCCAGTCTCAGCTCCTTGAGGCCCTCGCCCACCGCGTCCAGCTCGGCGGCGCAGTAGGCGACCAGCTCGCGGCCCTCCTTGCAGAGGTCGAGCGTCTCGCGCAGGCCCGCCTGGCCCGAGTCGAGCCGGTCGATGATCTCCTCCAGCCTCTCGACCGCCGCTTCGTAGCTCTCCCGCGCCTCGCTCACTCCCCTCCCCCTTCCTGGTCGATCCTCGCCACGGCGCTGCCGTCGGCGAAGCGCAGTCTGACGAGGGCGGCGGCGCGGGCGGCGGCGGCGCTGGTCACCGGCTCGCCCTCCGCGGTCTCGGCCAGCGCGTAGCCGCGCTCCAGGGTGCGTTCGGGGTCGTGGGCGCGCAGGGCGACGCCGACGTGACGAAGCGTCGTGCGCCGCCGGTCAAGCGCGGCGTTCGCGGCGCGGGACAGCTTCACCGCCCAGTCCCCCGCCACGGGGCGGGCGATCACCCGATCCGCGGCGCGCCGCAGCGAGGACGCGCTGCGCTCCAAGCCGCGCCGCGCCGCGAGGCAGTCGAGCGGCACCGCCGCCTCGGCGGCGTGGGTCGGGGTCGAGCAGGCGACCGCGGCGACGTCGTCGATCAAGGTCGAGTCGCGCTCGTGCCCGACGGCGCTGACCACCGGCACCCGCAGCATCGCCACCGTGCGGCAGAGCGTCTCGTCGCAGAAGGCCCAGAGGTCGGCGAGGCTGCCGCCGCCCCGGGTGACGACGATCGTCTCGACCTCGGGACGGGCGGCCAGGTCCTGGATCGCCGCCGTGATCGCCGGCGCGGCGTGGCGGTCCTGGACCGGCGCGAAGGCCCAGACGACCGTCCCCGCCCAGCCTCGCCGCTCCAACCCGGCCAGCAGGTCGCGCCGGGCGGCGCCGGCCTCTGCCGTGACGACGCCGATCGTCTTCGGCAAGAGCGGCCGCGCCAGCTGCTTCTGCAGCTCGAACAGCCCCTCGGCGCGCAACTGCTTGCGCAGCGCCTCCAGCCGGGCCAGCAGGTCGCCCTCCCCCGCAAGCCGCACGTGGGTGGCGCGGAAGGCGAAGCTGGGCGAGGACTGAGCGCCGCCCGGGTAGTAGTCGGGGCCGCCGGCGATCACCACCTCGGCGCCGTCGCGCAGCGCCCCCTCCGGCAGCCCGGCCTTCTCCAGGTCGGTGAGCCAGATCGCACAGGGCACGGCCCCCTCGCTGTCGCGCAGCTCGAAATAGGCCTGGACCTTGCTGCGGCCGAGGCCGGTCACCTCGCCGATCAGCAGGACCCGCGCCCGCCGCCGCAGCTCCTCCTGCAGCTTGCGCGCGTAGCGGCCGACCGCGAACGGTCCCGGCAGGTCCGGCCCCGTCGCCCCGGCGACAGCTTCCTCGCCCAGCGGTGTCGCTTCCCGCATCGAGTGGTTGCCCGTCTACTTCCAGCGGCGGGCCCAGGCGCCCAGCTCGGCGATCGCCGGGCGCAAGCCTCCGCCCTTCTCGGTGAGCGAGTAGGTGACGTGCACCGGGGAGCCCGCCTCGACCGTTCTCTCCACCACCCCCTCGTCCTCCAGCTCGCGCAGGCGCTGGGAGAGCAGCCGGTCCGAAAGCCCCGGCACCGCCTTCGCAAGCTCTCCGAAGCGAAGCGGCCGCTCGGTCAGCGCGCAGACGATCGCCCCCGTCCACCGCTTGCCAATCAGCTCGATCGCGGCGTGGAAGTGCGGGCAGACCCCCTGGGGCTCTGTTGCTACTGCTTCCACGTCGCCCGAGCTTACTGAACGTAAGTGATGGGCTTTCCTCAGCTTATGCAGGGACCTGTGTCGACGGAGGCGGTCGTCTCTCGTAGAGCTGCGCGGACTATGTCGTCCGGGACTGCGAAGCCGCCTGCCATCCCGCTTGTGGTGGCCGCGAAGACTGTGCCCAGGACGCGGCCGCGGGAGTCGACGAGGGGGCCGCCGGAGTTCCCGCTTCTGACGTTGCCGCGGAGGGAGGTGATGGTGCGGTGGGTTGGGCCGTGGCCGTAGGAGTCCTCGCTGATCGCCTCGCGGGTGTCGCCGAGGCGGGCGGCAGCGACCGCGTAGGGGCCGTTCTCGGGGTAGCCGAGGACGGCGCCGACGGCGCCGCGCTTCGGGTCGGGGGCGATCGGGAGAGCCGGGAGGTTGGCGCCGACGCGCAGGAGAGCGAGGTCGTTGTGGGGGTCGTAGTGGACCGGGGTCGCGTCGAGGGAGGCGCCGTCCTGAGTCGTGACCGTGGTGTCGTCCTCACCGGCGACGACGTGCGCGTTGGTGACGACGAGCCCGGGCGCGCCCACCCAGCCCGAGCCCTCGATTCCGAGACCGCAGGCGGTGCCGAGCACGCGGACCACCGACCGCCCCGCCCGCAGCACGCCGGGGTCGGTGGCGACCGCCGGGTCGGGCGGCGCGACCGGAGCCGGCGGTCCGGCAATCGAGGGAGCCGGGTCGATTCGGCGCAGCGCGCTGAGGACCGACCGCGACGGCGGCAGCACCTCGTTGAGGCTGCGCAGGATCAGCGAGTTCTTGACGTCGCGGCGCAACTCGGTGGTCCCCGGCGCGTGCAGCGCGACGACGCCGAACGCCCAGACGAAGCCGAGCGTGACCAGGGAGATCAGCGTTCCCAGGATCGGGCCCTCCCTGAATCCCCAGAGCACCAGGATCAACACGAAGGCGGCTATGCCCCAGTCAAGTGTGGTCATGGTTCTTCATATGCAAGCAAGTCGGGGAGGAGTCCTCTAATACCTTTCACCAAAATGAGTCCTCTTCCGCCTGAGGTGGAGCGGCGTCGCCGCCTCGTCACCCGCACGCTCCCTCTCGCGATCATCGCGCTCGTCTCCTTCATCGTGGGAGCCTCCGCGGGGGCGCCCGGGTCCCCGGAGAGGGATGCGGCGAAGCGGTTCACGGAAGCTTGGGCGCACGGGGACTTCGCGGCGATGTACGGGGAGTTGAACCCGGACTCCCAGAAAGCGATCGCGGTCAGCGACTTCGCAAAGGCCTACCTGGACGCCGAAATGGTGGCGACGCTGCGCACGCTGGACCCCGGCTCGCCGCAGGGCGTCACCTCCGTGAACGGAACCACGGTCGTCCCCGTGACGATCGACGCCGACATGGCCGCCTTCGGCCGGATCGAGGCGGACCTCGACCTTCCCTTCTCCGGCGGCGGGATCGCCTGGGACCGGAGCCTCGTCTTCCCCGGGCTGCGGGTGGGCGAGCACCTGGAGAACCGGATCGACCTGGCGCCGCGCGCCCCGATCCTCGCCGCCGACGGATCGCCGCTCGCCGTCGGCCCGGCCGCCGCCCGCGCGCACCCGCTCGGCAGCGCCGCGATCGACGTCACCGGCGAGGTCGGCCAGGCCGGCGCAACCGACGCCGCCGCCCTGGCGCGCCACGGATTCGCCGCCGGCACGCCGGTCGGGATCAGCGGCCTCGAGCAGGCGTTCAACGCTCGCCTGGCCGGGAAGCCGGGGGGAGAGCTGCTCGCCGTGGCGAACTCGGGCGGCACGGCGCGCATCCTCGCCCACTCGGACCCGAAGCCCGGGGCGCCGGTGAAGACGACGATCGACCCCGGCCTCCAGGTCGTCTCCGTCTCGGCCCTGGCCGGGCGCTCCGGCGGTATCGCCGTGCTCGACGCCCGCAACGGCGACGTGCGAGCGCTGGCCGGTCAGGCCTTCTCGGCCCCCCAGCCCCCCGGCTCCACCTTCAAGATGGTCACCACCACCGCGGCGCTCCAGAAGCACGTCGTCTCCCTCGACGACTACTTCTCGATCGTCAACGGCGTCAACGTCGGCGGCCGCTTCATCAACAACGCGAACGGCGAGTACTGCGGCGGCTCCTTCACCGAGGCGTTCGCCGAGTCCTGCAACGCGGACTTCGCGCCGCTCGGGCCGAAGATCGGCAACGACGCCCTGGTCGCGACCGCGGAGCGCTTCGGCTTCAACTCGGCGCCGACGCTTTACGCGCCGCGGATCGTGCGCGAGGTCGACCCCCCGCAATCCAGCATCCCCACCGAGATCGGCACCGACCTCGACCTCGGGGTCAGCGCGATCGGCCAGGGCCAGGTGCTGGCCACGCCGCTGGAGATGGCCAGCGTCGCCCAGACGATCGCCAACGGCGGCGTCCGCGAGCCCACCTCGATCGTCGCCAACGAGAAGCTTCGCCCCGACGCGAAGCCGGTGCGAGTGATGTCGCGCAAGATCGCGGGCGAGCTGACCGACCTGATGATCGGGGTCGTCACCGGCGGGACCGGGACGGCGGGGGCGATCCCGCAGGCCCAGGTGGCCGGCAAGACCGGGACCGCCGAGCTCGGCCCCGAGCCCGGCCAGGAGAACTCCCCCAACCCGGTCCAGATCAAGGACGCCTGGTTCGCCGCCTTCGTCCCCGCCGAGAAGGCGCGGCTCGCGATCGGAGTGATGTTCGTCAACGCCGGCGCCGCGGGGGGCGAGGTCGCCGCCCCGGCGGCGGCGCAGGTGCTCTCGGCCGGCTTCTAGAGGTCGAGTTTGACCTCGGCCGGGCCGTCCTGCCCGGGGATGTGCAGGATCAGCGGCCGGTTGTCGGATGCCGCGGCGGGAAGCTGGAAGATGACCAGCGAGCCCTCGATCGGGCCCTGCTGCGGAGTGGAGTCGAGCGCGGGCAGCTGATCCTCGGCGTCGACCTCGGTACCCAGGTGGAGGGCGTAGAGGCTCTTGCTGGGGATCGAGTCGTAGACCTGGTGCTCCGCGTCGGAGATCGTCAACGATCGCGGCAGCGGCTGCGGGCTCTTGGCCTCGTTCTGAACCTGGAAGAAGACGCCGAAGTAGGCGGCGCCCGGCGGGGGCGGCGGCTGGCCGACCAGATAGGCGGAGTCCTCGGCGTCGTTCGGGTTGAGGAAGCGGGAGAAGATCACGTTGTACTGGAGCTCCCCAAGCTTCACCGGCTCGCCCTCGACGACGCTCTTGGAGTCGCTCGAGTAGCCGCAGGCGGAGACGGCGAGCGCCGCCAGGCCGAAGGCGAGGGCGGCGAGGAGCGGCAGGATGAGTCGGTGACGGGGGGTCATCGGCGCGGGAGTCTATTAAGGGATACCGGTCGTGTGCGCGCCGAAAGCGGGGTGCACAACCCGCCCAGGAGCGCTACGATCCTTCAGGGGCGCCGGGAAGGAGTTCGTCATCTTCACCAGTGTCAGCGCCAGTTCGGTAGCCGATCGCTACGCAACCGGGATGTCCCCTGGCTCGGGAACCTTCTTCTGCATCGACTGCGGGTCGCAGCTCTCGCTCCAGGCGACGGACAGCCTCCCTGAGTGCCCGCGGTGCGGAGGCTCCGCCTTCCGCCGCGACTCGATGTTCGAGCCGATGCAGGAGCACGGCGAGCAGACCGTCGAGTTCGACGTCCCGGCCACCCACGGCCCGCCCGGCTGGCTGGTGGAGGCGCGGGCGCTGCTGCCGGGCCCCGGCCGCTACCTCGCCTGGCGCGAGGACGACGGAGAGATCCTCGTCTTCCCCCTCGAGGAGGGCTGGACGCGGATCGGGCGCAGCGTCGCCGCGGACGTCCGCCTCGACGACCCCAGCGTCTCGCGCCGCCACGCGCTGATCGTCTCCGAAACCGGCGAGGACCTTCGCGTGCTCGACGACCGCAGCCTCAACGGGGTCTTCCTCAACGGCGAGCTCGTCGAGTGGGGCAGCCTCGCCGACGGCGACGAGCTGACGATCGGCCGCTACCGCCTCTTCGCCCTCGAGCGCCGATCCTCGTAGCCGACCCTCGCGGTTCCGGCCACCGCGCGCCGTAGCATGGTGTGCCCGCGACGCTGGGCGAGACGGCCGTGCCAGACGACTACGACCAAAGTCCACAAAGCCGGGAACCGGAGGAGGGGAAGATCCCTCCGCGCGAGTGGCTGCGCCGGTTGGAGGAACGCCGCGCCCGCGAGGGCCCTCCCCCTTCCTCCGGCTCCGAAGGGATATCGGCTGCCGCCGAGCGCGCCCGGCGGCAGCTCCGCGAGGACATCGAGGAGGTCAGGGCAAGCCTCGCGGGGGTGCTTGGCGGCGAAACCGAGAGGCCCACCGCCGGGGGCGGGTGCGAGCGAGCCGAGGAGCGGCTTCTGTGGAGGGAGCTGGAGGCGCTGCGCTACCGGATGGAAACCCTCGACAAGGAGCTGCGGCGCGCCCAGAAGCGGCGAGCCCGCAAGAGCGAGAGGCGGCTGTCGAGGGCGATCAAGAAAAGGGTCGACGAGGCGATCGAGGAGTCACGCCTGCGCGCCGAGGCGCAGATTCGTGCCGATCTCGAGCGGATGCTCGACGATCTGCTGAGGGAGTTGCGCTCGATCGGGAAGGGCCCAACCGCCCGATAATCCCGACCCAGAAAATCCGCGTAGCATCGATTCGTAACAAATGTCCATTGCTCATGGGACGTTGAGTAAAAGCACGGTCAAGTCCGCCGCTACCCTCGTTTGACCCCTTTGTTTACCCGACGGAAGTGATCCCATGAGCATTTTTGGCAAGCAGAAGAGCGCCGGCTCCCGTACGAGCGTGACCATGCGCCCCACGGCTCCCGAGTTGCGCCGGCCTCACCACGCCCCATCCACCTCACCCGAGCAGGCGTTGCAGCGGATCCACGCCGCGGCCGATCAGGCGCGTGCGGAGATCGCTTCACTGGTGCAGGAGGAGCACGAGGCGATGGAGGAGACGATCGCCGCGGCGTGCGACGACGCCGAGCAGCGGCTGCGCGGCGCTACGGAGCAGCGAATCGACAACGAGCTGAAGCGGGTCGAGGAGGCCGAGGTCGAGATGCGGACCAAGCTCCAGAAGGTCGTGCGCAGCGAAGTGGCCGCGGAGCTCGACAAGCGGGGCGCCGCCCGCAAACCGGCGGAACCGAAAAGCAGCTAGCGCGGGGAGCGGTACCCGACCCCGCTACTCGGTCGAGACGCTCGGGTCCGCCTGGACCTTGTGCGGAACGATCATGAGGAAGTTGCTGGCGGCGTCGGCCGACAGGTCGAGGATGCGGTCGGCTTCCTCGTTTTGGTCGGTTGCTCGCAGCTCGTCGGCGTAGTGGGTCAGCAGGTCGTCGATGTCCAGGAGGCCCTCGGCGTCGAGGTCCTTCAGCTCCACTTTGGCGCCCTCGCCGAGGCGGCGCTCGATGGCTGCGCGGTCGATGCCGAAGGCGTTATGGCGAACGTAGACCCGTCCGCCGGTCATCCCGGCGCATGCCCAGGGGCCGATGTCGCCGAGGACGGCGGCGCGGCCCGAGGTCATGTACTCGAAGGCGAAGCCCTTGGCGTTGGCGCGGTCGACGACGCAGCCGCGGCTGTCGTCGATCTCCCCCTCGGGCTCGCCGGCGAGGACGACGTCGGCGCCGGAAAGGCGGATGCAGAAGCGTGAGTCGGCCGAGCCCTGCACGAAGAGGCGCCCGCGCTGGGCCCCGTAGGCGAATGACTTGCCGACCGAGCCGTTGACCCGCTTGCCCTTGACGCCCTTGCCCTTCAGCACCGCGACGGTGCCGCCAAGCATCGTCTTGCCGACGCCGTCCTGGGCGCCGCCCTCGACACGAATCGAGACGCCGTAGGCGTTGAACGCGCCGAAGCCCTGGCCGGCGACCGAGCCGCCGTTGAACTCGAGCCGAACGAGGACGTCCTCGTTCGGCTCGGGGCCGTCCTCGAAGATGCGCGAGCGGGAGATCGCCC
Organism: uncultured Solirubrobacterales bacterium; assembly: GCA_963734745.1. Lineage (GTDB taxonomy): Bacteria > Actinomycetota > Thermoleophilia > Solirubrobacterales > 70-9 > CAVTIG01. The sequence goes on along the minus strand of CAVTIG010000007.1, from coordinate 242,536 downwards.
CGGACAGCTCGGTGCCGAGCACGCGGTCGTTGGCGTCGGTCGGGCGCGGGAACTCGCTGCGCACGGTCCGCCCGGAGCAGACGTCGCCGGCCAGGGCGCCGATCTGCGCCGAGGCCTGCTTGGCCTCCATCCGGATCGGCCGGGCCACGACCAGGCCGGCCTCGGCGCGGGACTCGGCCTCCTCCTCGGCCACCGGCAGGTCGAGCGGCTCGAGGTCGAGGAACTCCTCCAGCGGGGTGATCAGCTGGCGCCAGGTCGATCTTCTCGTGGCCGGCGACCTGCTCCAGCAGGTCGTAGCGGCCGACCAGGTCCTGGGCGCGCTCGTAGCCGAGCGAGGCGACCACCTCCTTCACCTCCTCGCCCATCGCGGCGAAGAAGCGGGCGCAGCTCTCCGCGGCGCTGTCGACCTCCTGCGGGGTGAACTTCTTGAGGCCGTGCTGCTGGGCCTGCTCGACGGTCTCGATCTGCGTCGCGATCCCGACGTGGCAGGTGTCGAGCTGGCAGCCGCGGCAGATCGTGCAGCCGAGGCTGACCATCGCCAGCGTCCCGAACCCGACCCGGTTGGCGCCGAGGCAGTGCAGCTTGACGACGTCGTGGCCGTGGCGGTAGCCGCCGTCGGCCCAGATCTCGACCCGGTTGCGGATCCCCGCCTCCATCAGCGCCCGGTGCACGGCGCGGGTGCCGATGTCCGAGGGCAGGCCGACGTGGCGCAGGGCGTGCTGGCGCGCCGCTCCGGTGCCGCCCTCGAAGCCCGAGAGGGTGATGATGTCGGCGCCGGCCTTGGCGATCCCGAGGCCGATCGTGCCGATGTTCGGCACCACCGGGACCTTGACCGAGACCCGCACGTCCGGGTTGACCGTCTTCAGCTCGTCGATCAGCTCGGCGAGGTCCTCGATCGAGTAGAGGTCGTGGTTGTTGGAGGGCGAGATCAGGTCGGTGCCGGGGGCGGCGTTGCGCGCCGCGGCGACCTTCTCGGAGACCTTCTTGCCGGGCAGGTGCCCGCCCTCGCCGGGCTTCGCCCCCTGGCCGATCTTGATCTCGGCGACGTAGGAGGAGTTGATCATCTCGGCCGAGACGCCGAAGCGGCCCGAGGCCACCTGCTGGCCGCGCCACTTGCGGTAGCGCCCGTACATGTCGCGGATCTCGCCGCCCTCGCCGTTGATGCAGAGGATGTTGATCGCCTTCGCCGCCTCCGCGTAGGCGCGGAAGGCCGACTCGGACTGGGAGCCGAAGCTCATCGAGGAGATCACCACCGGGTAGTCGTGATGGCCGACGCCGGCGTCGACCGTGGCGGGGTCGACCGGCTCGCGATCGCCCACCAGGCCCATGATGTGGCGCATCGAGATCGGGCTCTGCTTCTCGAGGTCGCGGACCTTCTCGGAGTACTCGGCGTACTCCCCCGAGCCGTTCGCGGTCGCGATCGCCGCCTTGTAGACCTTCGGGTAGAAGCGGAACGTCTTCGCCGGTTTGGCGTCTTCGTCCCCCGCCAGGTCCCGGGCCCGCTCGTTGGCGTCCACGTCGAGGTCGGAGAAGCCGATGCCGCCGGACTCCGAGGCTGCGAACGCCTCGGTCTGGAAGATCTCGGCCAGCTCCGGCTTCACCCCGATCGAGGAGAACTGGCGCGCGTAGCCGCGCACCTCGTGGATCCCGATCGTCGAGATCACTTTCTCGATCCCCTTGGTCAGCGCGTCGCAGAGGTGGGAGACGTCGGTCTCGTAGTCCTCGACGCAGATGACCTCGACCATCGTGTACGGGCAGACGCCGTTGGCGCCGAGCCCCAGCGCCAGCATCGTGTCGTGGACGTTGCGGATCGCGGCGGAGCGCAGGACGAGCCCGCAGCGGCGGCGCAGGTTCTCCTCGCCCGGCTCGACCCGGAACTGCTTCAGCGCCTGGTCGACCGCGGAGACCGCGAGGTGCGGGTCGAGGTAGCGGCGCTCGGCGTCATAGACGGTGCGGTCGGTGAGGACGACCAGCTCGGCGCCGTTGCGCACCTTCTTCACCGCCTCCTGCTTGATCCGCTCGATCGCCCCCAGCGTGGTCTCGGTCTCCAGCAGGGAGATGTCGACGGCGCCGGCGCGGCCACGGAACTCCTCCCAGAGGTCCTCGAGCAGGTAGGTGCGATGCTCGCGGGCGATCCGGCGATAGGTCTTGTCGGAGAGCGGCGCCATCTCGTGATGGCCGCCGAGGATCACCGGGAAGGCGGTCTCCACGGTGGCTGTGTCCTCGCCGGCGGCGTCGATCGAGGGGCGCCGCCCGAATATCGTGCGGGTGGAGAAGTGCTCGACCTCGCGCTCGCGGTCGATCGCCGGATTGGTGACCACGGCAACCGTTTCCTTGAAGTAGTCGGCGAGGTTCTGGCGCTCCGGCGAGAGGGCGGCAAGCGGCCCGTCGTAGCCGAGCGAGCCGATCGGCTCGACCCCGTTGGAGGCCATCTGCTGGACGAGCTTGACGTCGTCGCGCTGCCAGCCGAACCCGGCGAGAATGCGGTCGGAAACCTTGACCGGCTCCTCGGGGCCGGCGTCGGAGTAGCCGGGGACATCCTCGCCCTCCAGCGGGCCGCCGGTTTCGAGGGCGCGATCGTAGGGGGCCACCTGCTCAGCGCCGGTGCGTGCCAGCCAGCGCTCGCGCACGATCCGCAGCATCTCGTCGTGGGGATGCAGGGTGGAGCGCTTGCGCTCGCGGTCGATCGTCACCAGAGCCTTCTCACCGGGCGCCAGCGGTTTCGGCTCGGAGACCATCTCCCCGACCGAGACCACTCCCGGCTCGGAGCTGAAGACGAAGTCCTCCGTGGTTTCCATCTGCCAGAGCGGCCGCAAGCCGAGCGCGTCGGCCGAGAACACGCACTCGTCCGTGTGGCGGGCGATCAGCGCAACCGGTCCCTGGGCGAACGGCCCCATCGCCTGGCGCAGGTACATGTAGAAGGGGTGCAGGTCGGCGGGCAGGCCCTTGATCTCTCTGACGATCGGCGGCAGCACCATCTCCATCGCCTCGGCGAGGCTGAGGCCGTCGCGGCTGACCAGGGTGTCGATCGTCCGGTCGAGGTCCTGGGAGTCGGAGGAGCCGGGCTGGATCGGCACACCGAGCATGCGCGCCTCCTGGCGCAGCTGCTCGATCGTGTTGATCTCGCCGTTGTGGCCGAGCACCGAGAAGGGCTGGACCCGCTTGAAGGAGGGCCAGGTGTTGGTCGAGTAGCGGTTGTGGCCGAAGCAGGCGACCGTCTCCGCGCGCCCGTCGCGCAGGTCCGGGTAGTACCCGCCCAGCACCTTCGGCGACCCCATCACCTTGTAGACGCAGGTCGTCGCCGAGAAGGATGGGACGTGCAGGTCGAGCCGCCGCTCCAGCTCGATCAGCAGGTCGAAGAGGACGCGGTCGCGCCGCGAGGCGTCGGCGACCAGGCCGGCGACCTGCCAGAAGTGCGGCTCCTCCTCGCGCGCGGTCGAGCCGAGCGCCGTCGAGTCGACGGCGCCGACCCGCTCGGCGAGGATGCGGAACCCGCCCTGCCCGAGCAGCTCGCGGGCGTCGTGCTGCACCCGCTCTAGGTCCTGGGAGCGCTCGACGAAGACGTGGGCGACGGCGAAGGCGTCGTCGAGGGTCAGCGAGGGGTCGTGGCCGCCGGCCCGGACCTCCTCGGCCCAGATCTTGCGCGGGATGTCGAGCAGCAGGCCGCAGCCGTCGCCCTCGCCGTCGACGTTGCCGGCCCGGTGCAGCATCTTCTGCAGGGCGGGGATCGCCGCCGCGATCGGCTCCTGGCTCGGCGTGGCGTCCTTGCGAACCGAGGCGTAGATCGCGCACGCGTCCTTGTCCTCGACGCTTGGGGGCGAGACGAGCGGCCGGTAGGGACGCTCAGGCGAGTAGCGGACGGGGCCGCGCTCACCGCGACTCTCACGGGACTGGCGTGCAGACAAAGTTGACCTCCCGGGTTCCGCGCCTTCTTCGAGCGGGCGCGCGACGGGTTGACGAGAGCGGGCATTATAGGCGGGCCGCCCGCTCCCCGTCCAGGCCGCCCGCGAAGGGCCGCCGCGCGCCTACAGCTCCGGGACGTCGGCGCCGTGGGGCGTGAAGGGAAGGCGGCGCACCTCGGCCCAGCCCTCGCAACGGCGCTCCAGCTCGGCGACGACCTTGCCGGCGTCCTGCCAGGTGGTCCAGACGAGCACGCTGGGGCCGGCGCCGGAGATCGTCGCGCCGAGGGCGCCCAGCTCGCGGGCCGAGTCGACGATCTCCATCGAGCGGGGGTAGAGGTCGCGGCGACGCTCCTGGTGGATACGGTCGGCGAGACCACGGGCGACGAGGTCGAGGTCGGCAGACTGCAGGCCGAGGACCAGCTGGGACGCGGCCGAGACGTTGGCGACGGCGTCGGCGAGCGGGACCTGTGGCGGGATCGCCTCGCGGGCGCGCTTGGTCGAAACCTCCTCGGCCGGGACGACCGCGACAGCCTCCAGCCCCCCAGGCGGGTCGAAGCGAGTCGCCGTGGGCGCCCCGTCCAGCTCGCCGCAGACGACGAACCCGCCGTGGATCGCCGCCGCGACGTTGTCCGGGTGCCCCTCCAGCTCAGTGGCGCGGACCAGCATCTCCTCCTTCGAGAGGGCCAACTCGAAGAGGTGGTCGGCGGCGAAGAGCCCGGCGACGATCGCCGCGGCGCTGGAGCCCAGACCTCGCGCAAGCGGAATCTCGCTGTTCAGCCGGAAGGCGATCCCGTCGGCGGAGTGCAGGCTCTCGAACGCCCGCACCACCAGGTTGTCGCGCCCGGTCGATACGTCCAGCCCACCGGCGTCCAGCGAGAACTCCCCGACCTCCTCCACCTCCAGCTCCAGGTGCAGGGAGACGGCGGCGGCCATCACGTCGTACCCCGGCCCGAGGTTGGCCGAGGAGGCCGGTACGCGAACGAGTCGGCGTCGAGTCGTCACCCCGCCGCCAGCTTAGACGCGGTCCTGGTCGCTCAATCGAAGACGGCGCGCTCGACGGCGCTGAGATCGTTTTCGCAGTTGACGACCGCCGGGGCCTTGCCGAGCGCCGTGTCGGGGTCCTTGAGGCCGTGGCCGGTGAGGACGCAGACGACGGACTCGGGCGGCGCCATGCTCTCCACCACCGGCATCCCGTGTGCCAGCAGCCCGGCAACCGAGGCGGCGGAAGCGGGCTCGCAGAAGACCCCTTCGGTGGCCGCCAACCAGCGGTAGGCATCGAGGATCTGCTCGTCGGAAACCGCCGCGACCCGCCCCCGCGAGGCGGTGAATGCATCCATCGCCTCCTCCCACCGGGCCGGGTTCCCGATCCGAATCGCCGAGGCGACGGTCTCGGGATTGGCGACCGGCGCCCCAAGAACCAGCGGCGCGGCCCCCTCGGCCTGGAACCCGTAGAGCACCGGCGCAACCCCCACCTCCTGGAACCCCCGCCAGTAAGCGGTCACGTTGCCGGCGTTGCCAACCGGGATGGCCAGCGCCCCGGGAGCCTCCCCGAGCTCCTCGATGACCTCGAACGCAGCGGTCTTCTGCCCCTCGATCCGGTAGGGATTGACCGAGTTGACCAGCTCGATCGGGTGCTTGTCGGCCAGCTCCCGAACGATCCGCAGCGCATCGTCGAAGTTCCCCCGCAGAGCGATGACCCGCGCCCCGTGCATGAGCGCCTGGGCCAGCTTCCCGATAGCGATCTTCCCCTCGGGAACGATCACAGCCCCCCGCAACCCAGCCCTGGCGGCATAAGCAGCGGCACTCGCGGCCGTATTCCCGGTGGAAGCGCAAATAACCGCCTCGGAACCCCTGCCCTTGGCGCGTGACACGGCAACCGTCATCCCCCGGTCCTTGAAGCTCCCAGTGGGATTGGCACCCTCGAACTTCAGGTAGGCGCGGACACCGATTCGCTCCGACAACCTGGGCGCCTCGATCAACGGCGTCGATCCCTCGTTCAGGGTGACAACCGGATCTCCCGGCTCCAGCGGAAGACGATCCCTATAGCGCTCTATCAACGGAACGGGCATCAGCAGGTGAAGAAGCGGATTACTTGGGCCCTCACACGAACTCCTCCTCGATCACCCGTATCGACCGAGGCGGAGACCGCAGGAAGTCAAGCTCGGCGATCGCATCGACCGCGGCCTTGAACCGCGACTCCAGGCACTCGTGCAGCACCATGACCAGCCGAGCGTCATCCCCGATCCCCCGCTGCACCACGCTCTTCACCGATATCTCGTTGTCCCCCAGCACCTTGGCGATCTGCGCCAGCACCCCCGGCCGATCGGCGACCTCCAGGTGCAGGTAGAAGGACGACGTCACGTCGCTGACGATCGGCAGCGACTCCCGCGGCTCGTGGACCGGGGCCTCGCCGGAGAGAATCGAGACGACGTCGCCGAGCACCGCCGAAGCGGTCTGAACCCCTCCGGCCCCCGGCCCCGACATCGTCACCTCGGTGATCGCCGGCGCCTCGACCATCACCGCGTTGAACGGCCCCTCGACCGGCGAGAGCGGGTGGCCCCGGTAGAGGAAGCAGGGGAAGACGCGGACGCTGATGCCGCCGTCGCGCCGCTCGGCCACTCCGAGCAGCTTCAGCGAGAGACCCAGCTCCTTGGCGTAGGCGAGGTCGTCGGGCTGGATCGTCTCGATCCCCTCGTAGGCGACCTCGGAGAGGGTGACCGGCGTGTGGAAGGCGAGACGGGCGAGGATCGCCATCTTGGCCGCGGCGTCGGCGCCGTTGACGTCCTCGGTCGGGTCGGCCTCGGCGTAGCCCAGCTCCTGGGCGCGGGCCAGCGCGTCCTCGTAGGCGGCGCCTGTCGAGGCCATCTCGCTGAGGATGAAGTTGGTGGTGCCGTTGACGATGCCGAAGACCTTGGAGACCTCGGTGACGCCGAAGCTCTCCTGGATCACCCGGACGATCGGGATCACCCCGGCCACCGCCGCCTCGAAGCGCAGCTGCACGCCGGCCTCGCGGGCGACGCCGAACAGCTCGTCGCCGTGCTGGGCGAGCAGCTGCTTGTTGGCGGTGACCACCGGCCGGCCGGCCCGCAGCGCGTCGAGCACGTAGTCGCGCGCCGGGTCGGTCCCCCCGATCAGCTCGACGATCAGGTCGGAGCGCTCGAGGATCGCTCCGAAGTCGCCGTCGTCGCGGGTCAGCACACCGGAGATCTCCGGCGCCCGCCCGGTCGCCGCCTCGACGGCGCCGGCGCGCTCCGCCAGCAGGTCGGCGAAGGCGCCGCCGACGGTGCCGCGCCCGAGCAGCCCTATCCGCACCGGCTCAGACATCGCGGGAGGTCAGGTCCTCGTAGGTTTCGCGACGCACCACGACGCGGGCCTCGCCCTCGCCGCAGAAGATCACCGGCGGCCTCGGCACGCCGTTGTAGTTGCTCGCCATCGCGTAGCCATAGGCGCCGGTCGCGGGCGTGACCAGCACGTCGCCGACCGCGGGCGCGGCCAGCATCGCGTCGCGGACGAGGATGTCGCCCGACTCGCAGTGCATCCCGGCGATCGTCACCAGGGTGTCGGGCGCGGCGCCCGCCCGGTCGGCGATCAGCGCCTCGTAGCGCGAGCCGTAGAGCATCGGCCGCATGTTGTCCGACATGCCGCCGTCGACGGCGACGTAGGTGCGCACGCCGGGGATCTCCTTGACGGTGCCGACCCGGTAGGCGGTGACCCCGGCGTTGCCGACCAGGGAGCGGCCCGGCTCGACCAGGATCCTCACGCCGTCGCCGAACACCTCGGCGACGCCGCGCACCTTCACCTCCACGTAGGCGTCGATCGAGGGCGGCTCGTCCTCGGCGGTGTAGGCGATGCCGAGCCCGCCGCCGACGTTGACGACCCGGCACCACTCGCCGGCCAGCTCTCCGATCGCGCGGATCGCCAGCGTGTAGGGCTCCAGCTCGAAGATCTGGGAGCCGATGTGGGCGTGCAGCCCGATCAGGTTGAGCGAGTCGGAGGCCAGCACCCGCTCGACCGCCCGCGCCGCCAGCCCGTCCTCCAGCCCGAACCCGAACTTGGAGTCGAGCTGCCCGGTCTGCACGTAGTCGTGGGTCGAGGGCTTGATCCCGGGGGTCACCCGGATCAGCACGTCCTGGGGGCCCTCCAGCAGCCGCTCGCAGCGCTCGATCTCGTCGAAGGAGTCGAGGATCAGGCAGCCGACGCCGGAGCGGGCGGCGAAGAGGACCTCCTCGTCGGTCTTGTTGTTGCCGTGCATGTGGATGCGGGCCGGGTCGAAGCCGGCGCGCAGCGCCATGTGCAGCTCGCCGCCGGAGGCGACGTCAACCGAGAGCCCCTCCTCGGCGAAGAGCCGGTAGGCGGCGGTGCAGGGGAACGCCTTGCTGGCGAAGAGCACCTCGAAGTCGGCGCCGCGGCGCTCGAACGCCTCGCGGTACGCCCGGGCGCGGGCGCGCATGTCGTCCTCGGAGTAGACGTAGGCGGGGGTGCCGTGCTCGGCGACCAGCTCGACCACGTCGCAGCCGGCTATCTCCAGCCGCCCGCGCTCGTTGACGCGGCTGCCGGCCGGGTAGACCGCCGAACCCTCGATCGGGGCGCCCACGATCACATCTGTCAGCTCGTGCTCCGCCATGAGACGGGCATTGTGACGATTGCAGCCGAACTTCCGGCTAGTCGCCGCTGCCGAGCACGCCGTCGACCGCTTTGCCGACGGTCGAGTCGGGACCGGCGACGCTGTTGACGACGCCCTGGGTGACGGCGGTGACGCCGCTGCTCTGCAGAGCTCCCCCGAGCACGCCCTGATCGACCTGGGAAACCGTGTCGTTGACGGTGCCGGTAATCGCCGCCGAGGGAGAAGACCCACTCCCGTTTCCCTCCCCGCCTGGCGTCGACCCCGAGCCGCCGCTCCCGCCGGAGGAGCCGGACGAAGAGCTGGACGGAGAGGAACCGCCGCCCCGGCCGTGGTTCGGCGAGCCGGCGTCCCCGGGCGATTTGGCCGGCCCCGCATTCCCGCTCGCACCGCCTTGCTGGGCGACGGAGCCAAGCGACTGCGCCGAACGATGGCCGGCGCCGCCCGCCCCGTCGTGGAGGCCAACCGTGCCCGCCGCAGTCGCCGACGCCGCCGTTCCGGCTTGTGCCGCCGGGCGCGCGGGAGAAACCGCGGCGCTCTCGCCGCCTCTGCCGCCCAACCCGGAGATCGGCCAGTCCCTGAAGACCTGGGCGGAGACCAGAACGACGAAGACGACGACGGCCGCGGCGATCAACGCCGCGCCGGACACTGCGCCTGCCAGATAGGAATGGGCCTGGCGAACCATCCTCGCCTCCGTTCGGTTCCCACTCAGGGTAGGCAGAGCCAACCCGTACCCACATACCAACTAATGGGATTTCCGGGCAATTTCCGGTGAAGGCGCGCTAGAGGTAGCCCATCGGATCGGTCACCGACCCGTTGATCCGCACCTCGAAGTGCACGTGGGGCCCGAAGCAGTAGCCGGTGCAGTCGCTGTACCCGATCACCTGGCCCTGGGAGACGTGCTGGCCGGCGGAGACCGCGAAGGTTTCCTGGTGCGCGTAACAGGTGGAGAGGCCGCCGCCGTGGTCGATGCAGGTGTAGTTGCCGTAGCCGCCGCTCGACGCCTCCGGCTCGGTGAAGATCACCGTCCCCGCCGCGGCGGCGCGGATCGGCGTGCCGCTCGGCACCGCGATGTCGATTCCGGGGTGGTACTCGTAGCTGGCCGTTGATCGTGCGCGGCCCGAAGCCGGAGACGACCGGCCCGTCGACCGGCCAGATGAGCTGCCCCGAGCCATTGCGGATTGGCCCGGCCGGCAGCGGCGCCGATGAGGTCCCGGATAGCTGTGCGGCGATCTTGCCCTGGATCGCGGCGACCGAGCCGTCCAGCTCCTGCTCGTGTCTTGCGGATCTTCGCCAGCGCGGCCACGCGGCCGGCGCGGGCCGCGACCAGCGCCGACTGGCGGCTCTGGACTGCGGCGCGGGCGGTGGCCAGCGCCTGCTCCTGGGCGGCGATCGCGTCGCGGGCGGATTTGATCCGGTCCTTGGCGGTGCGCAGGCGCGTCACCGTGCGCTGCATCTCGTCGCGCAGCTCCCGCACCCGGCCGACGACCGCGTCGTCCATGCCGTGGAGGCGGTTCAGGTACTCGGTGCGGTTGACCAGGTCGTCGAAGCCGCTGGAGCCGACGATCACGCTGAGCACGTCCGGGGTGCCCATCTCATACATCGCCACGAGGCGCTCGCGAAGCGCGACCAGCGCCCGCTTCAGGTGCGCGCGCATCACGGCGAGGTGCCGCTTCGCACCGTTCAGCTCGGCCATCGCCCGGTCCAGCTCGGCCTGCTTCACCGCGAGGCGGGCGCGGACGCCGGCCTCCTGGTCGCGTAGCTGGGCGACCTCCGAGGTGAGACGATCGATCCGGTCGCCGTAGCGGGAGATCGTCGTCGTCAACACGCCCCTGCGCTCCTGCGACCTTCGACGAGCTTCGCCTGCTTGGCGTCGAGCTTGGACTGGAGGTCCTGGGCGGGCGCGGTGGCAACGCCGGCGACCAGCACCGCGCACAGCGCCGCCAGCGCCGCGAAGAGCGCGCCGCCATGCAGAATCCGCATCGGGCTTTGGGGGAAGTCCGGTCGCATTGAGAATCCAGCGCCTGCCATCCCTGCCGGCACAACAGGGTAGGGCAGGGTCAGCGAGGCTAGCTGAGGCGAGAATCGGCCCCAGCGCCCGCCCGAGCCCTGCAACCCGCCTTGCGATCAGCTATCGAGGGGGACGTTCTCGACCTTCAAGAGCGTGTCCCCGGCCTCCTCCTCCATCTGGAGCGTGGTGTGGTGGATGCCGAACCGCTCGTCCAGCAGCACCTCGAGCCGGCGGCGGATCAGGTCGCGGTCGGAGTCCTTGGCGACGACGACGTGGGCGGCGATCGCGCCGAAGCCCGAGGTCACCGTCCAGACGTGAAGGTCGTGGACGGAGCGGACGTCGCCGACCGAGCAGATCGCGGCGCCCATGCCCTCGACGTCGAGGCCGGCCGGCGCCGCCTCCATCAGCACGTCGAAGGGCTCCTTGATCAGCCGCCAGGAGGAGGCGAGGACGAGGACCGCGATCAGGAGGCCGACGATCGGGTCGACGATCGGCGAGCCCCCCGCCAGCACCACGGCGCCCGCGACGACGACACCCAGCGAGCCGAGCGCATCGGCGGCGCTGTGCCGCAGCACGCCTTCGAGGTTGACGTCCTCTCGCTGCCCCTGCGCCAGGACCAGCGCCGCGGCGACGTTGCCGGCGAGGCCGAACGCGCCCAGCGCCAGCACTCCACCGCCGTCGATCCCAGGCGGGTCGCCGAGCCGGCCGATCGCGGCGACCGCCACCCCCACCCCGACCGCGACCAGCAGCAGGCCGTTGACCAGCGCGGCCAGCACCTCGGAGCGCTGGTAGCCGAAGGTGCGCCGGCCGACGGCGGGGCGGGCGGCAAGGCCGGCGGCGGCGAGAGCCAGGGCGATCGAGCCGACGTCGGAGAGCAGGTGGCCGGCGTCGGCGAGGACCGCCAGCGAGCCAGTGAGGATCCCGCCGACGGCTTCCACCGCGAGCATCGCGGCGTTGATCGCCAGCGCGATCGACATGCGGCGCCGGCTATCGCCGCGCCGCTCCTCCAAGGCGTGGGCGTGCGAGTGGAGGTGCACACCCCCGAGCTTATGCGGCGACCGGCTCCTTCTCAGGCTCCATCGCCTTTGCGGCAACCTCGGCGCCGAAGGCGAGGCGCTCCGCGTACTCGCGAGCCTGCATCCTGGAGATGACCATGCGCTGGATCTCGGCCGTGCCCTCGAACAGCTGGTAGATCTTCGCGTCGCGGAAGAACTTCTCCAGCGGGCACTCCTTGTTCCAGGCGTAGGGGCCGACCAGGTCCATCAGCGTGGTCGTCGCCCACATCGTCACGTCGCCGGCCTTCAGCTTCGACATCGAGCCCTGGCCGCCCCTCATCGGGACGCCGTTGCGACCCATCCAGGCGGCGCGCTGGACCAGCAGGCGGGCGGCCTCGATCTCGGTCGCGACGTCGGCGAGCGTCTGCTGGATGCGCTGCGTCTGCAGCAGCGGCGTGCCGCCTTCCGACTGACCGTCGAGGTACTCGAGGGTCCACTCGTAGGCGGCCTGGGCGATGCCGAGCGCCGAGGCGCCGACCAGCGGCCGGGTGATCTCGAAGGTCGCCAGCGCGTCGGCGCCGCGCGATTTCTTCCCTTCGCGACCGCGCTGCAGCTTGCGCTCCAGCTTCTCCTCGCCGCCGAGCAGGTACTCGGCCGGGATGCGACAGTCCTCGAGGATCACCTCGGCGGTGTGCGAGGCGCGGATGCCGAGCTTCGCACTCCTTCTTGCCCTGGCTGAGGCCGGGCGTGCCCTTGGCGCACGACGAACGAGGCCTGGCCGCGGGTGCCGAGCGCCGGGTCGACCGTGGCGACGATGACGTGGACGTCGGCGATGCCGCCGTTGGTGATGAAGACCTTGGTGCCGTCGAGGACCCACTCGTCGCCGTCGCGCTTCGCCGTCGTCTTCAGGCTCTTCACGTCGGAGCCGGCCTGCGGCTCGGTGACCGCGTAGGCGCCGAGCTTGATCTCGTCGCCGCGTGCCGAAGCACTCGGGGACCCAGCGGCCGATCTGCTCAGGGGTCCCGGAGGCGGCGATGCCGGCCGCGGCGAGCCCGGAGCCGGAGATCGCCAGCGCGATCCCCGCGCATCCCCAGTGGAACTCCTCGGCGGCGATCACCTGCATCTGCCCCTCGGCGTCGGCGGCATTCCGCTGGATCGACTCGAGGCTGCCGAATCCCTGCCGGCGCGCCTCCTTGACGACCTCCCAGGGGAAGCTCTCCTCCTCGTCGTGTTTGCGCGCAGCCGGGCGGATCACCTCGCGGGCAAAGGTCCGGCAACGGTCTTTGAACTCCAGCTGCTCCTCGTTCAGTGCGAAATCCATGAAGTCCTCTCTTGAGAGTCAAACCCACGTGGCGAGCCAATCCAGCAACCGATTGACTGGTCAGTCAACCAGTCGATACAGACTAACTGACCAGCCAGCCAAGCTCCTCCCAAGCTCCGCTGTTCCTTTGCCCTGTTATGTGCGGCTAAAGCACAGCGCAGCGACAGATCTCGGCTTCCGCTGTTCCTTAGCCCTGTTATATGCAGCAAAGGAACAGCGGAGCGCTACTGGGCAGGGGAAACCGTCTAGCGTTGCCGTGGTGGCACTCAAAGAGCGGCCGATTAATGCGGACGTACAGGCGTCGCCTGTAAGGCAAACGCCGCCAAAACCGCCCGTGCTGAAGCGGCGGCGCACGCTGGTCCCGACGGCGCTGAAGCTGATCGGCGCGACCGTGGTCGTCGCCGTCGTGTTCCTCGCCGCCGCGGTTCTCGGTGGAAGGGGCGCGAAGGACACCTCGGGGACGCCGGCGCCGGTCAGCGGCCACCCCCCCTCCTCCCCAACCGAGGCGCACACCGCTCCTCAGGTCTCGAGCCAGCTCGGCTACCCGGCCTTCGCCACCAAGAACACGACCCGGGTCGGCGGCGCCGACCCGGCCTCCAACGCGGCCGGGGTGGCCCTGGCGACCTTCCCCTCCGCCACCGCCGCCCAGCGACCCGCAGCGGTCACCCTGGTCGGCGAGGACGACTGGCAGGGCGCGCTCGCCGCCTCGGTGCTGATGGCGGCGCCGGTGCGGGCCCCCGTCCTGGTCTCCACGCCGGACGGGCTTCCCGAGCCGACCGCCCAGGCCTTCGCCGCCCTCGACCCCCAGGGCAGCCCCGCCACGGGCGGGGCGCAGGCGTTCGTAGTCGGCGAAGTGGCAGCCCCCGCCGGGCTGGCGAAGGTGACGCAGGTAAAGCCCGGGGACGCCGCCGCGATCGCGGCGGCAATCGAGAAGCTTCGCGACGGGCTGTTCGGCGTCGCGCCCCGGCACGTGGTGATCGCCCCCGCCGGGCAGCCCGGCTTCGCGATGCCGGCGGCGGCCTGGGCGGCGCGATCCGGCGATCCGGTCCTCTTCGCCAATCGCTACACGCTCCCCACTCCGACGGCCATGGCGCTGAAGCGCCACCAGGACGTGCCCGTCTACATCCTGGGCCCGCCGTCGGCGATCTCCCCCAAGGTGGCGCAAGCGATCTCGAAGCTGACCGGCAAGGTGCGCCGCGTCTCCGGCGAGGACCCGGTGAGCAACGCGATCGCCCTGGCCCGCTACGCCGACGGCGACTTCGGCTGGAACGTCAACGACCCCGGGCACGGTTTCGTCGTGGCCCGCAGCGACTCGCCGCTCGACGCGGCCGCCGCGGCGCCGCTCTCGGCGTCGGGCACCTGGGGGCCGTTGCTGCTCACCGACAGCGCCGATACGCTGCCCGCTGCGCTGCGCGGGTACCTGCTCGACGTCAAGCCCGGCTACAGCACCGACCCGACGCGCGCTTTCTACAACCACGTTTGGGTGATCGGAGACCAGGAGGCCATCGACGTGAACCAGCAGGCCGAGATCGACAACCTCGCGGAGCTGACCAAGATCGGGGGACAGCCGTGAGCGAGACCGAGAGCCCCGAGCGGCTCGCCCCGACCCACGAGGTCACGGCCGAGGACATCCGTGCCCTGGCCGGCGCCTCCACCCCGCACTTCGCGCTGCAGATCCGCAACCGCATCCGGCGGTTGATAGAGCCGCTGCCGCCCGACCACCCGGCCCGGATCGAGGGCGAGCGGACGATCGTCAAGCTCGAGGATCTGGCCGAGCACAGCGGCGAGCCGCGCGGGGCCCTGGGATAGGGCAGTGAAGTACCTGGCCCCGGGCGTCTGGCGGCTCAAGGAGCTCCCGGCTCCGAGCATCAACGTCTACCTCGCCGAGGACGTGCTGATCGACGCCGGCAGGCGCTGGGACCGGCGCCGGATCTTCAGCGAGATCGAGGGCCGCAACCTCTCGATGCTGGCGCTGACCCACGTCCACCCCGACCACCAGGGCGTCGCCAAGGACGTCTGCGAGGCGCGCGGCATCCCGCTCGCCTGCCACGCCGACGACGTCGACGCGATGGAAGGGCGAAAGCCGATGCAGGAGGCAGCGGCCCGGCACCCGGTCAACAGGGTCATCAAGCGCATCTGGGAGGGCCCGCCCCACAAGGTCGACCGGGTCCTGAACGAGGGCGACGAGGTCGCCGGGTTTCGCGTCGTCCACGCACCCGGTCACGCCCGCGGCGAGGTGATCTTCTTCCGCGAGGCCGACCGGGTGGCGATCTGCGGCGACGTGATCCGCAACATGAGCTACGCCACCGCCCTGCCCGGCATCAAGGAGCCGCCCGAGATCTTCACCTACGACCCGGCCGAGAACCGCCGCTCGATCCGCAAGCTTGCCGAGCTCAATCCCAGCCTGATCCTCCCCGGCCACGGCCCCGCCGTGACCGACATGGCGAAGTTCGAGCGCTTCGTCTCCGCCCTTCCCGCCGACTGACGAGGAGGCCGCTCAGGCGGCTGGGCCGAAGGACTCGATGATGCGGTTCTGGTACTCGCTCAGCTCCTCGGGGGAGATGAAGTAGGTGGGCGGGGTGAGGAAGAGGCCGTCGGCTCGCTCGGCGGTCTCCTCGACCCTGGCCCGGACCTTGTCGAGCGGGCCGGCGGCGCAGTAGGTGTCGACCATCTCGTCGCTGATCGCCGCCGGGACGGCGGCGAGGTCGCCGCGGCGGAATGCCTCGCCGGCGGCGACGGCGTTGTCGGCGAACCCGTGCAGCTCCCAGAGCGGCATGTAGGTCTTGACCGTCGCGTAGAAGGAGATCGTGCGGCGGGCCATCTCGATCGCCCGCGCCTCGTCGTCGTCGATCGCGCAGCAGACGGTCGGCAGGTAGTCGAAGTCCCGGCGGTCGCGGCCGGAGCGCCGCAGGCCCTCCTCGAAGGCGTCGACGACGACCTCGTCGATCCAGCGCAGGCTCTGGATCGGGTGGCCGATCAGCCCGTCGGCGACGTCGCCGGCCATCCGGCACATCCCCGCCTGCACGCCGGCGGTGTAGATCGGCACCGACTCGCGCGGCGCCGGGTGCGGCCGGACCCAGCCCTTGATGTCGATGTCGTAGTAGGAGCCCTCGTAGCGGATCGGCTCGCCCTTGCCGGCCTGCTGCATGATCAGACGGGTCGCCTCGATCGCCTCGCGCAGGTGCGGGCGCGGGCTTGCCGTACTCGGCGTTGTGCCAGGTCTCGTTGAGGCGCTTGACGCCGGAGCCGAGGCCGAGCCGGAAGCGCCCGCCCGACATCTCGTCGATGTCGAGCGCGCTGACCGCGAGGATGAAGGGGCTGCGCGTGAAGGCCCAGGCGATCCCGGTGGCGACGTCGATCTTCTCGGTCCTGGCCGGCCAGGTAGGCGGCCTGGGTCACCGAGGAGCGGAACAGCTCCGGCGCCCAGACGCACTCGACGCCGGCCGCCTCGGCGCGCTTCGTCTCGGCCTCGAGGTCGGCGACCGAGGTGCCGATCGCGGCGACGGAGATTCTCTCGAGGGCGCCCACGCGCTCACTCAGGCGGAGACCGGCTCGGCGGCCGCGGCGAGGACGGCGTCGGCGACCCGCTCGCGGTGCCACTTGGCGTCGCCGAACGTCGCCGCGTTCGCCTTGCCGCGCTTGAGGAAGAAGTGGAGGTCGTGCTCCCAGGTGAAGCCGATCCCGCCGTGCACCTGGATCGAGGCGTCGGGAACCCGCCAGCCGGCGTCGGAGGCGTAGGCCTTGGCCATCGAGGCCGCCAGCGGCAGCGACTCGGGCTCGGCGTCGGCGGCCCAGGCGGCGCCGTAGACGGCGGAGCGGGAGTTCTCGGTCTCCAGCAGCATCTGCGCGCAGCGGTGGGAGACCGCCTGGTAGGAGCCGATCGGGCGGCCGAACTGCTTGCGGTCCTTGGCGTACTCGACGGCCATCTCCAGCGTCCGCTGGGCGATCCCGGTCGACTCGGCGGCGATCGCGACGCAGGCCCGCCAGAGGACCGGCAGGTAGTCGGCCTGTTCGCCGCTCAGCGTCGCCTCCGGCGCCGACCCGGACGCCGTCGAAGCGGACCGAGTAGAGGCGGCGGGTGAGGTCGATCGACGGTTCGGCGGTGACCGTGACGCCGTCGGCGTCGCGCTCGACCAGCGTGGCGGCGGCCGTCGGCGGTGGCGACGAGGAAGAAGTCGGCGCGCGGCGGCGTCCATGACCAGCACCTTCTCGCCGTCGAGGACGACGCCGTCGCCGTCGGCCCTCGCCTCCATCGCGAAGCCGCCGAGGGCGGCGGGCGCGCCGGCGTCCAAGAGCGCGATCGTCGCCGCGCGCCTCGCCGGCGGCGAGCGGGCGCAGCCAGCGCTCGCGCTGCTCGTCGGTGCCGCGCGCCGCCAGCGCCAGGCCGGCGACGCGTCGTCGAGAGCAGCGGCGAGGGGGCCAGCGCGTAGCCCATCTCCTCGAAGAGGACGGCGAGCTCGACGATGCCGAGGCCCTGTCCTCCCCACTCCTCGGGCAGCGCCAGGCCGGTCCAGCCGAGCTCGGCCATCTCCTCCCAGTCGGACTGCTCGAAGCCGTGCTCGCTCTCGGCCAGCTCGCGGATCCGCTCCGACTTGTAGCGGGCGGCGAGGAAGTCGTGCGCGCGTCGACTTGATCGCCTGCTGCTCGTCGTGTGAGGTCGAAGTACATGGAGCCCGCTCAGCGCAGCCTCGGCAGGCCGAGCACCCGCTCGGCGATGATGTTCTTGAGGATGTCGGTGGTGCCGCCCTCGATCGAGTTGGCGCGCGAGCGCAGGAAGCCGTACTGCCAGGCGCCGTTGGCGACGGCGTGCTCGGCGCCGCGGTCGAGCGGCGCGTAGGCGCCCTCGATGTCGAGCGCCAGCTCGGCGATCCGCTGGTTGATGTCGGCCCACTGCCACTTGCCCAGCGAGCCCTCGGGGCCGGGGATGCCCGACTGCATCGTCTTGGTCAGGCCGCGGTAGGCGTTCAGCCGCATCGTCTCGGCCTCGATGTGGAGCTGGGCGATCCGCTGGCGAAAGACCGGGTCCTCGGCCGCGCTGCCGCCGTTGACGCGCGTCTCCGCGGCCAGCTCGGTGAGCCGCTTGAGGCTGTTGGCGATCTGGGCGATCGCGCCGAAGGCGAGCCCGGCGCGCTCGTTCATCAGCGTCGTGATCGCGACGGTCCAGCCGTTGCCGACGCCGCCGACGACGTTGGCGTCGGGGATCCGCGCCTCCTCGATGAAGACCTCGTTGAACTCGCCCTCGCCGGTGATCTGGACCAGCGGTTTGGCCTCGCACCCCCTCCTGCTCCATGTCCATCAGGAAGTAGGTGAGGCCCTTGTGCTTGGGCGCGTCGGGGTCGGTGCGGGCGACGAGCATGCACCACTTCGCGTACTGGGCGAAGGTCGTCCAGACCTTCTGCCCGGTGACGACCCACTCGTCGCCGTCCTTGACCGCGCGGGTCTTCAGCGAGGCGAGGTCGGAGCCCGACTCGGGCTCGGAGAACCCCTGGCACCAGATCTCCTCGGCGGTGAGGATCGGCTCCAGGTAGCGCTGCTTCTGCTCGTCGGTGCCGTGGGCGATCACCACCGGCCCGCCCATCGCCAGGCCGAGGACGTTGGCCGGGCTGGGCGCCTCCGGCCGCGCCGCCTCGCCGACGAAGATCGCCTGCTCGATCAGCGTGGCGCCGCGGCCGCCGTACTCCTTCGGCCAGGAGATCCCGGCCCAACCGGCCTCGTGCAGCTTGCCCTGCCACTCGCGCCGGAAGGCCATCACCTCCTCGAGGCCCGCCTCGGGCTCGGGGCCGGGGTGGTTCTCCTCCAGCCAGGCGCGAACCTCGTCGCGGAACTCCTTCTCCGACGGCGAGAGGGTCAGGTCCATCGGCCCGGGAGACTACCTGGACTCAGACCCGCTCGATCAGCGTGCCGGTTCCGAGGCCGCCGCCGCAGCACATCGTCACCAGGCCCATCTCCTTGTCGGAGCGCTCCATCTCGTGGAGCAGGGTGGTGATCAGCCGCGCCCCGGTCGAGCCGAGCGGGTGGCCGAGCGCGATCGCGCCGCCGTTGACGTTGACCCGGTCCATGTCGGGATCGAGCTCGCGCCGCCAGGCGGCGACGACCGAGGCGAAGGCCTCGTTGATCTCGATCAGGTCGATGTCGTCCA
The DNA here is from genome assembly GCA_963734745.1 of uncultured Solirubrobacterales bacterium. GTDB lineage: Bacteria > Actinomycetota > Thermoleophilia > Solirubrobacterales > 70-9 > CAVTIG01. The sequence continues at coordinate 223,547 of CAVTIG010000007.1, read as the reverse complement.
TCGTCATCCCGTTGCGCTCGAGGAGCTTCCGCGTCGCCGGGATCGGGCCGGTCAGCATGATCACCGGGTCGACCCCGACCGTCGTCTGGTCGAAGATCCGCGCCCGCGGCTTCAGGCCCAGCGCGTCGGCCTTCTCGCGCGCCATCAGCAGCACCGCGGCGGCGCCGTCGGAGACCTGCGAGGAGTTGCCGGCGGTGACCTTGCCGTCCTCCTTGAAGGCCGGCTTGAGAGCTGGCGAGGCTTCTCCAGCGTCGTGTCGGGACGAATGCCCTGGTCGGTGACGTAGGTGTCGCCGTTGACGCGAAGGGGACGATCTCGCGCTCGAAGCGGCCCTCCTCGGTCGCCTTGCGCGGCGAGCTGCTGGGAGCGCAGGCCGAGCTCGTCCAGCTCGGAGCGGGGGATCTCCCACTTGTCGGCGATCATCTCGGCCGAGAGGCCCTGCGGCATCAGGTTGTAGCGCTCCATCAGCTCGGGCGAGAAGGGCATCCCGTGCTCCTCCATCACCGAGTAGCCGTCGGCGAAGGAGATGTGGCCCATGTGCTCGACGCCGGACGCCGATCGCGACGTCGTGGACGCCGGTGGCGATCAGCGCCGCGGCGAAGTTGACCGCCTGCTGGGCGGAGCCGCACTGGCGGTCGATCGTCGTGGCCGGGCGTCTCGATCGGCAGGCCGGCCTCGAGCCAGGCGTTGCGGCCGATGTTGACCCCCTGCTCGCCGAACTGCTGCGCGCAGCCGGCGACGACGTCCCCGACCTCGGCCGGGTCGATTCCGGCGCGCTCGAACACCTCCGCGTAGACCTTGGCGAGGAGGTTCGAGGCATGGACGTCCTTGTAGTAGCCCTTCTCCTCGTGGCCGCGCCCGATCGGGGTGCGAACCGCCTCGACGATGACGACCTCGCGGCCGCCGAACCTGCCCTTGCCGTTCTCCATCGCGCCAATGCCTCCGTTCAGTCTGCTGGTCCGTCCAACTTTACTGATAGGAACCCCGATCCAATGAACGCGAATCAGCGGGTACGAGAGTCCGGGGATCGCCGGCAGCGGGGCCATTGCCACTGGGCTTGCCGCTGTCTCGACCACCACGGCGGACACGATCCTTCTGGCCCGCAGCGAAGCGTCCGCCTGGCGCGCCGAGGAGAAGGTCGTCGCCGCCTGCGCCAAGATCGAGGGCGCCGAGCCCTCGCGGCTGCGGGTCACCACCGATCCCGGCCGACCTCGCCGAGTGCGACGTCGTCGTCGAGGCGATCATCGAGGAAGTCGGCCCCAAGGGAGAGCTGCTCTCCACCATCGCTGAGGCCTGTCCCAACTCGGATCTGGCCACGACCACCTCCTCGCTGAACATCGCCGCGATCGCCGAGGCCGCCGGCACGGAGAAGCTCTTCGGCCTCCACGTCTTCAACCCGGTACCGCGGATGAAGCTGGTCGAGGTCTGCTTCCCCGACGGCGCCGCCGGCGCCCGCGAGAAGGCGCTGGCCTGGTGCGCGGCGCTCGGCAAGACCGCCGTCGAGGTTCCCGACCAGGCGGGCTTCGTCGTCAACCGCCTCCTCTTCCCCTACCTCTTCGACGCGGTGCGGATGATCGAGCGGACCGGCATGGAGGCCGGCGAGGTCGACACCTGCATGAAGCTCGGCGCCGGGCACCCGATGGGCCCGCTGGCGCTGCTCGACTTCGTCGGGCTCGACGTCGCCGAGGCGATCGGCGACGCGCTCTACGCCGACTCCTCCGAGGCCGCCCACAAGCCGCCCGGCCTGATCGTCGAGATGGTCGGCGAAGGCAAGCTCGGCCGCAAGAGCGGCGCCGGCTTCTACGAGTACGTCGCTAGCGCTTTCCGCTGAGGTCCCAGATCACGTCGGCTTCGGAGATGCCCTGGCGGCGGGCGATGATCTCGACCTCCTCCCAGGGCAGCTCGGCCTCGGGAAGGTCGTCCCAGCGGGCGAGGTCGAGGGACTCGAGCGCGCCCTGGAGGGCCGGGCCGAGATGATCCTCGGAGCGCAGCAGCGCTCGTAGAACCTCGAGCTGCTTGTCGCTCAAGCGGACAACCCACATGCGGTACCTCCAGGTTCGGCGGGGCGCGGGTTGCCCGGAGAAGCTAGGCGTCGGGGCGGACGGAACCGCTGATCCGGACCGCCTCGATCCGGTTCTCCCGCACCGACTCGACCCGGATCGTGTAGCCGTTGGAGGTGATCGTGTCGCCGCGCTTGGGCAGCCGGCCCGAGCTCGGCGAAGACGTAGCCGCCGACCGAGTTGTAGGCGTCGGTGTCGACCGGCAGCTCGATCCCCGCGTCGGAGAGGTCGCCGAGCGAGACGTGGCCGCGCACGAACCAGTCGCCGTTGGTGAGCTGGCGGATCGCCGCGGCGCGGGGATCGGTCTCGTCCTCGATCTCCCCCACGACCTCCTCGAGGATGTCCTCGACGGTGACGATCCCGACCGTGCGGCCGTACTCGTCGACGACGACGGCGATCGAGGTGCGCTGGACCTGGAGGTCGTGGAGCAGGTCGTCGAGCGGGCGGGTCTCGGGAACGATCAGAGCGTCGCGGATCGCCGGCTCGATCGAGGCGTCCGGCCCATCGCTCATGTAGAGGCGGGCGAGGCTGTTGTTGTGGACGATGCCCTTGACCCGATCCGGGTTGTCGTCCTCGATCACGATCAAGCCGCGTGTGGCCGGAGGTGACGCAGCGCCGCAGCGCCCGCCTCGACGCTCTCGGAGGTGTCGACCGTGACCACGGCCGGGATCGGCGTCATCACCTCGCGCGCCTCCTGCTCGTGCAGGTGGAAGACGCCGCCCAGCATCCCGGCCTCGCCGGGGTCGAGCGTGCCGCCCAGCTTCGAGCGGTCGATGATCTGCTTGAGGTCCTCGGCGGTGTGGCGCTCCTCGATGTCGGTCGGGTTGACCCCGAAGAGGCGGATGATCGCGTTGGAGAAGCGGCTCAGCGCGAAGACCACCGGGCGCGGTGGCGGCGCGGAACCAGTTGAGCGGCCGCGAGACTCGGCGCGCGGTGCGCTCGGCGTGGCTGATCGCGAGCATCTTCGGCACCTGCTCGCCGACGCTGATGTGGAGCGCGGTCACCAGCGCGAAGGCGATCGCGACCGAGAGGCCGACCGCGACCCCGTGCGAGAAGCCGCCGAAGAGCCGGCTCCAGCAGCTTGGCCAGCGACGGCTCGCCGAGGAACCCGATCCCGATCGAGGCCATCGTGATCCCGACCTGGCAGGCGGAGAGCGACTCGTCGATCTTGTCGAGCTGCTCGATCACCGCCTCGGCCCCGGCCTCGCCCTCCTTGGCGAGCTGCTCGATCTTGCCGCGGCGGCTGCGGACCAGCGCGAACTCGGCAGCGACGAAGAAGCCGTTGACGGCGATCAGCAGGAGCAGCAGGACGAGCAGGAGGACGCTCATCGGCTATTTGACCCGGTACTTCGGGGGAGGTCGTCTTCGGCCATGCGGCGGACGGAATATAGCTTTCCGGTACGCCGACTCTGCGAGAAGTGCCATATTGAGCGCCGATGCGCATCGCGACCCTCGGCGAGATGCTGGAAGACGTGATCCGGCTCGGAGAGGAGACCGGCGCGGAGGAGCAGGCTCACGAGCTGCGCGGTGAGCTGGAGGGCCGGCTCGCCGCGGTCGGCGCCGCCGTCACCGGGGCGGGCCTGCCGCGGGTGATCGCGCTGGAGTGGTTCGACCCGCCCCACGTCGCCGGCCGCTGGGTCCCGGAGATGATCTCGATCGCCGGCGGCGAGGACGTCGCCGGGCCGCCCGGGCTGGACTCGCCCGAGGTCGGCTGGGGAGAGCTGGCCGGGCTCAACCCCGACGTCGTCATCGCGATGCCCTGCGGCTGGTACGTCGAGGACTCCCGCGAGCAGGTCCTGAAGCACTGGGAGCGAATCGAGGCGCTGGGCGCCGACCGGGTCTTCGCGGTCGACGCCGCGTCGACCTTCTCCAGCCCCGGGCCGCGGCTGGTCGACGGGGTCGAGCTGCTCGGCCACCTGCTGCATCCCGAGCTGGTCGACCCGCCGGGGAGCATCGGCTTCGCCGAGCTGCGGGCCCCGGTCGCCCGACCCGGGCCGTTCTAGCCGCTCAGGCGACCGCCAGCGACCCGGCGATCGAGACGACCGCGACGGCGGTCATCGCGATCAGCTCGGCGGGCAGCCGCCGCGGGCCCAGCATGCCGCGCTCGCCCGCGACTATGACCAGCGAGCAGATCACGCCCCCGATCAGCCCGCCGAGGTGGCCGCCGAGGCTGATGTCGGAGTTGCCGAAGGTGTACGCCAGGTTGAAGAGCAGGATCACACCGATCGTCGAGGCGATCGAATCGAGCCCACGCCCACGAGCGATCACGAAGGCTGCGCCGAAGATGCCGAATATCGCCCCGGAAGCGCCGACCGTCACCGCTCCCGGGCTGGTCAGCAGCAAGGCCCCGAAAGAACCGGCGAACAGCGAGGCCGCGTAGAGAAGGAGAACCGCAACGTTCCGATCGCCGGCTCCAGCAGCCGGCCAAGGAAGTAGAGGGCGACCATGTTGAACGCGACGTGGATCAGCCCGGCGTGCAGGAAGCCGCCGGTGACGATCCGGTACCACTCACCCCCTGCGACAGAGGTGCCGCGCAGCCCGAAATCGTTGATGACCGCGCTGCCGCTGCCGCTGAGGCCGCCGGCGCCCGCGGCGATCTCGACGAGGAAGACGGCGACATTGACGCCGATCAAGACGAAGGTGGCGGGCGCCCGGTTGGAGAGACCGAAAGCCGCCGCCCCGGTCGTTACCCGCGTCCGCTGGCGCATGCACTCCGGGCAGCGCATCCCGACCGGGGTCGGCGTCATGCAGTCCGGGCAGATCGGCCGGCCGCAGGAGGAGCAGGAGACGCCCGTCTCCCGGTTGGGATGTCGGTAGCAGGTCTGCGCCATGGCGAATCGGGGAGCCTACAATCGGGAGGGTCCGGCCCTCGACACGAGGAGGAGAGGAATGGAAGGTGCAAGCCCAGCGCGGCTCTACGCAACCCTGGTCGGTGGCGTGCTCGTCATCGCCGGCATCATCGGCTTCTTCTACAGCGCGTCGTTCGGCAGCCCCGGCAACGTCGACGACGTGTTCGGCATCCTCAGCGTCAACGCCTGGCACAACCTCTTCCACATCGCGACCGGGAGCGATCGGCCTGCTGGTGGCGGGCTACGCGGCGCGGCAGTACGCGCTCTGGCTCGGCGTCATCTACCTCGGCGATCGCCGTCTGGGGCTTCATCATCGGCAGCGGCGACTCGATCCTCGGCTTCATCCCGATCAACACCGAGGACAGCGTCCTGCACCTGATCCTCGGGCTGCTGGGAGTCGGCGCGGCGATGGCGACTCCCGTGGCCGGCGCGAGCGAGGCTCGCGCTACCTGAGGCGATCGGCGAGCGCGCGAACGCGGCCGCCGGCCTGCTGGCGGCCGCGTCGGCGCAGCTCCAGCAGGACGAGGGCGCCGGTCGCGACGCTGCCGGCGCTCACCGCGACCACCGGCCGCACCCAGTTGCGCGGGTCGCGCAGGGCACGAAGCTCGCTCTCGGAGAGCTCCTCGGCCCAGTCGGACAGCTCCTCCGCCGCGGCCTGCGTGACCGCCGCGAGCGTGTCCTCGACCCTGCCCGGAGAGCCGCTCCGGCGGCTCGATCGGCCGCAGCGCGTCGGTCAGCAGTCGTTCGACGTCACTCATCCTCGTTCCCTCCCATCTCCTCCTGCAGCTGCCTGATCGCGCGATGGATCAGCACCTTGGTAGCGCCGTCGGTGCGCCCCAGCGCGCGGGCGATCTCGCGGTTGTCCATGCCGAGCGCGAAGCGCATGATCAGCGCCTCGCGGCGATCGTCCGGCAGGTGGTCGAGGTTCTCGATCACCTGCCGCAGCTCCTCGCGCCCCTCGACGACCGCCTCGGTGCCGTGCCGGGCCGCGATCGGGTCGGCGCTCTCCAGCGGCGTCTGCGGCCGGCGCGAGCGGTCGCGGTGGTAGTTGGAGGCGAGGTTGTGGGCGATGCGGATCAGCCAGGGCCGCAGCGGCCGCCCGTCGGACTCGCGCCGGGCGCGGTCGAAGTGACGGTAGGCCTGAAGGAAGGCCTGCTCGGTGAGGTCCTCGGCGTCGTGGTGGTTGCCGACTCGGTAGTAGGCGTAGGAGTAGACGTCGCGCAGGTGAGCCCGGTAGAGGTCCTCGAAGGCTCGGTCCAGCTCCGCCTTGGCGGCCGGTTCGAGGCTCGCCGGCTCGACGTTCTGCTTGCGGATCGCTCACCCATCAAGCCTAGCCACGGCCAAGAACAACCAGGTTCGCATCTCATGCCGCTCTCCTGGAACGCTCGGTGCGCCGCAGGCCCGCCACCCAGGTCTCGGTGTCGATCTCGCCCCGGATCAGCGCCGCGAGCCCGTTGAGCGCGTCGGCCGAGACGCCTGCGGCGGCGACCGCCTCGGCGAGCAGCGGCACGGCGTCCAGGCCCTCCGAAGCCTGCCCGATCACCGTCGGGATCTCCTCTGCCGGAGTCCCGGCGCCGAGCAGCTCCCCGGCACGGCGGTTGCGGCTGGAGGGCGCCATCACCGTCGCGGTCAGGTCGCCGACACCGGCCAGCCCCGAGAAGGTCTCCAGCTCGGCGCCGCGCCCGATCGCGTACTCGATGCACTCGCGCCAGATCTCGGCGGCGGCGATCCCGGCGGCGTTGAGCCCGTGCGGCTCGGCGGCCGCGGCGGCGAGAGCGGCGGCGTTCTTCGCCGCGCCCGCCATCTCGACCCCGATCGTGTCGCCCGTGCGCTCGCAGACCAGGCCGGCGCGGTCGAAGACCTCGCCCAGCTGGCCGCGCAGGTCCGGGTCGGCCGAGCCGAGCACGAGCGCCGCCGACCCCGACACCGACTCGCGGGCGTGGGCCGGGCCACCGAGGCAAGCGAGGGCGCGGGCGCGGACTCGCTCGCCGACGTACTCGGAGGGGAGCTGGCCCCGCGGCGCGATCAGGCCCTTGGTCAGCAGCAGCACCGAGGAGCGATCGCCGACCCGGTCGGCGATCGCGCCGACCGCCTGCGGCAGCGACTTCGAAGGGATCGCCAAGCAGACCAGGTCGAGGCCGGCCAGCTCGATCTCGCTCGCCTGGCGGACCTCCAGCGACCGGGGCAGCCCCACCCCCTCCAGGTAGCGCCGGTTCTCCCGCGCCTCCGCCAGCTCGGCGGCCTGCTCGGCGGTCCGCGTCCCCAGCTGCACCTCGAGGCCGCCGCGTGCCAGCAGCACCGCGACGGCGGTGCCCCAGCTGCCGGCGCCGATCACCGCGGCGCGGCGCATCGGCGGTAGGCCGCCCAGGTCCTCCCACTGCAACTCGACGTTGGGCCAGATCCTCGCCGTCACCGTCTCCGCCAGGGCCGGCGAGGGATGCTCGGCGCGCGGGAAGGTCATATCGCGCCCGAGGCGGACCTTCACCTTGCGAGGGCGGATCCGCCAGCCGCGGCGCACGTGCTCGGTCCCGAGCACGGCGGTCGGGATCACCGGCGCGCCGGTCTGCAGCGCCAGCCGGCCGACCCCCCGCTTCGGGGCCGCCAGCGAGCCGGTCCGGATCCGCGTTCCCTCGGGGAAGATGCAGACGGTGCCGCCGCGTTCGACCACCTGTCGCGCCGTCTCCACCGAGTCCTCGTCGGACTCGCCGCGGCGGATCGGGAAGGCGCCAAGCCGGGAGAGGAGCCAGCCCTGCCAGCGGCGCTCGAACAGCTCGACCTTGGCGACGTAGTTCATCGGCCGGCGCCAGGGCAGGCAGGCGCCGATCACGAAGGGGTCGAGAAAGCTGCGGTGGTTGGCGGCGACGATCAGGCCGCCCTTGACCCGGGCGTGCTCGCGCCCGGTGCGCGCGAAGCGGAAGTAGACGAGGAAGAACGGGGTCATCAGGACCCGCGCCAGCCAGGTACATCGGCCAGTTGACGCCGTGGCGGCGGGTGTACTCGTGGTAACGCTGAAGTCGCTCTTCGTGCACGAAGAGCGCTACACCGCAGGACGGAGGAGTTACCGGGGGCGGCGCTACCAGGCGTTCTCGATCAACTGCTCTAGCTCGTCGCGGTTGGGTGGGCTTGGCGTGAATGCCAGCTCGGGGCGGGCTTGGATCGCGTCGAGGGCTTGGTCGAGCTTGGTTCGGTCGGCGCCGGCGGCGCCGAGGCCGGGTGGGTTGCCGCCCAGGTCGAGGATGCGGGATTCGATCTCGTTCGGGGTGGTCCCGATCGCGTTCGCCAGGGAGGTGAGCTGGTCTGGGGCTCGGGGGGCCATGAAGGCCATTGCTCGGGGGAGGATCGCCGCGTTGGTTTCGGCGTGGGGGCTGCCGCAGATTCGGACGAGGGTTTGGCAGATCACGTGGTGGAGGGCGAACATTCCCGAGTCGATCGCGTAGCCGCAGAGGATCGAGCCGAGGGCGAGGGCGGCGCGGTCGCGCTCGGCCGGGGCCTGGTCGAGGGAGGCGGCGATCAGCTCGGCGCCGCGCAGGGCGGTCATCCGCGAGACGGGGTTGGCGAACGGCGTGTAGAGGGAGTCGGCGCCGTGGGCGAGGGCGTTCATCGAGCCGGCGCGGAGCAGCGGCTCGGGCTGGCTGGTCATCGCCTCCGGGTCGGCGAGGACGAGCGCCGGGCGGACCAGCCCGCCGATCCGGTCCTCGGCGCCCGCGGGCAGCCTGTGGATGCCGGTCATCTCGGCGCCCGACATCGTCGTCGGGATCGCGGCGACCCGGGCGCCGGTCACCGCCGCGACCGCCTTTGCCGTGTCGATGACGCGACCGCCGCCGAGCGCGACGAGCCGGTCGGAGAGAACCGAGTCGAGAACCTCGCCCGCGGCCTCGGGCACTCCGCCCGGCGACACCTCGTGGATCGCGCTCGCCGCCTCGCGCAACCCGGGAGCGCCGGCAAGCGCGCGCTCGGTCGAGAGCAGCTCGTAGGAGTCGAAACCCTGCTCGGAGAGAAGCGCCGGCGCCATCGCGACCGCGTCGCGGCGGAAGACGACGGTGCGCCCGGCGTCGCGCCAGATGAAGTCCCGGGTCACTGGGCCGAGGCGGCCCGCGGGTTCACGACCGGGCGCAGCTTCGGCTCGACCTCGGCGCGCAGGTGCTCGAAGTCGGGCGGCAGCGAGAGCTTCTCGCCGAGGTGCTCCAGCGGCTCGTCGACGGTGAAGCCCGGCCCCAGGGTCGCGATCTCGAACAGCACCCCGCTCGGCTCGCGGAAGTAGATCGAGCGGAAGTAGAAGCGGTCGATCACCGGGGTCGGCTGGGCCCCGGCCGAAGTCGCCTTCTCCCGCCACCCCTCGTGCTCCTCCATCTTCGATGCCCAGGCGACGTGATGGACGCTGCCGGCACCCTGGAGCGCCCCCTCGCCGGGGGGCTCGTCAAAGAGATAGAGGCCACCGCGCTTCTCGCCGCGCGCCTCCCAGCCCTCGCCGGCGGGCTCGAAGCTCAAGCGCCTCGAGCAGCCCCCGGCTGGCGTCCGGCGCCGCGCTGTAGGCGCGAACTGCGTCAAAACCCTGCAGCGCCAGCTCGGCGGGGACCTCGGGGTGGTCGGCGATCAGCGGCTCGTCGCTCGACCTCGACCACCGCCAGCTCATGGTCGAGGCCCTCGGGGTCCGAGAAGCGCAGCCGGCCATCGACGCGCTCAGGCTCCACCCCGTGCGCGCCGAGCCGCTCCCCCCAGAAGGAGAGGGCGTCCTCGGAGCCGAGCCGCCAGACGATCCGGTGGACCGTCCCGGCCCCGGCCCGGCCCCGCGGCACCCCCGGGAACTCGAAGAAGGTGAGGTCGGAGCCGGCGCTGCCCTTCTCGTCGGCGTAGAAGAGGTGGTAGACGGTCGGCTGGTCCTGGTTGACCGTCTTCTTGACCAGCCGCAGCCCCATCACGCCCGCGTAGAAGTCGACGTTGCGCTGCGCGTCCCCGGTGATCGCCGTGATGTGGTGAATTCCTTCGAGTTTCATCAAGTCACCTATAGCATCCCTACGATGAGCCGCGGACGGCGACGCACCGTGAAGGCCCTCGTCGTGCTCGGCTCGGTGCTCGCCTTTCTCAGCGTCTTCGCGATCTGGGTCGAACGCCAGGCGCTGAACACCAACGACTGGGTCAACACCAGCGACCGGCTGCTGCAGAACTCGACGATCCGCACCGCGGTCGCCAACTACCTGGTCGACCAGCTCTACGCCAACGTCGACGTCGAGCAGCAGCTCAAAGACATCCTCCCGGGCCAGACCAAGCAGCTCGCCGGGCCGGTTTCGGGCGGGTTGCGGCAGGTCGCCGGGAACGGCGCCGACAAGCTGCTGCAGACCTCGACCGCCCAGAGCCTCTGGCAGGACGCCAACCGCGCCGCCCACGAGCAGCTGGTGGCGGTGCTCGAGAACAAGGGCGAGGCCGTCTCCACCAACGGGGGCAACGTGACGCTCAACCTCGGCAGCCTGGTCACCAACCTCGCCGACCAGGTGGGGATCGGCGCCAACCTTGCCGACAAACTGCCGCCCGACGCCGGCCAAATTCAGGTCCTCCGCTCCGACCAGCTGAAGACGGCGCAGAACATCGCCGTCGCCGTGAAGGGCCTCGCCCTGATCTTCTCGCTGCTCACCTTCGCCGCCTTCGCCGCCGCCATCTACCTCTCCCGCGACCAGCGCTGGGTGACGGTGCTGTTCTGCGGGATCGGGTTGATCGCCGCCGGCTTCGCGGTGATCGTTGCCCGCCACGTCGCCGGCGGAATCGTGGTCGGCCAGCTGGTGACCACCGACAGCGCCAGGCCGGCCGCCGACGCGACCTGGTCGATCGCCACCTCCCTGATGACCAGCATCGCTACCACCGTGATCGTGATCGGCGTGCTGTTCTCGACGGCGGGATGGCTGGGCTCGCCGACCGGCTCCGCCCGCTCCAGCCGCAGAGCGATGGCGCCAGTCCTGCGCGACCACGCCGCCTACGTCTACACCGGCCTGGCGATCGTCGTCTGCCTCTACTTCCTCTCGGCCCCGACCCAGGGACTGCGCTCCTTCCTGACCACCCTGGTGATCGCCGGGATGGCGGCGTTCGGAATCCACGAGCTGCGCAAACAGACCGCTGACCGAGTTCCCCGACGCCAGCTTCGGCGACGCCTTCGGCCGCACCAAGGATCGTGTGGTCGGCGCGGTCAAAGGCGCCAACCTGGGAGAGCGGGCCGCGAAACTGCGGCTGCCGGAGATGCGCAAACCGGGCGAGGGCGAAGCGCCGACCGCGACGCTCCCGATCAGCGAAGAGGATGCCCGCCTGGCCCGCCTAGAGCGCCTCGCGACCCTGCACGAGAAGGGCGTCCTCACCGACGAGGAGTTCGCCGCCGAGAAGGCCCGGGTGCTGGGCAACGGCGCTAACCAAGCCTGAGCCGCAAGCCCGCCTCCGGACTCGAACCGGAAGCCTCTCGATTACAAATCGAGTGCTCTACCAATTGAGCTAGGCGGGCAGAGGGTCGAATATAGACGGCGTGAACGGCTACCGTGCCGTGCATGGCAGCCGACGGCGCATCGCCCGAAACCCCGGCCCAGAGCGGGCCGATCGCGGTCTATGGCGCCACCGGCTTCACCGGGACGCTGATCGCTCACGAGCTGCGCCGGCTTGGCGCCGAGTTCCTGATCGCCGGGCGCAACCGGGGCAAGCTCGAGGCTCTCTCGGAGGAGCTCGGCGGGGTGCCGGTAGCCGCCGCGTCGGTAGACGACGGCTCTGGGCTGCGCGAGCTGCTCGAGCCCTGCGCGGCCGTAGTGGCCTGCGCGGGGCCGTTCACCCTGCACGGCGAGCCGGTGCTCGCGGCGGCCGTCGATACCGCCACCCACTACCTGGACACGACCGGGGAGCAGCCCTTCATCAAGCTGGTCTTCGACCGCTACGGGGAGCGCGCGGCCTCGAGGGGGGCGGCGCTCGTCTCCGGGATGGGGTTCGACTACGCCCCGGGCGACCTGATCGCGGCGCTGACCGCAGAGGGGATGGGCTCGCTGGATGAGATCGCGATCGCCTACTGCGTCCACGGCTTCGCGCCCACTCACGGCACCGCGCTATCGGCGCTGGAGATCATGCGCGGCGGCGACGTCGTCTGGCGGGAGGGGGAGTGGCGCCCGGCTCCTCGCAGCGCCGACGGGGGACGCTGGCGCTTTCCCGAGCCGATCGGGATGCAACGCATGCTGCGCTATCCGGCCGGTGAGCAGATCACCGTGCCCAGGCACGTCGAGGTCGCCCGGGTCCGCACGCTGCTCAACGGCATGGTTGTCCCGCCGCGCCTGATGCCGCTCGCGGCGGCAGCCACGCCTGTGCTGGGGCTGGCGATGCGCACACCGCTGCGCCGCGCGACGGGGGCCCTGATCCGCCGCCTGCCTGCGGCTCCAAGCGAGCGTCAGCGAGCGGCTTCGACCTTTGTCGTCGAATGCGAGGCGAAGACCGGGACGCGGTCGCGCCGGGGCACTGTCCGCGGAACCGACGTCTACGGCCTAACCGCGGCCAGCCTCGGGCACGGCGCCCTGCTCTGCGCCGACCCTTCGTTCGATCGCAGCGGCGCCCTCGCGCCAGCGCAGGCCTTCGACCCAAGCTCGTTCCTGGACGCCCTGGCCGGCTTCGGCCTCACCTACGAGGTTGACCCACTTCCGGCACCCGTCGCCGGCAGCTGAGCCCTCAGGCGAGCACCTCGCGGGAGGCCAGGTGGGCGCCCACCTTGCGCTTGACGCGCTGCAGGGCGTTGTCGACCGTCTTGGTGTCGCACTCCAGCTTCTCGGCGATCGCCTCGTAGGAGTGGCCGTCGAGGTAGAGGGAGAGGACGCGGCTCTCGAGGTCGGAGAGGACGCCGGAGACGCCCGAGAGGCAGGAGACGAGGCTCTCCAGCTCCTCGGAGGCGATCACCTGGTTGACCGGGTCGAAGACCGCCGAGCCGGGCAGGATCTCGTCGAGGGTGGTCTCGGAGTCGCCCGCCGCCGCCGGCGTGTGGCTGAACGAGACGTACTGGTTGAGCGGCGTGTGCTTGTTGCGGGTCGCCGTCTTTACCGCGGTGATGATCTGGCGGGTGATGCAGAGCTCCGCGAAGTTGCGGAAGCTCGACTCGCGGTCGGTGCGGTAGTCGCGCACCGCCTTGTAGAGGCCGAGCAGGCCCTCCTGGATCAGGTCGTCGGACTCCCCGCCGAGCAGGAAGTAGGACGAGGCCTTGAGGCGGACGAAGCCGCGGTAGCGGCGGATGATCGCGTCGTAGGCATCCGAGCGCCCCTCCTTCGCGAGGGCGACCAGATAATGATCATCAAGCTCAGGTTGAGAGTTAGTCTGCTGTGTCCGGGGGGCGCCGTTCAGGCGTCCCGAGGGGAGCCGCATTTCCTGCGTAGGCGTAGATAGAGCCACAGATCCTTCTCCTTGGATGAAGGGTCGTGGCGCCGTTTACCTCCCCTGAGGCGCCCTATGGACTGGGAGATCTCAGACTCAAGCTGAGGTTCACCCTTTATTGGCGCGTTAGTTTACCGCCGCGCGGAGTTCTGTCAACCCCAAACTTGAGGTTCGTGCAACCGCCGTTGCAGTTGCTAGACCCGCTGGCGGACCGCCTCGAAGAGCAGCGCGGTGGCTGCGGCGGAGACGTTGAGCGAATCGACCCTGCCCTGTCGCGGCAGGGCGACGAGTCCGTCGCAGGCGGCGGCGACGCGGGGGCGGATCCCCTTGCCCTCTCCGCCGAAGACGAGCACCGTCGGGCCACTCAGATCGACCTCCCAGGGCGGCGACGAGGCCTCGGCGTCGGCGCCCCAGATCCAGAAGCCGGCGGCCTTGGCCTCGGCCAGCCAGTCGGCGAGGTTGCGGACGCGGGCGATCGCCGAGGTGCTCGACCGCGCCCGCCGAGGCCTTGCAGGCGGCTGCCGTGACCTCCGCCGAGCGGCGCTCCGGGATGACGACGCCGGCGGCGCCGGCGAACTCGGCCGAGCGGCAGACGGCGCCGAGGTTGCGCGGGTCCTGGACCTGGTCGAGCGCGACCAGCAGCGCGCCCTCCTCGCGTCAGCAAGCGATTGCGGGTCGGCGTAGGGATAGGGATCGACCTCGGCGACGACGCCCTGGTGGTCGGGCGAGCCGCAGAGCCGCTCCAGCTCCTCCGGCGAGGTCTCCGGTGCGCGCCAGACCCGATGCACGCGCCGCCTCCCCCGCTCCGCCTCGGCGACCGGCTGCTTGCCGTAGATGATCTGGTTCGCCATCAGGCCTTGCGCACCAGCCGAGCGCCATCGGCCGAGTCGCGAACCTCCCAGCCCATCTCGGCCAGCTCGTCGCGGATCTCATCGGCGCGCTCGAAGTCCTTCGCCGCCCGCGCCTCCTCGCGCTCCGCCAGCAGCGCCTCAGCCCGCTGGTCGGCCTCAACTCCCTGATCCGGCTGGGTAAGGGAGCTGAGGCCGACCAGCTCGAGCATCTCCGCAGCGCCTCGGGCGCGCCGGGCACGTCGCGACCGATTTGCCTCGGCGACCAGCTCGAACGCCTCGGCCATCGCCCTCGGCGTGTTGAAGTCGTCCGCGAGCGCGTCCTTGAAGGCTTCCAAGCGCGCCGCCGACGGGGAGTCCGGGGGAGGCCCCGGCGGAGCCTCCCCGCTGTTGCTCCGACGGGGCCTCCCCCGGACTCCCCCCCGACCGGGTGCTCTCGGAAGAAGTTCCGCAATCGCTCGACTCGCGCGACGGCCTGCTCCATCTGCTCGGGTCCAAAGGCAAGTGGCTGCCGGTAGTGGCCCGGAGATCAGATAGTCGACGACGGCCTCGCGCCCGTAGCGGTCGAGCGCCTCGGACAGCTGGAAGATGTTGCCCTCCGACTTCGACATCTTCTCGGCGTCCGCCTCGATCATCCCGTTGTGCATCCAGACCCGCGCGAACGGGCGCCCCGCCGCCTCGGACTGGGCGATCTCGTTCTCGTGGTGCGGGAAGACGAGGTCCGAGCCGCCGCCGTGGATCGCGAACGACGGGCCCAGCTCGGCCTCGGCCATCGCCGAGCACTCGATGTGCCAGCCGGGCCGCCCCGGCCCCCAGGGCGAGTCCCATGAGGTGTCCTCGCCCTCCTTGTGCGCCTTCCAGAGCGCGAAGTCGAGCGGGTCCTCCTTCAGCGACGCCGAGCCGGCCTCCTCGCCCTGGTCCATGTCCTCGGTCCGCCGGTTGGAGAGCTTCCCGTAGCCGTCGAAGCTGCGCACCCGGAAGTAGACGTCGCCCCCGGACTCATAGGCGTGCCCGGACTCGATCAGCTCGGCGATCAGCCCGACGATCCCCTCGATCGTCTCCGATGGCCAGCGGCTCGGCGTCGGGCCGCCCGAGCCCGAGCCGGTCGGTGTCCTCGAAGTAGGCCCGGGTCATCCGCGCCGCGAACTCCGCCGAGGGCTCCCCCGCCTCCCGCGCCGCCGCGTAGATCTTGTCGTTGATGTCGGTGACGTTGATCGACCAGCTTCGCCCGCGTAGCCCTCGGACCGCAGGAACCGGGCGAGCAGAGAGAAGACGACGAAAGGCCGAGCGTTGCCGATGTGGATCCGGCTGTAGACGGTCGGTCCGCACGCGTAGATCCCGACCTCGGCCCCCGGCGTCGAGGGCCCGAAGCTCGCCGTTCAACGTGTCCTTGATCCGAACCTCGCGCATCGCGAGGCGGAGCCTAGAAGCGTCCGGTAACCGCTCGCCGGAGACCGCTTGCTCCGACTGCGCCCACGCGCGGCGCCGTTTCCTCGGCCGCCGCCAGGGCCTCGCGCCGCGCCCGGTTGGTGCTCGCCTTGATCTCCTCCTCGGCGGCGCGCCTGGCCCGCTCCTCGCGCTTCTCGGCCTGCTGGCGAATCCGGTCCGACTCGGCGCGCAACTGGTCCTCGGCGCGGTTGCGGGCCACCTCCTCCGCCTGGCGCTCGACCTTCTCGACCAGCTTCTGGACCCGCTCCTCGGCCTCGCGGCGCACGTCCTCGGTGCCCTCCATCACGCGCTGCTCGATCTCGGTCTCGATCCGCACCGCGATCGCCCTGTGCCTCCTCTTCGGCGGCCTCGGCGTCGGCGGCCCGCTGCTCGGCCGCGGCGATCCGCCGGTCGGCCTCCAGCTGCACCTCCTCGCGCGCCTCGCGCACCCGCCGGTCGGCCTCCTCCTCGAGGTGGCTGACCGCTTCCGCCAGGGACTTCTCGGCGTCGGCCCGGGCGGCGATCATCTCGGCGGCAAGCGCCTCGCGGTCGCGCTGGGCGCGCTGCTGGGCGTCCTCGAAGGCCTTCTCGGCGCGGTCGCGGGCCTCCTCGGCGCGAGCCGCACGGGCCTCGGCCTCGCGCCGCGTCCGGCGCTCGGCGGCGATCCGCTCACGCCCCTCCTCGCCGAGCTTGCGCAGCGTCCCCATCGCCCTGCTCCTTCAGCTCGGCGCGAACCCTCTCGTTCTTCGCCTCCGCCTCGGCGACGCGCTGCTGGCCGGCCCGCGCCAGCGCCAGCGCCTGCCTGGCGACGCCGTGCATCGTCTCCGTCGCCTCGCCGACCGCTTGCAGCTGCACACCCATTGCCTCGGCAACCTACTATGGCCGGCGGAAGCGACGCCACCCCCGTCGCGGTCGAAAAAGCCGCAAATAGCTAACGAGTCTTCTGCGACCCGGGCTTCGCGCTCGTGCAGCTCGCGCTTGAGGATCTTGCCGGTGGCGTTGCGCGGCAGCTCGTCGAGGAACTCGACCTCGCGCGGCGCCTTGTAGGCGGCGAGGTTCGCCTTGACGTGCGCCTTCAGCTCGTCCTCGCCGACCTCGAGCCCCTCGCCGAGCACGACGAACGCCTTCAGCCGCTGGCCGAACTCCTCGTCCGCGACGCCGATCACCGCCACCTCGACCACCGCCTCGTGGTCGGAGAGCAGGTCCTCGACCTCGCGCGGGAAGACGTTCTCGCCGCCGGAGACGATCATCTCGTCGTCGCGGCCGTCGACGAAGAGGCGCCCGGCGGCGTCGAGGTGGCCGACGTCGCCGCTGCAGAGCAGGCCGTCGATCGATCTCCTTGCCGCCGCCGCCGGTGTAGCCCTCGAAGGACATCTCGTTGCCGACGAAGATCCGCCCCACCTCGCCCTGCGGGACCTCCCTGCCGTCCTCGTCGTAGAGCCGCACGACCGTGCCGCGGGGCGGCCGGCCGGCGGTGCCCGGCGCGGCGCGCAGGTCCTCGGGCGTGGCGACCGTCGCGTAGGCGACCTCGGTCGAGCCGTAGAGGTTGTAGACGGTGTCGCCGAAGCGGTCCATCCACTCGATCGCCAGCTCGCCCGGCAGCGTCGAGCCGGAGAGCGAGGTGATCCGCAGCGAGGAGAGGTCGTACTTGGCCAGCGTCTGCTCGGGCAGCCGCAGGATCCGCTGGATCATCACCGGCACCGCCGCCAGCACCTGGGCGCGGCTCTCCTGCACGGCGAGCAGCGTGTCCTCGGGGTCGAAGCGCCGTCGCAGCACGATCGTCGAGGCGGTCGGCAGGCTGATCATGAAGTGGAAGAAGCCCCAGGAGTGGAAGAGCGGCGCGGCGATCATCATCGTCTCGCGGCTGCGGAAGGGGATCTTGTCGATCAGCGCCGCCACCGCGAACAGCCCGTCGGGGCTGGAGCGCTGCGCCCCCTTCGGCGTCCCGGTCGTCCCCGAGGTGAGGATCACGAAGCGCGGTTTGTCGGGGGGCGGCTTCAGGTCGGACTCGTCGCCGCCGTCGATCAGTCGATCCAGCGTCATCTCGTCCGTCTCGCCGTCGCTCCACCCGACCACGCGGGTGACGCCGTCGTCGACCCCCTCCAGCAGCCCGGCGAACTCCTCGTCGTAGACGAGCACCTTCGGGCCCTCGCGGCGGGTCACCTCGGCGAGCTGCGGGCCGGCGAACATCGTGTTGAGGTAGAGCGCGCTGGCGCCGAGCTTGGCGGCGGCCAGGGTCGCCTCGACGAAGCCGCGGTGGTTGCGGCACATGATCCCGACCCCGTCGCCGTAGCCGATCCCCATCTCGGCGAAGGCGTGGGCGAGCGCGTTGGAGCGGCGGTGCACCTGCTCGAAGGTGAGCGAGCCGCGCTCGTCGATCAGCGCGGTCTCGTGCGGGTAGTGGATCGCCGCGGTCGTGATGCCGAGGGCCGGCGAGGCGCCCCAGCGCAGGAAGGCGGAAACGACCTTCACGGACTTGTCGGGGCGGTGCAGGCCGAGGACGCCGGCCTCGCGCAGGACCTTGACCTCGAAGACAGCGTCTGAAACCGACTGCCGCGCGTTCGACGCGATAGTGCTGAGAGTTCCCATCGGACCGGGAAGCCTAGTACCTAATCGGTCTCGACCAGGGCAACCGCCATGCAGGCGATCCCCTCGCCGCGCCCGATCCAACCCATCCCCTCGTTGGTCGTCGCCTTGACGCTGACCCGCGCCGAGGTGGCCTCGGCGATGATCCGCTCCATCTCGGCGCGGTGGGGCGCCAGCCGCGGCTCCTCGCAGATGACGGTGGCGTCGACGTTGACGATCCGGCCGGGGACCGTGCCGACCACGGTGCGCAGCAGGTCGATCGAGTCGGCGTCGCGCCAGCGCTCCTCGTCGTCGGGGAAGAGGGTGCCGATGTCGCCCATCCCGGCGGCGCCGAGCAGCGCATCGATCACCGCGTGGGTGAGGACGTCGGCGTCGGAGTGCCCGGTCAGGCCGCGGTCGTGCTCGATCTCGACACCGCCGAGCACGAGGCGCCGCCCCGCGGCGAAGCGGTGGCTGTCGTAGCCGATCCCGACGCTCATCGTCATGATCCTCGCTCACCGCGACGCCGAGCGGCTCGAGCCGGCGCCGACGGCCGTCGAAGACGCAGATCTCCGCGACGCCCAGGTCGCCGAGGAACTCGACCGCCTGGTCGTAGCCGAAGCCGACCTGCTCGGGAAGGTGGGCGTCGGAGGAGAGGGCGAAGACGGCCCCCGCCTCGACGCACATCTCCGCGAAGGCCGGCGCGGGGTAGATCTCCCCGACCGGCTTGCGCAGGCCGGCGGTCGAGACCTCGACCGCGATCCCGCTCTCGGCGATCGCCTCGACGGCCGGCTCGTAGTAGAAGCGCGGGTCGCGCTCGGGCAGCGGCCGGGCGTCGCCCCAGACCTTGACCAGATCGGGGTGGGCGAGGATGTCGAAGAGGCCGGAGCGGGCGCACTCGGCGAGCGCCGCGAAGTAGCGGCGCCAGACCTCGTCGGGATCGCCCCTCCCCTCCCAGACGTCCCAGCCCTCGTGGTCGACCGCGGCCTCGCCGACGAAGTGGACCGAGCCGACCACGTAGTCGAACTCGCGCGCCTCCAGCAGCGTGGCGGTGCGGTCCTCGGCGCCGGGGACGAAGTCGCACTCGACCCCCAGCTTCAGCGGCGTGCCGCGCACGAACTCGCAGTAGGCGTCGAGGTCGTCGCGAGCCTGCTCCTCCCAGAACGGGTGGCGCCAGAGGTCGAGCGCCTGGGTGAAGCGGTGGACGTGCTCGGAGACCCCCAGCTCGGCGATCCCCGCCTCGGCCGCGGCGGCGAGGTAGCGATCGACGTTCTCCGCCGTGAAGAAGCGCTCGGGCGGCGTCTCGTCCTCGTCGGGGCGAAGGTGCAGGTGGTAATCGGTCAGCACCCGCCGCACGCTACCGAGCCTCTTAGACTGGCGCGCGATGCTGCGCCAGCTGCTCCTCCTGCTGCTCGCCTTCGTCGCCGGGACCGCCGTCGCGGGAGCCTTCGGCGCGGTCAGCCTCGGGGTCGCGCTCGGAGTCGGTCAACTCTGCTTCGCGGCGACCCTGGCCTGGGTCCTGCTGCGGGACTAGCAAAACACCGCTCCGCTGTTCCTTTGCCCAGTTATTTCAGGCAAAGGAACAGCGGAACGGCTAGTGGCGCTCCTTGAGCAGTAGCTCGGCGAGTTTCAGGTCGAGCGGCGTCGTCACCTTGAGGTTCTCCGGCGGCGAGGGATGGATCAACACCCTGCCGCCCGCCGCCTCGACCAGCATCGCCTCGTCGGTCGCGGCGGCGACCTGCTCCGGATCGGCGGCGAGCGCGGCGCGCAGCGCCTCGACCCGGAACACCTGCGGCGTCTGCGCCGCCCACAGCCGTCCCCGGTCCAGCGTCGTCGGACGACGATCCGCTGTTCCTTTGCCTCGTTATCGACGGCAATGGAACAGCGCCGCGGGTCGCTGCCTGCTTGATCGTGTCGGTGACCGGGGTCGCGGCTATTGCGCCGGCGGCGTCGGGGTCGGCGAGCAGGGTCGCGATCACGCCCTCGACCAGCTCCGGCGTCAGCAGCGGCCGCGCCGCATCGTGGACGGCGACCAGCTCGGTCCCAACCGCCGCGAGCGCGTTCGCGACGGACTCGGCCCGGGTCGCCCCGCCCTCGACCACGCCGAGGTCGCGGCCCGCCAGCTCGTGGACGTGCCCCGGCGGGCAGGCGACGACGATCGAGCGCACCGAGGCGGCAGCCCGGAAGGCCGCGATCGACCACTCGACCATCGGCCTCCCGGCCAGCGGCACGAAGGCCTTCGGGCCGCCGGCTCCGAGCCTCTCCCCGGAGCCGGCGGCCGCGATGACCGCGGTGACGCCCAATGTGGCCACGCTGCTACGCCGTGGTGGCGAAGCGTTCCTCCAGCAGCCCGTCGAGGTACTCCTCCGCGCCCTCCGCGTCCTTGTCGAGCGCGTACATGAACTCCGAGGAGAGGATCTTCTTCGCTCGCGTGTACATCTGCTTCTCCCCGGTGGAGAGTCCCTTCTCCATCTCGCGGATGGCCAGGTTGCGGACGACCTCGGCGAGCTCGAACACGTCGCCGGTCTTGATCTTCTCGCGGTTGTACTTGAAGCGCCGGTTCCAGTTCTTCGGCATCTCCGACACGTCATCGGTGAGGACGTCGGTCACCTTCTTGATCTCGTCCTCGTCGATCACCCGCCGCAGCCCCGCCTTGCCGGCGTTCTCGCAGGGAACCATCACGGTGAGCTCGTTGTGGAGGATCTTGATCGTGAGGTACTCACGCTCCTCCCCCATCAGCTCACGGTTCTCTTTCTTCATCACCAGACCGGCTCCGTGGTGGGGGTAGACGACCTTGTCACCCTCCTCGAAGTCGCAGACGTACACGACGTCTTCCTCGAAGCCCGCCTCCATGACTTCCTCTAGCTCGGGAATCGCTTCCTCCTCTCGGTTCGCGACGGCGCTCATCGCCGTCAACTCTGCAGGTACCGGTCGACCAGGTCGACCTCCTGAAGCCTCCGCAGGCCCTCGCGGATGTCCTTGGCCCTGGTCGGGCCCACCGCGTCGACGGCCTCGAGGTCGGCGTCGGAGGCCGCAAGGACCTCCTCCAGGCCGCCGAACTCGTGGATGATCTTCTGGACTACAAGCTTGGGGATGCGCGGAATGCGGCCGAGCACGCGGTAGCCGCGCGGGGCGACCGGGAAATCCAGGGTGTTCAGCTTGCGGTCGTAGCCGAGCAGCTCGGCGAGGCGACCGAAGTCGAGCACGTCCTGGTGGGGCATGCGGGCGAGCAACTGGAGCACCGTGGCGAGGTTCTGCTCGGTGTCCTCGACCGAGTAGTCGCGAATCAGCGCCGACTTGTCGGCGGCTACGCCGACCATCGTCTCCTCCAGCTGCATCTCGATCAGGCGGCCCTCGGTTCCCAGCTCGATGATGTAGCGCTCGACCTCCACCGCCATCCGCGTCACCAGCTCCGCCCGCTGCAGGACCGCCAGCACGTCGTAGAGGACCCCGCCCCCCTCGAACTCCAGCACGGTGAGACGGGATGAGATCTCGTCGAGACGCGCCCGGTACTTGTCTAGCGTCGCCAGCCCCTGGTTCGCCTTGGCCAGCACCGCGGGGATGTCCTGGAGGATGTACTTCGTTCCCTCTATGTAGAGCGAGACGACGTCGCGGCGCTGGGAGATCGCGATCACCAGCGCGTCGGTCTGCTTGGAGACGCGCTCGGCGGTGCGGTGGCGGGTTCCCGTCTCCGAGGAGTGGATCGTCGGGTCGGGCATCAGCTGCACGTTGGCCCAGGCGATCGTCGTCGCCTCGCTGTTGAGGACGATCGCGCCGTCCATCTTCGCCACCTGGTAGAGCAGCGCCGGGGTGTAGTCGATATCGAGCTTGATCCCCCCGGAGAGCAGGTGGGAGATGTCCTCGAGGTCGCCGACGACGATCAGCCCGCCGCTGCGGGAGTTGACGATGTTGTCGATCCCCTCACGCAGGGCGCCGCCCGGCGCGACCACGTCGAGGGCCCTCAGTAGTCGGGGATCCTGCCGTTCCGAAACCTCGTGAAGCTCATCCCCGGGCAGCGTAGACATCGCCTCTTAGGATGCCAGAAACCGCTCTGCAATGCGGTCTGGTGTCAGGCTTCGGCGTCGCCGGGGGACCGCTCGGGCTCATCCGGCTCGTTGTCGTCGCCCTTCTTTGCGCCAACGCCGACCTTCTCCGGCTCGAGCTTCGGCTTCGCCGGCTTCGTCGGCGCGACTGATCGTCAGGCTGAGCGGGCGGTCCTCCTCGTCGCCGGATGGGTCGCGGGCGACCATCACGGTCGAGCCGGGCGTCATCTCGCCCTGCCTCAGCACCTCGTCGGCGAGCGGGTCCTCGACGTAGCGCTGGATCGCGCGGCGCAGCGGCCGGGCGCCCATCGAGGGGTCCCAGCCTTTCTCGACCAGCAGATCCTTGGCCTCGTTGGTCAGCTCCAGCTGCAGCTCGTGCTCGGCGACCTGGACGCGCACCCGGTTGATCATCAGGTCGATGATCTCCTTGACCTCTTCCTTGGCCAGCTTGTGGAAGACGATCACCTCGTCGATCCGGTTGAGGAACTCGGGCCGGAAGACCTTTTTCAGGTCGCTCATGATCCGGTTCTTCATGTCGTCGTAGGACATCCCGGTCTCGTCGGCGACGGTGAAGCCGATCGAGGTGTTCTTGGCGATCTCCGAGGCGCCGATGTTCGAGGTCATGATCACGATCGCGTTGCGGAAGTCGACGGTGCGCCCCTGGGCGTCGGTCAGCCGCCCGTCCTCGAGGATCTGGAGCAGGATGTTGAAGACGTCGGGGTGGGCCTTCTCGATCTCGTCGAGCAGCAGCACCGAGTACGGCTTGCGCCGCACGGCCTCGGTCAGCTGGCCGCCCTCGTCGTAGCCGATGTAGCCGGGCGGCGAGCCGACCAGGCGGCGAGACCGCGTGCTTCTCCATGTACTCGGACATGTCGATCCGGACCATCGCCTCCTCGTCGCCGAAGAGGAACTCGGCGAGCGTGCGGGCGAGCTCGGTCTTGCCGACCCCGGAGGGGCCGAGGAAGATGAACGAGCCGGCCGGGCGCTTCGGGTCCTTGATCCCGGCGCGCGAGCGGCGGATCGCCTTGGAGACGGCGGTGATCGCGACCTCCTGGCCGATCACCCGCTTGTGCAGCTCCTCCTCCATGCGGATCAGCTTCTTGGTCTCGGCCTCGGTCAGTTTGAAGACCGGGATCCCGGTCCACATCGAGACGATGTCGGCGATCTCCTCCTCGCCCACCGCGGGCCGCTCGCCGCCGTTCTCGCCCTCGGCCCACTCGTCCTCGAGCTGGCGCTTGCGGGTCGTCAGCTGGCGCTCCTGATCGCGCAGGTTCGCGGCTTTCTCGAACTCCTGGGCCTCGATCGCGGCCTCCTTCTCGCGCCGCGTCGTCTCGATCTCCTCCTCGAGGTCGCGGTAGACCGGCGGCGCGCTCATCGACTTGATCCGCATCCGCGAGGCGGCCTCGTCGATCAGGTCGATCGCCTTGTCGGGCAGGAAGCGGTCGGCGATGTAGCGGTCGGCCAGCTCGGCGGCGGCGGCCAGCGCGTCGTCGGTGATCGTCACCCGGTGGTGCTGCTCGTAGCGCTCGCGCAGCCCCTCGAGGATCTTCACCGTGTCCTCGACCGAGGGCTGGTCGACCTTGATCTGGGCGAAGCGGCGCTCCAGCGCCGAGTCGCGCTCCAGGTACTTGCGGTACTCGTCGAGCGTCGTCGCGCCGATCGTCTGCAGCTCGCCGCGGGCCAGCGCCGGCTTGAGGATCGAGGCGGCGTCGATCGCGCCCTCGGCCGCGCCGGCGCCGACCAGGTTGTGGAGCTCGTCGATGAAGAGGATGATGTCGCCGCGCTGGGTGATCTCCTTCATCACCTTCTTGAGGCGCTCCTCGAACTCGCCGCGGTACTTCGAGCCGGCGACCAGGGCCGCCAGGTCGAGCGTGTAGATCTGCTTGTTCTTGAGCAGCTCCGGCACCTCGCCCTTGTTGATGCGGGCGGCGAGGCCCTCGACCACGGCGGTCTTGCCGACCCCGGGCTCGCCCAGCAGCACCGGGTTGTTCTTGGTGCGGCGGGAGAGGATCTGCATGATCCGCTCGATCTCGGTCTCGCGACCGATCACCGGGTCGAGCTTGCCCTCCTCGGCGAGCTTGGTCAGGTTGCGGCCGAACTGGTCGAGCAGCTTCGAGGACTTCTTGCCCTCGCCGCCGCCGCCGCCGCCGCCGCGCGCCCTGGCGGCGACCGCCGGGGCCGGACAGCATCCGGATCACCTCGTTGCGGATCTTGTCGGAGTCGGCGTCGAAGTCGAGCAGGATGCGGGCGGCGACGCCCTCGTTCTCGCGCACCAGGCCGAGCAGGATGTGCTCGGTGCCGATGTAGTTGTGGCCCAGCGAGAGCGCCTCGCGCAGCGCCAGCTCGAGGACCTTCTTGGCGCGCGGCGTGAAGGGGATCTGGCCGGAGGTGACCTCCTCGCCGGAGCCGACGATCCGCACCACCTGGGCGCGGACCCGCTCGACGGTGATGTCGAGCGACTCGAGGACGCGGGCGGCGAGCCCCTCCTCCTCGCGCAGCAGGCCGAGCAGGATGTGCTCGGTGCCGATGTAGTTGTGCTTGAGCGTGCGCGCCTCTTCCTGCGCCAGGACGACGACTTGACGGGCTCGCTCTGTGAATCTCTCGAACAAAGGTCTCTCTACCTGATCAAACTCGGTTTGGCGGAGGAAGTACCGGAGGCGCCCTTCGGGTATCGGGAAGCGCCCATGTGCCCTTTAAACGATACCGAGGGCGCCCAACCGGCTTCGGGTCCCGAAAAGCCGCTCGGAGCGGCCTTTTCGGGCGCCGTTCAGGTCCGCATCGCCGGGAACAGCACCACCTCGCGCAGGCGTTCGCGCCCCGGTCAGCATCATCACCAGCCGGTCGATCCCGAGGCCGACCCCGCCGGTCGGCGGCATTCCCTGCTCGAGCGCCTCGACGAAGGCCTCGTCGTAGGGCTGGGCCTCCTCGTCGCCGCGCTCCTGCTCGGCGCGCTGCTGCTCGAAGCGGCGGCGCTGCTCGTCGGGGTCGTTCAGCTCGCTGAACGAGTTGGCGATCTCCATCCCGCCGACGAAGGCCTCCCAGCGCTCCACCAGGCCCTCCTCGGAGCGGTGCGCCTTGGCGAACGGGGACAGCTCGACCGGGTAGTCGAGGACGAAGGTCGGCTGGATCAGCTCCGGCTCGACCGACTTGGAGAGCAGGCCGTCGACCAGCTTGCCCCAGCCCTCGGCCGGGTCGGGCTCGGTCCCCATCGCCGCCGCCAGCGCCTCGCGGGTCGGGTGCTCGGCGATGTCGATCCCGGTGCGCTCGCGGATCGCCTCGCGCAGCGTCACCCGCTTCCAGGGCGGGGCGAGGTCGATCGTCACGCCGTCGCGCTCGACCTTCGTCGTGCCCAGCACCCGCTCCGCCACCTCGGCGACCAGCAGCTCGAGGTCGTGCGCCGTCTTCGCGTAGTCGGCGTAGGCCTCGTACCACTCGAGCATCGTGAACTCGGGGTTGTGCTTGTGGGAGACGCCCTCGTTGCGGAAGTCCTTGCCCAGCTCGTAGACGCGGTCGATGCCGCCGACCACCAGCCGCTTCAGGTACAGCTCGGTGGCGATCCGCAGATAGAAGTCGCGGTCGAGCGCGTTGTGGTGGGTGGTGAAGGGCCGGGCCAGGGCGCCGCCGTAGAGCGGCTGCAGGACCGGCGTCTCGACCTCGACGAAGCCGTGGTCGTCGAGCCAGCGGCGCACCTCGCCGACCGTCCGGGTGCGGATCGCGAAGAGGCGGCGGCTCTCCTCGTTGGCGATCAGGTCCAGCTCGCGCCGGCGGTAGCGGGTCTCGATGTCCTCGAGGCCGTGGAACTTGTCCGGGCGGCGGGCGCAGGCTCTTGGCGAGCAGCCGCCAGCGGGTCGACCGCCAGGGTCAGCTCGCCGCCGCGCCGGGTCGCCAGCGCCGTTCCCTCGACGCCGACGATGTCGCCGAGGTCGAGGTCGACGAGAAGCTCGAAGGCCTCGGCGCCGAGCAGGTCCTCGCGGGCGTGGAGCTGGATCTGCCCGCTGCCGTCGCGAAGGTCGAGGAAGGCGGCCTTGCCGTGGCCGCGGCGGGCGACGATGCGGCCGGCGACGCGGTGCCGGACTCGGTCTCGATCCCGGGCGCCAGCCCCTCGTGGGCGGCGCGAACCTCGGCGATGTCCTCGCGGTCGGCGAACTCGTGCGGGAAGGGGTCGATCCCCGCCTCGCGCAGCCGCTCCAGCTTCGCCCGCCGATCGGCGAGGACGTCGGAGAGCTTCTGCTCCTCTGGCTCGCTCACGGCGCGCGAGCCTATCGACCGTCAGGCGGTCTCGATCTTGGTGATTTTCAGTTTCTTCTTCGGGCCGCGCGGAACCTCGACGCTGACCACGTCGTTGCGCTTGCGGCCGATCAGGGCCTTGCCGATCGGCGACTCGTTGGAGAGCTTCTGCTCCAGCGGGTTGGCCTCGGTCGAGCCGACGATCTGGAATTTCTGCGAGTCGCCGGTCTTCTGGTCCTTGACGTGGACGACCGAGCCGAACGTCGACCTCGTCGGTGCCGACGTCCTTCTCGTCGATCACCGTGGCGCGGCGCAACCGCTCCTCGAGCTGGGCGATCCGCTGCTCGAGCAGCGCCTGCTCGTTCTTGGCGTCGTCGTACTCGGCGTTCTCGGAGATGTCGCCGAACTCGCGCGCCTCCTTGATCCGCGCCGCGACCTCGCGCCGTTTCGTGGTCGAGAGGTGCTCGATCTCCTCTTTGAGCTTCTCGAGCCCTTCCGGGGTGATTACGGACTGGCGACTCACTTGTCCTGACCTCGCTTTTGCTTGCAGGGAGCGCGGAAATATAGCGAGGTCGATTTACCGCTCAAGAAAGTGTCGGCTCGCAGGCACGGCGAGGCCGGCGATCAGCTCCCGCGCTCGCGCCAGGTCGGCGCTGCGCTGCAGCTCGTCGGCAACCTCGGACGGCGCGTCCAGCGGCTCCATGTACCAGGGGTAGAACTTGCGCAGGTAGCGCGCCGCCCGCTCCGGCCCGAAATGCTCCTCGGCGCGATCGATCACCCAGAGCAGCTCGCCCGGCGATCTCCTCGCGGGAGGGTGGCTGATGACGGCGGCCGGTCAGCTCCTCGAAGACCCAGGGGTTGCCCAGCGCGCCGCGGGCGATCATCACCGCGTCGGCCCCGGACTCCTCGTATGCGCGCCGTGCCGCCTCGGCGCTCTTCAGACCGCCCGAGACGATCACCGGCACGTCGACCCGCTCGACCAGCTCGCGGGTCAGCGCGTAGTCCGGCTTGCCCTTGTGACCGATCCTCGCGGCGCGCGGGTGGAAGGCGATCGGCCGCGACCCCGCCCTCTTCGACCAGGCGCAGCGCCAGCTCGAAGCCGGAGCGGTCGCCCGGCTCGACCCCGGAGCGCAGCTTCACCGTGACCGGCAACCCGCTGCCCTCGGCGGCGCCCCGGGCGAGCGCCAGCGCCAGCTCGTGGTCGCGCAGCAGCTCGGCGCCGGCGCCGGTCTTGCGGACCTTGCGGACCGGGCAGCCCATGTTGATGTCGATCAGGTCGGCGCCGGCCTCGGCGGCGATCGCCGCGCCGGAGCGCATCACCTCGGCGTCGTGGCCGAAGAGCTGCACGGAGACGGGGTGCTCGTCGGGGTGGATCCGCATCAGCTCGCGCAGGGTGCGCTCGTTGCGGTGGTGCAGGCCGAAGCTGGAGACCATCTCCGAGACGGCCAGCCCGGCCCCGTGCCGTTTCGCCTGCAGGCGCACGAACCAGTTGCCGATCCCGGCCAGCGGCGCGAGCAGGACGCGGTTGGGGATCTCGAGGTCGGCGATCCGGAACGGATCAGTCAGCTGTGGGGGCGTTGCGCTCATAGATGAGACGTAGCCCCTTCAGGGTAAGCAGGTCGTCGACCTCGTCGATCGTCTCCGTGAAGGGGACGATCGCCTCGGCGAACCCGCCGGTCGCCAGGAAGCGCGCCTCGCCCAGCTCCTCGCTCGATCCGCCGCGCGACGCCGTCGATCAGCCCGGCGAAGCCGAAGACCACCCCCGACTGGATCGCGGCGCGGCTGGAGCGGCCGATCGCCGACTCGGGCGCGGCGAGGTCGATGCGGGGGATGCGGGCGGCCCGCTCGACCAGCGCGGTGAGCGAGATCTCGAGACCCGGGGCGATCGCCCCGCCGAGGTATTCGCCGGCGTCGGAGACCGCGTCGAAGTTGATCCCGGTGCCGAAGTCGACGACGACGCAGGCGCTCCCGAACCGGTCGTAGGCGGCGACCGCGTTGACGAGGCGGTCGGCGCCGACCTCGAGCGGGTTGTCGATCCGGATCGGCATCCCCGTCCTCACCCCCGGCCCGATCGGCAGGCAGTCGGCGCGTCCAGGTAGCGCTCGGTGAGCTGCTCGTACTGGGTGCCGAGCGGCGGCACCACGGAGGAGACGCAGACCGCGTCGAGGTCGTCGAGCCCGATCCCGCACAGTCGCCAGCAGGCCGCTGATCCGTTCGGCCAACTCGTCGCCGGTCGCCCCGGAACGGGTCTGGAAGCGCCAGTGCTCGGCCAGCCGCTCGCCGTCGAAGGCGCCGAGGTGGGTCTGGGTGTTGCCGACGTCGACCGCTAGGAGCATGTCGGCGGATTATCGCCGATCGAACTGGCCGGGTTGCCAGGCGGGTCCGTTAGCGCATAGGATCGTCGCCGTGAACGTCCGGCTCTACGTCGCTGCCTGCCTCGCATCCGGCCGTCGCAGCGCGGCTGATGCTCGAGCACAAGGGCATCGCCTACAAGCGCACCGACCTGATGCCGGTGATCTCCAAGCTCGTCCTGCGCGCGGCTCGGCTTCCCCGGCGTCACCGTGCCGGCGCTGAAGATCGACGGTCAGCAAGCGTCCAGGGCTCGCGCGAGATCTCCCGCGAGCTGGACCGGCTGGTGCCCGAGCCGCCGCTCTTCCCGGCCGACCCGGAGAAGCGACGCCGCGGTCGAGGAGGCCGAGCGCTGGGGCGACGAGGAGCTCCAGCACCCGATCCGGCAGATCCTCTGGTGGACGATTCAAGCGCGACCGAAGTTGCGCTGCGCAGCTACGCGGAGGGCGCCGACGCTCGGCGTTCCGATCGGTCTCGGCGATGAAGACCGCGGCGCCGATCGATCGCCCTCTCGGTCCGCTTCAACGAGGCCAGCGACGACAACGTCCGCCGCTGACCTCGCCGAGCTCGCCCGCGATGCTCCAGAAGGTCGACGACTGGATCGCCGCCGGCGTGCTCGACGGCGAGCAGCTGAACGCCGCCGACTTCCAGATCGCCTCCAGCCTGCGCCTGGCGATGACGCTCGACGACCTGCGCCCGGCGATCGAGGGCCGCCCGGCCGGCGAGCTGGCCAAGCGGGTCGCATCCCGACTACCCCGGCGACACCCCGCCGGTCCTCCCGGCCGCCTGGCTGGAGCCGCTGCGCGGCACCCCCGCCGCAGCCTAGAGAGACCGACCTGCTCGACCCGCTGCCCAGAACCAAGGGCGCGATTGCGTCGGCGAGACGCGTCCCGTCCGGCAGCGCCAGCTCCGGGTCCAGCTCCAGCAACGGCAGCGAGGACGAAGCGGCGGGTCGTGACCTCGCGGTGCGGCAGGGTGAGGCGCTCGGTCTCCAGCTCCAGGTCGCCGAGCAGCAGCAGGTCGACGTCGAGCGGGCGCGGGCTGTGGCGAGGGGCGTCGAGGGCGCGGCCCCGCTCGGCCTCGATCTCCTTGCAGAGGTCGAGCAGCTCCTCCGGCTCCAGCTCGGTGCGGATCCGGATCGCCGCGTTGAGGAAGTCGGGCTGGTCGAGCACCTCCCCCACCGGCTCGGTCTCATAGGTCGAGGAGACCGCCTCGACCTCGACGCCGCGCTCCGCCAGCATCCGGACGGCGGCGCGCAGGTGCCCCTCGCGGTCGCCGACGTTCGAGCCGAGGCCCAGATAGCCGATCCGCGCGGGCACGGCTACGCCTCCTCGCCGTTCTCCTCGCCCTCTTCCTCGCCGCGCTCCTGGACCACCTCCACCCCGACCTCCTGGATCGCGAGGGGAAGGGGCGGCTCGGGCTTCGCCGCCCGCACCCGCACCGACTCGCAGCCGTAGCGCTCCATCAGCCGCTCGCCGACCACCTGGGCGAGCCGCTCCAGCGTCTTGTAGCTGCGCTCGGTCGCGGCCAGGGCGACGATGTCGCAGACCTCCGCGTAGTCGATCGTGTCCTCGAGCCGGTCGGTCAGCACCGCGTCGCAGTCGGGCACGTCGAAGGAGACGTCGAACTCCAGCCGCTGCCCGACCTCGCGCTCGGCCTCGCTGACCCCGTGGTGCGTATATATCGAGAGGCCGCGCAGCTCCACCTCGACGCTCGACTCGACCCCGTTGCCGTGGCTCTCCATGGGAGCAACCTACCCAAGGACGGCGGCGGCGACCGTCATCGCCTGCCGAACCTCGGCGACGTCGTGAACGCGCAGCACGTCCGCGCCCTCGGCCGCGGCGAGGACGCAGGAGGCGATCGTGCCGCCGAGCCGCTCGTCCGCCTCCGACCCGTCGATCTTGCCGATGAAGCTCTTGCGCGAGGTGCCGACGACCAGCGGCCGCCCGAGCTCCCGCAACTCCCCGAGTCGCCGCAACAGCTCCAGGTTGTGCTCCAGCGTCTTGCCGAAACCGATCCCGGGGTCGAGCCAGATCCGCTCCTCCCCCACCCCGGCTGCAACCGCCACCTCCATCCGCTCCGCCAGAAACGCCTTGACGTCGTCGACGACGTCCTCATAGGCGGGGGCCTCCTGCATCGTCCGCGGTGTCCCCTGCATGTGCATCAGCACCAGGCCGGCGCCGCGCTCGGCGCACAGTGGCGCGATCTCGGGATCGCCGCGCAGAGCGGTCACGTCGTTGACGATCGCCGCCCCGGCGTCGAGCGCCGCCTCCGCCACCGCCAGCTTCGAAGTGTCGATCGAAACGGTCGCCGACCCACCGGCCAGAGCCTCGACAACAGGCTCGACCCGCGCCAACTCCTCGTCAACGCTCACCTCCTCCGCCCCCGGCCGAGTCGACTCCCCGCCCACATCCAAGATCTCCGCCCCATCCCAGCACAAGCTGCTCCCCATGAGCGATCGCCCGCTCCGCATCGAGGAACAACCCCCCGTCGGAGAACGAGTCGGGGGTCACGTTGACGACCCCCATCAGCTTCATCGCGGAGCGGTTCAGCTCGGCGTCGCCGCCGGCGAACCGGGCGCGCGGGCCGTGGGCGCCGGCGGGCGCCCTCGCGCTGTGCTCGCTCGGGAGCGGGCGCCGGCTCGACCGGCTTCGCCGCCTCCTCCTCGTCGGCGAAGACCTCGTCCACCGGCTTGCCGTCGAGCAGGGCGAGGAACTGCTCGGCGTCGATCGTCTCGCGCTCCAGCAGGATCTTGGAGATCCGGTCCAGATCGTCGCGCTTCTCGGTGAGCAGGTCCTTCGCCGTCTGGTGGGCGCCCTCGACGATGCGGCGGATCTCGTCGTCGATCTCGCGGGCGATCTCGTCGGAGTAGTCGGGCTCGGCGGAGAACTCGCGGCCGAGGAAGGGCTGGCCGCGATCGTGGCCGAAGACGCGCGGGCCGAGCCGCTCGGACATGCCGAAGCGCATCACCATCCGCTTCGCGGTCTCGGTCACCTTCTCGAGGTCGTTGGAGGCGCCGGTGGTGATCTCGCCGAAGACGATCTCCTCGGCGGCGCGGCCGCCCAGGGTCATCGCCATCGTGTCGGTCAGCTCGGCGCGGGTGGTGAGGAACTTGTCCTCGGTCGGCAGGCTGATCGTGTAGCCGAGCGCCTGGCCGCGGCTGATGATCGAGATCTTGTGGACCGGGTCGCAGTTGGGCAGCAGGTGGCCGACGATCGCGTGCCCCAGCTCGTGGTAGGCGGTGATCAGCCGTTCCTTCTCGCTCATCACGCGGGTCTTCTTCTCGGGGCCCGCGATCACCCGCATGATCCCCTCCTCCAGCTCCTGCATGGTGATCTCGCGGCGGTTGGAGCGGGCGGTCAGGAGCGCCGCCTCGTTGATCAGGTTGGCGAGGTCGGCGCCGGTGAAGCCGGGCGTCTGGCCGGCGAGCGCGTCGAGGTCGATCTCCTTGGCCAGCGGCTTGCCGCGGGTGTGGACTTCGAGGATGTGCTTGCGGCCCTTGCGGTCGGGGCGGTCGACGACGACCTGGCGGTCGAAGCGGCCGGGCCGCAGCAGCGCCGGGTCGAGGATGTCGGGCCGGTTGGTGGCGGCGATCAGGATGATGTTGTCCTTCATCTCGAAGCCGTCCATCTCGACCAGGAGCTGGTTCAGCGTCTGCTCGCGCTCGTCGTGGCCGCCGCCCATGCCGGCGCCGCGGTGGCGGCCGACGGCGTCGATCTCGTCCATGAAGATGATGCAGGGGGAGTTCTGTTTGGCCTGCTCGAAGAGGTCGCGAACTCGGCTGGCGCCGACCCCGACGAACATCTCGACGAAGTCCGAGCCGGAGATCGAGAAGAAGGGGACGCCGGCCTCGCCGGCGACGGCGCGGGCCAGCAGCGTCTTGCCGGTGCCGGGCGGGCCGTAGAGCAGGACGCCCTTGGGGATGCGGGCGCCGAGCGCCTGGAATTTCTTCGGGTTCTCGAGGAACTCCTTGATCTCCTCCAGCTCCTGCACCGCCTCGTCGACCCCGGCGACGTCGCGGAAGGTGATCTTCGGCGCGTCGACCGACATCCGCTTCGCTTTCGATTTGCCGAAGTTCATGACGCGCGAGCCGCCGCCCTGCATCTGGTTCATCAGGAAGATCCAGAAGCCGAAGAAGAGGACGAAGGGCAGGATGTAGGTGAGCAGCGAGAGCAGGCTGGATCCCGCCGGTCCCGTGCACGGTCGTCTCGACGTGGTTCTTGTCGAGCGAGTTGATCAGGCTCTGCTCGGTGTTTGGGCGGATAGCCGGTGGAGAAGCTGGTCCCGTCCTTCTCCTTGACGTCGAGCGTGTTGTCCTTGGTGTTGATCGAGACCTCGGACACCTGGCCGCGGTCGATCTGGGCGAGGAACTGGTTGTAGGTGGGCGCCTGCGTGCTCGGCCCGGGGCTGATCAGCCGCTGGGCGATGAAGGCAAGGATCACCACCAGCAGGATCGGAAAAGCGGCGCTCTTGAAGAAACGTCTCACAGGGTGGAAATCAGCGTACCAGGGGGGTTTTGCCCCCTAGCCCTCTAACGCGGCGACGTAATCGAGGTTGCGGTAGCGCTGCGCGTAGTCGAGGCCGTACCCGATCGCGAAGCGGTCGGGGATCTCGAAGCCGACGTAGCGAGGCGAGAGGTCGACGCGCAGCCGCGCCGGCTTGGTCAGCAGCGAGCAGACCTCCAGCGAGGCGGGCCGGCGGGCCTTCAGGTTGCGCATCAGGTACTGGAGGGTGAGGCCGGAGTCGATGATGTCCTCGACGATCAGCACGTCGCGGCCCTCGATCGGCGCGTCGAGGTCCTTGAGGATGCGCACGACGCCGGAGGAGTCGGTCTGGGAGCCGTAGCTGGAGACCGCCATGAAGTCGACCTCGCAGGGGACGGTGAGGTGCCGCATCAGGTCGGCGAGGAAGAGCACCGCGCCCTTGAGGATCCCGACCATGACCAGGTCGCGTCCTTCGTAGTCGCGGCTGATCTCCGCCCCCAGCTCGGCGACCCGGCGCTTCAGGTCTTCGCTGGAGACGAGGATCTCGCCGATCGCGGGGTCGGTCATCGCGCCGCAAGTCTAGATAGACCCCCGCCGATGGGCCTCGAATACGCCCATACGGTGTGTTTTAGGCCCATCGGCGGGGGTTCAGCGCTCGGCGCGGAGGACGCCGCGCTCGGCGACCGCGCGCACGCCGCCGCCGAGGTCGAGCATCGCGGTGCCGGTGCGGCGCAGCGCCGCGACCTCGTCGGCGTGGTTGGCGGCGCCCGGCACCGGCCGGCCGGCGGCGGCGTCGGCGAGCCGCTGCACGACGAGGCGGCGCAGCGCCGGCGGCAGCGCGGCGAGCCGCTCCAGCGCGATCGTGTTCCGGCCCGCTCCGTTCCCGCCCTCCAGCTCCGCGGCGACCAGCTCGTCCAGCACCTCCGCCTCGTCGCGCAGCAGCTCCGCGGTGCGCAGGACGTTGCGCGCCGCGGCCGGGTGGATCGCCGCCAGCGCCGGCACCAGCGCGTGGCGCACCCGGTTGCGTGCGTACGTCGCCTCGACGTTGGTCGCGTCGTCGCGCCAGGCGAGCCCGCGCTCCTCGCAGTAGGCGGTGGTCTGCTCGCGGCTGAAAGCGAGCAGCGGCCGCACCAGCTGCCCGTCGCGGGGGCGCATGCCGAGCAGGGCGCGGCGGCTGGGCGAGGAGGCGAGCCGGTAGAGGATCGTCTCGACCTGGTCGTCGGCGGTGTGGCCGGTGGCGATCGCGGCGCCACGGGGCAGGGCCAGCCGCGCCGCCGCCGCGTAGCGGGTGTCGCGTGCCCAGGCCTGGAGGTTGCCGGGGCCCTCGGGCCGACGCGGCCGCTCGACCTCGAGCCGCACGCCGAGCCGCTCGCACAGCGCCGCGCAGTGGCGCTCGTCCTCGTCGGCGTCGTCGCGCAGGCCGTAGTTGACGTGGAGCGCCGTCACCGCGGCGGGACCGAGCGCGCGCACCGCGAGGTCGAGCAGGCAGACGGAGTCGCGCCCGCCGGAGAGCATCGCGACGACCGGCGTCCCGGCAGGCAGCAGGCCGCCGTCCCGCACCTCATCGAGCATGGCGTCGCTCTCCATATATGACCCGAGTGTAGGCCGGGATCAGCCGCGAACGCCCGGCGCGGACCAGGAAGAGCGGGGTCGGGACCGGGAAGCCCTTCAGGCTGACCTCGCCGATCGGCTCGAAGACGAGGTGGTCCCTGCCCGAGATCGCCTGCGATCACCCGGTCGGTGACCATCACCTCCCCCGCCTGCGCGCGGCTGACGACGCGGTGGGCGAGGTTGACGTGGGTGCCGAAGTAGTCGCCGTCGCGATAGACGGCCTCGGCGTAGTGGATCCCGACCCGCGGCTGCGGCCGCTCGGGGAATCGGGCGAGGAGCTCGACCGCCCACTCGGTCAGCGAGGCGGGCTCCGGGGAGACGACCATCACCTCGTCGCCGATCGTCTTCACGATCGTCGCCTCGGGCGGCAGCGTCGCCTCCACCGTCTCGACGAAGTGCTCGACCACGTCCAGCGCCTCGAGGTCGCCCTCCTCCTCGGTGTAGCGGGTGAAGCCGGTGAGGTCGATGAAGCAGAGCGTCACCGGGACCTGGCCGAGGTGAGTCGCGGTGGCGCCGAGCTCGCTCTCCATGTGGCCGACCACGTCCTGCTCGAGGAAGAAGCGCAGGTAGCGGTTGTGCAGGTACTCGGTCAGCGGCGCCGACCACCGGCAGCACGTCGGCTGCCAGCTCCCCCATCTCCTCGGCCATCTCCAGCTCCGGCACGCCGTCGCGGATCATCGGCTCGTGCACGTAGAGGTGGAAGAGGCGCACCTCGGCGTCGGCGATGCGGCGCATCGACTGCACGTAGACGCGGACGAGCTGCAGGAAGGCGACGAGGGGGAAGCCGGCGGCAAGCACCCGCGCGCAGTGGCGCAACGCCTCGACGTCGCTGGGGCCGAGCAGCCGCTCGCGGCCGATCGGGGTGCCGAGGATGACGAGGATCCGCTCGATCAGCTCCGGCTCGAGGCCGGTCTCCGCGAGCGACGTCCTCGACGGTCGTCTGCTCGTCGGCGTCGGGGAAGATCTCCTCGGTGAGGCCGGTGGCGAGCCTTCCCTCGCGCCCAGCCCTCTTCAGGTCCTCCAGCGAGTGGCCGCGCTCGCGCATCCGCGCCACGATCCGCGCCTGGGCGGCGGCGGCGGTCGTCCAGCGACCCCGCCGCACCGGGACGACCTTCTCCTGCGCCCAGCGTTTGAGCGTGCTTGCGGAGACGCCGGAGCGGCGCGAGGCCTCAGCGAGGGATATGCGTTCGTCGACAGGCATCACAAGTCGAGGCTAGCCATACTCTCAGGCTAAAGTCGAGGGTTAGTCTTGCTCTGACTCGGCGAACCGGCGACGAATCTCGGCGAGGTCGCCGACGACCTGGTCGATCTGCTCCTCGACCTCCTCGAGGCGCTGCGAAACCGAGCGCAAGCGGCGTTCCAGCCGTTCGACGTCCCCGGCGGAGGGAAGGTTGAGAGCGCTCATCGCGGCGTGCTGGGCTTCCAGCGCCTTCTCGCGGGCGCCGAAGGCGGCGGCGAGGGCGTTCTCCAGCATCTGGCTGTCGAGCAGCGCCTGCGCCAGCTCGCCGATCGCCTGCTCGCTGCGCGCTCTCAAGCTCTCCTGGTCGTCCGCCTCCACGCTCATTGACACCAGCTTAACGAGCACATCCGAGACGGGTGAAATCCTCCGCCCTACGGCATAGGACGAGCGCTGATTAAGGCCTTGTTTGGGTGCCGATTGATCCATTGCGGACCCCCTATCGAACAAGTAGCGTGGTTGGGCCTGTTGCGCGGGAGCGGATCGTGGCTTCGGGCATGGAGGCGCCACCGATGAGACACAAGCTCGCACTGACCATCGCCTTGGCCGGCTTTGCCGCCGTGACGGCGTTGGGTGTGGGCATGGCGGGAGCCGACTCGCTGACCGCGGTCGACGGGACGCAGCAGGCCACGCCGACGACGGCTCTCTCGACCACGCCGATCCCGTCCGCCCAGACGCCGGCCTGCTCCAACGGGATCGACGACGACGGCGACGGCCTGATCGACACGGCCGACCCGGACTGCGCCTCCCCCGCCGCCACCAGCGAGGCGCCGGCGCCCACCGCAGGCAGCGACGCCTCAACCGGCGGCGTCCACTCCGGCACGACGATCGACGGCAACGGGGCGAAGGGCGGGAGCGGCAACGGCGGCGTCACCCGCAACCAGAGCATCGGCGACTCGAGCGGGGGCGGCGGCGCCAACGGGGCGTCAGCGCCAACGGGGGCGTCGGCTTCCCCAGCGCCACCGGCGGCGGCGACCAGCCTCAGACCGGTGGGACGCAGCCCACCGGTCAGTTCACCAACGGAGGCTCCCCCACCTCCTCCAACCCGACGGCGACGATCGCCACCTTCGGCCCGGCCCCGATCGGCGTCCCCAACTTCGTCATCGACTCCTTCGAGATCCCGCCCTTCCTGCTGCCGATCTACCAGGCCTGCGGCACCGAGTACGGGATCCCCTGGGAGGTGCTCGCCTCGATCAACAAAATCGAGACCGCCTTCGGCACCAACCTCAACGTCTCCAGCGCCGGCGCGGTCGGCTGGATGCAGTTCCTGCCCTCGACCTGGGAGACCTACGGGGTCGACGCCAACGGCGACGGGCGCAAGGACCCCTACAACCCGGTCGACGCGATCTGCGCCGCGGCCCGCTACCTGAAGGCGGCCGGCGGCAGCGGCGACCTCTACAACGCGATCCTCGCCTACAACCACGCCGACTGGTACGTGCAGGAGGTGCTGCTCTACGCGCGGGCCTACGGCAAGCTGCCCCACGGACCTGGTCGGCTCGCTGACCGGGCTCACCGAGGGCGCCCACTTCCCGGTCGCCGCCGACGCCCGCTACGCCGACGACATCTCGGCCCGCGAGGCGCTGCGGCGCTCGCGGCCCGGAGCGCGGGACGAGTACGGCAACGCCGCCGACGTGATCTCCTCCTCGCCGACCCGGCGCGGGATCAACATCTTCGCCGCCGAGGGGGCGCCGGTCGTCGCCGTCAACGACGGCGTGATCGAGAAGATGGGCAACTCCGAGCAGCTCGGCCGCTACATCGTCCTCCAGGACGCCTACGGCAACCGCTACACCTACGCGAAGCTGGGCGAGATCGTCCGCGACCATCGCTCGGTCGTGATGCCTACGCGGCAAGGAGAAGCGGGTCCCGGTCGACAGCGAGAACATCCGCCCCCGCCTCTACGCCCTTCCCAGCCGGGCCGCAGCCCGGCGTCGAGCCGCGGCCACGCAAGCGGTCGACAGCGCGGCGGCGAAGGGCGCCGACGGAACCCTCAAGGTCGGGTCGAAGGTGATAGCCGGCACCGTGCTGGCCCGGATCGGCAGCGAGCAGCGAAGGCATCGACCCCCACATCAACTTCTCGATCCGCCCGGCCGGGCGAGGCGCGCCGCGGATCGACCCGAAGCCGATCCTCGACGGCTGGAAGCTGCTCGAGGCGACGGCGATCTACCGCGCCAAGGGCAAGAACCCCTTCGCCACGAACCTCGGCGGCGCCGGAGTCCTGCTGCTCTCCAAGGAGGCAGCTGCAGAAGCGGGTCCTCGCCGACAAGAGCCTCTCGATCTACGACTGCGGCCGCACCGACATCGCCACCGGCCAGATCGACCGCCGCGTCCTGGCGATGCTCGAGTACCTGGTCTCGAAGGGCTTCAAGCTGACGATCACCTCGCTGGAGTGCGGCCACAGCATCATGACCGCCTCCGGCTACGTCTCCGAGCACTCGACCGGCGACGCGGTCGACATCGCGACGATCGACGGCGTCGCCGGTGACCGGCCACCAGGGACCGGGGACGCTGACCGACGAGCTGATCAAAACCGTGCTGCAGCTGCAGGGGACGATGCACCCCCATCAGGTGATCTCGCTCGAGGACCTGCCCGGGCCGACCAGCTTCGCCCTGCCCGACCACTACGACCACGTCCACGTCGGCTACCACCCGCTCGGCGGCCCGTTCGACCAGCAGTTCGAACGCGCTGCTGAAGCCCGAAGCAGTGGCTGCGGCTGACCAACCGGCTCGACCAGATCGAGAACCCCGCGAGTGCCGACGGCGCCCTCGAAGTACTCGCTGCCGGCCAAGCAGGGCAAGCCAAGGCCGGCAAGTCCGGCGGCGGCCTGCCGAGCGGCGACTAGGGGCGTCCGGGAGAATCCGGGCTTCTGGCTCCACTCTTCGGATTCGCCCAGTTCGAGTTCGCCGGCGCGATCGCCGTGCCGGACGGTCGCTACCTGGCCCGCCCGGAGGGCGGCGAGGGCGAGGAGAGCGTGCTGGTGGTCGAGACGCTCGGCGCGCCGCCGCCCCCAGCGCGGCGCCGCCGCCGCCCGCGCCAGGCTCGACGCCGGCGGCGCCGAGCCCGCGTCGCTGCCGCTGACCCGGGTCACCGCGGTACGCGCCTTCGAGCCCTTCGCCGACGAGCGCGACGCGGCCGCGCTGGCTGGACGAGGCGCCGAGGCCGAGGAGCACGATCGACGTCGCTGGTCGACGAGGGGATCGGCCTGCTCAACCGGGCGCTCCACGCCCACGGCGACGGCGAGCGGCGACCCGCGCACGCACGAGCTCGAGCCCCGAGCGCGCGGTGGCGGTGCGGATCGGCTACGGCAGCGGCGACGAGGTCGCGGCCGGGCGCTTCACCGCGGCGCGCGAGGTCGACGTCTGGGCGACCGGCGCCTCGCGGCGTCGGCGTCGCGCCGAGGAGCTGCGCCCCCAGGAGCGAACCGCCGCGGTGCTCGGCGGGCGCGAGCGGATCGACGCCTGCGAGACGCTGCTGCTGCGCGCCCGGGCCGACCTCGACGCCGGCCGCGACCGCGAGGCGGCGCTGCAGCTGCGAGTCGGGCTCGAGGCGCTGCTGGTCGAGCTGGTCGGCGCCGTCAAGGATCCCGGCCACGACGAAGACATGGCGACGCTGGCGGCCCGGCGAAGCGAGGCCGGCGACGCCGCGAACATGGCGCTCAAGGGCGAACTCGACGAGGAGCGCCGCCACAACGTCCGGGAGCTCTCAAGCTATCTGCGAGCGCGTCCTGCGCCGCCGCCGCGTCCTCCGCGGGTGAGGGAGGCTGCCCCGAACGGGCGGATACTCAAAGTGCCGGTCTAATTAGACCGGCACTTGTCCGGGCGGGGCAGCCTCCCTCACCCGCGCTCAAAGAGCGAGGTGGCGGACAACGACGTCGTCGAGCAGGGACTCGGCGATGTGGTGGGCCTCCTCCAGAGCGATCCCGTCCAGCGAGGGCACGCCGATCACGGTCAGGCCGGCGGCCCGGGCCGCGGCGACGCCGGTCGGCGAGTCCTCGAGGGCGACGACCGAGGGGCCGGGCTCGACGCCCAGCCGACGACAGGCCTCCAGGTAGGGGTCGGGGGCGGGCTTCGGCGCCGCCACCTCGTGAGCGCTGAGGACGACGTCGAAGTGGTCGTGCGAAGCCGGCGATCTCCAGCGAGCGCCGCACGAAGACGAGCGGCGAGTTGGAGACGAGGCCGATCGGCGTCCCCCGCTGCCTCAGCAGGTGCAGCAGCTCCCGCGCCCCGACCATCGCCTCCACCCCGTGCTCGAGCTCGGCGACGACCAGCGCGTTCAGCTCCTCGATCAGCTCCTCGGCGCGGCCGGGCTCGCCCAGCCGCCGCTCGAGCACCCCGCCGGCGATCTCGGCCGAGGTGCCGACCAGCTCGCGCTTGTGCTCGGCGGTGAACTCGATTCCCGCGGCGCTCGAAGAGGTCACTGCTCCGCCCGCGTCCAGACCGACTCGGTGTCGAGCAGCAATCCGTCGTTGTCGAAGACGACCGCGTCGGGAAGGGGCGTTTCCATCGGCGCTGAGCATAGGGTTCTCCGATGCCGTTCCACGTCGAGATCAGCTCTGGCCTCAATCACGCCCGGGCCTTCAACCTCGACGAAGCGGAGATGCGGCAGGGTAGTGGACCGCTGGGTATCCGACCTGCCGATCGAACTCGGCGACCGCGAGTGGGAGCCGAGCAAGAGCAGCCTGAAGATCCTCGAGGGCCCGGAGCTCGAAACCCCTGAGCTCTCCTTCGGCCAGGGCTGGTCGAACGCCGAGCGCTCCTCTCAGATCGTGACCCGCGAAGTGGTCGCGGCGGCCGCCGAGGAGGTCAGCAACCAGCGCGACGAGCGTGATCGTCGTCGGTGCAGCCGAGTCAGCCGATCGGACGCTGGCGGAGATCAGGTCGGACGACGAGGCGAGCCGGATCTCCTGGAAGGAGGCGCGGGGGTGGATCGACGACCGCGACCCGGAGGTCGCGGCCGTCATCCTCGTTACTGAGCGGCCGGAGCCTGAGCCGCGAAATGAATCGCCACCCCGCGCGGCATGACCATCACCGGGTAGGTGGCCGCCTCGACCGCGTAGTCGCTGGAGGCGCTGAGGGTGACTCGGCCTGCGGGCGACTCGGGCCGCGATCCGACCACGAGCAGGTCGACCGGGCTGTCCGTCGAACTCCTCGACGGTGGCGCCGAGCGCCGCCGGCGAGGCTGCGAGCAGTCTCCCTGGCAGCCTCGTCGCCCTCGTCGAGGACGCCGATCGTGTTGACGCTGACCGACGGGCGGGAGCGCAGATCGGCCGGCGCGACGGCGACGGCCGCCGGCCCGCCCAGGAGCAGTTTGTGGGCAGCGATCCCCGGCTTGAGCGTGCCCGAAGCGGTGCGGTAGTCGGAGCCGAAGACGACGACGTCGGCGTTCTCGCGCACCGCCAGGTCGTACAGGCCCTCGCTGGTCGAAGCGTGGACGACGACGTGCCGCGGCATCTCGGGCGCGCCGATCGCGGCGGCGCCCCGGGCGAGCAGTTCCTCTGCCTGCTGCTCCTCATGCTCCTCGCGCTCGTCCTCGGGCAGATGCGAGTGCCGGACGTAGGCGAGCGAGAGCTCGCCGCCGGAGTAGGCGAGCAGGCGGCCGAGCGCCAGCGCGTCGCGGTCGTTGTCGGTGTCGTCGTAGGAAACGATGATCTTCGGGGGCATGACGGTTCTCCTTGTCGACTTGAGGGTGCGCAATGAAGTTCGAGCCGATGGTCCCAGTCTCCTAGTATCAGTGCAACTGTTAATACCTATTTATTAGATAAGCTTTACTTATGTTGAATGCCGGCCGCCTCAACGTTCTGCGCGAGGTGGTCGTCGCAGGGGTCCTTCTCGGCCGCCGCCGACGCGCTCTCCTACTCGCAATCGGCCGTGTCGCAGGCGATCGCGACGCTGGAGGGCGAGCTCGGCGTCTCCCTTATCGAGCGCGACCGCGCGCGGCGTCCGCCCGACCGCCGCCGGCGCCGCCCTGGTCGGTCACGCAGAGGGAATCCTGGCCCGCATGGAGGCAGCCGAGACCGAAGTCGCGGCGATCGCCGGCGGCTCGCGGCGGGAAGCTGCGAATCGCCTCCTTCCCGACCGCGGGCGCGACGCTGATGCCGCTGGCGATCGCCGACTTCAGCGCCTCCCACCCCGGCGTCGACGTCACCCTCGCCGAGGGCGAGCCCGAGGAGATCGCGCCGCGGCTGCGGGCCGGAGAATTCGACCTCGTCCTCCTCTTCGAGTTCCC
The DNA here is from genome assembly GCA_963734745.1 of uncultured Solirubrobacterales bacterium. GTDB lineage: Bacteria > Actinomycetota > Thermoleophilia > Solirubrobacterales > 70-9 > CAVTIG01. The sequence goes on along the minus strand of CAVTIG010000007.1, from coordinate 181,253 downwards.
GGGCGTCGGCGAGAAGCTGGGCGCCGGCATGCGCCGCTTCGAGCTGCTCGACGACCCGCTGCACCTGGCGCTACGTAAGGACCACCCGCTGGCCCAGCGTAAGGAGCTGCGCCTCGAGGACCTCAGCGGGGAGTCGTGGGTGCAGACATCGGCGTCGAGTCCCTGCGCCCGGCACGTGGTTCGCTCCTGCCACGCCGCGGGATTCGAGCCCAGCGTCTCCTTCGAGAGCGACGACTACCAGACCGTCCAGGGCCTGGTGGCCGCGGGCGTCGGGGTGGCGCTGATTCCCCAGCTGGCGCTGTCGACGGTCCGCGACGACATCCGCATCCGCGCCCTGCACCCCCGCAGCCCCGTTCGCAAGGTCTTCGCCGCGACCCGGCGCGGCGCTCCGGTGACGCCGGCCGTGGCGACGATGCTCGACGTCCTCCGCGAGGAGGCTCGCGCCCATCACGCCGGGGCCACCTGACCCACAAACGGGAACCGCCCCCGGGAGATGGCGGGGGCGGTTCCGTTTGGTGGCGTGTGTTCGTCGTGCGGCAGCGGGGCGCCGCCGCTTGCCCTACGTGACGCCTCCGGCCGGAGTCGGAGCCGCCGGCCCCACACCGTCCGGGTACCCCAGGGATGGCACGTCGGACGGGTAGACCTCGTGGCCGTGGACGGCGATATCGCCCTGTTCCATGTCCTCCTCGCTCATCCGCAGCGGGACGACCAGGCCGACCAGCTTCAGCAGGATGAACGTGACGATCGCCGAGAAGACGATCACCCACAGCGCGGTCAGCGCCTGCCACTTGAGCAGGGTGCCGCCGTCGCCGGAGATCAGGCCCGGGACCGCGCCCATCGCCGAGTTGGCGAAGACGCCGGTCAGCAGGCCGCCCATGACGCCGGCGAAGCCGTGCGTGTAGACGACTCCCAGGGTGTCGTCTACGTTGCGGAAGGGCCGCACCCGGCTCAGGTAGTTGAGCGCGAAGTAGACGACCGTCGCGGCAATTGCTCCGATCGCGATCGCGCCCCAGCCGTTGACGTAGCCGGCCGCCGGGGTGATCGCCACGAGACCGGTGATCATCCCGTTGACGCTGCCGATCAGGCTCGGCTTGCGCCCGGTCGCGTAGTCCCATGCGACCCAGACCAGGAAGGCGACCGCCGTGCAGACGTTCGTGTTGAGGACCGCAGCCCCAGCGATTGCGTTGGCGAGGTAGGGATCGCCGCCGTTGAACCCGTTCCAGCCGAGCCAGAGCAGACCGGCCCCGACCGCGACCATCGCCAGGTTGTTCGGCGCGTCGACCTCGCGGTCGCGCTGGAGCCTGGGCCCTACGACGGCCGCCGCAACGAAGCCCGAAACGCCCGCGGCGAGATGGATCACATATCCGCCGGAGAAGTCGAGGGCGCCCTGCTGGGCGAAGTAGCCGCCGCCCCAGATCAGGAAGGCGTTGACCGAGTAGACGAACGTCGTCCAGAGGATCACGAACGGGATCCAGGCCTTGAAGTTGATCCGGCCCAGAACCGAGCCGAGCATCAGGATCGGCGCGATCGCGGCGAAGACGATCTGGAAGTAGGCCAGCGTCGACTGCGGGAAGACCATTTTCCCGAGATCCCCGAGGTTGGGGATGTCGCCCTGGCCGATCAGCGCGCTACTGCTGAGGATCGAGCCCGGCTTGCCCCACATGTTTGCGAGGAAATCGCCACCGCTCGCTCCGAAGATGTGCATCGGATGCCCGAAGCCCAGCTTGAAGCCGTAGAGCACCCAGACCACCAGCACCAGCGCGAACGCGACGAAGGAGAGCATCATCGAGTTCACCGACCAGCGTTTCTGCATCACACCGCCATAGAGAACGGCAAGGCCGGGCACGCTCATCAGGCCGACCAGGGTCGCCGCGGTGAGCTGCCAAGCATTGTCGCCTGGACTCAACCAATCCATAGGTCCGGGGTTCCTTTCCGATTGAGGGCGCCGCCGGATGCACCACGCTTCCCTTGCGGCATCGATTCGCCCTGTGGCATTGACCGCCACCCTGCCGTGTCCCCGATGCGGCCACCACGTACAGCCGTCTAAAGATCGGCGCGAAAGGTTCGCCACATTGTCGGAATCGAGCCCGGTGCGAGCCGCTAACCTGCGCTGCCATGCCCCTGGAAGGACATTTTCAGCGCGTCAACACACCGCTGCGCCGGCTGAGCGGGCGCGAGCGAAACGTGGTGATCGCGGCGCTGGCGATCACCGTCGTCTCGATCGTCGCGCTGCTGGTGGCGACGGCCGGCGACTCGAGGCCCGCCCCCGCCCCCGGCTGCATCTACGCGCTCGTCCCCGGGGCCACGGGAGCGACGCCGATCGACGCCTGCGGAGCGCGCGCCCAACGCCTCTGCGCCAGGCACGCAACGCTCGACGACCCCGGGTCGCAGGCGATCGAAGAGAGCTGCCGGCGCGCAGGCGTCGGCTGAGCGCCTACTTCCCGCTCCACCTCGGCGTTCGCTTGCCGAGGAAGGCGCCGATCCCCTCCTTGGCGTCCTCGCTGCGAAAGGCAATCGCAAAGCCCTGCTTCTCCGCCTCGATCCCCTCGTCGAGGTCGCCCTTGCCGGAGACGCGCTTGACCTGCTCGCGCGCGACCGGCGCCTGGCCGGCCAGCTTGCGGCCCCAGATCAGCGCCGTCTCGAACAGCTCGTGGTCGGGGACGACGCGGTTGACGAGGCCGAACTCGAGCGCCTCGTAGGCGGGGATCGCGTCGCCGACCAGGTTCATCTCCAGCGCCCTGCTGGGGCCGACCAGGCGCGGCAGCCGCTGGGTACCGCCGAAGCCGGGGATGATCCCGAGCTTGATCTCCGGCTGGCCGAAGACGGCCGCCTCGGCGGCGATCCGCACGTCGCAGGCCATCGCCAGCTCGCAGCCGCCGCCGAAAGCGAGCGCGTTGACCGCGGCGATCGTCGCCACCCGGGCCTGGCCGAAGTCGCGCAGCAGCGCGTGGGCGGTGTGGATCAGCTCCTCGCCACCGGCCTCGTCCATCTGGGTGAAGGCCTTGATGTCGGCGCCGGCCGAGAAGACGACCGGGACCGAGGAGGCGACCACCATCGCGCCGATCCCGTCGGAGGCCTTCACCTTCTCCCAGACCGTCTTCAGGTCGCGGATCACGTCGGGTGAGACCGCGTTCATCGGCACGTTGGCGAGCCAGGCGATCGCGACGTCGCCACGGGTCTCCAGCTTCACCGTCTCGGCCTGCTCGCCCCCGTCGGGCTGCGGGTAGGGGTAGAAGCCCTGGCCGGACTTCATCCCGAGGCGGCCCTGGGCGACCATGCGCCTCAGCAGGACGGGTGGCGCGAATCGGTCCCCGTACTTCTCCTGCAGCTGCTCGATCCGCTCCAGCACGGCGTCGAGCCCCTCGACGTCGGCTTTCCAGAAGGGGGGCAGCAGGCCGCGCCGCGGGTCGAGCCCGGCCCCGGCCATCATCCCGACGTCGATGTCGCGGACCGAGCAGACGCCCTCCTCGACCAGCTTGCAGGACTCGATCAGCGCCCGGCCGGTGAACATCGCGACCAGCTCCTCGGCGTCGGGTTCGCCGTCGCCCGGCACCGTCTGCTCGCCGTCCTTGAAAAACCCCTCGCCGCCGGACTTGGCGCCCAGCTTGCCGTCGGCGACCAGCTGCTTCAGCCCCTGGTGGACGTAGAAGGTCTCGCCGTAGGACTCGCTGAGGTGCTCGGCAACGTGGAGGACGGTGTCCAGCCCCAGCAGGTCGGTGAGGAAGAAGGGGCCCATCGGGGCCACCTTGGCGGTGGCGATCGCCTCGTCGATTCCCTTCAGCGAGAGCCCCTGCTCCTCCTGGGCGCGCCAGATCTCCCCGATCGTCGCCATCAGGATGCGGTTGACGACGAAGCCGGGCACCTCGCCGCAGACGATCGGCTGCTTCCTGATCGCCTGGGCGAAGTTGTAGGCGGCGGTGGCGGTCTCCGGGCTGGTGTCGTCGCCGACGATCACCTCGACCAGCGGCATCACCGAGGCGGGATAGAAGAAGTGGAAGCCGACGACCTTGTCGGGCCGCAGCGTCCTCTCCCCCATCTCGGTGATCGAGAGCGAGGAGGTGTTGGAGGCGAGAATCGCGTGCCCCGGCGTGGCGGCGTCGAGCTCGGCGAAGACCGCCTGCTTGATCGCCATCTTCTCCGGGACCGCCTCGACCACGAAGTCGACGTCGCCGAACTCCTCGTAGGTCGTGGTCCCCGTTATCGAGCCCATCACCTCGGCGAGGCGGGCGTCGGCCTGCTCCTGGGTCAGCTTCTCCTTCTTGACCAGGCGGGCGAGCTGGCCCTCGGTGACGGCGCGCGCCTTCTCGAGCGCGGCGTCGACGAACTTCTGGTCGATGTCCTTGACGACGACGGGGATGTCGGCGGCGGCGATCGCCTGGGCGATCTCACCGCCCATGGTGCCGCCGCCGACGACGGCGGCCTTGGAAACGAACATGGCGGGTCGGTCCTCCGGGTTCTGGCTTTGGGATGCGGCTCCTCGGCCGCGGGGCGGAGGCTATCTGCTCGACCGTGGGACAAAGGCCGACGTCGATCCTTGTACCCGCGTACAACCCACGGAAGCGGCTCGGCCATTAATCTGCCTTGGCTCTTCGTATGGGAGTGAAACCGGTAACCGAACGCGCCCGCCCAGCCCGGGGCGCGCCGCAAGCGAGGGACTGACCAAGCGATGACTCGTATCCGCCAGCACAACGTGACCGCCGCGCAGTGGAGCTCCAACGGGGAGGCCCTCGGCGCGCTCGACCTGACCCTGCCCGAGAACGACCTCTTCGGCGCCAACGTCTTCTCGGTTGCCGCACAGCGCGACCGCCTGCCCGCCGACGTCTTCGAGAAGCTGCAGGCGACGCTGGCCGGCGGCGAGGCGCTCGACCCGGCCCTCGCCGACGCGGTCGCCGAGGCGATGAAGGAGTGGGCGCTGGAGAACGGCGCCACCCACTTCACCCACATGTTCCAGCCGCTGACCGGCTCCACGGCGGAGAAGCACGACTCCTTCTTCGAGCCCGCCGGCGAGGGGACCGCTCTGGCCGGCTTCTCCGGCAAGGAGCTGATCCAGGGCGAGCCCGACGCCTCCTCCTTCCCGACCGGCGGCGTCCGTGCCACCTTCGAGGCGCGCGGCTACACCGCCTGGGACCCGACCAGCCCCGCCTTCATCCTCGAGAACCCGAACGGGGCGCTGCTCTGCATCCCGACCGCGTTCGCCTCCTGGACCGGCGAGGCGCTGGACGCGAAGATCCCGCTGCTGCGCTCGATGGACGCGCTCTCGCGCTCGGCGATCAAGGCGCTGCGGCTGCTCGGCGACGACGAGAGCCAGGGCGTCTTCACCACGGTCGGCGCCGAGCAGGAGTACTTCCTGATCGACGAGCAGTTCTTCTTCGAGCGCCCCGACCTGATCACCACCGGCCGCACCCTGTTCGGCGCCAAGCCGCCCAAGGGCCATGAGCTGGACGACCACTACTTCGGCTCGATCCCGGAGCGGATCCTCGCCTTCATGATGGAGTCCGAGCTGGAGATGCGCAAGCTCGGCATCCCGGTCAAGACCCGCCACAACGAGGTGGCGCCCAACCAGTACGAGATCGCCCCGGTGTTCGAGAACTCGAACGTCGGCTCCGACCACCAGCAGCTGATGATGCAGGTATTGGAGAGCGTGGCGCGGCGCTACGGGCTGGTCTGCCTGCTGCACGAGAAGCCGTTCGCCGGCGTCAACGGCTCCGGCAAGCACAACAACTGGTCGATGGGGACCGACACGGGCACGAACCTGCTCGACCCGGGCGACACCCCGGCCGACAACGTCCACTTCCTGTTCTTCTGCGCGGCGGTGATCCAGGCGGTCAGCAAGCACCAGGGGCTGTTGCGCGCCTCGGTCGCGAACATCGGCCAGGACCACCGCCTCGGGGCCAACGAGGCGCCGCCGGCGATCATCTCGATCTTCCTCGGCGGCGAGCTGGAAAAGGTCTTCGAGGCGATCTCCAGCGGCGAGGGCGACCCCCACACGCCGGCCTCGTTCCTCGACCTGGGAACGACGGTGCTGCCGCCGCTGCCGATGCACGGCGGCGACCGCAACCGGACCTCGCCGTTCGCCTTCACCGGCAACAAATTCGAGTTCCGGGCGCTGGGATCGAGCATGTCGCTCGCCTTCCCCAACACGGTGCTCAACACGATCGTCGCCGAGGCGATCGACGAGCTGGCCGACCAGCTGGAGGCCAAGGTCTCCGGCGGAGCCGACGTCGCGGCGGCCGTGATCGAGATCGTCAAGGAGTCCTACACCGCCAACAAGCAGGTCTGCTTCGGCGGGGACAACTACTCCGAGGAGTGGCACGCCGAGGCCGAGCAGCGCGGGCTGAAGAACCTGCGCACCACGCCCGACGCGCTGCCGGAGGTGCTCACCGAGCAAACCGTGGCGGCGTTCGAGAAGTACCGCGTCCTCTCCAAGCGGGAGCTGGAGTCCCGCTACGAGGTCTGGATCGAGCAGTACGCGATCCGCGCCAACATCGAGGCCGAGGAGACGTTCTCGATCGCCAAGACGATGCTCCTCCCGGCTGCGCTGCGCCACCTGGCGTTGATCGGCGAGGCCGGGGTCTCATCTCTGGAGGGCGATGTCCGGGAGCTGATCGACGAGCTGATCGCGGCGCTCGACGCGCTGGAGAAGGCGAACGCCTACCCGGGCGACCTCGAAGGCATGGACCTGGCGCTGCACGCCCGCGACGAGCAGATCGCCGCGATGGCCACGGTCCGCGAGGCCGCCGACAAGCTGGAGAAGATCGTAGCCGACGACCTCTGGCCGCTGCCGAAGTACGAGGAGATGCTCTTCATCAAGTAGCGCGCCCGAGGACACGCATCTCCAGGCCGCCCCGCGGGGAGAGGGTCGGCATCTGGCGGATCGTCATCGTGCGGCCCGGCATCGCGTCAAGGCGGAGGCGCTGCAGCAGCATCGTCGCGACCAGCTTCACCTCGGTCTGGCCGAAGCGCTTGCCGATGCAGATCCGCTGGCCGCCGCCGAAGGGAACGTAGGCGCCGCGCGGCAGCGCCGCCTTGCGCTCGCGGGTGAAGCGCTCGGGAATGAAGGCCTCTGGCTCGGGGAAGACCTCGGGGATGCGGTGGCTGGCCCAGGAGCAGTAGTTGACGTAGGCGCCCTTGGGCACCGTGTAGCCCCCGAACTCGAACTCGCGAACGGCGCGCCGTGGGCCAATCCAGGCGGGAGGGTAGAGGCGCAGCACCTCGTCGAGCACCATGTCCAGATATGGCAGCTCCCGCTCCAGCTGGTCGACCGTGGGGACGGTGCCGCCCAGCACGCGGTCCTGCTCCTCGCAGAGCCGCGCCAGCACGTCCGGATGGCGCGCCAGCTCGTGCATCATGAAGGTGAGGGTCGAGGTCGAGGTGTCGTGGCCGGCGAACATCAGGGTCATCACCTGGTCGCGGACCTCGCGATCGGTGAATGCCTCTCCTGCCTCGCCGCGGGCGCCAAGCAGGAGGCTGAGGATGTCGCGGCTGTCCGGGTTCGGCTCGGCTCGGCGGCGAGCGATCTCGCCGAAGACGATCTCATCGAGCACGGCGCGCGAGGCGATCATCTTGCGCCAGGGAGAGCCCGGGCCGCGCAGCAGGCGCAGCGCGAAGTCGATCCCGTAGAAGCCGAGGGCGCGCTCGAAGTGCTCGGCGGCGGCCGCGCCCTTGCCGGCGCCGTCGGGATCGAGCCCAAGCAGAGCCCGCATCGCAATCCGCATCGCCAGGTTGCGCATCCAGGCGTAGAGGTCGACGACCTCGCCGGTCTGAAGCCGAGAGATCGCCGCCTCGGCCTCGACACTCATCGACTCCAGCATCGCCGTTACCTGCTCGCGGTGGAAGGCGGGCATCATGATCGCCCGGGCGCGGTCGTGGTAATCGTCGTCGATCGTCAGCAAACCGTCGCCGAGCAGCGGGATCAGGTCGCCGAAGCTGCCCTCCCTCCAATGGAAGTTCTCCGGGTGAGAGACGGTGACGAAGTGGTTGGCCTCAGGGCCGAGCATGAAGACGCTGCGCGTGTGAAGGAGGCGAAGGCTGAAGATCGGCCCGTGCTCCTCGTAACAGGAGAGCAGGATCGGCAGCGGATCACGAACGATCTGCTGGGTGCGGGAGACGCTGAAGTCGCCCGGGCCCGGGGGGAACCTGCCGCGGCCGCGCCACTCGGCAAGCAAGTCGCCGGCCAGTCGCCGCACCGGGCTGGCGGACATCTGCTTGGGGCGGGCGACCGGCGCTGCGGTGTCGACGGGCATGGCCGGATGCTAGTTGGCTAAGCAGCCAGATGCGGGGAAACCGCGGGGCGCTCGGTTGAGCACCTGCGCCGCCGACATCGAACGCCAATTAATCCCAGAACACCCCATCGGCGGCCTGCGGCAAGAGGAGCTGGATTGCCTCATCCGCGGGCACCCAACCCTCAGGCTCCTGCCGCAGCAGGCCCAGGGCCTTGATTGCGTTGAGATCGCGGCTCAGGGTCTTCTCGGTCTTGGCGGCGTAGGCTGCCGCCAGGCGGGGTGTGAGTGTGGAGATTTCTCGCTTGGGGACCGCCTTGCCCCGGGCATGGAACTCGCGAGACAGGTCGAGAACCAGGCGAAGCCGGCGATTGCCCGTTTCGCCCCGCCGCTCGCCGAAGCTCTGGTAGACGAACTGCTCCCATCGATCTTTGAACTGGACTGCGCGAATGACGTCGAGCTGCTCGCCCAGCTGGTCCACGAACCCCTGGATCGCATAGTGCAGGAACGAGAGCACACCGCCCTTCCCGCGACTGGAGAGCGCGAGTTGCCGGTAGTACTCGGAGCGGGTGAGGTTGTAGTGATTCGAGAGGAGCTGACAGGCCGGCACCGGAAACCCGGCAGAGAGCAGGATCTGCAGCTCGAGCAGGCGGGCGGTTCGACCATTGCCGTCGCCGAACGGGTGGATCCAGGCCAGATAGAGATGGGCGATGACCGCCTTGACGATCGCCAGCGGCGCCGCCAGCCCCGGCGAACCCGAGGGTGGGTCGAATTCGTCCCCGTTGAGCCACTCGCAGAGGCGAGTGAGGAGGTGCTCGGCATCCTCGGCGGGAGCCGCGCGGTACGAGCCGACCACAACCGAGTGACTGCGAATCTCCCCTGGAACCACCCCCTCCTCCAGTTCAAGGCCATCGAGGATGAGGCGGTTGTACTCACATAGGCGGGCGACGGAGAACGGCAGCTTCGGATCGTCCAGCAGCTCTTTGCGTGCGACGTTGTAGGCGGAGAGCACGTTCTCGATCTCTCGCTCCAGATACTCGCGGGACGGCGGCAGCTCGAGCGTGCGGTCGAGGATGCGCCTCACCTCGTCCTCGGAGAGGGTGTTCCCCTCGATCGCCGTCGTGGCAAGCATGCCCTTGGCCAGGTAGACCTGAAGCAGCTCGGCCGCCGCCTCCGGCGAGAGCAAGGCACGGCCAACGTGTTGGCACTTCGACTTTGCCTCCCCCAGCAAAGCCCAAGTCGCCGCCGGGACGGTGCGCAAATCCAGGCTGAAATCTATATGTGGATGGCTCTCTGAATACCCCTTGTCAGCTGGCATGCAGCGATTATAGAGCCATATTTGTCCCCATCTTTGTCCATTGTCATGTCCGGGAGCGGGCGGCGGCTACGCGGGCTGGCCCGACCGCGTGGCGGCGAGCTGCCCGCAGGCCGCAGCGATGTCGCGCCCCCGGGTGAGGCGGACGGTGGCGGTGAGCCGGTGCTCGTCGAGGACGGCGCGGAAGCGCTCGATCTCCTCCGGGGAGGAGCCGTCGTAGGCGCCCGTCGGGTTGTAGGGGATCAGGTTGACCTTGTAGACCCGCGGGTCGAGCAGGGCGGCGAGCTGCCGCGCGTGCTCGGGCCGGTCGTTGACCCCGGCCAGCATCACGTACTCGACGAAGACCTTGCGGCGGCGCCGGGCGCGGTAGCGCTCGCAGGCCGCGAGCACCTCGGCCAGTGGGTAGCGGTCGTTGACCGGCATCAGCGCAGAGCGCAGCTCGTCGTTGGGAGCGTGCAGGGAGAGGGCGAGGCTGACCGGCATCTCGCACTCGGCGAGGCGGTCGATTCCCGGCACCCAGCCGACCGTGGAGATCGCGGTGCGGCGGTGCGTGACGCCGAGGTCGGGCAGCCGCTCGCAGGCGGCGAGCACCGCGTCGAGATTCATCGTCGGCTCCCCCATTCCCATGAAGACGACGTGGTCGATCGCCTCGACGCGGCGGAAGTGGAGCGCCTGGTCGAGGATCTCGTCGGCGCTGAGGTTGCGGCCGAACTTCATCGAGCCGGTCGCGCAGAAGGTGCAGGTGAGCGGGCAGCCCGACTGCGAGGAGACACAGACCGAGCGCCGCCCGTCGCGATAGCGCATCAGCACCGCCTCCAGCGGCAGCCCCTCGTGGGTGTGGAGGAGCGCCTTGACGGTGCCGTCGTCGGACTTCGCCTCGGCCTGCAGCGAGAGCGTCGAGAGCGGCACCGCGGCCTCAAGCCGGTCGCGCAGCGTCCCCGGCAGGTTGGTCATCTCCTCATAGGCACGTGCCCCGCGCGCCACCCACTCCCAGACCTGGGAGGCGCGATAGGAGGGCTCGCCGGCGTCGGCGAGGACTCGATCGAGTAGCGCGCGGTCCACGCCGGCGAGTGTAGGTCAGGCCCTACTCGCGCGTGAGGGCGTCCTGCAGCGCGGCGGGGTCGATTCCCTCGACGCGGACCAGCTTGTCGCGCGACTTCTCGCCGCGCACGACGCCGACCCGCGACGGGGCAACACCGGCCCGCTTGGCGACCAGCTTGCAGAGGGCGCGGTTCGCCTTGCCATCGACCGGCGGCGCGGTGACGCGCGCCTGCAACACCCCGTCCCGCATCCCGAGCAGCTCGTCCCTGTGGCCGCGGGGCCGCAGCCGGACCTTGATCAGTGCGTCGGCCATAGCGCGGCGAATTGTCACGCTTCCGCATGCGACTCGGCACCTGAGTGACTCTTGCGTATTACGTTCTGTCATTAAACGTGATACGCTCGCCCCATGCGGAGCCTTCGACTCAATGCGGAGCTGGACGAGCGGGTGCGCCAGGCGGCTGCCCTCGAAGGATCGTCCGTGTCGGAGTTCCTGCGCCAGGCAGCCAGCGAACGGGCAGAGCGAACGCTGGCGACCGATCCGCGCGAGCGCCTCGCGTACGCGATCGCCGTCGTCAATACCGATCTTCGGCAGGCTCGCGATACCGGCGGCGCCTTCGCCGACATCGTCGAGCGCAAGCATCGCGAAGGGCGCCGATGACGCTCGTCGACGCCGGCCCCCTTGTCGCGCTGATCGACGCCGGGGAGCCCGACCACGAGCGCTGCGTCTCCGCCCTCGAATCGATCCGCCTACCGCTGCTGACGACCTGGCCGGCTTTCACCGAGGCCATGTACCTGCTCGGCCGGGCCGGGGGCTGGTTTGCGCAACGAGCTCTATGGAAGCTCCTGCTGAACGAGGATCTAGACGTGGTGGCCAACCCGGCCGAGGCCACCGAGCGAATCGCGACGCTGATGGAGCGCTACGCGGACCGGCCGATGGACCTGGCCGACGCCAGCCTCGTCGCCCTGGCCGAGGAGCGAAGCCTGAAGCGCATCTTCACCCTCGACGACGACTTCGGCATTTACCGCCTCCACGGCCGCGGCCGCTTCGAGCTTCTGCCCGACTGAAGTACCTCAGTGGCCGCCTGCGAGCGGGGCAGGAACCGCCTCGCCGAGCGGCTCGAGAGCGCGGGATAACCTTCCTGCGTGCCCGCGGAGCTACAGCTTCCCTGGCGCGGGCCCGGGGACGATCGCCCCAACCTGCCGCTTCCTCCTGGCCCGATGCCGTTGCGCGCCCACGGCCAGACGCGGAAGCGCTGGCGCTACATCGGCGTCTTCGGCCCGGAGGTGATGCTCTGCGCGGCGCGGGCGCAGGTGGGGCCGCTGAGCCAGTCGTTCTGGGTCCTGTGGGATCGCCGCGAGCGCCGCCGCCTCGCCCACACCAGCTTCCGCCCCGGCAGTCGCGAGGTGACGATGGAGGGACCCCGCCTCGAGATCGACGCGCGCGGGGTGCGAGCGAGCCTGCGGCTCGGCGATTGCGCCCCGGTCGAGGCGATCTGCCCCAGCGGTGCCGGCTGGGGCTGGACCCGCAAGCGCGCCGGCGTCCCGGTCAGTGGCACGATCGAGGCGGCCGGGCGGCGCTGGAACGTCGAGGCCCTCGGCGTCGACGACGAGTCGGCCGGCTACCACCGGCGGCACACGAGCTGGCTCTGGTCGGCGGGCGTCGGCCAGGCGACCGACGGCCGCGCCGTCGCCTGGAACCTGGTCGAAGGGATCAACGACCCGCCGGGCGGAAGCGAGCGTGGCATCTGGATCGACGGTGAGCCTTACGAGCCGGCCCCCGTCTCCTTCCAGGGCATGTCGGGAATCGAGTTCACCGGCGGCGCCCGCCTCGACTTCGCCGAAGAGTGCGAGCGCGCCCGCAACGAGAATCTCCTGATCCTCCGCTCCCGCTACCGCCACCGGTTCGGAACCTTCTCCGGCTCCCTCGACGACCTGCCCCTGGCGGAGGGATTCGGGGTGATGGAAGAGCACGACGCGGTTTGGTGAGAACCACCTCCACGGCCGCGGCCGCTTCGAGCTCCTGCCCGGCTGAAGTTCGTCAGCGGTCGACCCGCTTCGGCAAGCAGGTCGACCTGCTCAGAAGATCGCGAACTCTCGCGTCAGCGGATAGAGCGCCGGCGTTTCGAACAAGAGCGACAGCAGCCCCGTGCGGATCTGCTCCCCAAGACGCTTGGCCGTGCCAAACACCTCAAAGAATTCTTGGTCTTCCCTGGCTAACACCTCCAGAGCTGCCCGCTGGTCATCGTCATTGAGCATCGCCAAGAACTCGTCGTAAGCGGAAAAAACTCGCGCCCCGGCATCCGTCCGTTCATGGCGCAGGAATGCCTCCGCCACTCGATCGGTCGGCAGCGCGTCGAAGCTTCGCGCCAAGTAATCAGGGATGGTCTTCTCGTCATAGAGGTGGCATTCGAGGAGTGGCAGGAGCCCGCTTGCGAAGAGCAACGACCGCGACGTGCGCAGCTTGGCGTTTCGAAGGCCCCACTTGTTTCCGTCGCGAGAGCGATGCTTCGCCTCAAAGTCGACAGCAATGGTCCGCCAGTAGCGGATCACGTCGTTGAGGAAGAAGCGCGGTGGACGGAATGGCTTGACCGACTCATCTACGTACTTTTCGAGAACTGCAGCCTTGACGGCGCGCCAAATCTCGTCGCCAAGCGCCGGCACCGACTCCAGGACGAGAAGCATTCGGTGAGTCAAGTTCTTGTTCCCGTCCTCTTCGAGGCCGATCTTGTTGCAGAGGTCATGGGAGAAGACCGGCACACCGAAAACCTCTTCGGGCCCAGGAGGCTTTCCCGTGGCTCCGAGTGCGTCCCGCACCTCATCAATCGATGGCCGCACCGACTCCCGCTCCTTACCGTCGATCAACAGCATGAAGTCATCGTCGCTGCCACTTGTAAGTTCATGGCGACCCCACGAGCCCATCAGGACGACCGCGACATCCTTGTCGGTTTCGCAGGACTCAAGGCTGCGACGACTCGCGTCTAACGCCTTCTCGGTGCGTCGCCGAGCCGCAAAGATCGTCGGGAAATCGACGCCCGCCTCTCTCGACAGGCGCTCCAGCGAACCGGCTACCGCCAGCGAGTCGGCCTCGCTGCTTCCAGAATCCATGGGACGTCGCGGCAGCGATCGAGAAGCGGGGCGAACAGAACTTCGTGCTCTTCGAGAACCGGAGCGTGTTTGCCGTCAACCAGCGAGCTCAGATGCACCTGACGCAGCCGAGACCCGAAGCGATCCAGCAACTCGCTTGCGAGGCCCATCGACGGATCGACAGACCAGGCATGGGCGATGTCGAAGCAGAAGCCAGCCTCCGGCAGGGCATCGAAGACTTCTTCGAGCTCGTCGGGCGTGCCACCACCCTCCTTGCGGTCATCCATGTTCTCGATCACGAGTCGATCCCCGACCTCTCGATAGAGATCGAAGTTCTCAATGATGTCCGGGTGGGTGACGATCGAATCGATCTGGCCGGGCAGATCGACGAGCCACTCGACGAGCTGCTCCTCGGGGGCCTGCAGCTCCTTCACGGGCGCATGTACGCTCAGATAACGAAACGGCAGGGCGGCGGCGTGCGCGAGCCAGTTGTGAAGACCCACGAACTCCGGCTCCGACAGCGCCGCGAGCTCGGCCGAAAAGGTCGACTCCTCCTCGGCCTCGGCTACGAGCTTGTCCCAGTCGCCCCTCCAATCGAGAAACCCCGTGGAGGCGCCGGTTGGGTGGTGCTTGGCAAGAGGGCTGTCGACCGCGGGAACCATCAACTCGTTGATCGTCGCAGTAAACAGCGTAGATCGGCGGCGCTACCCGCTCACTCGCTCCACCAAGCCGTGAATCGGCTCTCCGTCGCCCTTGCAGCGGGGATTTGCCTCGGGCATTCGGGCTGTCCTTTCGTCTGAGCCGGCGGCGCCGGGTAGGTTCCAGCGCACGAGTCAAACATCTTCGCGGCGGCTCGCGGGCCCCGCATCCGACCAGAGGAGAGGCAAATGGCTGCTGAGAGCAAGGCGACGACGGTTTGGGAGGGCGACCTCGCGCACGGGCGCGGGACGACCAAGGCGGCGAGCGGCGCGCTGCCGGAGGTCGAGGTGACATGGGCGGCGCGGACCGAGCGGACGCCGGGTACGACGAGCCCCGAGGAGCTGCTGGCCGCGGCGCACGCCTCCTGCTTCTGCATGGCCCTCTCGAGCGGGCTCGGCAAAGCCGGCAATCCACCCGAGCGGCTTGAGGCCAGCGCAACCGTGACCTTCATCCCCGGCGAAGGCGTCAAGTCATCGCAGATCGTCGTCAGCGGCCGCGTCCCCGGCCTCGATCAAGCCGGCTTCGAGGAAGCCGCCCGCGGCGCCGGCCAGAACTGCCCGATCTCTCAGGCGTTGAAGGGCATCGAGATCTCGGTCGAGGCGAGGTTGGAGGACTGAGCACCGTCAGGCGGGGCTATGTCACGTGCTTCAGGTCGGCGGTGGCGGTTGCATACTGCGGGCGCCCGGTGGGCCGGTAGACCTGGATCGTTACGCCCTTCGGGGAGCTGGAGCGCTACGAGGACATCTACCGGCTCTGTTACGTCCGCGGCCCGGAAGGGATCATCATCGAGCTGAAAGCCTGCTGCTCATCGCGCGAAGCGGCAGCAACCCTCACCGGCCCGAGATGTAATCGTTTCAGCGACCTCTGGATCAGCCCCTGGGGAGGGCCTCAGCGATGGTGTGGGCGAGCCCATCGATAGCTGCGGCCCCCAGCGGCCCATCCGCGTTCAGCCTCTTGGCCAGCGCCTTGCGATAGAGCAGGAGGTGCCCGCGCATCTTCAGTGTGCCGAGCAGCGGCAGGTCGGCTTTGGTGAAGCACAGCACGCCCCGCACCGGCACATCCGGGTGGCCGCTGCCATTCAACACGGCCTCGACAACGGCCACCTGGCGATCGAGGCCGTCAATGAGCTTGGTGCGGTTGCGCCCGGCAACGAGCAGCTTCTCGGCTCCAAACAGGGGCCTTGCAATGCTGACCTTCCCCCTCAGGTCCTTGGCGTCGATGACATAGACGCCGGTCGGGCTGACGGCGAGATGGTCGATATCGCCGCGCCCGCCGGGCATGCGGCGACTGTGCAAGAGGGTCGTCGGCGAGTCGGCGGTCCGCCGCTCCAGATACTCCCCGACCGCTTTCTCCCCAAGGGCGCCGCGATGAAAGGCCGTCTCGTGCTGGGGCGGCTCGCGCAGGGCGAGCAGTAGCCCCCCAACCCGCGGGTGCGCTTTCCGAACACGGGCCTCGCGATTGCTCTTGCGCCGCTCGTACTCGCGCGCAATGCCGCTTCCCGCCTCCCCCCGATCGAGGGCAGGCGACGCCCCTTCGCCAGCGACAGGCGCAACGGCCCTCTCGAGGCAGGTCATGCATGTCACGGTCCGAGCCTCGGTGTCCCAGCCGGACCGGGCTCCGGCCGCCAAAGCCGTGTCGCATTCACAACAAACGTCGGGCCGGCGCAAGTTCAGGATGCGGAGCGCCACTCAGCCCAGATCGGCACACACCCGGTCCGCCTTAAGCATCGACTGGTCACTTGACCCACGGATCCGGTGGTAAACCGTTCAGCCGATCGAATTTCCGCCTGCCCAGGTTCCTTACCATTGGGCACATGACCATCCAACGGATGGACCACGTCGGCATCGTTGTCGACGACCTCGCGGCCGCGACTGAGTTCTTCGTCGAACTCGGACTCGAGCTGCAGGGCGAGGGAACCGTGGAAGGCCGCTGGGTGGACCGCGTCGTGGGGCTCGACGGCGTGCGGACGGACCTCGCGATGATGGGAACGCCGGACGGCAACACAAGAGTCGAGCTCGTCGGCGAGCTGGAGAACTACGAGGACATCTACCGGCTCTGTTACGTCCGCGGCCCGGAGGGGATCATCATCGAGCTGGCGGAGCGGATCGGCTGAAGCGCGCCGTGCCGTTCACCCTCAGAAACCTCAAGGAGGACCTGGAGGATCTCGGGTCCAACTTCGACGGCGCTCCGGACCTGGAGTTCCGCTTGGCGACCAAGTCGCTCGAGCTCGAGCAATCCGGCCTGAGCTACCAACGCGTCCCGCCCGGCTATCGCTTTCCGTACGGCCACACGCACAAGGAGCAAGAGGAGGTGTACGTGGTCCTGCGCGGGGGCGGGCGGATGAAGCTCGACGACGAGATCGTCGAGCTCAAGGAATGGGACGCGGTCCGCGTCCCGCCCGGTACGTGGCGAGGCTACGAGGCCGGGCCGGAGGGCCTAGAGATCCTCGTCATCGGCGCGCCCAATCTCGGCGAGGCTCCGCGCGAAGACGTCGATGGCCGGCGCGACTGGTGGAGTGACTAGCGCCAGATAAGTGAAAGGGCGCACCCGGCACCGGGAATCAGCCCCAAGACCCGGCACAGGTTGCCACCCGTGGTTAGGAAATACGTCTAGAGGACTACCAGCTCGCGCTCGGGATGCTTTGCCGAACCGAACTCGAAGCCGAGGACGGCGCGGGCACCGAAGGCGTCGCCGAGCTTCTTGAGCGTCTGGGGGCTGGTCGCGTGCCGGCCGCTCTCGATGCGGGAGATCGCGGAGGCGGTGGTTCCCATCCGGGCGGCAAGCTCTGCCTGGGTCAGGCCGAGGACGGCGCGGCGCATGATGACGATTCGGGCCAGCTCCTCATACGGGGCGAGGCGCTCGTACTCAGCCCTGAACTCAGGATCCTTGAGGGACTCCTTGATGTGGTCGGAAACGGCTCCTCCGACGGGATTGGCTCGCTTGCTCATCTTCTAACCCTTTACGTTGTCAAGTTAGGTTAGCAGCCGTGCTAACACGCAATACACATTCACGGCGCGTCGTGGCCCGCTGCGCGCGGCGGTTCGCGTGGGCGGCATCCCGCCAGCTTCAACCACCCTCGCCACGACTCTGCTCGCTGGGCCTGAGTGCGTGCCGCACTAAGACCTCCGACCTACTTTTGGGATCGTCACTCGCAGGAGGAAGTGGCGTTTGTAGAGGGCCCTGGCAGGCGGGGGCTTCGTTGATTACCCGGGCCCGCAGCCTGTAGGCGTGGCCCGGGAGCATCCCGAGGCGGGAGAGGGTGCGCTCGCCGACGAATCGGGTTGTCGGCCTGTCGCGCTCGACCCGCTTGCGGAAGCGCTGCCAACGATGTCTCGATACGCCCGACTTCACCACGAAGACTTTCACCAGGCGTGCCCGCTTGGCCAGCATGTGGACCTCAAGGCCGCCTTCCGGGGGCGCCAGGATACGCAGCCATTGCAGGGCGCAAATGCCGTTTGCGGGCGGAGCATCCGTGTAGGAGATTTGCTGAACCAACACCGGTTTGACGTCGCTCACCTCGGACGACGATGGGGCATTCGGCTGCACGGGCGCCTCGCAGGCGTCGCCCAGTCCGTCATCGTCTCCATCCACCTGGTCGGGGTTGTAGGTGACGGGGCAGTTGTCGGGGCCGTCGAGGACGACGTCTGAGTCGGTGTCGGCGACGATCGGGTTGGTCGGCGGGCGGCCGTCGATCCCGTCGATCTCCTCGCAGTTGTTCCGCCCATCGTCGTCGCTGTCGAGCACGAAAGGATCGGCGAAGTACACCGTCCCTTCGTCGAGGCTCGAGCAGCCGTCGCCGTTGTCGTCGACGGCGGGATCCTGCGTTTCGCAGCCGTCCATCGAGTCGAGCGGAGCCCTGTCGGTCGAGCTGAGCGCCCGGTAGTCGAAGCTGACGTAGTCATCGCCGGCGCCACAGGCGATCGTGTCCCGATAGAGCCGGGAGTCGTCCGCGTGGATGGTGTCATCGCCGTTCCCGGCGTCGATTGCGTCGCTGCCCTCGAACGGCTCGATCTGGTTGGCGGCGTCGGTCCCGACGATCTGGTCCTCGCCGCTCGTCCCGTAGAGGTTCTCGACGTCGGTCCCGAGGTAGTTGCTCTCGGTCGGGGTTCCGTTGCCGTCCGTGCCGGGGTCGATTCGCACACCCGTCCCGTTGATGCCCTGGTAGGTGGCCGTGTCATCGCCCGGACCGCCCTCGAAATGGTCCTGATTCAGCCAGGGGGCGGTGGCGCTGCCGTCCGGGTAACCCGCCTCGAAGGTGTCATCTCCGTCGTCACCGTACGCGCGGAGGAAGGTCGAGAAGTCGATGAAGGTGTCATCACCGCCCGCGCCGTGCATCTCGGCCGGGTATGTGCCCCCGGTGTCCGGGTACATCAGGTCGCCCCCCTGGGTCCCGGTCACCGAGAAGACCCCGCCGAACGTGTCGTTCTCCACGGTCTGGAAGTTTTTGTAGGTGCCGTTGAACTGCGTGGTCGTCACTGGGTCCGCGGGGGTGGGCGGCGCACCGGGCACTCGGACCAACAGCTGCGGGCCCTGCCCCGGACTTCCCGTGGCAGGCCGGCTCGCGTAGCTGACGTCGATCCGCTGGCTGCCGTGCGTCTGCTGCCCGGGGTCCTGCGGGTCCGGGTAGGTAACCAGCTCGTACAGGTCGGCGCCCGCCCCGTCGTCGATCGCGAGCGGCGCGGAGTCGAAGAGGCCGGGATCGGACACCACACCGCCCGACCCAAAGCGAACCAGCTGCATGTAGCTGCCCACGTAGTCGGTGCCCGGGCCATCTGAGACCGCCACGCCCAGAGCCTCCGGGACGGGCTGGCCCGTGCTCGGGTCGTATCCCAGGGTCAGGCTGTCGTTGCCGTCGCCAAGGTCGAAGTTGAGTGACACGTTTGCTCCACAGGCGATGGTCAACGACCCGGTGCCGTTGTCGAAGCTGCCGTCGCAGTCGGGAGACTGGTCGGAGGCGAGGCCCCCGCCGGCCGAGACCACGACGACCGTCGGCGCCGAGAAGGGCGGCCCGCCCCCGGCATAGCCGTCGTAGGCGTAGACGAGGTTCTGGGCCTGGTCGCCGTGAATCGTCACCTGGTCGTCTGTCTGGTCGATCGCGATGGCGGCCGAGCTGAACGCCGGGGCCGCCAACAGGCCGAGGGCGGCTCCCGCGAGGGCGCCCGCCAGACGACGGATCGGCGCCCTGCGGGCGCGCGTCGACACATCCACACGCATCTGATTCCCCCTGCTTTTCGGTGACACGGACGAGCTTCGGGAAGACCCTATGTCCCTCGCCGAGGGACCCAGCGCGGGTGTACAACAGGCGTCCACCGTAGGATCGTCCACGTCAACCCAGCCCCAAGGAGGACGGATGAGCGACTACGCGGTTAAGAGGATCGACGAGATGGAGGCCGTCTTCGGCGGCGCCTTCAAGCGCGCCCGGGCCGAGCTCGGGGTCGAGTCGTTCGGCATGCAGGTGATCGACATGCCGGCCAACTACGAGAACTACCCCGACCACGACCACACGCACGACAACCAGGAAGAGGTCTTCATCGCGTTGCGCGGCGGCGGTGAGATCGAGATCGCCGGCGAGCGCTTCCCGCTCGACGCCGACCACATCGCGCGGGTCAGCCCGGAGACCAAGCGCAAGGTCTGGCCGGGCCCCGACGGCATCCGCGTCCTCGTCCTCGGCGGCGTCCCCGGCCAGGCCTACGAGGCCCCCGACATCTCGAAGCTGGGCGAGCCCGACCCGATGGCGAGCTAGTCTGCGCACTTAGTGCGACGCCTTCTCGTCCTCGCCGCGGCGCTGTCGGCGCTGCTCCTCCTCGCCGCCCCGGCCGGGGCGGCGACACGGGGTGAGAACGCCGACGAAGCGGTCGTCGTCATCAACGGCGCGGTCACCGTGCCGCGGGGCCAGACGGTCGACGGCGTCTTCCTCGTCCACGGCGACGCGCGCATCGCCGGGCTCGTCGACGGCGACGCGGTGATCGTCAGTGGCGACGCGCTCGTCTCGGGCCGTATCGACGGCGACCTGGTGATGGGCAGCGGCACGGCGCGCCTGCTCCCGGGCGCGCGCGTCCGCGGCGACCTCCGCTACGGCGACGAGCGGCCGGCGATCGCCCGCGGGGCGACGGTCGGGGGCACGACGTCCAAGGAGAACTGGGCCGACTCGATCGACCTCCTCCCCTTCGTCGGGGCCTTCGTGCTCTGGTTCGCCATCAGCATCTCCTCGGTCGTGCTCGGCATCCTCCTGCTGCTGATCGCGCCGCGCGCGGCCGACGCCGTCTTCGCGCGCGCCCGCGAGCGGACGGGCCCGGTGATCGCGATCGGCATCGCGATCTTCATCTGCCTGCCGCTCGCCGCCTTCATCTCGGCGATCACCTTCTTCGGCCTGCCACTCGCTTTTGGCATCGGTCTGGCGCTGCTGCCGCTGGCCGCGGTCGCCTACGTGACCGCCGCCTGGGCGCTCGGCCGGGCGATCGTCAAGCCGCCGCGCGAGCGGATCCTCGCCTTCCTCGCCGGCCTGGCGATCCTCCGCGCCCTCGCCCTGGTGCCGATCCTCGGCCTGCTCGTCTGGCTCGCCGCGGTCATCGTCGGCCTCGGCCTGATCGGTGCCGCTATTGGGGCTGCGCGGAGCGGGCCAGGAGAAGCGCCCGCTCCCTCTCGTTCCGTGTGAGAAAGGCGGCGCGTTCGAACTCCGCCCGGGCCTCCTCGATGCAGCCGAGTCGCTCCAGCAGGTCGCCGCGGGCCGCCGGCAGCAGGTGGTAGCCCTCCAGTGCCGGCTCGGCACCCAGGCCGTCGAGCAGCTCCAGCCCCGCCTCCGGGCCGAAGGCCATCCCAACCGCCACCGCGCGGTTCAGCTCGACTACCGGTGAGCGGGTGATCGCGGCGAGGCCGTCGTAGAGGGCAACGATCCGCTCCCAGTCGGTCTCCTCGGCGACGCGCGCCCGCGCGTGGCAGGCGGCAATCGCGGCCTGCAGCGCGTAGGGGCCGAGCGGGCGCTCGAGCCCCTCGGCGCGCCCGAGCGCCTTCAGCCCGCGGCCGACGAGGACGAAGTCCCAGCGCCCGCGGTCCTGGTCGAGCAGAAGGACGGGCTCGCCCGAGAGCCCGGTGCGCGCCGGGAAGCGCGAGGCCTGCAACTCCATCAGCGCGACCAGGCCGTGCGCCTCAGGCTCGCGCGGCGCCAGCCCGGCGAGGACGCGGCCGAGGCGCATCGCCTCCTCGCAGAGGTCGGCGCGAATCAGGTCCTCTCCCGCGCTCGCCGCGTAGCCCTCGTTGAAGATCGCGTAGATCACCTCCAGCACCGAGTCCAGCCGCTCGTCCAACTCGGTGCCGCTCGGCACCTCGATCGGCACGCGCGCCTCGGCCAGCGTCCGCTTCGCCCGCACGATCCGCTGTGCCACGGTCGACTCCTTGACGAGGAAGGCGCGGGCGATCTCCGCCGTGGTCAGCGAGCCGACCAGGCGCAGGGTCAGAGCCACCCGCGCCTCGGTCGCCAGCAGCGGGTGGCAGGCGGTGAAGATCAGCGCCAGCAGCTCGTCGCCGATGTCGTCGGCGGCCTCCGCAACGAGGTCCCCCTCGGTCAGCGACTGCACCAGCTCCGTCTCCCGCCCCAGCTCCCGCTGCTTGCGCGCCGCCACCTCGCCGTGGCGGGCGCGGTCGATCGCCCGATTCTTCGCCGTCGCCATCAGCCAGGCGCCCGGGTTGTCGGGAACACCAGCCCGCGGCCACCGCTCCAGCGCCGCGACGAGTGCGTCCTGGGCGAGGTCCTCGGCCACGCCGACGTTCCCCGTCATCCGTGCCAGCCCGGCGATCAGCCGTGCCGACTCGATCCTCCATACGGCGTCGATCGCGCGACGGGCATCCTCGGCAGTCATGCCGACCAACCTACGCCCCGGACTGCAACGCTTTGTCCTCCTTACGCAAGGACAAAGCGTTGCACCGCACGGAGCCGGTTCCCGAAATCGGGCGTGTCGTTATCCCGCGTTCTGCTCGGCCTGGGCGCGGATCCGCTGCTCCTGCTCGCGCAGCTCCGGCGTGAACTCCTCGCCGAAGTCGTCCTCCTCGAAGACCTGACGGATCTCGATCTCGCCCGGTTCGTTGTGAGGGTTTGGGCAGCGCTTGATCCACTCCACCGCCTCGTCGAACGAGCGGACCTGCATCAGCCAGTAGCCGGCGATCAACTCCTTGGTCTCGGCGAACGGCCCGTCGATCACCGTCCGCTCGCCACCGCCGCCGAAGCTCACCCGAGCCCCCTTCGAGGTCGGATGCAGCCCCTCGCCGGCGAGCATCACCCCGGCCTTCACCATCTCCTCATTGAACTTGCCCATCTCCGCGAGCAGTTCCTCGCTCGGCATCACGCCCGCCTCGGAGTCCTTCGTCGCCTTGACAATTGCCATAACTCGCATCTCAGCCGCCCTTTCATGTAGTTCGCATATTCGAGCCTCTACCCCAACGACGAACAAGCCCCACAAAAATCGACACCCTGGCGAAATTCTTGCGTTCCTGCGCCTCCTCCAGGGTGTCGCCGGGAGAGTTGAAGTAGGCGCACGAGTAGACCATCGACGGCCCCAGCACCAGGCGGTAGAAGTCGTTGGAGACGTCGTAGTGGTGGCGAACCGCCTCGCGATCGCGGCGTCGCGGACCAGCAGCGTGTCGCCGCTCCCCTCCCCCCGCTCCGGCCGCAGCTCGCTGCCGTCCCAGAAGCGCACCGCGAACGGCAGGCCGCCGGAGAGGCGGCGCTCGAACCGCGCCGCGAGCGGCGCGAAGCGATTGGCGACGCCGCCGGTGCTCTGCATCCGCCCGTCTAGAGTAAACCGACCAGCGAAAAGAGGAGGTCCCATGACAGACCAGGCAGTCACCCTGACCATGTCGAAGCCCGACGCCGAAGTTCTCCTCGGCGTGCTCTCGTCGGAGCGCTACAACGCCGAGGTCGAGGCGGTCTGCGACGCGCTGCGCAAGCAGCTCGACGAGAAGCTGGCCGAGCTGGAATAGATCGAGGCAGGGTGCCGCCTCACCGGTGGCTAAGTTGAGTGGGTGAGCGGCGCGGCGACCCTGTTCGACACAGACGAGGCGACCTATTCCGGGACCGTCGAGGTTCTGGGCGTGATCTTCCGGGCCGACGACGACGGCTACGCGGTGCTGGAGGTGCAGGACGCCGAGTCCGGTGAGGGGTTCGCGCTGGTCGGGCCCGTCGCCCACCTGGGCGCCGGGAGCCGGGCCGAGGTGAGCGGGGAGTGGCAGACGCACTCGCGCTACGGGCGCCAGCTGCGCGCCCGGGGGGCGTTGCCGCTGGATCCCGCCGATCGCCAGGGCCAGGTCGCCTATCTGACCTCGTTGCGCCACATCGGGCCGGCGCGGGCCGAGGCGCTCGCCGACGAGCACGGCGAGGGGGTGCTCCAGGCGATCGCCGCCGATCCCGCCGCGAGTGTTCGGCTCCCTGCGCGGGGTCAGCGCCAAGCAGGCCGCGGCGGCGGCCGAGTCCTGGCACGCCTCCCGCGCCGTCCGCGACCTCCACGTCCAGCTCGCCCCCCACGGCCTCGCCCACCTCGCGGCGCCGATCCACGCCCGCTACGGCGATCGCTCGATGGCCGTCCTGCGCGAGGACCCCTACCGGCTGACCGAGGTCGACGGGGTCGGCTTCGCCCGCGCCGACAAGATCGCCCTGGCCGCGGATGTGCCCCCGGAGTCCGACCGCCGCGCCCAGGCCGCCGCCGTCTTCGCCCTCGTCGAAGCCGAGCAGCAGGGTCACACCAACCTGCCGGTGGCCGAGTTGGCGCAGCGCGCCGCCAAGCTGCTCGGCCTCGACCCCGACCCCGACGTGCTGGTCGCCGCCCGCGGCCTGCTGGTCGAGGAAGGGCGCGTCTATCGCGAGCTGACCCACGCCAGCGAGATCGCCGTCGCCGAGACGCTGGCCGCACGCGCCGCCGCCCCGCCCCACCTCGACCACGAGCCCGGGGACTCCCCCCAGGATGGTCTGACAGACGAGCAATGGGCCGCCGTGCGCGGCGCCTTCGCTTCGCGGATCTCCGTCCTCACCGGCGGGCCCGGGGTCGGCAAGACCGTCTGCACCCGGGCGATCGTCGCCGAGGCGGAGGCGGCGAACGCCAAGGTCGCCCTCTGCGCGCCGACCGGGCGCGCCGCGCGGCGGCTCGAGGAGACGACCGGCCACCAGGCGCAGACGATCCACCGGATGCTGGAGTGGATGCCGGGACGCGAGCCGGCCTTCAAGCCCGGCCACCCCCTCCCCGCCGACCTCGTGATCGTCGACGAGTCCTCGATGCTGAACCTGCGGCTGGCCGAGGTCCTGTTGGGCGGGCTGGCCGAGTCGACCCACGTCGTCTTCGTCGGCGACGCCGACCAGCTGCCGCCGATCGGCGCCGGCAAGCCGTTCGAGGACCTGATCGTCTCCGGGATCGCGCCGGTCGTCCGGCTCAGCCACATCTTCCGCCAGGCGGCGCGCTCGATGATCACCACCGCCGCCCACGAGATCAACCAGGGCCGCCCGCCGCACCTGCAGCCCGAGGACGACCAGGACCATGACTTCTTCTTCGTCGACCGTCCCAGCCCCGAGCGGGCGCTGGACACCGTGGTCGAGGTGGTCGCCGAGCGGGTGCCGAAGCGCTTCGACCTGGACCCGATCCGCGACGTGCAGGTGCTGGCGCCGATGTACAAGGGGGCGGTCGGGATCGACGCGCTGAACGAGCGCCTCCAGGCGCGGCTCAACCCGCGCGGCCGCCCGGCGCTGAACGAGCGCTTCCGGGTCGGCGACCGGCTGATCCAGACCCGCAACTCCCACGAGCTGGGGCTGATGAACGGCTCGATCGTCTTCCTGCGCTCCGACGACCCCGAGCGAGGAGGCGATCGTCGTCGACACCGACGACGGCGGCTCGCTGGTCATCCCCTACGGCGAGACCGCGACGCTGCGCCTCGCCTACGCGATCTCCGTCCACAAGGCGCAGGGATGCGAGGTGCCGGTCGTGGTCGGCGTCTGCCACCGCTCCCACGCGCGGATGCTGACCCGCCCCCTCCTCTACACCGCGATCACCCGCGCCCGCAGCACCTGCGTGCTGGTCGGCGACCCCGCCGCGCTCGCGATGGCGGTGCGCCGCGACGACAGCGGCGGCCGGCACTCAGGGCTGGCGGATCGGCTGCGCGGCTAGGGCTCAGCCGATTCGCTCGACCCGGAAGCGGTAGACAGCCGGCGTCTGGTCGGTGTTGCCGGTGAGATCCCGGGCCGCGACCCGCACCACGTGGCGACCGGGAGAGAACCAGCGAACCAGCCTTGACCCACACTGGTGAAACAGCCCTCCATCCACTTTGCAGAGGAAGGCCGAGCCGCTCTCGTTGGAGCGAAAGCCGAAAGCCAGCAATGCCCACCTGTGCCTGGCAGACGTCAGCTTCGGCGGCCGGCTGGAGAAACTGGTTTCAGGCGCGACAAGATCGCGCTCGGTTGGATTCCCGGATGTGTCCGATGGCGACGTGACGGGAGTCGGGGTAGGAGAGGGAGCCGGGGGTGTCTGCTCACACGACGGGGGGGCGAATGCGGGACCAACAGCCGAGCCTCCCTCCCCCCGAGGCGAGGATCTGACCGACCGCACCGTCGGCATCGACCAGGCCGGCGCCAACGGCGTCGGCCGGAAAAAGGCCGACCGGGTGGGCGGTATCGACCTGGGCCTGCTTCACCTCCGTGACGGTGGCCAATGGTTTCGCGCTCAACTCGAGAGCGGCGACGGCAGCGGCGTGAGGTGCAGCGGCCGAGGTGCCGAAGAACCTCCAGGCGTTCGATACGCATGACCCGAAGAAGGTGTTCGCGCCACCGTCGGTCGCGACGGTGTCGGGCTTGTCGATCGTCTGGGGTGAGATGGGCGCCGCCGGGATCGTCCCGTTCACCGGGCCAAAGTAGTGAGTCACCGGGCCACGCGAGGAGAAGGCTTCCGGAGCCGAGGTGGTGTTGAAGCGGATCGCCCCCACGCTCAGCGCATCGGATGCGCCATTGTGGCCGAAGATCGTCGGGCCGACGACATCGCCTCCTGCGGAGATCGGGTACTCGGTCGAGGTCACCCCACCACCGTTCTCGAGCAGCGCGAACTTGAGGCGGGGCGAGCTCGTATCGCCTCCGCTGGAACCGCCACAGATGAGGTCACAACGGTTGATGGCAAGCCTTACGGGCTGTGGCGATGCGCTGTCGTTGGTCCAGCTGAGCACCTCCACGGGTTCCTGGCTTGAGGTGACGTTGAAGTCCTCGCTCTTGGCCACGAGCGAATTGGTCGAGTCGAGGAGATACGCGTCGAGATCCGTCGTCACCCCAAACCAGGGCTGTTTCCATTGCAGATCCACCGTCAGCGTCTCTCCTGCTTGGACGGTGATCCCGAAGCCGGTGTCCACCCCACCGCCGGGGTTGAAGTCCATGCAGGCCGTGGCATACGAGGGCACTCCACTTGGACAGCTTCCGGCGTTTCGGAACGACGGCGCCTCCCACGACGCTATGTCGCGTCCACTGCCGTCGATCAGGTTGTTGTTGCCCGCCGCAGAGAAATACGTCACGCCGGAAGAGGTCACATCGCTAACCGCGACCCCCACAGGCCCATCCTGGAAGAACGGCTCGTCGAAGTAGCTGACGTCGTCGACGATCACTTTCGCTCCGGCGTTCGCAAGCGCCCTGATGTTGTCCGCGAAGCCCTGCTCCCCCGTGAACGCCGTGGCGAAGTCGAGGGAGGCGCCGGGAGCAAGGTCGTGGACTATCTGGGCCATCGCTCGCCCTTCGTCGCTGGGCTGTGGATCGCTGGGCAGGCTCGGCGAGAAGTCATCCAAGACATCCACGGCCGTCGTATGGCCGCAGGGGTTGCCGCTCCCTGGCAGATCCCCAGATGCCACGTCCTGGGCAGCATGCGTTGGAGCGGAGAGGTCCTTGTCGTAGGAGTCGGAGAGGATCCCAACAGCGACCCCTGTGCCATCGAAGCCGAAATCGGCGCGTGCCTCGGCTGCCTTGAGCTGAAGATCCCCTTCGGAGGTCGCGGCGCCGAAGCAGGGCGTCGCGGTTGACGTGACCGGCGGTGGGCCGGCTGACGAGACGATCGGGGCGAGGTCCTCGGTCACGCCCTGAACGCGGGCGACGCCGGCCACGTCGTGCAGGGAGGTGGGCGGGACGGCCACCGTCACGGTCTGGTACCGGCGGCTGAGGTGGACGATCTGGGCGCCGGCGGCGCGGAGCTCATCGAGGCTTGCGCCGGCGCCGTGATCGAAGCGGACGTCGACGAGGACGCGGTTGCCCTGCCGCAACAGGCTTCCCGCCCCGTCGGGCGCGACGTCGAGGATTGCTGCCTGCTTTGCCGGAGGGGCCGTTTGCACCGATGGCCTGGCAAGGTCGGTGAGGCGTGGTGATAGCTCGCCACTGTTCGGCTTACTCGACATCGCTGTGGCCGGCGGCGCCAGCAGCGCGCAAGCGAGCGCCAACGCGGCGACCGACGATCGCCCGCCCCGAAGGCGGCGTGAGCTTTCCCCTCGCTTCATCTCAATCACGGTATCGGCCGCATCCACTGGTCCCTCAACACTCTGAGACAGGACTACGAGCGCTTCGCCGCCACGGTTTAGATGTAATCGCTGCGCCGGAACCAGACCAGCAGGGCGACCACGGACGCCACGATGCTGCCGATCCCGAGCGCGAAGAAGGCTCCCGGGGACTGGATGTTGGCGACCAGCCACTTGAAGTTCTGGCCGAAGAAGCCGACGACGAAGGAGAGCGGCAGGAAGATCGTCGCCATCACGGTCAGCTGCTTGGTGATCTGGTTGAGCCGGTTGGAGACGACCGAGAGGTAGGCGTCGCGGGAGCCGGCCAGCAGGTCGCGGTAGGAGTCGATCTGGTCGGAGAGGCGGATCAGGTGGTCGTAGACGTCGCGGAAGTAGTTGCGCGAGTCGACCTCGAGGCCGGGGATCTCGAGGATGTCGTCGGTTCCCCGGGCCAGCAGGTCGCGCTGCGGGGTGACGACGCGGCGCAGCTCGACCAGGGTGCGGCGCACCTCGGTGATGTCGCGCAGCTGGGACTGCTTCGCGTCCTCGAAGATCTCCTCGTCGAGCCGCTCGATCCGGTCGTCGAGCCGCTCGAGGATCGGGAAGAAGGTGTCGGTCAGCCCGTCGAGCACGCGGTAGATGACGAACTGCTCGGAGCGCGGCGGCTGGCGGGCCAGGCGGTCGCGGATCTCGTCCAGCGCCGGACATCCGTCGCGATGGGTGGTGACGATGTAGCCGCCGCTGAGGAAGGCGTGGACCTCGACCAGCTCGATCCGGCCGCCCTTCGTCTCCTCGGCCCCGTAGTAGACGAGGAACATGTACTCGCCGAAGTCCTCGAGCTTCGGCCGCTGCCCTCGTTTGCGCGTGTCCTCCAGCGCCAGCGGGTGGAAGGAGAAGATCTCGCCCAGGGCGGTGACGTCCTCGTCGCCGGGATCGGTCAGGTCGAGCCAGAAGTACTCGTCGCGCTTCAGCAGGTCGGCGATCGCGTCGCGGTCGATCCGGTCCAGGAAGCGCACGCGACAACGCTAGATCGGCCCCCGGACGCCCTCATCCTGCTACGGTCCCCAGCGTTAGGTCGGAGATTCATCCGACAAAGTCGTGTCTAGCGCTCGCGTCGTTGCTTCACCGCATCCTCCGCGTTCGCAGCACATTTAAGTGGAGGCAATGCATGCCCACTGGAACTGTCAAGTGGTTCAGCGACGACAAGGGCTACGGGTTCATCACACCCGACGATGGCTCTAAGGACGTTTTCGTGCATCACAGCGCGATCATCGGCGAGGGCTTCAAGTCCCTGGCCGAGGGCGCCAAGGTGAGCTACGAATCCGAGGACGGCCCGAAAGGACCGGCCGCGGCGAGCGTCCAGCAGACCTCGTAGTCGCGCACCGCTCTTAGCAGTGAAAAGGCCCGCCATATGGCGGGCCTTTTCTTTTGGCGCGCCGGCCCCGCGGTTTCAGGCAGACGACTGGTCGAACTCGCGGTGCAGGCCGAGATCCCTGGCGATCCGCCGCATGTCCTTCGCCTGGTCGGCGAGGACGAAGCTGATGCCGGCGCCGGTGCGGCCGGCCCGGCCGGTGCGGCCGACCCGGTGCACGTAGGCGTCGCGGTCCTCCGGCGCATCGAAGTTGATCACGTGGGTGATGTCGGCGACGTCGATCCCGCGGGCGGCGACGTCCGTGGCGACCAGGGTGTCGACATCGCCCCGCTCGAAGCGGGCCAGTGCCCTCTCGCGCTGGGACTGCGACTTGTCGCCGTGCATCGCCACCGCGCGCAGGTCCTTGGCGCCGAGCCGCTTGACCAGCCGGTCGGCGCCGCGCTTGGTGCGGACGAAGACCAGGGTTCGGCCCCGCTCGCCGTCGCGCAGCCTCTGGACGAGAGCCGGCAGCTTGGCGCTCTGCGAGTCGACGTGGACGAAGCGATGGGTGACGTCGGCGCGCTTCTCGGCCTTCGGCGCGTGCACGTGGCGGCGCGCCTTGCTGGTGTAGGAGGTGGCGATCTTGCCGGTCGCCCCCTCCAGGGTCGCCGAGAAGAAGAGGGTCTGTCGCTCGGCGGGCGTCCTGGCGACGATCCGGTCGACGGCGGGCTTGAAGCCCATGTCGAGCATCCGGTCGGCCTCGTCGAGGACGAGGATCCGCACCCGGTCGAGCTTCAGCGCGCCGCGCTGAAGCAGGTCCTCGAGGCGACCGGGCGTGGCGACCAGGACGTGGGCACGCTGGGCGCGCTTGATCTGGGGGCCGAAGCCGACGCCTCCGTAGACGGCGGCGACGTTGAGGTTGCGAGCCGCGGCGATCGTCTCCAGCTCGTCGACGATCTGCCCCGCCAGCTCGCGGGTCGGCGCCAGGATCAGCGCCGCCGGGCAGCGGGCGCCGGATTCGACGCAATCGACGATCGGCACCCCGAAGGCCAGGGTCTTGCCCGAGCCGGTCGGGGACTGGACGAGGACGTCGTGGCCGCCGAGCACGTCATCGATGACGAGGCTCTGGACGGCGAAGGGCTTTTCGATCCCGCGTGCGGCGAGTGCGCGCACGACGGGCTTGGACACGCCGAGACCGGCGAAGGACTGCGAAGGCATATTGAACTGACTCCTTATGAGCGTTTTGGGGAGATCCTGTAACCCCGAAGACGCTCTGGAGCGCAGCGAGAGACGGAACCTCTCGAGCGCCGGAAGCGGCACTCGACACCGGCACCGTACCATCCCGCGTCCCCATGGCCCACCGCGAGGACCTCCGCAACATCGCAATCGTCGCCCACGTCGACCACGGCAAGACGACCCTGGTCGACGCGATGCTGTGGCAGTCCGGCGCCTTCCGCAAGGGCCAGGACGTGGCCGTGCGGGTGATGGACTCGATGGACCTGGAGCGCGAGAAGGGGATCACGATCCTCGCCAAGAACACCGCGGTCCACTACGAAGGCGTGAAGCTGAACATCGTCGACACGCCGGGCCACGCCGACTTCGGCGGCGAGGTCGAGCGGGGGCTGACGATGGTCGACGGGGTGCTGCTGCTGGTCGACGCCTCCGAGGGGCCGCTCCCCCAGACCCGCTTCGTGCTGCGCAAGGCGCTGGAGGCGAAGCTGCCGGTGATCCTCGTCGTCAACAAGGTCGACCGCCCCGACGCCCGGATCGCCGAGGTCGTCGACGAGGTCTACGAGCTGTTCCTCGACCTCGACGCCGACTCCGAGCAGATCGAGTTCCCGATCGTCTACACCAACGCCAAGGCCGGCTGGGCATCGCTCGAGGAGGGAGTCGAGGGGACCGACCTCTCCCCCCTGTTCGACCTGATGCTGGAGCGCATCCCCGCCCCCGAGCACGACCCGGAGCACCCGCTGCAGGCGCACGTCACCAACCTCGACGCCTCCCCCTACGTCGGCCGCCTGGCGCTCTGCCGGGTCCGCCACGGGACGATCCGCGCCGGCCGGCCGATCGCCTGGTGCCGCGCCGACGGCAGGATCGAGCGGGCCACCGTCTCCGAGCTCTACGTGACCGAGGCGCTGGAGCGGGTCAGCGCCGAGGAGGCCGGGCCGGGCGAGATCATCGCCGTCGCCGGGCTGCCCGAGGTGACGATCGGCGAGACCCTGGCCGACCCGGAGGACCCGCGCCCGCTGCCGGTGATCACGGTCGACGAGCCCTCGCTCTCGATCGTCGTCGGGATCAACACCTCGCCGCTGGCCGGCACCGAGGGCACGAAGCTGACCGCACGCCAGATCCGCGACCGGCTCGACGCCGAGCTGGTCGGCAACGTCTCGATCCGGGTCCTCGACACCGAGCGCCCCGACGCCTGGGAGGTGCAGGGTCGCGGCGAGCTGCAGCTGGTCGTCCTGCTGGAGCTGATGCGCCGCGAGGGCTTCGAGCTGACCGCCGGCCAGCCCCGCGTCCTCACTCGCGAGATCGACGGCAAGCTGCACGAGCCGGTCGAGCGCCTGGCGATCGACGCCCCCGAGGACTACGTCGGCGTGATCACCCAGATGCTGGCCCTGCGCAAGGGCCGCCTCGAGCAGATGGTCAACCACTCGACCGGGTGGGTGCGGATGGAGTACCTGGTCCCCGCCCGCGGGCTGATCGGCTTTCGCACCGAGTTCCTCACCGAGACCCGCGGCACCGGCCTCCTGCACCACGTCTTCGACCGCTGGGAGCCGTGGGCGGGCGAGCTGCGCACCCGGCCCACCGGCGCGCTGGTGGCCGACCGCCGCGGCCAGACCGCCAGCTTCGCGCTGTTCGGCCTGCAGGAGCGCGGCACCCTCTTCGTCGGGCCGGGCGAGGAGGTCTACGAGGGGATGATCGTCGGCGAGAACGCCCGCGTCGAGGACCTCGACGTCAACGCGATCAACGAGAAGCACCAGACCAACGTGCGCGCGGCCAGCGCCGACCTGCTGGTCCGCCTCGTCCCGGCCAAACGGCTCTCCCTCGAGCAGGCGCTGGAGTTCCTGCGCGAGGACGAGTGCGTGGAGGTGACGCCCGAGTCGGTGCGCCTGCGCAAGGTGCTCCTGGAGAAGATGGCCCGGGTGAAGGCGGCAAGGCAGGCGAAGGCCTTGGGTTAGCCCAGCTCGGGCAGGTCGAGTCGCTCGCGCGCCTTCGACACCGCGACCACCGACGAGCGACACGCACGGGCGATCGTCGCGTTCGGCCGCCGCGGATCTCGCGTCACCTCAAAGTCGAGCATGGCGGCCACGCGCGCCTGGGCGCGGCGGGCTATAGGCATACCCTCCGGCTCAGCCTCCACGCCCGCTTCGGCAGCCATCTCACGGCGGCACGCCAAGCAGTACGAGCGACCATCGGTGCGAATCCAGTGATGAGGCAGATCCAGACTTTCGACGCCCGATCCCCACCTCACCGTGACATCACAGCGAGTACACGTACACGGATCGGACCGAAGTCTCACCCACCGAGCATAACGGCAACTCTGCTTTCCGCCCGAAACAGAGCCGCCGGCCCTCGCGGACCGGCGGCTCCGGTGAAGCGGTTGTAGAGCGGTGTTCTAGACGGTCGCCGCAGCCTGCTCGGCCTGGCTCGCCTCGGACTCGCCGGCCTTCTTGGCCGCGGCCTGCGACTCCGGTGTGCTCTGGTCGATGTTGCGCGGCAGCAGCACCTCTTTGGCGATCACCAGGCGCTGGATCTGGCTGGTGCCCTCGTAGAGCTGCATGATCTTCGCGTCGCGCATCAGTTTCTCGACCGGGTACTCCTTGATGAAGCCGTAGCCGCCGTAGACCTGGACGGCGTCGACGGTGATCTCCATCGCCGAGTCGGCGGCGAAGCGCTTGGCCATCGAGGAGACGAGCGTGTTGCGCTTGCCCTGGTCGAGCAGGACCGCCGAGTTCCAGACCAGCAGGCGGGCGGCTTCGACCTTGGTCGCCATGTCGGCGATCATGAACTGGATCGCCTGGTGCATCGCGATCGGCACGCCGAACTGGACCCTTTCCTTGGAGTACTCGGCGGCGAACTCGAACGCGGCGCGGCCGATTCCGACCGCCATCGCGGCGACGCCGGGACGGGTCCGGTCGAGGGTCATCATCGCCAGCTTGAAGCCCTTGTTCTCCTCGCCGAGCAGGTTCTCGGCCGGGATCTCGACTTCGTCGAAGGAGATGGTCGCGGTGTTGGAGGCCCGCTGGCCCATCTTGTCCTCCTTCTTGTCGACGGTGACCCCGGGGAGGTCGGCGTCGACGACGAAGGCGCTGATCCCGCGGTGCCCGGCCTCGGGATCGGTCTTGGCGTAGACCGTGAAGTAGTCGGCGTAGGTGCCGTTGGTGATGAAGCACTTGGAGCCGCTGATGACGTACTTGTCGCCCTTCTTCACGGCGCGGGTCTTCATCCCGGAGACGTCGGAGCCGGCGTCGGGCTCGGTCAGGCAGAAGGAGGCGAGCTTCGGCTCCTCGGCAGAGCATCCCGAGGTACTTCTTCTTCGTCTCCTCGGAGCCGCCGAGGGTGATCGGCGCCGAGGCGAGGCCGTTGCACGTCAGGGAGGTGCCGATGCCCGAGCAGCCCCAGCCCATCTCCTCCTCGATCAGGCAGCCGGAGAGGTAGTCGAGGCCGGGGCCGCCGTAGGCCTCGGGGATGTGGGTGTTCATCAGCCCCACCTCCCAGGCCTTGTCGATGATGTCCTGGGGCCAGGTGCCGTCCTTGTCGTACTCCCAGGCGACCTTGCGAATCTCTTTCTCGGCGAAGCTGTGAGCCAGCTCGCGCAGGTCCTTCTGCTCGTCGGTCAGGGTGAAGTCAACCACGGGTCGAGACTCCTTTTCTCCGGTGCTAAGCCGTTTTGTGGCCGTCGCCAGCCCGGCGATCCGCCACCGATTGACTGGTCAGTCAACCAGGCCAAGACTACCGGATGGCGCCGTCTTTGTAGGATCGGGCCGATGGCCCAGGCCGCCGAGGAGAATCTCTTCGAGGTCGAGGAGCTGCTGATGCAGCCGGGGACCTACTTCAACCCCCAGACCGAGGTCCTGGTCGTGGTCGACGACTCGACCTCGCTCGACCAGGAGGTCTTCAACATGGAGGCCTACGAGGGGGCCGAGTGGGTGCGGATCTCCGACGAGGTGCCGGTCGACGAGGACCAGCGCGACCGGCTGCTGGAGCGCTTCCAGACCCACTACCACCCCGGCGCGAGCGGCTCGGTCTCCGAGACCGCGCTCGAGCAGGGCGACGAGGAGCTCGACGAGGACGAGGACGGCCAGGACCCCGGGCGCGCGAGGACTGACGCTCGGGCCGGAAGGCCGGACGACGGCGCCCCGGACTTCACCCTGCCCGACCAGGACGGCAACGAGGTGACGCTGTCCGGGCTGCGGGGCGAGACCGTCGTCCTCTACTTCTACCCCCGCGCCGACACGCCCGGGCTGCACGACCCAGGCCTGCGGCGATCCGCGATCGCCGCGCCGAGTACGAGGCGGCCGGAGCGCGGGTGATCGGCGTCTCCCCCGACCCGGTCGAGGACGGTGAAGAAGTTCGCCGGCAAGTTCGACCTCGACTTCACCCTGCTCGCCGACGCCGACCACGCGGTCGCCGACGCCTACGGCACCTGGGGCGAGAAGTCGATGTACGGCAAGAAGTACATGGGCGTGCAGCGCGCGACCTTCCTGATCGACCCCGAAGGGAAGATCGCCAGGGTCTTCCCCAAGGTCTCGCCGAAGACGCACGACGACGTCGTGCTCGCGGCGCTCGCCGAACTGGCCGCTGCCTGACGCCGGCTCCGCGTCCGCTCAGGCGTAGTAGAAGGCTATGCCGAGGATCAGGTAGATCGCCAGCAGCTGCACGCCCTCGAACCAGGTCGACTCGCCGTCCTGGGTGACGTAGTTGGCGACGAGGACCGCCAGCAGGACGGCACCCAGCTCGAAGCCGTTGAAGACCAGCGCCAGCGGGTGGGGGCCGATGAAGAAGGAGGCGATGACGAGCGCCGGGGCGACGAACAGCGCCACCTGGGCGCTGGAGCCGATCGCGATGTTGACGGCGAGGTCCATCTTGTTCTTCATCGCAACCAGCACGGCGACCCAGTGCTCGGCCGCGTTGCCGACGATCGCGACGACGATCACGCCGATGAAGAACTCGGAGAGCCCGACCGACTTCGACGCCTCGGCGATCGAGCCGACCAGCACCTCCGACATCACCCCGACCAGCACCCCGGCGATCGCCAGCGCGATCACCGCGGTCCGCGTCGACCAGCCCCAGGCGTCCTCGCTCCCGTACTCCGGGTTGAAGATGTCGCGGTGGGTCTTCAGCGAGAAGAAGAGGCCGGCGACGTAGGTGACGGCGAGGACGATCGCGACGGCGACCGAGAGGTGCTCGACGGTTCCGCTGTAGTCGACGATCGCGGCGCCCGGGCTGGGCAGGCCCTGGCCCTCGACCAGCTCGAAGATCGCCGGCATCAGCAGCGCCGCGGCCGCGAGCAGCAGCATCGACGTCTGGATGCTGGCGCCGGTCCTGCTGAAGGTCTGTTTGTCGCGGCCCAGCCCTCCGACCAGCATCGCGGCGCCGAGCACGAGCAGGATGTTGCCGATGATCGAGCCGATGATCGAGGCCTTGACCACCTCCTGCAGCCCCTTGCCGAGCGCGAAGAGGGCGATGATCAGCTCCGGCGCGTTGCCGAAGGTGACGTTGAGCAGGCCGCCGATCCCGGGCCCCGACCGCGATGCCAGCTCCTCGGTGGCGCGACCCATCAAGGCGGCGGTGGGGACGATCCCCAGCGCCGAGGCGGCGAAGACCAGCGTGGCCGAGGCGCCCGCCAGGTCGAGCGCCACGGCGACCGGGATCAGCGGCGTCAGCAGGTAGGGCCAGCCGTCCGGCGTGCGCAGGAAGGCGGCGGTCAGTCTCGGCCGGTTCGGGTTGCCTGCCACGTTCATGGATGCGCAAGCGTAAGCGGAAAGGCGAAGGGCCCCGTCGCCGCGGGGCCCTTCGCAAGACGCTTGGCGCTACGCGGCTACTTGGACAGCGAAGCGCACTTCTGCAGGTCGGCCGGGGTGTTCGCGTTCTGCAGGCACTGCAGGTAGGCCTGCTGGGGGGACGAACCACCGCTTGGCCCACCGGCAGCCCCGCCGCCGATTCCTTTCAGCAGACCGCCAAGACCGCCGGCGCCGCCGCTCAAGCCGCCGGGGCCGACCAGCGAGAGCGGGTTGATCCCGAGCTTCTGGAACAGCTCGTTGATCGGCTTGGCCTCGGACGGAGCGGTGATCGTCTGCGGCTGGTTGACGTCGGTGAGCGTCAGGTCGAGCGAGAGCTCGACCTTCTTCGGGCCGTTGCCGGAGCTCGCGGGCGGCTCGATCGTCAGCTGCGCGCTGATCCGCCGCACGATGTTGTCGTCGCCGACGTAGAGGTCGACGTGCGCCGTCTTCACCGCGCTCGCCACCTGGCCCTTGGCCTGATCGAGCTGGGAGGCCGAGGGTAGCTGCCCGGCGGAGCCGAGCTGCGAGCTGCAGGCCGGGTTGCCGGCGATCTTGACCAGCTGGTCGATCGCGCCGGAGACGTTGAGGTCACCGCTGACGTGCGTCGTGCCGGTCCCGCCGACATCGGAGCTGCCGTCGTTGCTGAGGTTGCTGACGAAGTCGTTGATCTTGAGGCCGCCGACCGCGTTCTGACAGGACTTGGAGACGCCGCCCTGTCCCTGAGCCTGCCCTTTCTGCTGGGCCTGCTGGATCATCGATTTGACGAAGCTGAAGGTCGTCGGGTCGACCTCGTACTCGGTCCCCTTGTAGTTGACGAAGGCCCGGTCGGAGAGGAGGGTCAGGCCGCCGTCGAAGTTGACGTCCTGGCCGTTGATCGAACCGCTCGCCTTCGCGGTCATGGCGAGCTGCGGAAGCTGGTTGTCGCCCTGGCTCTGGAACGGCCCCGAGAGGCTGACGTCGACCTTGCCGCCCTTGTCGCCCTCGACGTTGAGGCCGAGCGAGAGGTCGACGTTGCCGCTATGGATGCCCTTCAGCGTGGCGTCGTCGACGACCTTCTGCGGGTTCTCGTTGCTGCCGCCTCCGCTGCTGCCGCAGGCGGCGAGCACGGCAGCCAGCGCCAGCATGGTGCCAAACAGGAAAAGGGTGCGAAGTCGGCTCAACGGAACGGGCCTCCTAGATCGAGAATCGAATTGGGGTCAGACAGTAAAGCAGGGCGATTTCACTGGGGCGACGTCTGGATCGGCGGCGGGCTTCTGTCGGTGGTCAGGTTGACCGCGACCGGGAAGAGGAACGCGCCGAGGAAGATGAGGATGATGCCGGCGATCACCAGCCAGCGGGCCCGGAACAGGTGGCCGAGGATGCCGGTTGCGAAGCCGATCAGCAGCAACGCGACGTAGGGGCCGGGGCTGTGGGGGAGCAGCGCGGCCAGGGGCGGGGCGAGGTCGGGCACCCGGCGGATTATCATCGGCCCAGAT
Organism: uncultured Solirubrobacterales bacterium; assembly: GCA_963734745.1. Classification (GTDB taxonomy): domain Bacteria; phylum Actinomycetota; class Thermoleophilia; order Solirubrobacterales; family 70-9; genus CAVTIG01. The sequence continues at coordinate 143,574 of CAVTIG010000007.1, read as the reverse complement.
GGATGAGGCGCTCACACCCGGCTCCGTCGCCGAGGTCAAGGACGCGCTGGCGAAGGCCGGCTACCTCGCCGACGAGCCGGTGGCGCTGGTTTCCTTCCTCGCCCAGCGGCTCGGCAAGCCGGTCCTGGTCGAGGGCCCCGCCGGCGTCGGCAAGACCGAGCTCGCCAAGGCGCTTTCCCGCGCCACCGGCCGCGAGCTGATCCGCCTCCAGTGCTACGAGGGCCTCGACGAGGCGAAGGCGCTCTACGAGTGGAACTACCGCAAGCAGCTGCTGCGGATCCAGGCCGGCGGCGAGGCGGGATGGGATGACGTCCAGGACGACATCTTCAGCGCCGAGTTCCTGCTGGAGCGGCCGCTGATGCAGGCGATCGCCAGCCCCGAGCCGGTCGTCCTGCTGATCGACGAGATCGACAAGACCGACCAGGAGTTCGAGGCGATGCTGCTCGAGCTGCTCTCCGACTTCCAGATCACGGTCCCCGAGCTGGGGCAGGTCTCGGCGACGACGATGCCGATCGTCGTCCTCACCTCCAACAACTCGCGCGAGTTGACCGAGGCGCTGAAGCGCCGCTGCCTCTACATCTGGCTCGACTACCCCGAGGTCGAGCGGGAGATGGAGATCGTCCGCCTCCACGCCCCCGAGCTGCCCGAGGCGCTGGCCCGGCGGCTGGTCGAGGTGGTGCGGATGGTGCGGGCGCTCGACCTCAAGAAGCCGCCCTCGATCGCCGAGTCGATCGACTGGGCGCGCACCCTGCTGCTGATGGGCGCCGAGGACATCGACCGCGAGACCTTCGAGCACTCGATGTCGATCATCGTCAAGCACCGCACCGACATCGACCTGGTCGCGGAGCGGGTCGGCGTCAAGCTCGCCGCGCCCACCCGCGCCGCGGGGTGAGGCCGACGGCCGGCTCGCCCTACGGGCCGAAAGCCGACGCCGGGCCGCCGGGGCTGGCCGCCAAGCTGCTCGCCTTCTGCGAGGAGCTGCGCGGCGAGGGGGTCGCGGTCGGGACGTCGGAGATCCTCGACGCGTTCGCGGCGCTGGACCAGGTGCCGTGGACAGCGCAGGAGGACTTCCGCGAGGCGCTGGCGACGACGATCGCCAAGTCGCAGGAGGACCGGCGCGTCTTCGAGCTGCTGTTCGAGCGTTACTTCTTCCACTCCGCCGAGGCCGAGGCGATCGGGCGCGGCGTCGGCGAGCAGGGGGAGCGCCATGAGGGCGGCGAGCGCCTCGACATCGACGAGCTGCGGGCGCAGATCCGCCAGGCGATCGTCGAGGGAAACGATGGCGAGATGCGCGACCTGGCGCGGCTGGCGATCGCCGCCTTCGGCCGCCGCGCCGAGGGCTCGGGCGTGGTCGGCGTCGACGTGCAGCGGATCCGCCGCACCCTTGGGCTCTCGGCCGGGACGCAGCCGCCGGCGGAGGACGGCGCGACAGCCGAGCTGCCGCCGATCGACCGCGACCAGCTCAACCGCTTCGAGCGCCACCTGCGCCGCGAGCTGGAGCGCGACCTGATCGAGCGGACCGAGACCCTGCCCCCCTCCCGCCCCCTGGCCGAGCTCGATCGCGCCCTGCCGACCAGCCCGACCCAGGACCTCGCCGCCGTGCACCGCGCCGTCTCGCAGATGAAGCGGCGCCTGGCGACGCTGGGACACGAGCAGCGCGGCCGCCGCAAGGGACAGACGGTAGACGTGCGGCGGACGATGCGCGCCTCGCTGGAGACCGGCGGCGTTCCGATGCACCTGCGCTACCGGCCGAAGCGGCCGCGGCGGCCGGAGATCTACGTCCTCTGCGACGTCTCGACCTCGGTCACCTCGGCCAGCGTCTTCTTCCTCTCGGTCCTCCACGCCCTGCACGACTCGTTCCGCAAGCTGCGCAGCTTCGTCTTCATCGAGCGGATCTCCGAGGTGACCGAGATCTTCGAGCACGAGCGCGACTTCCGCGAGATCGCCCGGCGGATCTCCAGCGAGGGCGGGGTCGCCGACGTCTCCGGCTACACCGACTACGGCCGCGTCTGGCTGGAGTTCCTGACCGAGATCTCCGACGAGCTCGACCCGCGCTCGACGGTGATCGTGCTCGGCGACGCCCGCACCAACGGCCGGGAGCCGCACGCCGAGGTCTTCGCGCAGGTCGCCGAGCGGGCCGGCCGCCTCTTCTGGCTGAACCCCGAGCCGAAGCTGTACTGGAACTACGGCGACTCGGTGATGGCGGCCTACGAGCGGTATTGCGACGGGGCCTTCGAGTGCTGGACTACTCGGCACCTGGAGAACTTCGTCAACGTCGTCGCGGGCGGCATCCCGGCGGGCGACTGATTTACTGCTCCCTATGCGCGTTTCCGCGAAGGCCGATTACGCAGTGCGGGCGGCTGCCGAATTGGCAGCCGCGGATGAGGGCCCCGTCAAGGGGGAAAAGCTTGCGGAGGCGCAGGACATTCCGTTGCAGTTCCTCGAGCACATTCTGTTGGAGCTGAAGCACGCGGGAATCGTTAGAGCGCGGCGTGGGGCCAAGGGGGGGTATTGGCTTGCCCGTCCTGCCGACGACATCACGATCGCCGATGTGGTCCGCGCGGTCGAGGGGCCGATCGCCCACGTCCAGTCCGCCCCGCCCGAGTCGATCGAGTACCGCGGCAACGCCGAGCACCTGCAGGAGGTCTGGATCGCCGTCCGGGCCAGCCTCCGCTCGGTCGTCGAACATGTAACGCTCGCCGACCTCGTCTCAGGTGAGCTTCCTCCGGCAGTCGAGCACCTCGCGGCCTCCCCTGACGCCTGGGTCGCCCGCTAGCCGATCGTCTCTGGCGTTAGGTCTCCGGGGCTCGCGCCGTTGCGCTCGCGGCGGCGGTTGAGCCAGTGGGGGGCGGCGAGGATGAGGCCGAGGCCGAGAGCGGCTACCGCGGCGGCGATCGGCCAGACGGTGGGATCGCCCTTCTGGATCGTGACTATGCCCGAGCCGACCAGGACGACGCCTAGCGCGGTGCGGATGAAGCCCTGCGGCGCCCTGTCGGAGAGTGCGGCGCCGATCACCACGCCGGGCACCGAGCCGATCAGGATGTTGCCGGCCAGGACGAAGTCGACGTTGCCCCCGACCCAGTGTGCGATGCCGGCCGCCCAGAGCAGGATGGCGGCGTGGAAGACGTCGGTGCCGACCACTTTCTTCGGCGTGAGGCGGAAGACGGCGATCAGCAGGATCGCGATCACCGTGCCCGAGCCGGCGGAGGTGATCCCGATCACGAAGCCGGTGGTGGCGCCGATCACCACAGCGGCGACCCTGTGGCGGCGCTGTATCTCGAAGCCGTCGCGCTCGCTGACCAGGTTGCGGAGGATCAGCGCCCGCGCCAGGGTGACGATCCCGACCATCAAGAGGGTGCCGCCGAGCATCGCGTAGACGAGCGAGTCGAGCCGGTCCGCCCCGACGTGGCGCGCGAGGATCGAGACCAGCGCGACGCCGATCACCGCCCCCGGGACGCTGCCCATGGAGAGCCACTTGACGAGGCCCATGTTCACGGTCTTCATCCGGAGGTGGCGCCAGCCGCCGACCGTCTTGGTGATCGCCGAGTAGAAGATGTCGGTGCCGATCGCGGTGGTCGGCTGGATCCCGAAGATGAGGATCAGCAACGGCGTCATCAGGGAGCCGCCGCCCATGCCGGTCATGCCGACGAGGATGCCGATGCCGAGGCCGAAGATGATGATTGCCGGGTCCATCCGAGTGTCCCGCGGGGTGCTTATCGACTTTCCTGACTGCTTTGGTCAGGAGCGCGGAGTGCGCCAGGATACCATCATGCCCACGGAAGCAAGGGACTTCGCCGCCGAGGGCGCTTCGCCTGCCACCGGCGGGCTCCCCGGCGTCGCCGTCTCGATCCGCGCCCTGCGGCACGCCTACGGAGAGCTGCGGACGATCGAGCGGCTCGACCTGGAGGCTCCCCCGCACGGCGGTCCTCGGCCTGGTCGGCCCATCCGGCTGCGGCAAGTCGACGCTGCTGGAGCTGATCGCCGGGCTGCGCGAGCCCTCGGCCGGGGAGATCGCGATCGGCGGCGCCGGCGATCCCCGCAGCCGCCTCGCCCGCTGCGCCTACATGCCGCAGCGCGACCTGCTGCTGCCCTGGTTCTCGGCGATCGACAACGCGGCGCTGGCGCTGCGCAACCACGGCGCCGGCAGGGCGGAGGCGCGCCGGCGGGCGGCGGGCCTTTTCGAGCGCTTCGGCCTGGAGGGGTTCGAGCGCACCCGCCCCGCCGAGCTCTCCGGCGGGATGCGCCAGCGGGTCGCCTTCCTGCGGACGCTGCTGGCCGGCAAGCCGGTGCTGGCGCTCGACGAGCCCTTCGCCTCGCTCGACGCGATCACCCGGGCCGAGATGCAGCAATGGCTGGCCGGAGCGCTGCGCGCCGACCCGCGCACCGTCGTCCTCGTCACCCACGACGTCGAGGAGGCGCTCTACCTCTCCGACCGGGTGATCGTGCTCTCGGCGCGCCCGGCCCGGATCGTCGCCGAGCTACAGGCGCCGGCGCCGCGTGCCGCGGATCGCGACGCCGCGGTCACCGACCCGGAGTTCGTCGCGGTGCGCGAACGGGCGATGCGAGCCCTGCGCAGAGGAGCAGCAGCATGAGCTTCCGCTGTTCCTTTGCCCCGCTATGTGCAGCTAAAGAACAGCGGAAGCTCGGATTACGGTGAAGCGCTGGATCCTCCCCACTCTCGTCTTCGCGGCGCTGATCGGCGCTTGGCAGGTGGCCGCGACGACGGGTGCGATCGCCGGCGCCCTGCACCTCGAGGACTTTCTCGTCCCCGCCCCGTCCGACATCGCGACCTCCCTGTGGGACAACCGCTCGCTGCTCGCCGACAACGCCTGGGTGACGCTGAAGGAAGTGCTGCTCGGCTTCGGCTGCGCGCTCGTCGCCGGCCTCGCCTTCGCGGTCGCCCTGCACCTCTCCGAGACGCTGCGCCGCGCCACCTACCCCCTGCTGGTCGCTTCGCAGACGATCCCGATCATCGTCATCGCCCCCATCCTGGTCGTCTGGTTCGGCTACGGGATCGGCCCGAAGCTGGGAATCGTCGCGCTGATCTGCTTCTTCCCGATCACCGTCAACGCGCTCGACGGGCTGCGCTCGGTCGACCCCGACGCGACCAAGATGATGCGGACGCTCGACGCCTCCCGCTGGCAGACCTTCCGCCGGGTCGAGGCGCCGACGGCGCTGCCCTACGCGTTCAGCGGCGCAAAGATCGCCGTCGCGGTGGCGGTGATCGGCGCCGTCTTCGGCGAGTGGGCCGGCTCGGACTCCGGGCTCGGCCACCTGATGCTCCAGGACAACGCCCAGCTGGAGACGGCGCGGCTGTTCGCATCGGTGGCCGTGCTGTCGGCGATGGCGATCGCGCTGTTCGGCCTGCTGGCCCTCGCGGAGCGCCGCATCGTCACTTGGCGATAGAAAGCAGTCCGCAGACAACGCGACCGGAAAGCAGGGAATGAGACAGCACAACGCCGCAGGAAGAGTGATCCGTCGATCGCTGGGCATCGCCGTCGCCCTGCTCGCCCTCGGGCTGGGCCTGGCCGCCTGCGGCGAGAAGAGCGAGAACCTCACCGGCAAGGCGCAGCCGCTCAGCCTGACGCTCGACTTCTACCCCAACCCCGACCACGCCGGGATCTACCTGGCGCAGAAGCTCGGCTACTTCCGCGACGCGGGGCTCGACGTCGGCATCCACACCCCCTCGGACCCCTCGGCCCCGATCAAGCAGGTCGCCGCCGGGCAGACGGACCTGGCGATCTCCTATGAGCCCGAGGTGCTGCTGGCCCAGCAGAAGGGGCTCGACGTGGTCGCGGTCGGGGCACTGGTCGACCGGCCGCTGACCTCGATGATCTGGCTCAAGAAGTCGAAGATCGCCGGGGTCGGCGGCCTGCGCGGCAAGACGATCGCCACCGCCGGCATCCCCTACCAGGACGACTACCTGAAGACGATCCTCGCCCGTGCCAACCTCTCCCCCTCCGACGTCAAGCCGGTCAACGTCGGCTACGGCCTGCTCCCGGCGATCGTCGGCGGCCGTGCCCAGGCGATGCTTGGCGGTTTCCTCAACGTCGAGGGCATCGACCTGCGGATGCGGGGCAAGGACCCGGTCGTCACCCCGGTCGACAGGCTCGGCGTGCCGACCTACGACGAGCTGGTGCTGGTCGCACAGGGCAAGCGCCTCCGGGAGGACCCGGAGGCGATCCGGCTGTTCATCGCGGCACTGGGTCGCGGCACCGCCGCGGCGGTCAAGCGCCCGGGTGCGGCCAACAAAGCCCTGCTGGAGGCGAACCGAGACCTCGACCCGAAGCTGACCAGGGCCGAGGTGAAGGCAACGCTGCCGCTGCTTCAGCCAAGTCGCGGTGGGCACCCCTATCGGCTACATGGACCCCGCTCAGTGGCGCCAGTTCATCGGCTGGATGCGCGACAACGGGCTGATCTCCTCGCTGCCGTCGCCGTCCCGGGTGCTCAGCAACGACTACCTGCCGGGCGACATCCCCGGGTAGACGGCGCCCCCGACGAGCAGGCGCTCGACCTGGCGCGGCGGCAGCGCCCGGGAGAAGTGGTAGCCCTGGCCGTAGTCGCAGCCCAGCCGGCGCAGCTCCGAGAGCTGCGCCTCGTTCTCGATCCCCTCTGCGATCACGTCGAGGGAGAGCGCCCGCGCCATCCCGATGATCGCCTCGACGATCGCGGTGCGCTCCTGCTCGACCCCGAGCGCCTCGACGAAGGAGCGGTCGATCTTCAGCGCATCGAAGGGGAAACGGTTGAGGTAGGCGAGCGAGGAGTAGCCGGTGCCGAAGTCGTCAAGCACGAGGCCCACGCCGATCTCGCTGAGCGCCTCCAGGGTGGAGAGCGCTGCCGCCGACTCCTCGACCAGAACGCTCTCGGTGATCTCCAGCCGCAGGTGAACCGGGTCGAGGCCGGTGCGGTCGAGGACCTCGGACACGACCGCGGGCAGGTTGCGGTGGGCGACCTGGCGGGCGGAGAGGTTGACCGAGATGTCGAACGGCCGCGCGTCGGGGCGCTGCTCGTGCCAGGCGAGGGTCTGACGGCAGGCGGCCTCCTGCACCCAGCGGCCGATCGGCTCGATCAGGCCACTGTCCTCGGCGATCGAGACGAACTCGCTCGGATCGAGCAGGCCGCGGTCGGGGTGCTGCCAACGCACCAGCGCCTCCAGCCCGGTGATCTCGCCGCTGCCCAGCGCGACCACCGGCTGGTAGTGCAGGACCAGCTCGCGGCGATCCAGCGCGTGGCGCAGCTCGCGCTCGACCTCGAGCCGGCGCACCGCCCGGGCCCGCATCTCGGCATCGAACAGCTCGCAGCGGGCCCGGCCCCGCTCCTTCGCCCGGTACATGGCGGCGTCGGCGTCGCGGATCAGGAGCTCGGCGTCAGTTGGGTCCGCGGGCGTCGGCCGGGCAACCGCTATCCCGATACTTGCGGTGACGAAGTGCTCGACCCCGTCCAGCGAGTAGGGCTCGGCGAAGGCCGTGGCGACCCGGTCGGCGATCGCGATCGCCTCGTCCTCGTCGGTGAAGCGATCGATGAGGATGCAGAACTCGTCCCCGCCGAAGCGGGCGACGACGTCGCCGGGGCGCAGGTGGGCGCGCAGGCGCGGCGCGACCGCCCGCAGCAGCTCGTCGCCGGCGTGGTGCCCCATGCTGTCGTTGATCAGCTTGAAGAGGTCGAGGTCGAGGTAGAGGATCCCGACCGGCGTCCCAGACGCGGCGGCGCGCTTCAGCGCGTCGCTCAGCGCGTCGACGAAGCTGAGCCGGTTGGGAAGGCCGGTGAGGGAGTCGTGAAGGACCCGGTGGCGCAGGGCCTGGTCGGCGATGTGGCGCTCGATCGCGTCGGCCAGCACGTTGGCGGCCGCCTGCACGAAGTGGACGTCCTGCGGGGTGAAGCTGTTGGGAGACGCCGCGTGGACGTCGAGAACCCCGAAGGGGTGGTCCTTGCCCTCGATCACGACGGCGAGGCTGCTGCTGGCCCCGAGCATCCGCAGGGCCGGCGGCATCGAGAAGCGGCGCTCGACCGACCAGTCGTCGACGATCACGTGCAGGCCGGAGTCGAGCGCGGCGCCGGCGTGGGAGTCGCGAGCCGCGGAGACGCGACGGCCGGCCCCCGATAGCTGGTCCTCGAGCCCGGCACGGAGGTAGAGGTGTCGCCCATCGCGGCCGGCTTCCCAGACGCAGACGCTCTCGATGCCCTCGATCCCGGAGACCAGCGATGCCGTCGCCCCCATCAGGGAATCAGGGGCGCCATTTCGCAGCGCCCTCTTGCCGAGCTGGGCGACCGCGGCCTGCTGGGCCGCGGCGCGCTCCAGCTCCTGCTCGGCGATCTTGCGCTCGGTGATGTCGTAGAGGGCGCCGTGCCAGATCGGAGTCCCCGCCTCGTCCAGCTCGAGCACCGCCTCGTCGAGGATCCAGACGACCTCGCCGTCGCGAGTGATCATCCGGTAGTCGATCGGCGGCGGGTCGCGGTCCCCCAGCGTCTTCTCGATCTCCTGCGCGAGCGCTCGCTCGCGATCGTCGGGGTGGAGCAGCTTCGCCCACAGTTCCGGGTCCGCCTTCCACTCCTCGGGGCTGTAGCCGAGGATCTTTTCGACGTGCGGGCTGACGTAGCGCCAGCGCCCGTGCTCACCCAGCTCGGCGGTGTAGACGATCGCCGGAAGGCGTTCGACCAGATGGCGGTAGTCCTCGCCGCCGGAGGAGATCTGGTCGAAGAACTCGGTGACCTGCTCGTCGGGCCAGCTCCTGTCCCGCGTCGAACGCTCCATCTCTCCGCCTATCGACAGATCGACGAGTGCCTTGACAGCACTTTTGTCCATCGAGCAGGGAAAAGTTCCTCAGGATTCGCTAAGCGGCGAATCGCAGCGGCGGGACCCGGGAGACCGCGCGGTGCAGGCCGGCCAGGGTGATGGCGCCTGCCAGCCCGCGGTAGGGAGCGTAGGGCGCATAGAGCTCCTCGACCTCCTCGACCGTGGCGCGGCGGCCGAGGTGGGCGAGGCGGCCGACCAGCTTCAGGTAGGCGAGATCGCCGACAGGCAGCGAGTCGGGATCGCCGCGGCCGTGGAGGCCGAGGCACTGGACCGTCCAGGGGCCGACCTCGGGGATCGCGAGCAGGCGCCGGTCGCCGCCCTCCTCGCCGAGGTCGCAACGCCCCGCGGCGACCTCGCGGGCGACGGCGCGCAGGGCGATCGCGCGGCGCAGCGCCAGCCCCATCGACTCCAGCTCGGCCGGGGCCCGTCCGGCGATCGTCGCGGCCGAGGGAACGTCGCGCAGGGCCCCGCGCTCACTGCCGAGCCGCAGGCCCCAGCGGCCGACGATGCGGCGCTGGATGCGGGCGGCGCGCTCGGACTCGATCAGCTGCTTGACGACGGCCCAGGCAAGCGCCTCCCAGGGCCACGGCCGGCGGCGGGGCCGGAAGTGAGGCCGGCGGCGCAGCAGCGGGCCCAGCAGCGGGTCGGAGCGGAAGCGGCGGTGGAACTCGCCGAGGTCGTCGTCGACGCCGAGCGCGAAGCGCATCCGCTCCACCGCCAGCGCCAGCTGCTTGGGGCCGGCCGCGCGAGACGGCCCCTCCGAGGCCGGGCAGGGCGTCGCGACCGAGCCGGGGTCGACCGGGTCGGCCCGCACGACGACGCGCTCGCCGTCCGGCTGCCAGGCACGGACGAGGACCGGGCTGCCCTCGACCTGGAGCAGGCGCGTGGCGACGCCGCCGCTGACCCGCATCACCCGATCCTCGCCGCCGGATGCCGGCAGGCGGAAGGGCGAAGGCGGAAGGACCTCTACCTCGAGATGACTCACCGCCCCAGCAGGTGGACGTCGACCAGGAAGGAGCGGCTGGCGACGACGTTGGCCGGGCGCTCGCGGCGGCGGCCGAGCCGTTTGCCGGAGCGCTTGCCGGCCACCGCGCCGACGGCGCGTACCGCCGCCACCGTCGCCGCCCCGGCCAGCGCCCCGCCGGCGACGGCGATCGCTGCGGTGCGGACCTCGCCGCGCAGGGCGAGAGAGTTGGACGCTCGCGTGGAAGGGCGCGAACCGGGATCGGCTCGAGCTCCATCTTCGCCCGGCCGACTGTAGCGATGCATGCGGGCAGCAGGAAGGCGCTCGGCGGCTGATTCCGCATTTCGCGTGCCCGCGGGGGCGCGAATGGCCAAGCTGAGCGCCGCACGCCGACGAGCGAATAGCAGCGCTATTCGTGAGGAGGTGGGTGGTGGTCCAGCGCCGCGCCAGGCGCGTCATCCGTGGGTGCGGACAATCGGAATCATCCGCCAGCGCCTTCTCGTAGATGCGGTAGCGCTTCACGACCTTGCCGCCCATCCCCTCCATCGCCCGGTTCATCGGCCCGTTCGTCTCGAGGATCCAGCCCATCTCGCCGCCCTTGATCGCTCCCGGGCCGGCCGCCGTCTCGAGGTGCTTGAGGTAGAGCCCGGCGGCGACGCCGGTGTGGCGGTAATCGTGCTTGACGCCGAGCGCGAAGACGCGGAGCTGGTCGATCTTGCGCTTGCCGAGCAGGAACTTCAGCCAGCCGAAGGGCAGCAGGCGGCCGTTCAGCTTTGCCATCACCTGGTTGATGTCGGGCAGGGTCAGCGCCGCCCCCACCGCCTCGCCGTCGCGCTCGGCCATGAAGGCCCAGTCCTCGTCGATCACCTGCTTCAGGTTCTTGGCCTGGAACTCGACCTCGGCGTCGGTGATCGGGACGAAGCCCCAGTTGTCGCCCCAGGCCTCGTTGTAGACGTCCATGAAGCGGCGCACCTCGTTCGCCATGTCGCGCTTGCGCATGTTGCGGATCGTGATCCCCTCGTCGTTCAGCGCCTTCTCGGCGGCGGCGTGGATCGAGGGGTCGAAGCGCTCACCCTCCTTGAGATCGCCGAACTGGAGCTCCCACATCAGCACGTCCATCGCCTTGCCGAACCCCTCGGCCTCGATCAGATCGCGGTAGTGGGGCGGGTGCCAGGGCTCGAGGATCATCGGGCGGCGCTCGAAGCCCTCGATCAGGATCCCGACCTCGTCGTTGGTGGTGAAGTCCATCGGGCCGAGGAGGCGGGCTCGCCCCTTGGCGCGGGCCCACTCGGCCGCGGCCTCGAGCAGCGCCTTCGCGACCTCGGCGTCGTTCGCCGCCTCGAAGAAGCCGAACATCGCGTCGCTGCCGCCCTGGAACTCGTCCCAGCGCCGATCGATCTGGGCGCTGATCCGGCCGACCGGCTCGCCGTCGCGCTCGGCCAGGAAGTACTCGGCCTCGGCGTGCTCGAAGTACGGGTTCTTGTCGCGGTTGAGGAACTCCATCCGCTCGAAGATCAGCGGCGGCACCCACTGCGGGTGGTCGCGGTGAAGGCCGAAGGGAACCTTGACGAAGCGCTTCAGGTCGCGCTTGCCGCGGACCGGCCGGATCGAAACCTCTGCCATGGGAAGCTGAACCTACACTTTCCACCATGAGCGAAACCGCGAAAGCTCCCGTCGACGTCTTCGAGAAGGCCCGCAGCCACGACCGTCTCGAGCAGCTCGAAGCCGCCAAGGAGCACGACCTCCTCCCGTACTTCCGGCTGATCGAGTCCGAGGCCGGCCCCGTGATGGAGATGGAGGGCCGGGAGATCGATCATGCTCGGCTCCAACAACTACCTCGGGCTGACCGGCGACCCGCGGGTCAAGCAGGCGGCGCGCGACGCGCTGGAGACCTACGGGACCGGCGTGACCGGGTCGCGCCTGCTGAACGGGACGACCCCTCTGCACATCGAGCTGGAGCGCGAGATCGCCGACTGGATGCACGCCGAGGACGCTCTCGTCTTCACCACCGGCTACCAGGCGAACCTCGGCTGCCTCGGGACGATCCTCGAGCCGGGCGACACGGTGATCTGCGACGCGGGCGACCACGCCTCGATCCTCGACGGCTGCCGGCTCTCCGGCGCCAAGCTGAGGCCCTTCCGCCACAACCGGATGGACAAGCTGGAGAAGATGCTGGAGCGGGCCGCGGAAGACGACGGCGGCGTCCTGGTCGTCGTCGACGGCGTCTTCTCGATGGAGGGCGACGTCTGCGACCTGCCGCGGATCGTCGAGCTGTGCAAGGCGCACGGGGCGCGGCTGATGGTCGACGAGGCGCACGGGGCCGGGGTGCTGGGGGCGCGTGGCGCCGGGGCCTGCGAGCTGTTCGGCCTCGAGGACGAGGTCGACCTGCGGATGGGGACCTTCTCCAAGAGCCTCGCCTCCTGCGGCGGCTTCGTCGCCGGGCCGGCCGACGTGATCGAGTACCTGCGGATCGCCTCGCGCTCATTCATCTTCAGCGCCTCGGCCGTCCCGGCGGCGGTCGGGGCGGCGCTGGCGGCGCTGCGGGTGATCCGCTCCGACGGGCCGCAGCTCTTCGAAGCCCTGCTCGAGCAACGCCGAGTACCTGCGCGAGGGGCTGCGCCACCTGGGCCTGCAGGTGATCGAGCCGGGGACGCTTCCCGACGGGCGGGTGGCGACCACCCCCGTCGTCCCGGTGATCGTCGGCGACGACTGGCAGGCGGTGCTGCTCTGGAAGGCCCTCTTCGACGCCGGCGTCTACACCAACGTCGCGATCCACCCGGCGGTGCCGCCGGGCGGCGCGCTGCTGCGGACCAGCCTGATGGCGACCCACGAGCGCGAGCACCTCGACGGCGCCCTCGGGACGATCGCCAGGGTGATCGAGGACTTTCCCGACCTCCCCCGCGTTTGAACATCCCCCTGGGAGGGTAGTTTCGGCCTTGTCCGGATCTGAACAAGGCCGATCGATCGAGAAAAAGTTGCTCTTAGCGAACGACCCGGGCAGGGATTCGTGACGGTGGGGTTGACGCTCACCACCCCGACGGCATAGCTTCCGCTCCGCGCCGAACGCACCCGGGGCAGGGAGCGGACGGTAGAGAGACTCGACTCACCAAGGCCACGGATCGCCCGTCGGCCCGGCGCGGAGAGATATCCAGTTAAACGATTCCTTGAAGGGAGGAGTCCCAGTGGAAGCTGCCTCGATCGCCCCTGCAACGATGACCGCTCCGGCCGCGCAGACCCCACAGCACATGGAGGCGCTCGCCCGCGCCAACCGCGTGCGACTCGCGAGGGCCGAGTTGAAGCGCTCGATCGCGCGAGGGGAAATCGATGCCGCCGAGGTGGTCAAGGACTGCCCCTGGGAGACCGAGAGCATGACCCTCGCCGAGCTGCTGACCAGCCAGCGCCGCTGGGGCCGCACCCGCGCCCGCAAGTTCCTCCTCTCCATCGCCCTCAACGAGAACAAGCGGCTCGGCACCCTCACTTCCCGGCAGCGCCTGCTGCTCTCGACCGAGCTGGCTGCGCGCGGCCCCGGCGAGCGGTCCGCGGTCTTCGCCTGACGCGTCCCGTCAGCCGCGGAGGCCGCCGACCTTGAACGAAAGGCCGCCAGAGGCGCGCTGGAAGGCGCGGCGCAGTACCAGGAAGGCGGCGGCGAAGGCGGCGGCGCCGACCCCGAGGCAGATCGCCAGGATCAGGCCGGCGAGGTAGAACAGGGCCGCCGACGGTGAGCACGAAGACGGTGCCGGCGAGCAGCGTCGTGTGGGAGCGGTAGCCGGCGAAGTGCTCGCGGACCGAGACCTCGAGGCCGCCGAGCGCCCCGAGCACGAGGCCGACCCCGATCGCCGTCGGGTTCTGGCCGGCGAGGCCGATCACCAGCATCGCGATGCCGACGAGGACGGTCAGCTCGGCCAGCGGGAACGACCCCCAGGGAGCCGGGGGGCGTTCGCTGCCGGGTGTCGGCTTCATAACGGGCAGCCGGAGGAGACCTTCACCCGCCACCACCCCATCAGCATCCCGAGCAGGCCGGCGCGGGGACGGGACTCGGCGTACCCGCAGCCCGGCTCGCCGATCTCGCGCGTTGTAGACCCTCACCCACTTGTACGCGGCCGGGTCGGCGAGCATCCGCTCCAGCAGGTCCCGGTTGCCGGCCTCGACCTCGGCCCGCTCGCGCAGAGCGAGCCGCGCCGTCGGCGATCCGAGCCGCGAGCGCGTCGCGCACCCGCTCCAGCTCGCCGAGGCCGAGCACCCGCGGCTCACCGGAGGCGCGGGACCGCGCGACGTCGATCTCGGTGCGGAGGAAGGCCTCGGCGAACAGCCCCGCCAGCTCGCGCTCGAGGCGGCCGATCTGGCGGCGCAGCTCGGCGCGGGCGAGGCGCTCGTCGCCATCGACGCTGAGCGGTGCGTGGATGCTTCGTTCGAGCAGATCCGGCATAACCCGTACCCGAGTCTAGATCACCAGCTCCGCTGTTCCGTATCCGCGTATACGAAGACAAGGAACAGCGGAAGCTGGTTTTAGGGGCCGTCAGGCGGATTCCAGCGTCGCGGCGGCCATCCAGAGCGCCTCGTCGACCGCCATCTGCGACACCCCCTTCACCTGTATCGCGACGATCGCGATGCGGCGGCTGCCGCGGTCGACCCCGCGGCCCTCGGCGGTCTCGCCGAACAGCAGCCCGGCCGGGGCGCGCTCGTCGGCGATCACCAGCGTCCCGTGCGCCAGCTCTCCCGGCCTTCCCGCCAGCGACTCGCCCGGCGCCGAGTCGCGGATGCACAGCCTCCCCTCGAGCTGCTCGGCGTCGAAGGCGCGCAGCGCGATCCCCGGTCTCCACGATGGCGATCGTCAGCGCGTCGGCGAGCAGGCCGTGGCTCTTGAAGGCGCCGTCGTGGAGGCGGTCCAGCGCCAGCTGCTCGACCGGGGTGAGGGTGCGGTCGGGGTCGAGCCCGATCTGGCGGAAGAAGACCCGGTAGGCCCAGGGGATCTGCCGCTCGCGCAGGTGGATCGCGTGGGCGCCGTAGAAGCGGTCGGAGAGGTCGCGGAGGCGGCGGCGCACCGGCTCGGGGCTCTTGGCGAGGCGGCCGTCGACGTCGATCCAGGCGATGCCGAGGCCGGGGAACTCGGCGGCGAGGTGCGGCGCCACCCAGCCCTGCTCGGGCGAGGGCTTCCACTCGACTCGCGAGCCGGCCGCTTCGGCCCCGGACATCTCAGCCGGCCCCCGCGGCGCGGGTGGCGCGCAGCAGGCCGCGAACCCTGGCGTCGAGCTGGGAGGCGGTGAGGTCCCCGATGCTGGCGCTCTGCAGGGTGCCGCCGGGGTAGGCGTAGGCGAAGGTCGGGCAGCCGCCGACCCGGTAGAGGCTCGCGACCGCCCCGTCGTGGTCGTAGCCGACCGGCATCTTCCAGCCGTGCTCCCGAACCAGTTCGCGAACGGCGTCGCGATCGTCGCGCACGTCCAGCGAGAGGAAGCTCACCCGTCCACGGTAGCGCTCGTAGGCGCTGTTGACGACGTCCTGCTGGTCGGCGCAGTTCCCCCCCGCGGTGAACCAGAACGAGATCGACGAGTGGCCGGTCGAAGAAGTCGCAGACCCGGATCACGTCGGCTCCCGGGACACGGCAGGCGGGGGTGCGGCGCGCGCCCGCCGGGCAGGGGACCTGGGAGGTCTCGCAGTCGTCCTGGGCGATGTTGGCATCGCCCTCCAGAGCGCTGGCGGCGACCGGCACCGCGAACTCGGGCAGCGGCCAGCGCGGCGGCAGCTTGTCGAGCCCGAGGGTGCCCTCCCGGTTGCCCGTCACCGTGTGGAAGAAGGCGATCGCGACGATCGCCGCGAAGAGCAGGCCGACGACGAGTCGAGTAGCGGCGCTCCCTCACCGCTCTCTCGCCCAGACCAGAGCCGCCGGCAAGACGAGCATCACCCCCAGCAGGGCGACCGCGAGGTCGATCACCGTGACGAAGCCGAAGTCGCGCAGCATCCTGATGTCGCTGGCGATCAGCACCGCGAAGCCGGCCGTGGCGGTCACGCCGGATGCCAGCACCGCGGCGCCGGTGCGAGCGTAGGCGCGGCGCAGCGCCTCCTCCACGGACTGCCCTCCCCCCGCTCCTCGTGGAAGCGCGCCGCGAGGATGACGCTGAACTCGGTGGCGATCGCGACCACCAGGGCACCGAGCGCCGCCGACATCGGGTTGAGCGGGATGCCGGTCACCCAGAGGACGAGCGCCGACCAGCCGGTCGCCAGGACGATCGGGACCAGCGGGACCAGGGCGCGGGAGGCCGAGCGGTAGACGAGGAGCAGGGTGAGCGCGACCGCGGCCAGCCCGGCCAGGGTGAGCCAGTAGCGGCTGTGGGAGAGGTCGGTCGCCGACGCGGCGGCGATCACCGGCAGGCCGGCGAGGCGGACGGTTACACCCGGGGGGGGAGAGCCGACCGCGCCCCGGATGCGGTCGATCAGAGCCTGCTGGGCGTCCAGGGACTGGGCGCGGATGCCGAAGGCGATCAGCGCGGTGTGGCCGAGCATGCCGGTCCGCGTGTCGTACGCGGCGACCTGCTGGAGGTCGTAGGGGGGCAGTTCGTTGACCACAGCCCGAACCCGCTGCTCCGTCACCGGTCCCCCGGCGACGAAGTCCGACAGCGCCGGGCCCGGGCAGACCTCGGCGTCGCGGCAGCTCGGGTCGGGCCCGGCGAACCCGTTTTCGCGCAGTACCCGCTGCTTGAACCCGGCCATCCAGCGGATCGTGGCCGGGTCGGCGAGGTCGGGGGCCTGGACGCTGACGTCCAGCTCCCCGGAGACACCGGTGGCATCCTGCAGCTCGTTCAGATCCTTGACCTCGCGGAGGTTTTGGGGGACCAGGGCGCGGATGTCGGAGACGATGCCGATCTGGGTCCCCAGGCCCCATCCGAGGACGGCCAGGGCCAGTCCCACGCCAAGCACTCGGCGGGGGTGAGTGATGGCCAGTGAGACGAGGCGCTCTTGCGCGCGGGTCCTGTCACGGGGGGAGGGGCCTGCGGGCGGTGCAGCGGCTCCGTTCTCGGCCCCTCCCCCCGTGCCACCCGCGCGAGGAGCGTCGTCGCTCTCGCCCTGCTCCCGGCGGAGGCTGAGAGCAGCGAAGCCGGCCGTGAGAGCAAGCCCAAAGGCGATTGCGACGCCTGCGATCAGTAGCAGCCCGAAGCTGCGGACCATCGGGGTTGGGGAGAGCTGCAACGCGAGGAAGCCGGCCGCGGTGGCAAGGCAGGCGGTGGCGATCGTCGGCGCCCCTCGCGCGGCAGCTTGTCGAGCTGCGTCCGCGCCTCGGGCCCCAGCGACGACGGCTTCGTCGTAGCGGGCCTGGAGCTGGATCGCGTAGTCGACCGCGAGGCCGATCAGCACAGGCAGCACGGCGATCGAGGCCATCGTCAGCGAGCCGCCGAGCAGGCCGAGCAGGCCGAAGGTCAGCCCTGCCGCGCCGAGCGCGATCGCCAGCGGCAGCAACCTCAGGCGGGAGCGGAAGACGGCGAGCAGGGTCAGCGCCATCACCGCGACGGCGACGCCGAAGAGAACCAGCAGCGCGTCCTTCAGCACCCCCGCCAGCCCGTCGACGACGACCGGCGCGCCGGAGACCACGTAGCGCCCGCCCTGCAGCGCGAAGCACGACGCCGGCCTGCCGTTGAAGGGGCAGGCGCCGCGCCGGGTCGTGTCGTAGACCGCGGCGCGGATCAGCCCCAGTGCGCGATGGCGATCGGAGTCGGAAAGGCCCGGGCGCAGGCGCACGACGATCTGCGCCGAGTGGCCGTTGGGGAAGAGGTAGGCGAGCTTGGCCTTCGGCGCGTCGAGTGGCCGCCGGGGGTCGAAGACCACACCGGCCACGAAGTCGGGGTTGCCGAGGCTCGGCAGGCTGGTGATCCCATACTGGGTCGCCACCGCGAGCAGGATCCGTCGAATCTGTGCGGGGGTCCTGTGAGCCGCCAGCCGGCGGAGCTGGCGGTCGATCGCGATCACCGCCTCGTTGAGGAAGGTGGCGGGGCCGGAGAGCGACTTGACCGCCCCCAGTCGCGCCAGCTCGGTGCATGGCCCCGGGATCGGCTTCGCCCCCTTCGGCACGTTGCCCGCCAGGCAACCCTCCAGCCGCAGCAGCCGCCCCAGGTTCGCGGTCAGCACCAGCTGCCGCAGCCTCCCCTCGGCCAGCACCACCACCGGATCCTCGCCGAACACCCGCCGCACATCCGCACTAGCCCGCGCCGCGGAAGTATCAGAATCGACCAGCGTCCCCGTCCCCGCATCGGTAGGCAGCCGCGTCGCCCCCGCGCCAGCTGCAACCGCAAGGACAGCGCCAACCGCCAGAACCATCCTGGCGTGCCGAGCGGCCCAAGCTGCAATCGCGCTCAATCCATCGAGAGCGGGCCGCTCACGTCCGCTTTGAGGAACTGCGCGACGAACTCGTTGTCCGATTCGAACAGCTCCTCCTTCGGCCCCGACTCGACGATCTTGCCGTTCCACAGCACCGCGAGGAAGTCGGCGATACGGCGCGCCGTGTTGAGGTCGTGGCTGATCACCAGATAGCAGCCGCCATTCTCGGCGTGCACCTCGCGGATCAGCTCGCAGAGCAGCGCGGTGCGCACGGGGTCGAGCCCCGAGTCCGGCTCGTCGAACATGACGATCGCCGGGTCGAGCACGAGCGCCCGTGCGAACCCGGCCCGCTTGCGCATGCCGCCCGAGAGCTCGTTCGGCATCTTGTAGATCGCCTCGATCAGCCCCACCTCTTTGAGCCGGCGGTTGACGATCTCGCCGATCTCCTCCTCGCTTTTGTCGGTGTGCTGGCGCAGCGGGAAGGCGGTGTTGTCGTAGATGTTCATCGAGCCGAACAGCGCCCCGTCCTGGAACAGCAGGCCGAACTTTTTGCGCACCTCGAACAGCTCGTCGTCGGTCATGTTGGGGATCGACTCCCCGTGCACGAGGACGTCGCCGGAGTCGGGGTAGAGCAGCCCCACGATGTGCTTGATCAAGACGCTCTTGCCGGTTCCCGACGGGCCCAGCACCATCGAAACCTGGTCCTCGGGGAGGCCGAGGTTGAGCCCGTTGAGGATGCGCATGCGGCCGAACTGCTTGACCAGGTCGATCACCTCGATCGCGTCGGTGCCGCCGTGGTCGCGCTTGCGGCCGGTGTGGAAGCGGTAGGGGTTGGTCTCACTGGGGTCGACGCCGGGAATGATGTAGTCGCGGCCCATCACCCCACCGTCCTCGGCGACGTAGGGCCCGCCCCCGTCGGTTGCGCCGGCCGGCGCCCCGTCGCTCACGTCGCCCTCCAACTCGATGTCGCTGATCCGGTTTGAGTCTTCGATCGACAACTCAGCCTCCTATTGGCGCCCTCGGGTTGGCTCCCCAGAAGATCAGGGTCCCCAACATCCCGATGATGTGGACTAAGACGATGTTAAGCACCATCGACTTCGCGGTCGCCGTGCCGACCCCGACCGGGCCCCCCGAGGCCGTGTAGCCGTAGTAGCAGCCGACCAGCACGATCGCCGTGGCCATGAACATGCCCTTGATCAGGCTGAACAGAAGGTCGGGCGGGTTCTGGAATTGCCAGAAGATCAGGAAGTAGCCGCCCGAGGAGACGTCGGCGACCTGCTTGACGACGGCAAGGTAGCTGGCCAGAGTACATGACGCCGATCCCGATCAGGTACATGAACGGGAAGGCGATCCAGGCCGCCAGCAGGCGGGTGGCGCAGAGGAAGGTGATCGGCGGCACGCCCATCACCTCGAGCGCGTCGATCTCGTCGGAGATCCGCATCGCCCCCAGCTCGGCGACGATCCCGGTCCCGACCTTGGCCGAGAGCATGTAGCCGAAGGCGTAGGGCAGGATCTCGCGCAGGTCGCACCAGGCGGAGAAGAGGCCGGCGTAGGCCGGGCGCGCCCTGGGCTCGCAGCAGGTAGGCGCCCTCGATCCCGCACTGGAGGCCGAGCACGAAGATCAGCCCCCAGATGATCAGCGCCGAGCCGAGGATCAGGATGCCGGCCTGGCGCAGGCTCTCGCCGAAGAAGCGCAGGACCCGGCCCGAGTAGACGTGGCCGGCCACCTGGGAGCCGAAGCGGGCGATCTCCCCGAAGGAGTCGAGCCAGCCGCGCGGGACCTCCAGCCAGGCGTTCATCGAATCGTCTGCAGCTCGGGGTGGGTGGCCAGCAGCGTCTGGGTGAAGACGTAGTTGAAGGCGAAGACGCCCATGAAGGAGATCACCACCGCCTGGTTGACGGCGCGGCCGACGCCCGCCGCGCCGCCCGAGGCGGTCATCCCCTTGTAGCAGCAGACGATGGCGATGATCGCCCCGAACAGGGTGCACTTGATCACCGACCCCCAGAGGTCGGTGATCGAGGCGTTGGAGAAGAGCGTCGCGAAGAAGCCGCCGAGTGGTTGGTTGTAGACCAGCTCGGCGAGGATCCCGCCGGTGATCCCGAAGACCAGCGCGTAGATGTCGAGCAGGCCGGTGATCAGCATCAGGGCGAGGAAGCGCGGCACGACGAGGTTCTTGATCGGGTCGACGCCGAGCACCTGCAGCGCGTCCAGCTCCTCGCGGATCTTCCGCGCCCCGAGGTCGGCGGTGATCGCCGTGCCGGCGACCCCGGCGACGACCACCGCGGTGACGGCCGGCGCTATCTCGCGGATCGAGGCGAGGACGAAGAAGCCGCCGAGCCGGTCCAGCGTGCCGAACAGCCAGAGGATGTTGGCGGCCTGGAGGCCGGGGGCGCCGAAGCAGATGGCCACCGTCGAGATCAGCAGCGGGAACCAGCAGAGCTGGAGGGCGAAGAGGAACTGGCCGATGAACTCTCCCCCGTAGGGGTAGGGCGGGCGCACCGCCGAGACGAGCGTCCGGGCAGTGAGGATTACTGTTTCCCCCACCTGCTCGAACACCAATCTGGCAGGCAAGGGTGCCCTGTTTACCGCGGGTTTGGCCATCTCTCCTCCGGCGAGCTGTGACCGCACACGCGCGGCCCCCGGCCCGGTGAGCGGAGTCTATGGGATGGGTCAGAGACTCTCCGTTAACGCCTGTTTGAGATCTGCGCGGGGCGCATCGGGGCCTCAGGGGGGCCGCCGGGGGCGTGGTATGTTCCGCCCGCTTTGCGGGGAGCGAGACCAAGCCTTCGAGCTGCCACCGCCGGGATCGTCGTGGCGGCCTCAGCGGCGCTCCTGGCCGCCTGCGGCGGCGGCTCCTCCTCGGACGCGAACCAGCCGGCCGGGACCTACAGGGTCCAGGTGGTCACCGCGAAGTTCCCGACCTCCCAGCGCCTCGCCCAGACCTCGCTGCTGCGGATCGGCGTCCGCAACACGGGCCGCAAGACGGTGCCGGCGCTGACGATCACTGCCTCGATCGCAGGCAGGGAGGGTCAGACCTCGTCGCTGCCCTTCGGGATCCACGACCCCCAGCCCGGCCTCTCCCAGCCCGACCGCCCGGTCTGGGCGCTGGCGCTGAGCTACCCGAGGCCGGCCGGCTCCACGCACCGGGGCGGCGCCCAGACCTCGAGCCCGAAGACCTTCGAGTTCGGCCCGCTGAAGCCCGGCGCCACGACCGAGGCGGTCTGGAAGCTGACCGCGGTGAAAGCCGGCGACTACACCCTCCTCTACGAGGTCGACGCCGGCCTCGGCGGCACGGCCAAGGCGGAGACCGCCACGGGGACCCAACCCGGCGGTTCGTTCGCGGTGCGGATCTCCAGCGTGCCGCCGAACACGATCGTCAAGGGCAACGGCCAGGTCGTCGTCATCCCCAAGCACAAGGGCGGCGGGCGGTAGCGTTTCCCCCATGGGACGCTGCGCCGGCGCCATCGCGGCTGCCACGATCCTCGCGCTGGGAGCGCTGCCCGCCTGCGGCGCCGCACACCAGCCCGGCGGGGATGGAGGCGTCACCAGGTCGAGGGCGGGCGGCAAGGTCGCCCTGAGCCGGATCGGCAACTTCGACCGCCCCACCTACGTGGCCGGGGCACCGGGATTCCCCAGCCTGCTGTTCGTGGTCGAGCAGCCGGGGCGGGTCATGGTGCTGCGCAACGGCCACGAGCTGAAGGCGCCCTTCCTCGACCTGACGGGACTCGTCGGCTATGACGGCGACGAGCGCGGCCTGCTCTCGATCGCCTTCCCACCCGACTACGCGCAGAGCAGGCGCTTCTACGTCTACTACACCGACACCGGCGGCAACATCCGGATCGACGAGTTCAAGCGGCGCAGCGCGACGAGGGCGGCGCGGGGCTCGCGCCGGGCGGTGATCCAGATCCCCCACCCCACGAACGCCAACCACAACGGCGGCCAGCTGCAGTTCCTCGGCAACCTCCTCTACTTCGGCACCGGCGACGGCGGCTCCGGCGGCGACCCGCCCAACAACGCCCAGAACAAGGATGTGCTCCTGGGCAAGCTGCTGCGGATCGACCCGCGCGCCGACGGCGGGCGGCCCTACTCGATCCCGCCCAGCAACCCCTTCGTCGGCAAACCGGGGCGCGACGAGATCTACAGCTACGGGCTGCGCAACCCGTTCCGCTTCTCCTTCCAGACGATTGGCGTCCCACAGCCCCGGATCGCGATCGCCGACGTCGGCCAGGACCGCATCGAGGAGCTCGACTACACGACGGTCGCGGCGGCGAGCGGGGCCAACTTCGGCTGGGACGCCTTCGAGGGCTTCGCCCCCTACACCGGCGACAACAGCGGCACCCCCGACCCAGGCGGCACGGTGAAGCCGATCTTCGCCTACAACCACGACCGCGGCGGCGGAAGCTGCTCGATCATCGGCGGCTACGTGGTCCGCGACCGGCACCTGCCGGGCCTCTACGGGCGCTACCTCTACGCCGATCTCTGCGAGGGCCGGCTGCGCAGCCTCGTCCCGCACCTGGGACGGGCGACCGGCGACCGCAAGCTCGGCCTCTCGGTCAGCTCTCCCACCAGCTTCGGCGAGGACGACAAGGGGCGCGTCTACGTCTGCTCGCTGGATGGCCCCGTCTATAGGCTCGTGCGCCGATGAGCCTCGAAGTCCTCAACCCGGCGACCGGCGGCGTGATCGCCAGCGTGCCGATCGACTCGCCGCAGAGCGTCGCCGAGAAGGTGGCGCGGGTCCGCGCCAACCAGCCCGAGTGGGAGGCGCTGGGGATCGAGGGCCGCTACCGCTGGCTGGGGAAGCTGCGCGACTGGCTGCTGGACAACACCGACCGGGTGCTGGACACGATGCAGGCGGAGACCGGCAAGGTCCGCGCCGACGCCTCCAACGAGCCGGTCTACCTCGCCGACCTGATCAACTTCTACGGCACCAAGGCGGCACGGTTCATCGGCGAGGAGAGCATCCGCCCCCACACCCCGCTGCTCGCCGCCAAGAAGCTCCGGGTCCAGTACCGGCCCCACCAGGTGGTCGGGATCATCAGCCCCTGGAACTTCCCTTTGATCCTGGCCCTCGGCGACGCGATCCCGGCGCTGCAGGCGGGCGCTGCGGTGGTGATCAAGCCCTCCGAGTTCACGCCGCTCGGCCTGACGGAGATCGTCGAGGCCTGGAAGGGAGGAGATCGGCGGCCCCGGCGTGCTCGAGTGCGTGCAGGGAACCGGCGAGACCGGCGGGGCACTGGTCGACGAGGCCGACTTCGTCCAGTTCACCGGCTCCGACCGGACCGGGCGCAAGGTGATGGCGCGGGCGGCCGAGACGCTGACCCCGGTCAGCCTCGAGCTGGGCGGCAAGGACCCGATGATCGTCCTCTCCGACGCCGACCTCGACCGGGCCGCCAACGCCGCGGCCTGGGGCGGGATGATGAACTCCGGCCAGATCTGCATGTCGGTGGAGCGGATCTACGTCGAGGAGCCGGTCTACGACGAGTTCGTCGGCAAGCTGACCGCCGAGGTCGGCAAGCTGCGCCAGGGCGTCGACGACCGCGGCTTCGGCAAGGACGTCGGCGCGATGACCTCGCCCAACCAGACGGCGATCGTCGAAGACCACGTCAACGACGCCCTCGCCTCCGGCGCGAAGGCGCTGACCGGCGGCAAGCGGGTCGAGGGGCCGGGCGACTACTTCGAGCCGACCGTGCTGGTCGACGTCGACCACTCGATGAAGGTGATGCGCGACGAGACCTTCGGCCCGGTGGTCGGGGTGATGAAGGTGCGCGACTCCGAGGAGGCGCTGCGGCTCGCCAACGACTCCCGCTACGGGCTCTCGGGCTCGGTGTTCGGCGAGAAGGAGCGGGCCGAGCGCGTCGCCCGCCGGGTCGAGTGCGGCTCGGTCAACGTCAACGACGTGCTGGTCAACTACCTCTCCTCAGACGTGCCGTTCGGCGGCTGGAAGCAGTCGGGGATCGGCTACCGCCACGGCGAGCCGGGGATCAAGAAGTACTGCCGCTCCGAGTCGGTGGTGATCACCCGCTTCGGCGGCAAGCGCGAGCCAACCTGGTACCCGTACACGAAGGCCCGCCGCGGCCTGGTCGGCCGAATCGCCCAGGCGTTCAACGCGCGGGACCTCAAGCGCCGCCTCGGCATGCGCGGCTGACGCCCCCAAGCGCCTCGGTAGCCTCTCCGAGGGCATGCCCGAGCGCGACTTCATAGCCGCAACCAAGGAACGCGTCGTCGTCTTCGACGGCGGCATGGGCGCGACCCTGGAGCAGTTCGACCTGACGCAGGAGGACTACGGCGGGCTGGAAGGCAAGTGCCACGAGGCGCTCGTCCTCAACCGCCCCGACGTGATCGAGGGCGTCCACGCCTCGATGCTCGAAGCCGGCGCCGAGGTGGTCGAAACCGACACCTTCCAGGGCTCGCGGCTGAAGCTCGACGAGTGGGGACTCGGCGAGCACACGCCGGAGATCAACCGCAAGGCCGCCGAGATCGCCCGCAAGGCAGCTGGGGAGAAGCGCTTCGTCGCAGGCTCGATCGGGCCGACCGGCTTCCTGCCCGCTTCCACCGATCCCACCCTCGGCGACATCAGCTTCGCCAAGCTGGTCGAGGTCTTCGCCGAGCAGGCGCGCGGCCTGGTCGAAGGTGGCGCCGACCTGATCGTCATCGAGACGGCCCAGGACATCCTCGAGGTGAAGGCGGCGATCTTCGGCGCCCGCGAGGCCTTTGCCGCGACCGGCCGCGCCTTGCCGATCCAGACCAGCGTCTCCCTCCTGCCCCAGGGCGGCAAGATGCTGCTCGGCACCGACATCCGGGCGGTGCTGACGACGCTGGCCGCGCTCGACGTCGACGTGATCGGACTCAACTGCTCGACCGGGCCCGAGGACATGCGCGACGCGATCCGCTACCTCGGCGAGAACAGCCCGCTGCCGGTCCACTGCATCCCCAACGCCGGCCTGCCCCTGCAGGGGCCAGACGGCGAGACGATCTTCCCCGAGAAGCCCGAGCCGCTGGCGGCGACGCTGGGCGAGTTCGTCGAGCGCTACGGCGTCGGCATCGTCGGCGGCTGCTGCGGGACGACGCCCGAGCACATCGCGGCGATCCGCGAGCGGGTCGCGGGCCGCGTGCCGGCCCCGCGGCCGGCCGCGGGGCCGATCCAGGTCTCCTCGATGATGACCTCCACCCCGCTGGTCCAGGAACCGCGCCCGACCCTGGTCGGCGAGCGGGTCAACTCGCAGGGCTCGCGCAGGGCCAAGGAGCTGCTGCTCGCCGACGACTACGACGGCCTGGTCCAGGTCGCCGAGGACCAGGTCGACCGGCGGCGCCCACGTGCTCGACGTCTGCGTGGCGCTGACCGAGCGCCAGGACGAGGACGAGCAGATGGCGACGGTGGTCAAGCGGATCTCCCTCACCCAGCCTGCGCCGATCCAGGTCGACTCGACCGAGCCGGAGGTGATCCGTGCCGCGCTGGAGCAGATCCCGGGGCGGGCGATCGTCAACTCGATCAACCTCGAGGCCGGCCGCGACAAGGCCGACGTCGTCGTGCCGCTGGCGAAGGCGCACGGTGCCGCGCTGATCGCGCTGACCATCGACGAGGTCGGGATGGCGAAGACCGCCGAGCGCAAGGTCGAGATCGCCAAGCGAATCCGCGACCTCGCCTGCGAGGAGCACGGCCTCGACCCCGAGGCGCTGATCTTCGACGCGCTCACCTTCACCCTGACCACCGGCGACGAGGAGTGGAGGCCCTCCGCGGTCGAGACGATCGAGGGGATCCGCCGGATCAAGGCCGAGATCCCCGGCGTCAAGACCTCGCTCGGCGTCTCCAACGTCTCCTTCGGCGTCTCGCCGCCGGCCCGCGCCGTGCTCAACTCGGTCTTCCTGCACCACTGCGTCGAGGCCGGGCTCGACCTGGCGATGGTCAACCCCAACCACATCACGCCCTACTCGGAGATCTCCGACGAGGAGCGCGAGCTGACCGACGACCTCGTCTTCAACCGGCGCGAGGACGCGCTGGAGCGCTTCATCGCCCACTTCGAGTCGAAGGGCGAGGAGGCGGCAGAGGAGGTGGGCGACCCGACCGAGGGGATGGAGCCCGAGGAGGCGCTGCACTGGCACATCCTGCGCCGCAAGAAGGACGGGGTCGAGGACTGGATCGACCGCTCGGTGGAGAAGATCGGCGCCGTCCCGACCCTGAACGAGGTGCTGCTGCCGGCGATGAAGGAGGTCGGCGACAAGTTCGGCGCCGGCGAGCTGATCCTGCCCTTCGTCCTGCAGTCGGCCGAAGTGATGAAGCGCGCCGTCGCCCAGCTGGAGAACTACCTCGACCGGATCGACGGCCACACCAAGGGCAAGGTGGTGATCGCGACCGTCTTCGGCGACGTCCACGACATCGGCAAGTCGCTGGTCAACACGATCCTCACCAACAACGGCTACACCGTGATCGACCTCGGCAAGCAGGTCCCGGTCGACACGATCATCGAGGCCGCGGTCGAGAACGATGCCGACGCGATCGGCCTCTCCGCCCTGCTCGTCTCCACCTCCAAGCAGATGCCGATCTGCGTGCAGGAGCTGCACCAGCGCGGGCTCGAGTTCCCGGTGCTGATCGGCGGCGCCGCGATCAACCGCGACTTCGGCCGCCGCACCCTCTACCCGCAGCGGCAAGGAGTCCGACGAGGTCTACGAGCCCGGCGTCTTCTACTGCAAGGACGCCTTCCAGGGGCTCGACACGATGGACGCGCTGATCGACGAGCCGGCCCGCGAGGCGCTGGTCGAGCGGATCCGCGCCGAGGCGCAGCAGCTGCGCGAGAAGCCGGTCGTCGTCGACGACGCGCCGCCGACCAGCGACGACAGCGTCCGCTCCGCCGCGCGCACCGACGCGCCGATCCCCGAGCCGCCCTTCTGGGGCGCGCGCGAGATCGCCGTCGACCTCGACGAGGTCTTCCCCTACCTCGACCGCCACGTCCTCTTCAAGCTGCACTGGGGCGGCCGCGGCGTCAAGGGCGAGGCCTGGCGGGAGCTGGTCGAGGGCACCGGCGACGAGGAGGGCTTCGCGCCGCGGCTGGAGCGGATGTGGCGCGAGCAGGACTACCTGCATCCGCGGGCCCGGCTCGGCTACTTCCCCTGCAACGCCGACGGCAACGAGCTGGTCGTCTTCGACCCCGAGAACCCGGAGCGCGAGCTGGAGCGCCTCGTCTTCCCGCGCCAGCCCAAGCACGACCGCATCTGCCTCGCCGACTTCTTCCGTCCGCTCGACTCCGGCGAGCGCGACGTGGTCGCCCTACAGGGGGTCACGGTCGGCCCCGAGGTGACCGAGCTGATCGAGCGGCTGGAGCGCGACGGCGAGTTCGCCGAGCAGCTCTACGTCCACGGCCTCGGCGTGCAGGCGGCCGAGGGCCTGGCCGAGTGGCTGCACTCCGAGGTGCGCCGCGAGCTGGGCATCGAGCTCGACCAGGGCCGCCGCTACTCCTGGGGCTACCCGGCCTGCCCGGACCAGTCCGAGCACGAGAAGGTCTGGCGACTGCTTGGCCTCGAGGAGATCGGCATGACCCTCTCCGGCGGCTACGCCGTGATGCCCGAGCAGTCGACGGTGGCGATCGTCGCCCACCACCCCCAGGCCGTCTACTTCGGGATGAAGTCCGGCTTCATCCCCGAGGAGAAGGCGCCGGACGAGCTGATCGCCGGCACCGAGCGCGGCGGCGAGCTGCCGCCGGAGTCAGACCCCGGCGACAGCTCCCTGGAGACGCTTGCCCGTTCGCCTCAGTGACGGGCGAAGGGATCGATGTAGAGGTCGTCGACCTGCCACTGACCCTGCGAATCCAGCGGCGTGAGCCGGACCTGCATCGAGCCGGTGCGAGCACGCCAGACCGAGGACCGTTCGCAGCGGACGGGTCGGCAGCCAGACGGCGTCGCCGCTGATCTTGCGCGAGACGCTGACTTCGCCGGAGCCTGGAAGGTCGTACACGACCGAGACCTGGAGACGCGAGGACGGGTCGCCGGTGTTGCGCGCAAACATCCGGAACACGGGCGTGTCGAGCCCCACGCAGACCGCCGGGCTCGTCGCCGTGCTGCCCACCGGCAGAGAGAGCGAGCTGCTGTCGTTCGCGCTGTTCACGTAGTAGGACTCGTTACCGGCGACAACAGCGGCGCCGCCATCGAGGGACCAGCCGCTGCCGCCGGGCTCGAAGCCGCCGTCGGGCGCCAGCACGTAGTCACGCTGATCTCCCCAGGGGCTGAACACCTGCTGGGTGTCCGTGTACGAACAGGCCTGAGCGCCGGCGGCGAACACCGCCATCGCCAGCAGCGCGATTGCGGTAACTCCCGCCAGCTTCGAGCGGGAAGACCGCCGGACCGGACGTCGGGTGAGCTGCATATCGGACGAAACCTCCCAGTCGAAGTCGATAAAAGTTCACGGCGCAGGCTTGCCCTACTCAGCACACCCACGCGCGCGGCATCGACCCGGTGAAGCGCTTGCTGAAGCAAGTTCCAACTGGCGTCTACTCAGTTTTAGACCCTTGAGCGATCTACGAATCTAGTCTTGCGGGCCCTACAGCCAGCGCCGTTCCTGCCGATAGGGGTTGAAGATCGAGTTCGCGGAACTCGGCACAACCGAATGGCAGCGGTCTCAGAGACACCGGAACTGGAGCGCCTCTTCGCCCTGGGGCGCGATCGCGCGCTGGCGCCGGCGCACGGACGGGAACGATTCGTCGAGGCAGCAGCCGCCGCCGCCTTCCTCGTCGTCGCGGTCGCGATGGCGGTGCTGATTCCCTCACCGCGATCGCTGCACGCCTCGGAACTGGCGCTTCTGGTCGTCGCCTACGTAGCGACCTGCCGAGCAAAGTTCGACATCGCCGACGGCTACACGGTGCCGACCGAGCTGGTCCTGGTGCCGATGCTCTTCCTCCTCCCCACTCCCGCGGTTCCGCTGGTCGTCAGCCTCAGCTGGGCGCTCGGCCGCCTGATCGATTACGCCACCGGCAAGACGAGCGTGCACAGGGCCTTCCACGTCTTCGGCGACTGCTGGCACGCGGTGGGACCGGCCACGGTCCTGATCGTCGCCGGCGCCCAGGTCTTCTCCTGGGCGAACTGGCCGATCTACCTGGCCGCCCTGCTGGCGCAGTTCGGGTTCGATTTCGCCGCGACGGCGATTCGTGGCCGCCTGGTCGAAGGCACCCCGTCCCGGACGCTCCTCAGGCTGATGGTGCCGGTCTACGCGCTCGACGGCGCGCTGGCGCCGATCGGCTTGCTCGCGGCCTTTGCGGCGATCCAGCTGAGCCCCGCGATCTGCCTGCTGGTCGTCCCGCTGGCGGCGGTCCTCGCCGTCCTCTCCCACGAGCGCGGCGCCCGCATCGATCAGGCGCTCGAGTTGAGCAGCGCATACCAGGGAACGGCGATGCTGCTCGGCGACGTCGTCGAGGCGGACGACGCGTATACCGGCAGCCACAGCCGCGGAGTGGTCGAGCTCGCCCTCGCCCTCGCCGACCGCCTCGGCCTCGACTCCCGCCAGCGGCGCCACGTCGAGTTCGCCGCACTCCTGCACGACGTGGGCAAGATCACCGTGCCGAAGGAGATCATCAACAAGCCTGGCCCGCTCACCGACGAGGAGTGGGAAGTCATGCGCCGTCACACGATCGAGGGCGAGAGCATGCTCAACCGGGTCGGGGGGGTGCTCGCAGACGTCGGCAAGATCGTTCGCTCTTCGCACGAGCGTTACGACGGCGGCGGCTATCCGGACGGGCTCGCCGGCGAGGAGATCCCGATCGAGGCCCGCATCGTCACCTGCTGCGACGCCTTCAGCGCGATGACCACGACCCGCCCCTATCGCGAGGCGATGCCGCCGGAGACGGCGATCGCCGAGTTGCGCGCCTGTGCCGGTACTCAGTTCGACCCGGCGGTCGCCGAGGCGCTGGCGGGGATCTCCGAGTCCTACCTCTAGACGGTTTCGCGGGCGGCGCCGGTGCGAGCCCGCGGCTTCGGTTCCAGCCGCACCGGGGCCGCCGAGAGCGCCTGCATTCGCAGGTCGCTCCAGGTGAGGCCCTCGCGGACCAGGGCGGGCAGGCCGAGGGTCACGGCGGTGGCGATCTCAACCGCCTGCAGGATGACGCCGTAGGCGAGCGCGTCGGCGGTGCCGATCCCGAAGCCCGTGTGCAGGACGCTGATCACGGCGAGCTGGAAGACGCCGATGTTCGACGGAGTCGCCGGGACGATCGCGGTGACGTTGACCGCGAACAGCACAGCGGCCGCCGCCCCGATTCCCGTTCGGTTCTCGAGCCCCAGCGCGAAGAGCAGCGCCCAGCAGGCGGAGAGCTGGATTGCCCAGGCGCTGAGCTGCGCAGCCGAGGCGGCGATGCCGCGGCGCGGCTCGCGGAACACGGTCAGCCCGGCTCGAACCTGGATCAGCGCACCGTGCAGCGCCACACCGAGCCGCGCCAGGCGGCCGTTGCCGTTGCGGCGCATCAGCATTGGGGCGAGCAGCACGACGACGAGCAGGATCAGCGGCACGAAGCTGAAGGCGAAGAGCTTCTGGGTGCTGGAGTGGAAGAGCGGCGTGGTGGAGACGATGATCGCGCCGAGCAGGACCAGCGCAACGATGTTGAGCACGCCCTGGGAGACCAGCGTGCCGAGCAGAACGGGGAAGGTCTCTCGCATGCGGCCGCTGCGGCGGGCCAGCGACATCGCGCGAGCCGGCTCGCCGAGACGGGCCGGCAAGGTCGCCGACATCAGCACCCCGATCATCGTCGCCGAGACGACGTCGCGGCGGCGGATCGGCCGGTTCGGCAAGGCGGCGCGGGCGATCCAGTACCAGGAGGCGGAGCGGAAGAAGAGCGAGAGCGCCATCAGAGCGCAGGCAACCAGCACCAGAGTGGCGTCGGAACCGGCGATGCTGGCGACCACGTTGTCGACGCCGATCTTCTGCGCCGCCAGCGCGGTCAGCCCGGCCCCGAGCACTCCGGCGGCGCCGAGGGCGACGCGGCGGGCGACGCGGCGGCGCCTGCTGCCGCTGCGCACCAGGGGCGGGTCGAGTGAGGGAAGCCGCTGTGGCGGGCGGGGCGGCTTGCCGTCCGCGGGCAGAACGCCGGCCCAGCGCGCCACTCGTTCGGTGGCGTTCGCCGGCTGGGGCGCCTCGATCGCCTGCTCGTAGACCTCGGTCACCCGGTCGGCGACCTGCGGCCAGGCGTAGCGCTGGGCGCTTTGGCGCGCCGCCTCGCCCATCGCCCGCAGGCGCTCGGGCTCGTGATGGGCGCGTTGCAGCTCCTCGGCCAGTCGCTGCGGGTCGGCCGGGGGCACCAGCACGCCGTCTACCCCGTCGGTGACGACGTCGCTGTAGCCGGCGATCGCCGAGGCGATGACCGGCGTTCCGGCGGCGAACGCCTCGGTCAGGACCATGCCGAAGCTCTCGCCGGAGAGCGAGGGAGCGCAGAGCACGTCGGCCTCGTGCAGCGACCTCCAGAGCCGCGCGCCGGAGACCCGCCCGTGGACGTCGATCCAGCGCATCGTCTCGGGGTCCGCCAGATAGCGGGCGACGTCCTCGTGCTCGGCCCCGATCACGGTGAGGCGGCAGGGGACGTGCTCGACCAGGGCGCCGAAGGCGCTCAGCAGGACCGGCAGCCCCTTGCGCTCCTCCGGGCGGCCGACGAACAGCACCCGCAGCTCGTCGCCGGACGGCTTCGGCTCGGTGGGCGCGGAGTCGACGTCGACCCCGTTGGGGACGATCTCGTAGTTGCCGCCGAACCAGCGCCGGCAGGTCCAGGCGGCGGCCTCGGAGACGGCGATCCGGGCGGAAAGCCTGTTGAAGACGCGCCGGGCGCCCAGCGCCGTCGCGATGTGGTTGGGGACGGCTTTGGTCGAGTAGGCGTGGAAGGTGCCGACGGCCGGGACCTTCGCCCCGAGGGCGGCGTTCCAGCCGATCAGCGGCACCACCGGCTCGTGGATGTGGACAACGTCGTAGCGGCCCTGGCGGACCTCACGGCGAGTGGCGGCGACACCACCGGCCGGGAAGGCGGAGAGGTTGGAGATAGCGCCGTTCGAGGCGATCCCCACCGAGCGACCGAGCGGGATCAGATAGTCGGGGGTCTCCCGCGGCTCGGCCGCCGCACGATGCAGCACGCGGCTGAGCCGGTCCGGCGGGTCGAACGGAGCCAGCACGCGGACGTGATGGCCACGATCGAGGAACTCTTCGGCGAGTGCCTCAACGTGCCGGTTCACGCCGCCCTGGTAGGTCCAGGAATATGGCGAAACGAGGGCAATGCGCACGGAGCGTTAAGGGTAACGGCCGGGCTGGTCGCCCGCCTCGGTCCAGGAAAAACCGGCGAAAACCAGCAGATACGCGGCGCCGATCTCCAGCAGCAGGGCGCCGGAGTCGTTGGCGAGCGTGCCCACAGCCGTTGCCGCGACCGCTCCGATCAGCCCGGCGCGCATCGCCGGGCGCCCCCGCAACCAGGCTTGCAGCCGCTCGCGACGCAACACCGCGAGTGAGGCCAAGACCGCGATCAGCGGCATGAAGACGAAGACGATCGGCCGAGTGAAGCTGTGGGCGGAGAGCTGGAGGCGGCGCTGGGCGACCTGGGCGAGGTCGCTGAACCCGCCGGCGTCTAGGACAGAGCGGGTGAGGTGGGCGTTGGCTCCTGAGGCGAGGTCGATCAGCGCCAGCAGGGCGACCGCCGCGAGCGGCACAGCAGCCACGAGCAGCGCGGTGCGCCGCTTGCGGCGCGCCGCGATTGCCGCGGCGGCAACGGCCGCTCCAACCGGCAGGACGATCGCCGCCCCGACGTCGGCGCCGAACCGCCCCGCGGCGAAGACGAAGGCGAGGACGAGCCCGGCCGCGAGGAAGGCGACGGCGCAACCGCGAGGCGAGAGCCGCGGCGCGAACCCGGCCAACGCCGCCCCGGTCCCGGCGACGACCAGCACGGCCAGCAGCGCCTCCAGCTCATTTCCGATCCCATAGAACCGAACCCCCAGCCCGGGGTTCGGCCCCAGCAGCGAGAGCGAGGTGAGCGGCGACCCGGCGATCACGTCGACCGCATAAGCAAGGACCGTCAACCCGGAGGCAACCGCCAAGCGCCCGGTACCCCTTGAGCACCGCCAGCGTCAGCGCCGCAAGCAGAGGCGCCCCAACCATGACCAGCAGTTGCTCAACCCCCTGGCTCGGCTCCAGCGCCGCGCCAACGAGCAGCATCAGCGGCAAATAGACGACGCTGAGACCGACCAATCGAGTCCCCGCTCGGCCCGCCCGGCCCCGAGTCACGGCGATCGCCAGCCCAAGCACGATCAGCCAGACGGCAAGGCTGACCCCGATCACCGGCCCGCGCCGCTCCGAGATCACCGCCAGACGGTCCCCCAGCGAGACCACCGCCCCGACATCGACCGACCCCTCGGACCGAATCGGCTGCCCCGTCATCTCCGAAGGAATCGCAACGCCCAGCCGCCGCAGGATCGTGGGGGCGATATCCGTGGACAACACATACCCGTCCAGGCGCGTGCTGGCGGAGGTCAGGTTGCCGTCGAACCCCCGTCCGGCGATCCCGATTGCCAGTGCTCGGTCCGTCGCCGGAGGCGGCTTCTCGATCGCAATCAACAGATCGTCACCGCGCAGACCCCCAACCAAGGAGGGGAGCTCCCGAAGCGTCGAACTCCGCACTACGTAGGTCTTGCCGGCGGCCTCGAGAGTCGAAGCAAGCAAGCCGGGAACGATGTCCGCGGGAGCAGAGTCGGCCCGCTCAACAACGGCCCTCCACCATCCCGCCCGCCTCGCCGGAAGCCCCTCCCCATAAAGCGAGTCGAACACCCGGTTCCCCTGCCCGATGTCCAGATAAGTCTGCTCAGCCGGCACGCTCCCAAGCCCAGCGCTCAACAACCCCACCGAAACGCCCCGAACCCCCGCAAGCTCAGCGACCGTGGTCCCCACCGGGAGCAGCGCCAGCGTTACGCGCTTTGGCGGCATTCGGGCTGGGGGGTGGAGCGTCTTGTACTTTTTCGGCAGCCGAACCTCGGACGGCGGCATCCGCTCCACCGAAAAAGTTAAGCGGAACCCCCCACCCGAATCCCGCCAACCACGAGAGACGACCGCTATCGTGACCCCGATGGCCGACCGCACTTTCGCCAAGTTCACGTTCTTCAAGGTCGATCCCGCCTGGCGCCGCCGCGACGCCGAGCTTCGAGCGACCGACAAGCAGGAGTTCCTCGCCGCATGTGAGGACTTTGCCCTCGATCGCTCACTGAGGGCCTACTCAACCATAGGCACGCGCGGCGACGTCGACCTGGTGCTGCTCAGTCAGAGCCCCAACTTGGACGACATCCACACCTTCCACGTCGTGCTCGGCCAGAGCGGGCTGGCGAAGTGGGCCGAGACCCCCTACTCGTTCCTCTCGATGACCAAACGCTCGCCGTATACCGACGAGCAGGCCCGCCCGGAGATCTGCGTCTCGGAGCGCAAGTACCTGTTCCTCTACCCGATGATCAAGCAGCGGCGCTGGTACGGGCTGCCGGAGGAGGAGCGCCGGCGGATCATGAAGAGCCACATCGAGGTCGGCCGCCGCTACCCGGAGATCGCGATCAACACCTCCTACTCCTTCGGCCTCGACGACCATGAGTTCGTCGTCGCCTTCGAGGGCGACGACCCCGGCGCGTTCCTCGACCTCGTCAACGAGCTGCGGCCGACCGAGTCGAGCGAGTACACCGAGCGCGAGACCCCGATCTTCACCTGCGTCGCGATGTCCGTCCGCAAGGCGCTCGATGCGCTCGACGGGACGGCGAGCGTCGCCGCCCCGTATTCTTCCGCCGTCCAGTGACCCAGATCGGAACCCCTGAAAACCCCCTTCGCGTAGCCATCGTCGGCGCCGGCCCCTCCGGCTTCTACGCCGCCGAGCACATCCTCAAGGGCGAGGATCTCCACGCCCAGGTCGACCTCTTCGACCGCCTCCCCACCCCCTTCGGCCTGGTCCGCGGCGGCGTCGCGCCCGATCACCCGAAGATCAAGTCGGTGATCCGCGTCTACGAGAAGACCGCGGCGCGGGAGGGCTTCCGCTTCTTCGGCAACGTCAAGGTCGGCCACGACATCGAGGTCGGAGACCTCGAGCGGCTCTACCACGCGATCGTCTTCACGGTCGGCTGCGAGGACGACCGCCGGCTCGGGGTGGCCGGCGAGGACCTGCCCGGCAGCCACGCCGCCACCGCCTTCGTCGGCTGGTACAACGCCCACCCCGACTACGCCGACGAGGAGTTCGACCTCTCCTGCGAACGGGCGGTGGTGATCGGCAACGGCAACGTCGCGATGGACGTCGCCCGCATGCTGGCGCTGACCGACCACGAGCTGCGCCAGACCGACACCGCCGACCACGCGATCGAGATGCTCGACCGCAGCAAGATCCGCGAGATCGTCGTGCTCGGCCGCCGCGGGCCGGTCCAGGCCGCCTTCACCAACCCCGAGATCAAAGAGCTGGGAGAGATGGAGGACGCCGACGTGATCGTCGATCCGGCCGACGTCGAGCTGGACGAGGCGAGCGCCGCCTATCTCGAGTCCGACGAGGCCGACAAGACGACGCGGGTCAACGTCGAGACTCTGCGCGAATTCTCCCAGCGCAAGCCCTCCGGCAAGAGGCAGCGGATCGTCCTCCGCTTCCTCGCCTCGCCGGTCGAGATCCTGGGCGACGGCAAGGTCGAGAAGATCGTGATCGGCCGCAACGAGCTGGTCGAGGAGGGCGGCGCGCTGCGCGCCCGCGACACCGGCGAGCGCGAGGAGCTGGAGTGCGGCCTGGTGCTGCGCTCGGTCGGCTACACCGGCGTCCCGATCGAGGGCGTCCCCTTCGACGAGAAGCGCGGTCTGATCCTCAACGAGGGCGGCCGCGTGCTCGACTCCCACGACTCGGGCCACAAGGTCGGCCACTACACGGCCGGCTGGATCAAGCGCGGCCCCTCGGGCGTGATCGGCACCAACAAGAAAGACGCGCTGGAGACGGTCCAGCACCTGCTCGCCGACGTCGAGTCGCAAACCCTGCTCGACCCCGAGAGCCCCGACCCCAGCGCGGTCGAGAACCTGCTCGCCGAGCGCGGCGTCCGCTACGTCAGCTTCGAGGACTGGCAGGCGATCGACCAGGCCGAGATCGGCCGCGGCGAGCCCCACGGCCGCCCCCGCGTCAAGTTCGTCCGGGTCGAGGAGATGCTGGAGCACGCTGGCGCCCTCGACGCCGCCGAGCGCTGATGGCCGCCGACCTGGCGGAGCTGAAGGGGATGATCGAGGCGGCGCTGCCAGGCGCCGCAGCCGAGGTGATCGACGAGACCGGCGCCGGCGATCACCTGCGGGCGACGGTGTCCGCCCCGCAGTTCGAGGGCCTCTCCCGGATCGACCAGCACCGGA
The DNA here is from genome assembly GCA_963734745.1 of uncultured Solirubrobacterales bacterium. GTDB lineage: Bacteria > Actinomycetota > Thermoleophilia > Solirubrobacterales > 70-9 > CAVTIG01. Next base: position 107,177 of record CAVTIG010000007.1, on the reverse strand, counting down.
TGGTCAAGGCCGCGGTTAGAGCCCGCTTCGACGACGGCACGATCCACGCCCTCAGCATCAAGACAACCCCCGCCTGAGCTTCCGCTGTTCCTTTGCCCTACATAACAGGGCAAAGGAACAGCGGAGCGGGTGGTTCGGGTTGCACCTCCCTACAATTGGCCCAATGGCCGACGTCGAGCTGAAGCAGAAAGTCGAGGAGCTGATCGCCGCCAACCCGGTGCTGCTCTTCATGAAAGGCACGCCCGATGCGCCGCGCTGCGGCTTCTCGATGCGGGTCGTGCAGGTCCTCGACGCGATGGACGTCGAGTTCGGCGCGATCGACGTGCTGCCGGCGCTGCAACCGCTGCGCGAGGTGACCGCCGAGATCTCCGACTGGCAGACCTTCCCCCAGCTCTACGTCAACGGCGAGCTGGTCGGTGGAGCGGACCTGGTGGAAGAGATGTTCGAGTCCGGCGAGCTGGCCAAGGCGCTCGGGGTCGAGCAGCCAGAGGCCGCAGCCGCTCCCGCGGCACCGCCGGCCCAGTCGCCGCCGCTTCAGATCGACGGCAGCTAGACCGCTGCTGTTTCCGCGGCGTCTTCCTTTACCTGGAAGGAAGAACCGCAGCCGCAGGCTGCAACCACGTTGGGGTTGTTCACCTGGAACCCGGCCCCTGCAAGACCTTCGACGTAGTCGACCTCGGAGCCGAAGACGAACTGCATGCTGACCTTGTCGACGACCACCGCGACGCCGTCGACCTCGAAGACGTTGTCGTCCTCCGTGGCCTGGTCGAAGGCGAGCGCGTACTGGAAACCGGAGCAGCCGCCGCCGCGGACCGCGACGCGGAGCGCCTTGCCCTCGGACTCGCCCTGACCGCCGAGCAGCTCGCCGATCTTCTCGGCGGCCTTGTCGGTCAGGGTGATCGCTGCTTGTGGAGCCTCAGTCACTTCACAAAGTGTAGCGGCAGCCCCCGACCCACTCGCACCACGTCCTCCGCTTCGCGTCCGGGCGTGCGGCTGTGGTCTGCGAGTATGCCTCCCTTGAGCTCCAGGCCGCAAACCGCCGTCGTCTGCGACACGACCGCGTACCTTCCCGCCGAGCTTGTGGCCCAGCGCGGCATCGAGGTGATCAGCCTCTACGTCTCGGTCGACGGCGACCAGCGCCCCGAGGCAGAGATCGCCGACTACGCGGGAGTTCTACGAGCGCCTGCGCGCGTCGGATAGCGGGGCGACCACCTCGCAACCCTCGATCGGCGACTTCGTCTCCGTCTACGAGCCGCTTCTCGATGCCGGCCGCGACATCGTCTCGATCCACATCTCAGCCGGCATCTCCGGGACCTGCGAGGCGGCCGGCCAGGCCCGCGACCGCCTCATCGCCGAGGGCAAGGACGGCGAGCGCATCCACGTCTTCGACTCACGCTCGGCGGCGGGCGGAACGGGCCTCTGCGTGATGGCGGCCTCGGCGGCGGCGGCCGCCGGCCACGACGGCGCCGCCGTCCTCGCCAGGGCCGGCGAAGCTCGCGAGGGACTGAAGATGTGGTTCGCCGTGGACACCCTCGAGTACCTGCGGCGCGGCGGCCGGATCGGCGGAGCGCGGGCCTGGATCGGCTCGGCGCTGAAGATCAAGCCGATCCTCACCCTGGAGGAGGAGATCACCCCGGTCGAGCGGGTCCGGACCCGCACCCGGGCGCTCGAGCGGCTGCACGACTACGCCCGCCAGCGCCACGAGTCCGGCGCCGACGGCTGGGTCGTCCAGCACATCCAAGACCCCGAGAGCGCCGCGCTGCTGGCCGACGACTGCCGCGAGATCTTCGGACGGGGCCCCGTCTTCGTCTCCGAGATCGGCGCCGTGCTCGGCGCCCACGTCGGCCCCGGCCTGCTCGGAGTCGGCAGCGTGCCGCTGTCTGTCCTCAGCTGAGCGGGGGAGAGCTAGCGGCGGCGGCGCAGGGCCATCAGGCCGCCAATCGCAAAGCCGGCTATGGCGGCGCCAACGATCAGCTGGGAGCGGTGCTCGCGGACCTGGCGCCGCCAGTCGGTCAGCTCGGTGACCCGTCCGCGCAGCACCTCGACCGAGCGGCCGAGATCGCGGCGCTGGACGTCGATGTCGCGACGGATCTCCGCCGCGGAGCGACCCGGCATCCCGACGGTGGAGGGACGAATGGGCTCTGGATGCGCGCTCACTTGTCGTCTCCCTCCAGCATCGCTTTCGTCAGCTTCGCCTCCTCGATCGCCTGCTCGGGCATCGGCGGGGCACCGGCCCGAACAGAGCGGTAGGCGAAGAGGCCGGCAGCCGCCGCGATCAGCAGGAAGACAGCCGCCTCGACGAAGAAGCCCGGCCACGCCTTGCCGTCGAAGACCTCCTCGCTGAGGAGCCAGGCGACCCCCTCCATGGTGAGGATCAACGCCAGGAAGGCAAAGACACCGGCGGCCATCCCCACCGCCGAGCCGCGGAGGATCTTGCCGAGCTTCTCGGAGATCTCCGTCTTGGCGAGCTCGATCTCCTCGCGGATCAGCGACGAGGTCTTCTCGGAGACGTCGAAGACGAGCTCGCCGACCGACTTCCGGTCGGGCTCCTTCGGAGGCATCGCGGTCGGGTCGGGAGTCGCCATCCGCGCTACTCCGGGGGCTCCTCGTCGAAGACGCGCCGCCACACGATTGCGGAGATGCGCGCCGCGGCGATGCTGGCGAGGGCGCTGCTCGCGGCGAGCAACCCACTCCACATCAACCTTCTGACGATGTCGTTCTCCATCCGCGCCGACCTTACCTATCGGGGCTCCAACCCGTCGCAGATCGTCGCCACGACAAGTTCCTTGGCACGCTCGAAGTCGGCGCCGGAGGAGGGGATCACGTCGAAGATCCAGCCGGAGAGCAGCTGCTCGATCGCGCCGTAGAAGGACATCGAGACGAAGAGCGGGTCGATGTCGGGGCGGAAGGCGCCGGCCTCCTGGCCGTCGGCGACGATCTTCGCGATCGACTCATAGGCCCGGCGGATCTCCGGCAGGTGGGTGCGGCCGAACGAGTTGGCGGCGCGGGTCACCTCGACGATGATCACCTTCATCAGCTCCGGGTCGTGGCGATAGGACTCGACGATGAAGGCGGCGACCGCCGCCAGCTTCTCGCGCGGCGTCGCGTCGCTGCCGTCGGTTTCCTCGATCGCGGCCAGCAGCAGCGACCAGCGCTGGCTGAACAGCTCGTTGAGGACCTCGTCCTTCGATTTGAAGTAGTGGTAGACGAGCCCGTAGGCGACCCCGGCCTCGTCGGCGATGTCGGAGACCCGGGTGGCGTGGAAGCCCTGGCGGGCGAAGACGCTGATCGCGGCGTCGAGGATCTGGCGGCGCTTGTCCACCGGCGGTGCCTGGGCCATCAGGCGAAGATCCCCTGCAGCTGCGGCCAGACGTAGGCCTCGGGTCGGCGGTTGGCGAGCGAGGGCAGCGAGTGGCGGGTCCGCTCCTGCGCGGCGAGATCGAGGTCGGCGGCGGCGAAGCACTCCTCGTCGGGGGCGGTTGCGAGCACGACGCCCCAGGGGTCGACGATCGCCGAGCGGCCGTAGGAGCTGAAGTGGGGCGGCGCCTCTCCGATCTGGTTGGGGGCGACGACGAAGGCCTGGTTCTCGATCGCCCGCGCCCGCAGCAGCACCTCCCAGTGGTCGCGGCCGGTGGCCAGGGTGAAGGCCGAGGGCACCGTGAGCAGACGGGCGCCGCGCACGGCGAGGATCCGGTACAGCTCCGGGAAGCGGAGGTCGTAACAGACGGTCAGCCCGGCGATCAGCTCGCCGAGCGGCGCGGTGACGATCTCGGCGCCCGCCTCCTCGTGGTCGGACTCGCGGTAGGCGACCCCGCCCACGTCGACGTCGAACATGTGGATCTTGCGGTAGACGGCGAGGTCGTCGCCGTCGGGACCGATCAGCACCGAGGTGTTGAAGGCCTTCTCGGGGCCGCGCTCGGAGACGCTGCCGGCCAGCAGGTGGATCCCCAGCTCGCGCGCCCAGCCGCGGGCGGCCGTCAGCGTCGGGCCGTCCAGCGGCTCGGCGCCGGCCAGCAGCTCTTCGCCGCCGGCCAGCAGGTTCCACTTCTCCGGCAGGGCGACCAGCTCGGCGCCATCGGCCGCCGCGGCGCGGACGAGGCGCTCCGCGACCTCGAGGTTCCGGGCCTTCTCGTTCGTCGAGTTGAGCTGTACGACCGCTGCGCGCAAGAGCTTCTCTGATCCTCCGGGGGGCCGCCGGTCGGCTGACTGACCAGTCAATCGGCTTTCGGGGCCAGTATAGGAGGAGGCGCCGATCGTTCCGCGGGCGTAAAGGCCCATGACGCGGGCGACTGCATCGGTCGAAAAGACGAGTCGGGATAACGAGCTTGAGGCGCGCCTGGACCTTGGCGTCGAGGCCGACCAGGTAGCGGGGACGCGGTCGGCGCGCGCTCAGCGCATGCTCGACGACCTCGGCGACCTTCGCCGGCGGGATCCCCCGCTCGGCGAGGTTCTTGATCACCTTGCGGTAGCTGGCGATCGCCTTGCCGTAGAGCTCGTCCCGAGCGGGAACGCGACCCCCGATCTCGTCTGCCGCGCGCTCGCCGCGATCCCAGATCGGCGTGTCGATCGACCCCGGTTCGACGATCGAGACCGCGATGCCCCAGGGGCGCAGCTCCTGACGGAAGACGTCGCCCACCGCCTCCACCCCCCACTTCGCTGCGTGGTAGGCGCCGGTCAGCGGGAAGGCGATCCGCCCGCCGATCGAGCTGATGAAGACGATCCGCCCGCGCGCCGTTCGGATTGCCGGGAGGAGCGCCTGGGTCACCGCCACCTGTCCGGTCAGGTTGACCTCGACCTGGCGGCGGAAGTCCTCGATCGGCATCGTCTCCAGCGGGCTCGGGATCGCCACGCCGGCGTTGTTGACGAGGCCGTCCAGGCCGGCGCCGCCCAGCTCCGACTCGAGGCGCTCCGCGACGGCGGCGATCTGCCCGGCGTCGGTGACGTCGAGTATCACGGGGGTCAGCCGCTCAGAGGCAGCCTCTCGCAGCGCCTCGCCGTCGGCCTCCCGGCGAACCCCGGCAAACACCCGCCATCCATGGGAGTCGAGGCGCAACGCGGTCGCCCGCCCGATCCCCGTCGACGCCCCGGTGACCAGGACGGACCTCAACTAGTTCCTTCGCGCCCGGTGGCGCTCGAGCTCGGCGACCATCAGCTTGGTGTGGAGGGCGGCGATCAGGTCCTGCAGGGGCTGGGCGCCGGCCTCGAGCATCTCGACCACGCGCTCGAGCGGAACCTCGCCGGCGAGGCGGTTCATCACCACGTCCACCTCCTGCTTGACGAGCTCCTCGAGGGCGCTCTTGTAGCGAAGGGTGTCGTAGACGGTGAAGCCGATCTCCTCGTCGTAGCCGCCAGCACGGAAGCGGCTGATCGCCTCGATGATCTTCACGTCGGAGGGCGAGTAGCCGCGGCCGTTGGGGCTGAGGACCTCCAGCTCCTCCAAGCGGTCGAGCACCTCCTTCGGCACTCCGTAGCTCTCGCGCACCTCGGCGGCGCTGGTCCGAGATCGCTCGCCGGCCAGGGCGCGGTCGAGGATGCGGTCCTCCAGCTCGAGCATGGCGCGGGCCCGCTCGGGGTCCTCGTCGAGCACCGACTTGATCGCCCGCAAGGGCATGAAGCGCTCCTCTTGGAGCTGCTTGATCAGTTTGATCCGGTCGACGAACTCGGGCGGGTAGTAGGACATGTTCCGGCTCGTCTTGACCGGCTCGGGAAGCAGTCCCAGGCGCAGGTAGTGCTTGATCGTCGGGGCGGGGACGCCCGAGGCCTCGACAAGCTCGCCCATCTTGAGCAGCGATTTCTCCGCGCTGGCGCTCATGCGCGGAAGGTGGAGGCGGCGTCGGCGCTGGGGCCGGCGGCCGCGCCCGACTCCTTCATCGCCGCTATCTCCCGGTCGGAGTAGCCGGCCTCGCGCAGGACCTCGTCGGTGTGCTCGCCGAACGCCGGCGCCGGCCGGGTGGGGTCGCCGGGTGTGCGGCTCATCTTCACCGGGACGCCGAGCTGGCGCACCTTGCCCAGCTCGGGCTGCTCCAGCTCGATCACCATCTCCCGCGCCTGCACCAGCTCCGAGTCGAGCGCCTCGTCGATGTCGAGGACCGGCTCGATGCAGCAGTCGTGCTCGTCGTTGAAGGCGAGCCACTCCTCGCGGCTGCGCGAGCGAAACACCTCGGCCACCTCGCGCCAGGCGTCGGAGCCGGGCGCCTCGAACTGCTTCTCGATCAGGTCGGGACGATCCACCCCGTTGCAGAAGGCGGCCCAGAACTTCGGCTCCAGGGCGCCGCAGGTGACCCAGCCGTCGGCTGCCTCGTAGGGCAGGTAGCAGAGCAGGCCTCCGGCGAGCTGCTGCTCGCCGCGGCGCGGCACCTCGCCGTCGCAGAAGTAGCGCCCCGCGACCAGGGCCAGCCAGGAGAGCGCCCCGTCGGCCATCGAGACGTCGACCATCTGCCCCTCGCCGGAGCGGCGGCGCTCGTGCAGCGCCGCCATCACGCCGAAGGCGGCGATCAGCGCGCCGCCGCCGATGTCGGCGATCTGACCGGCGGACTGGACGGGCGGGCCGTCCTTGGCGCCGGTCAACCCGAGCAGCCCGATCAGGCCGAGGTAGTTCATGTCGTGGCCGGCGCGCTGCGCGTAGGGGCCGTCCTGGCCGTAGCCGGTGATCGCGCAGAAGACGATCGCCGGGTTGGCCTCGCGCATCCGCTCGTAGCCGACCCCGAGCCGGTCGAGCACGCCGGGGCGGAAGCCGTCGAGGACGACGTCGTGGGACTCGACCAGGCGAAGCAGCGCCTCGCGCCCCTGCTCTGACTTGAGGTCGAGCCGGATAGAGCGCTTACCGCGGTTGAGCGACAGATAGAGCGCCGAACGCGTTCCCAGCTCCTGCTGCTCGTCGCTCCCGTAATAGGGAGGCGCCCAGCGGATGTAGTCGCCCATCCCGGTGTCCTCGACCTTCAGCACCTCGGCGCCGAGATCGGCCAGCAGCAGCGAGCAGAAGCCGCCGGGCAGCAGCCGGGTCAGGTCGAGGACCTTGACGTCGCTAAGCGGGAGATCGCTCACGCTTGGGCACTCCCAGGAGTTCCCGCGCTTCCGCGACGGTGGCGGCGCGGCGGCCGACGTCCTCGGCCATCTGCCGCGCCTTGGCGATCAGCTCGCCGTTCGACTTCGCCATCTCCCCGTTCGGCAGGTAGAGATTGTCCTCGACGCCGGCGCGGACGTTGCCGCCCAGGACCAGCGAGGCGCCGAGCAGTTTCCACTGGTCGCGGGAGATGCCGATCACCTGCCACTGGTTCTGGCCCTCGGCCCCGCCGGGGATCTGGTCGGCCATGAAGCCCACGTTGCGCGGAGTCGGGCGGATGCCGCCGTTCACCCCCATCACCAGCGAGATCTGCAACGGCATCCTCTCCAGCAGTCCCATGTCGATCAGCGGGTCGAGGTTGGCGACGTGGCCGGCGTCGAAGCACTCATGCTCGGGCTTGATCCCCAGCTCCTTCATCGCGGTCAGGAACTCGATGATCGTGTCGAAGCTGTTCTCGAAGACAGTCTTGAAGACGAAGTCCTTGCGGCGGGAGCTGTACTTGGCGTAGTTCATCGAGCTCATGTTGAGAGCCGCCACGTCGGGCCGCAGCGCCCGCAGGTACTCGATCCGCTTCTCGATCGGGATCCCGATCGCGCCGGTCGAGTAGTTGACGATCACGTCGCCGACCTCGGCCAGGATCGCCTCGGTGATCGCGCGGAAGTCCTCGACCTCGTAGGAGGGCGTCCCGTCGGGGGTGCGGGCGTGGATGTGGATCTGCGAGGCGCCCTCGTCGACAGCCCGCCGCGCCTCGGCCGCGTACTCCTCCGGCGTGTAGGGGATCGCCGGGCACTGGTCGCGGTTGGCGATCACCCCGCTGATCGAGCAGCTGATCACCACCGGGTCGTCGAACGAGCTCATCTTCCACCCTTCCGCTGTGCTTTATCCATACATATCTGGGCAAAGGAACAGCGGAAGCTCATACCGGCATCACTCCGTGCTTGCGCCACGGGCGCTCTATCCGCTTGGTCTTCGCCATCCGCAACGCCTTGACGATCGTCGGGCGCGTCTCGCGCGGGTCGATGATGTCGTCGATCACCGCGTTGCCGGCGGCGATGTAGGGGTCGATCTGCTCGCGGACCGCGTTCAGCATCGCCTCGCGGGTCGCCTCCGGGTCCTCGGAGGCCTCGATTGCCGAGCGGCCGATGATGTTGACCGCGCCTTCGGCGCCCATCACCGAGATCTCGGCCCCCGGCCAGGCGACGATCAGGTCGGGCTCGTACGCCTTGCCGCACATCACGTAGTAGCCGGCGCCGTAGGCCTTGCGGACCACCACGGTCACCTTCGGCACGGTGGCGCGGCTGACCGCGTAGAGCATCTTGGCGCCGTGGCGGATGATCCCGGCGTGCTCGACTTTCGAGCCGACCATGAAGCCGGGCACGTCCTGGAGGAAGACGAGCGGGATGTTGAAGGCGTCGCAGAGGTTGATGAAGCGCGCCGCCTTGTCGGCCGAGTCGTTGTCGAGGATTCCGGCCAGCTGCTTGGGCTGGTTGGCGACGATCCCGACCGGCTGGCCGCCGAAGCGGGCGAAGCAGGTGATCAGCGTCTTCGCGAACTTCGGCTTGATGTCCAGCCACTCGCCGTCGTCGACGATCTCGCGGATCACGTCGTACATGTCGTAGGGCTGGCGAGAGGAGTCGGGGACGATCTCCAGCAGCTTCTCCGACATGCGGTCGTCGAGGTCGGAGGTCTCAGCGATCGGCGGCTTCTGCTCGCAGTTGGCGGGAAAGTAGGAGAGGTAGCGCTTGATCACCTCGATGCACTCCTCGTCGTCCTTCACCTCCAGGTCGCCGACGCCGGACTTGCGGCAGTGGACCTTGGCGCCGCCCAGGTCCTCCATCGAGATGTCCTCGCCGGTCACCGCTTTGGTCAGGTGCGGCCCGGCCAGCGCCATCGCCCCCTGCCCGGAGACCATCGGCACGAAGTCCGCCAGCGCCGGTATGTAGGCGGTGCCGGCGGCGCAGGGGCCCATCATCGCCGCGACCAGCGGGATCACCCCGGACATCTCGACCTCCTCGCGGAAGAGGTGGCCGGAGCCGGCGAACAGCGAGCCGGTCGCCTCCTGTATCCGCGCCCCGGCCGAGTCGAGCAGCCAGACGAACGGCATCCGCTTGCTCAGGGCCATCTCGCGCAGGCGGGTCACCTTCAGCTCGCCGGTCATCCCCATCGAGCCCGCCATCACGGTGAAGTCGTAAGCGGCGATGCAGCAGGGACGGCCGTCGACGTCGCCCCAGCCGGTGATGACGCCGTCGGCCGGCGCCTCCTTGCCCTCCATCGCCCGCTGGGCGAAGTGGGGGCGGCCGTGGATGCCCATCTCGACGAAGCTGCCCTCGTCCACGAGCAGGGCGATCCGCTCGCGCGCGGTCAGCTTGCCGCGCTCGTGCTGCTTGGCGATCTTCTCCTCGCCACCGCCCAACTTCGCCTTCTCGCGCCGCTCGTGGAGCTGCTCGTTCAGCTCGTTCAGCGGGGCGGTCCCCGGGAGGAGGTGCTGTTGCTCCTGGTCGGTGCTTGCCACTTCTAGCGTCCCTTCCACTGCGGTTCGCGCTTTTCGAAGAATGCGGTGACACCCTCGACGATGTCCTCGGTCGAGAAGGTCAGCGAGAGCTGGGAGCGCAGGTACTCGAGCGCGTCGTCCTGCGCCATGTCCTGCTGGCGGTACATCGCGTCGTGGCCGAGCCGCATCAAGACCGGGCTCTTCGAGGCCAGTTTCTTGGCCCAGTCGGCGACTGCGGCGTCGAACTCCTCGGCGGACACGACCTTGTTGGCGAGCCCGTACTCGACTGCCTGCTCGGCGCTCAGCCGCTCGCCCAGCAGCATCATCTCGTTGACCTTCTTGCGCGGGACGTTGCGATAGATGATCGCCATGATCATGTAGGGGAAGGCGCCGACGTTTATCTCCGGCGTGCCGAAGGTCGCCCCCTCTTTGGCGATCAGCAGGTCGCAGGAGAGCGCCAGGCCCATCCCCCCGGCCAGCACGTGGCCGTTGGCCGCGCAGAGCGAAGGCTTGCCCAGCCGCGGCATCAACCGGAAGTACTCGAGGAAAAGATCGGTTGCAAAATGTTTGGCGACGAGCGGGACGTCGGCTGCAAAGCCGCCAAGGTCCGCGCCGGCGCAAAAAGCCTTGTCGCCGGCCCCGGTCAGCACCACGGCGCGCACGTCGTCGGCGTCCCGCGCCGTCTTCATCGCGTCGACCAGCTCGTAGAGCATCTGGCCGGAGAGCATGTTGCGCTTCTCCGGGTTGTTCAGCGTCACGGTTGCGACGCCGTCGGCCACCTCGTACTTGACCACCTCGTAGCTTCCCTCGCTCACGATCGGGCACATTACCACCCCATCGAAAGTAGGAAGTGCTACTGTCCGCACGGCTTCCGGGACAAGCGAACGAGGAGAGAGAACAGTGGCGACCGCGACGACCAACGGCTCCAGCGTCATCAAGCCCGACCACGAGGCGGGCCGCAAGCACTTCATCTTCACCCAGGAGCACGAGGACCTGCGCGAGTCGCTTCAGTCCTGGGTCAAAAAGGAGCTGTGGCCGCATCGCAACGAGTGGGAGGACACCTACTGGCCCTCCGAGGCGATGAAGCGCGCCGGCGACCTCGGCTTCCTCGGCCTCTGCTTCCCGGAGGAGTACGGCGGGCAGGGCGGCGACTACTTCTACTCGCTGGTCCGCGCCGAGTGCATGAGCTATTCGGGCTCGGGCGGAACCAACATGGGCTTCGCGGTGCAGAGCGACATGGTCCTGCCCCCGATCCACCTGCTCGGCACCGAGGAGCAGAAGCACCGCTACCTCACCCCCGGTCTGAAGGGCGAGAAGATCGGCTGCCTCGGGATCACCGAGCCGGGCGCCGGCTCCGACGTCGCCGGAATCCGCACCACGGCAATCCGCGACGGCGACGAGTACGTGATCAACGGCTCCAAGACCTTCATCACCAACGGCCCGCGGGCCGACTTCATAGTCCTCGTCGCGAAGACGAACCCCGAGGAGCGCCACGCTGGGATGACCCTCCTCGTCGTCGATCTGCGCGACGAGAACGGCGAGCACGTGCCCGGCTTCACGGTCTCGGCGGAGCTGGAGAAGATGGGGATGCACGCCTCCGACACCGGCGAGCTGGCCTTCGAGGACGTCCGCGTCCCGGCCGATTCGATCCTCGGCGAGGAGGGCAAAGGCTTCTACCACATCGCCTGGGAGCTCCAGGGCGAGCGCCTGGTCGCAGCCGCCGGCTGCCACGCCGGTGCCGAGCGGATGATCGAGAAAACGCTGGAATACGCGAAGGAGCGTGAGGCCTTCGGCCGGCCGATCGGCAAGTTCCAGGCGATCCGCCACAAGTTCGCCGAGATGGCGACCAAGGCCGAGGCGGCCAAGCAGTTCACCTACGCGACCGCCTGGCGCTTCGCCAACGGCGAGTACCCGGTGCGGGAGATCACGATGGCGAAGCTGTTCGCCTCCCGCATGGCCTGCGAGGTCGCCGACGACTGCATCCAGATCCTCGGCGGCTACGGCTACATGAAGGAGTACGAGATCGAGCGCGCCTACCGCGACGTTCGCCTCAACCGGATCGGCGCCGGCACCGACGAGATCATGCTCGACGTGATCGGCCGCTCCTACGGGCTGTAGACGCGGAGGTTCTGCGAAACGCCTCAGCCGGCCTCACCGGGGCCGGCGTCGCTCTCGATCAGCTCCAGCTCCTCGGGCGGCAGGCAGACGGCGCAGAAGTCCTCGCCGAACGGCGTCAGCAGGATGCTGCGCCGCACCGTGCGCGCCGTGCGCCCGCCCCTGCCGCGCGCCTCGACCACATCGGGCTGCGCCTCCAACACCTGGTAGCGGCGCGGGTCCTTGACGGGCTCGCGCGAGAACCAGATCAGCCCGAGCCGGTGGAGGTTGTCGAGGTAGGCGCGGACGAAGTCGGCGTGACGACAGCCCGCCTCGGCGGCGATCATGTTGCAGCCCGGCGCGATCAGCTCGGAGACCAGCGGCAGGCCGGCGCGGACGTCGACCGAGGGCTGGGGGCCCTTCTGCGCGAGAAAGCGGAGGATCCGCCCCTCGTCCGGAGCCAGCGCTTCGAGGATTCGCATGTAGGCGGGGTGCGAGGCCTCCTCGAACCTGATGTCGGCCGAGCGTCGCAGCAGCTCCGACCCGCGCCTCCGCAGCGCCTCCGGGGATGACTCGTCGGCGGCCGCGGCGGCGGGCCTTCTCCCGTTCCGTCGCCGCGATGCAACGTCGTCGGGCAGGCCGAGCAGGGCGCGGGCGTAGGCGCGCAGCTCGGCTGTGGTCTCCTGGAGCACCTGCGCGGGCGGCTCCCCGTTCGCGGCGGCGCGGACGATCCGCGAGGCGGCGTCGGCATAGGCGCCAGCCGTCTTCGCGGCGCCGTTCCAGCCGGCGTTGACGGCGACCCGCGTCAGGATCGGAGCCGCACGCAGGAAGTCGCCGAGCGTGGGCGGCTCCACCTCTCGGAGCACCAGCGCTTGCTCGGGCGGCGCTTCGCTTCTGTGGGCCTCCTCGCTCATTTGAAGACGGCCAGGTGTATCAGGCCGGCGACGAAGCCGAGCACGGCACCGTGCAGGTAGAGGAGCCACTCGTCCTCGTGCACGGCGGTGCGCAGCATCTCCGAGAAGTCCGCCGGGGCCATCGCCCTCATGCGGCGGACGATCAGGCTGCGAATCGAGGATCTCTGGGCCTCGTTGAACTCCGGGTCGGCGAGCGGGCTGATCGCGTAGTCGACGACCTCGACAGCGACGGAGGAGCGGATCGCGTCGTACTCCCGGGCGCCCATCGCGACCCGCACCGCCGGCTGCGCACGGCCGACCGCGTTGTCGACCGCGGGGTGAAGCGCCTTCTCGATCATCTGGCGGGTGCGGTCGCCGCTGGGCCCCTGCAGGAGTTCCTCGCCCATGTTTCGCATCGTCACGACGTCGCCCGCGATGATGTCCGCGTAGACGCCGGCGACCTCCGGCTGGCGCTTCAGGAACAGGCCCTGGATCGTGTAGGGGCCGAGCTTGCGCGGCCTGACCGGCTCGAAGATCATCCAGATGCCGACCAGGTTGGTGACGTAGCCGACGATCACGCCGGCGATCGGCAGCAGCCACCACATCGTCAGCACCTCCACCGTGAGGAAGGCGATCGGGATGCCGAGCAGGAACCCGAAGAAGAAGCCGAAGTTGACGATGAAGCGCAGCTCCTTGCGCCCCACCTCGAGGAAGATCCGGTTGGCCAGCTCGGGGCTCTCCTCGACGCGGCGAATCACCATCAGCTTCAGGTTGAGGAGCTGGTCGATGTTGGCGCCGATCTCCTTGGTGATGGTGTGGACGATGTCGGGGAGCTGTTCCTGGACGCGGGCGTGCACCGCCTCGCGGACTCGCGGCGGCAGGTCGCGCCACAGCTGCGGGTGCTCCGCGCTCGACGATGCGCTCGACCGCCTCGCGGATGTCTCCGCTCGCCGTCGCGACGATGTGCGCCGAGATCTTCTCCGCGTCGAGCTGCCGGTAGAAGTCGGCCGGGCTGCCCACCTTGGCGATCCCCTTGTCGACGGCGATCGAGCCCATCTTCGCCGCCCGCGAGGGGACGATCCCCTGCCAGCCGAGGCCGCCGTCCATGATGCCCGGGATCTGCTGGATCCTGCGCGGCAGCACGTTGGCGAGCGCCTTCAGGCCGGGCACCCGGATGCCGCGGAACCGGATCGGGTAGAAGAGCATCCAGACGCCGGTCCAGTTGGTGACGTAGCCGATCCCGCCCGTGAAGAGGGGAATGGTGAGGAGGCTGAGGGTCTGGCTGTCCACGGGAATGGGGGAGAATGCGCGCTCGAGGCAGGATGAACGTAGTCAAGGACACCGGGGCGCGCGCCGTCCTCCCGCCCTTCGGCGAGGAGCACGAGGAGCTGCGCGAAACCGTCAGCCGCTTCGTCTCCAAGGAGATCGCCCCCCACGTCGACGAGTGGGAGGCGGCGCGCGAGTTCCCGCGGGAGCTGTACCGCCGCTGCGCGGAGCTGGGCTTCCTCGGGCTGAAGTTCCCCGAGGAGTACGGCGGCCAGGGCGGCACCCACCTGCACGACGCGATCTGGGTCGAGGAGCTGGCCCGCTCGGGCGGCTCCGGCGGGGTCGCCGCCGGGCTCAACGCCCACACCTCGATCGCGATGCCGCCGATCTTCAACTTCGGCACCGAGGAGCAGAAGCAGCGCTGGCTGGTGCCGGGGATCGCCGGCGAGAAGATCGGCGCGCTGGGGATCACCGAGCCGGGCGCCGGCTCCGACGTCGCCGGCATCTCCACCTTCGCGAAGCGGGTCGACGGCGGCTACCTCGTCAACGGCTCGAAGACCTTCATCACCAACGGCGTCCGCGCCGACTTCCTCGTCTGCGCCGTGAAGACGCGCCAGGAGGGCGGCCACCACGGCATCTCCTTCCTGGTGCTGGAGCGGGAGATGCCCGGCTACGAGGTCGCGCGGAAGCTGGAGAAGATGGGTTGGCACTCCTCCGACACGGGCGAGCTGGCCTTCACCGACGTCGAGGTCCCGGCCGAGAACCTGCTCGGCGAGGAGAACGAGGGCTTCAAACTGATCATGGCCAACTTCGCCTGGGAGCGGCTGCTGATGGCGATCGGCGCAGTCGGCGCGATGCAGCGCCTGATCGAGGTCACCGTGGCCTACGCCCTCGAGCGCGAGGCCTTCGGCCGCCCGATCGGCAAGTTCCAGGCGATCCGCCACCAGGTGGCGGAGATGGCGACCCAAGCCGAAGCGGCCCGGGCCCTCACCTACAACGCCCTCCGCCTCTTCCACGAGGGCCAGGACTGCATCCGCGACGTCACCATGGCCAAGCTCGTCACCCAGCGCGCGGTCCTCGAGATCGCCGACCAGTCCCTCCAGATCCACGGCGGCTACGGCTACATGCGCGAGTACGGCATAGAGCGAGCCGTCCGCGACGCCCGCCTCGGCCCGATCGGCGGCGGCACCGACGAGATCATGAAGGAGATCCTCGGCAAGCAGATGGGGTTGTAGGGGCCGCGCTAGAAGCGTCTGGCGACTTTGCGCGAGAGCTTGAAGCCGTGGCCGGTATCGCGGTTGAGGCAGCGGACGGCGCCCGGCAGGCTCCTGCACCTATAGGGACCGAGCTTCACCGCGCTCCCGACCGGCAACGCCTTTCCCTGGTGCAGGACGGTGTCTCCCGCGCAGACGAATTCCGCCTTGCGGTGCGGACCGACGTTGAGCCCGTTGCCGTAGTCGACATCGCACCAGCGTGGCTTCGGTGGAGATTTCCAGGAGTGATGCGCGATGTCGCAGCGGACGCCGCCACCCTGGCTGTCCTTCCCGAAGATGAGGGAGCAGCCGATGTTCCCGTCCGGCGTGTGGAACATCCGCAGCTGGAAGGCGGCGGCCGTGCCGGGAGCCAGCGCGGCGACGACGACTGCGAGCAAGGCCACCCTCTTCACGCCGCCGAGGATAGCGGCCCTCCTCGGCAGGCAGATGGGGCTGTGGGGATACAGTCGGGCCCGTGCCCGTGGACTTCTCGCTCACCGACGAGCAGCGCGAGATGCAGCGGCTCGCGCGGGATTTCGCCCGCAACGAGATCAGGCCGGTCGCCGCCGAGTACGACGAGCGCGAGGAGATGCCCTGGCCGGTGCTCGAGAAGGCGGCGAAGCTCGGATTCCTCAGCTACGGCCTGCCCGAGGAGTACGGCGGTGGAGGGGTGCCGGACGGGATCGTCGGGATCACCAACTTCGTGGTGACCGAGGAGCTGGCCTGGGGCTGCGCCGCGATCGCGACGGAGATCGGCTCGTCGCACGTACGCGGCCGGGCCGATCCTCGCCTTCGGCACCGAGGAGCAGCGGCGCCGCTACCTGCCGCTGTTCTGCGAGACCGAGCGGGTGAGGCTCGGCGCCCTCTGCCTCACCGAGCCCCAGGCGGGGTCCGACATCGGCGCGATCGCCACCACCGCCCGGCGCGACGGCGACGAGTGGGTGCTGGACGGCCGCAAGCAGTTCATCACCAACGGCGGCATCGCCGACGTGCACATCGTCTTCGCGCGCGTCCCCGGCGAGCGGGCCACGGCCGCGTTCGTCGTCGACGAGGGCACGCCGGGGCTGTCGATGGGGCGCAAGGAGCGCAAGCTCGGCATGCGCGCCTCGCACACCGCCGAGGTCGTGCTCGAGGGCTGCCGGGTGCCCGCCGAGAACCGCCTGGAGACGCGGCTGAGCGAGCAGGCGCGCGGCGCTGTGGCGAGCGCCGGCGCGGGCGACGGTTCGCTCTCGGGCGCCGCCCTGGCGCTGACGGTGCTCCAGTACTCGCGCATGACGTTCGCCGCCGCCGCGCTGGGGCTTGCGCGGGCGGCGTTCGAGTACGCGCGCGACTACGCGAAGGAGCGCGTCGCCTTCGGCGTCCCGATCGCCCGCCACCAGGCGATCGCATTCAAGCTCGCCGACATGGCGATGGAGATCGAGGCCGCGCGCGCCCTGCTCTGGCGGGCCGGCTGGCTCGCCCTCTCAGGCCGTCCGCTCGCGCTCGCCGAGGGCTCGATGGCCAAGTGCAAGACCGCGGACGTGGCGGTGCGCTGCTGCGAGGAGGCCGTCCAGGTCCTGGGCGGCCACGGCTACGTGCGCGATCACCCGGTGGAGAAGTGGTACCGGGACGCCAAGCTGTACCAGATCTGGGAGGGCACGAACGAGATCCAGCGCCTGGTGATCGCCCGGGCGCTGCTAGGCCAGTAACTTGCACCCGGCCGCCGGGCGATGACCTCAGCGCAGCTGGCGCAGCGAGCGGCGCTCGAACAGGACCTTGTCGCGGTGCGACCGTCTGGCCGGTCGCCGGATTCGCACCCGGCCGCGCGGCGACCGGTAGAAGGCCCCCTTTGCCTTCGCGGCCCGCCCGGATCCCAGCTCGAGGTAGTAGTCGAGCGACCCCTCGAACTCACGGCGCGGGCGGTACCCCGCCGCCGCGGTGGCGATGTTGTCGGCAACCACCGCCGCCTCGGCCTGCGCCAGCACGCCCGCCTTCGGCAGCCGGGCCCCGCCGGCGAGCTCGATCTCGGTGACGTCGCCGATCGCGTGCACGTTGGAGTGGACGCTGAGGCTGAACGGCGCGGCCCGGATCCAGCCGTTCGGCCCCGCCAGCGGAGAGACCGCGATGAAGCCCGGGGCGCGGTGTGGGGGAACGGCGATCAGGAGGTCATACGGCTCGCTCCCGTAGGCGAACCGCGCCTCACGCGCCGCGGGCTCAACCGACTCGAGGGAGCAATCGGGCTGGAAGCCGATGCCGCGGCGCTCCAGCGTCGCGGCGACCCGGTCGCCGATCTCCCGATCGGCCGCCGGGATCGGCCGCGGCTCGGCGGTGACGATGTCGACCTTCGCGGTCACGCCGCGCTTGCGCAGGAAGTCGTTGATCAGGAAGGCCTCCTCGTAGGGAGCCGCAAGCGACCGGTAGGGGGACGCCACGACGGCGATCAGCACCCGGCCGCCGCCGAAGGTCACAAGGGCGTCGCGCAGGCGCTCCGCGTCGGGAAGGGTGTAGAAACCGTGCGCCGCCTCGGCGAGGCCGTCCACCGACTCCGGGGCGAGGGTCGCCCCGGGGGCCAGGACCAGCTGGTCGTAGGGGATCTCGCCCGAGGTCGTCGAGATCGCACCCCGGTCGAGGTCCATCCCGGTCACCTCGGCCTGGGTGAGCTGGACGCCCCGCCGCACCAGGCGTTCCAAGGGCCGCGACACGTTCCCGGCCTGGCGCTTGCCGACGGTCACCCAGGGAAAGGACGGGGGAAAGTCGTGGTGGGCCTTGCGGTCGACGAGGCAGACGTCGAGCTCGCCGTGGTGCCTGGCGAAACGGTGAGCGCAGGCGAGCCCACCCAGGCCGCCGCCCACGATCACCACCTTTGTCCTGCCACCGGTCATCACCTTGGGCACAACACGAACCTCCAAGCGATCACGTTGCGCACGGAGCTTACGCCGACCTGGTCGAGGTCTCGGGATCGGGATCTACGACCACGTGGGTGACCGGCAGGTCGGTCTCCACACGCGCGCGCTCGACCACACCGTGCTCGGACTGAGGCGAGCGGTCGGGCGGGAAGACGACGACGATGACCTCGTCCGCCGCGAAGACCCGCAGCGCATCCTCCAGAGCCACGTTCGGGTCGGGGTCCCCCACCTGGCCTCGAGCGCGCAGCCCGGCCTCCTCGAGCGCGCGCAGGGAAAGCTCCATCCGCCGCCGCGCCTCCCCCATCGCCGCGTCGACGTCGGACGCCCAGCGCGCGGCGCGCCCCGTTAGGGCGGGAATGACGATGAGGATCTCGCTTCCGCGCCCCCGAGCGCGGCGCTCGATCTCGGCCAAGAGCGGGAGGACGACGACGGCCTGGCTGGAGAGCACCAGCACGCGGTGCCTGCCGTCTCCGCCACGCGAAACCTCGGTTCGACCGGCCAGGCTCCCGCGGGAGCTTCGCCAGACGAACAGGAAGGCGAATACGAGCAGCGCCACCGCCCAGAGCACGCCCACCACAGGCCTCGTGAGCAGAGCGACCGCGACCACCGAGGCGGCCCCGATCCCGATCGCCACAGCCCAGCGGAAGGCATCGCCTTCCGATCTCAGTGGGTTGTGCAAGCCTGCTCCTTTCCGCTGCCCCTGAGAGCGATTATTGGACCAGCCGCCGCGAAAAGCAAGCGGCGCGCCGGCTGACCGCCACGGTTAAGCATGCCTTGACGCGGTGCGACCGCGGGCGTAGCGTCGGGCTGCAACCGAACAGGAGGGCCTATGTCCGAGGAGAACAAGGCTGCGGCGCGGCGTTTCTTCGCGCTGTGGGAGGCCGGAGACCTCGAGGGGTTCGACGAGATCGTGGCGGCGGACGCGATCGACCACGACCCGCAGAGGCCATTTCCCGACGAGCACGGTTCAGCCGCCGCAAGGAAGACCGCCGAGATGTACCTGGCGGCTTTTCCGGACACCGAGTACACCGTCGAGCAGCAGGTGGACGAGGGCGATTGCGTCGTCACGCGGTGGACGGCGCGCGGCACGCAGGACGGTGAGCTGATGGGCATCCCGGCGACCGGGAAGAGAGTCGAGGTCACCGGGATCACGATCGACCGTTTCAGCGACGGCAAGATCGTCGAGTCGTGGACCAACTGGGACACGATCGGCCTGCTCCAGCAGCTGGGGGCGGTGCCGCAGGCGCAGTCGGCGTAGCCACGATGCAACTCCGGCCCCGGCCGCAAATTGCGGCCGGGGCCGGCCAAACGAGAGGAGAACGATGCTCTGCGCATTGACCGTTCGCAAGTTGAAGCCCGGCGCGATTGAGGACTTCAAAGCCGCATTCATGCCCGGGGATGACATGGAGGCGCCCCCGGGCTGGAAGCGCTTCTACGCGATCCGCAACGTCAGCGACGAAAACGAGCTGATCACCTTCGGGTTCTTCGACGGCACCCTGGAGGAGCTGCGCGCCGGCCAGCAGGACAACGGCGAGTACGACCGGCGTCGCGCCGCGTCGGACGAGTTCATCGAGTCGGTGGGCGCCGACGGCATCTACGAGGTGGTCGAAGAGCGCTCGATGGAGTAGCGGCGGCCGATGGGCCGCGGTTCGGCAGACAACCCGCGCTGGACGATCGCCGAAGACGGGGAGTGAGGCTGGCCGCTGAGTCGCGAGGGGAGAACCCTCCTCGCGGTTCAACCGACTGGCCAGTCAACCAGGGCCGGGCCATTCCTTATAGCCTCCTGGCCGGCTTTTACGAACCTAGAAGGAGAATGCAGACTGATGGGACTTCTTGAAGGGAAAGCGGCGATCGTCACCGGT
The DNA here is from genome assembly GCA_963734745.1 of uncultured Solirubrobacterales bacterium. Taxonomy (GTDB): domain Bacteria; phylum Actinomycetota; class Thermoleophilia; order Solirubrobacterales; family 70-9; genus CAVTIG01. The sequence continues at coordinate 87,370 of CAVTIG010000007.1, read as the reverse complement.
TCGGCGCGGGGGATCGGCCGGGCGACGGCCGAGCTGTTCGCCAGCGAGGGCGCCAAGGTGCTGATCAACGACCTCGACGCGGACGTCGCGGAGCAGGCGTCCGGTGAGATCGACGGCGAGACCGCCGTCCACGCGGGCGACCTGACCAAGCCCGACGCGGCCGACAAGCTCGTCGCCGCCGCGGTCGACGCCTTCGGCGCGGTCGACATCGTCGTCAACAACGCCGGCTACACCTGGGACGGCGTCGTGCACCGGATGACCGACGAGCAGTTCCAGGCGATGCTCGACATCCACACGATTGTCCCCTTCCGGGTCACCCGGGCCCTCGCCCCCCACTGGCGCGAGGCCGCCAAGGCGGAGCGCAACGAGGGCAAGGAGGTCTTCCGCAAGCTGATCAACGTCTCCTCGATCTCGGGGACGATGGGCAACGCGGGCCAGGCCAACTACTCCGCCGCCAAGGCGGGGGTGGTCGGCCTCACCAAAACGCTCGCCAAAGAGTGGGGGCAGTTCAAGGTCAACGTCAACGCCGTCGCCTTCGGCTTCGTCGAGACGCGCCTCACCGCGGCCAAGGAGTCCGGCGGCGAGATGACCTCCCCGACCGGCGAGAAGATCGAGCTGGGCATCCCCGAGCAGATGCGGGCGATGGCCTCGGCGATCATCCCGCTGGGCCGCCCGGCCCAGCCCGAGGAGGCCGCCGCCCCGGTCCTCTTCCTGGCCTCCCCGCTCGCCAACTACGTGCACGGCCAGATCTTGAACGTCACAGGCGGCCAGTTCGGAGGGATGTACACCTGAGCACCCCGGCGACGGAGGGCAGGCCACGGATTCCCACCCTGGAGGTGGCGGATCGGATCTGGCCTGCCCTCCGTCGCGTCATGGGGCTCCACACGCTCGTCTACCGGGCGTCGGGAGGGCGTCTCGGGCACAAGATCCCAGGCGTGTCGGCCCCGATCCTGCTGCTCGACCACGTCGGCGCCAAGAGCGGCGCCAAACGCACCTCCCCCCTCCTCTACATCCCCGACGGCGAGAACGTCGTCGTCGTCGCCTCCAAAGGCGGCTTCCCCAAGCACCCCGCCTGGTTCCACAACCTCAAGGCAAATCCGGACACGACGGTCCAGATCGGCTCTGAGCGCAGGCTGGTCCACGCCCGCGTCGCGACCCCCGAGGAGCGCGAGCGGCTCTGGCCGATCGTCGTCAAGGCCTACCGCACCTACGCCGACTACCAGGCGCGCAGCGGCGGCCGCGAGATCCCGCTGGTCATCCTCGAGCCGCGCAAGCCCTAGCGCGGCCCCGGCTCAGCCCTTCGGGCGCCGCTCCTCGGCGACCGGCTCGCCGCCCTTGCCGGCGATCGCCTCCGGCGGCCAGGGGCCGGCCCAGTTGTCGCGAGCCCCGTCGATCGTGATCACGGCGCCGGAGTAGAAGTCGCCCGCGGGGGAGGCGAGATAGGCGACCAGCCAGGCCATCTCCTCGGGCTCGCCGACCCTGCCCAGCGGCACCGAGCGCTCGACGTTCTCGACCACCACCTTCGGATACTTGGTGCGCAGCGTCTCGGTGCCGAACTGGCCCGCCGCCAGCGCGCAGAGCTTGATGTTGAAGCGCGACCACTCGATCGAGAGCGTCCGCATCATGTTCTCGACCGCGGCCCGGGCCGCGCCGGAGTGGACCATCCCCGGCATCCCGTTGTGCGGGGAGAGGGTGACGCTGAGGACCTTGCCGCCCCCCTGCGGGATGAAGGCCTTGGTCGCCGCCGCGTGGGTCATCAGCCACGTCCCCTGCACGTTCAGCTCGATCACCGTGCGGAAGCCCTTCGGCGTGATCGCCTCGGCCGGGCTCATGAACTGCCCGCCGGCGTTGTTGACCAGCACGTCGAGGCGCTCGTGGCGGTCGAGCACTCCGTCGAAGAGCCGCTCGACCGCATCCTCGTCGCGAATGTCCATCGCCTCACGCTCGAAGGAGCCGGGCAGGCCGGCGGCCAGCTCCGCGGTCTCCGCCAGCGGCTCCTCGCGGCGCCCGCAGCCGATCACCGTCGCCCCCAGGCGCGCCAGCTCCAGCGCCGTCGCCCGTCCCAGGCCGCTGCCGGCGCCGGAGACGACGCAGACCTGCCCCTCCAGCAGACCCGGCGCGAAGATGCGCGAATGCGAGCTTTCAGCCATGTCCGGGCAGCCTATAGACGCCCGCTTCGCCGTAATGTGACCTGGCGATGAAGGTTCACGCGGACGCGAAACCGCTGCACGAGCCCCTGGCCGGTGGGACGCCGGGGGCAACGGTCGTCGTCGAGCCGATCGTCGCCGGGCACACCAACTTGTCGCTGCCGGCGATGGAGAGCCCGGGCGGCCACTTCCTCACCCTGAAGGCTGCTGCGGGCGATGCTCACCGGCAAGCCGCCGCTCACCATCCCCATTCCCGCCTTCCTGATCCGCCACCCCAGCGCCGGCGCGATCCTCGTCGACACCGGCCTGCACCCCTCGATCGCAACCGACGGCAGTGAGAACTTCGGCAAGCTCGCCGCCCGGATCGGGCAAGCCAACGCTGGAGCCCGGTGAGGACGTCCCCGCGCAGCTGCGCAAGCGCGGTCTCGACCCCGGCGAGGTCCCGGTCGTCGTGATGACCCACATGCACCTCGATCACACCTCGGCGATCTCCGAGTTCCCCAAGTCGACCTTCGTGGTCAGCGAAACCGAGTGGGAAGCGGCGACCGCCGGGCCGCGCCCCACCCTCAACGGCTACCGCCGCCCCCACTTCGACTACGCCTTCGACTACCGGACGGTCGACTTCGACCGCGGCGGGATCGACTCCTACGCGACCTTCGGGCGGACCTTCGACCTGTTCGACGACGGCTCGGTCCGGCTCGCCTTCACCCCCGGCCACAGCGCCGGCCACATGTGCGTGATCGCCCACCTGCGCGACCGCGACTTCGTGATCGGCGGCGACGCCGTCTACACGTATCGCCAACTCGAGGGCGACGCCCCGCTGCCGCCCCGCCCCTTCGACGCCCACAACTTCCGCCGCTCCCTCCAGGAGCTGAAGCTGTTCCACCGCGAGTTCCCCAACGCGGTGATCACGCCGGGCCACGACCCCTCCTTCTACGAGCAGCTCGAAGCGCGCTACGAGTAGCCGAAACAAGCTTCCGCTGTTCCTTTGCCCAGTTATTTAGGGCAAAGGAACAGCGGAGCGTCAGTGAGCGCTGTCGCGCAGGGCGCGTATGACCTTGCCGCGCCCCTGCTCTTCCAGCCGCGCGTACATCGCCCGCACCCGGTCGAAGATCTCCGTCGCCACCTCGAGCTGGCGCTCGCGGTTGGGATCCTGCTCGACCGGGAAGGAGATGGGCTCGCCGAACTGCACCGTGACCTTGGGGAAGCGGAAGCGCTTCCAGCGGCGCACCTTGGCGGAGCCGTGGATCGCGACCGGGACGACCGGAACCCCCGATTCCAGGGCGATGCGGCCGATCCCCGGCTTGACCTCGCCCAGCTCGCCGCTCCGCGATCGCCCTCCCTCGGCGTAGATGAGCACCATCCCGCCCTGGTCGAGGATCGTGTAAGTGGTCTTGAAAGCCTCTTCGTCATGGTGGCCGCGGCGAATCGGGAAGACGCCGCCGTGCGTGTAGAGGTAGGTGAGGACCGGCGGCCCGAAGAGCTGGGATTTCGCCATGAAGCAGATCTGGCGGCGCAGGCAGAGCCCTGTGAAGAAGTGGTCCATCTGGCTGAAGTGGTTGGGGGCGAGCAGGACCGGGCCGGACTCGGGCACGTTCTTGACGCCGATCGCGCGGGTCCGGTAGAGCAGCAGCGCCGGCGGGGTGACGATCGCGCGGACGAGCGGGTAGGTCCAGCCGACGCCCTTGCGCGCCCGCTCGTGGAACTGCGCGAAGTACTCCGCGGGGCGGTCGTCCTTGTAGACCTGTGGCTTGATCTCCGACATGGCGTAGTGCGGCGGCCCGGGGCCGCCGCAGGTGCGTACCCCTTCCTCTGCCGGCGGTTACGCGGGGGATGCGGTGTCTTCGGGGCGGGCCCAGCCCTTGGCTCGCCCCACCGCCCGGCGCCACTCGGCGAGCAGCGACTCGCGCTCGTCCTCGCCCATCGCCGGCTCGTAGCGCGCCGCCTCGCGCCACATCTCCCCCACCCGCTCGCGCGTCCAGCGCCCGGTCGCGATCCCGGCCAGGTAGGCGGCGCCGAGCGCCGTCGTCTCGGGAATCTCCGGCACGAGGACCGGCGCGCCGAGCACGTCGGCCTGGAACTGCATCAGCCAGCGGTTCGCCACCGCGCCGCCGTCGGCTTTCAGCACCTCCAGCCGCTCGCCGGAGGCCGCCTCCTGAGCGCGCACCGCGTCGACCGTCTGGTAGGCGATCGCCTCCAGCGCGGCGCGGGCCAGGTGCTCACGGCGCGTGCCGCGGGTGAGGCCGACGATCGTGCCGCGCGCGTACGGGTCCCAGTGGGGTGAGCCGAGCCCGGTCAGCGCCGGGACGAAGTAGACGCCGTCGTTGCCGTCGAGCGAGGCGGCCATCGCCTCGGTCTGCGCCGCCTCGTCGACGATCCCCAGCCCGTCGCGCAGCCATTGCACGGCGGCGCCGGTGACGAAGATCGAGGCCTCGAGCGCGTAGGCGGTCTCCTCTCCCAGCCCCCAGGCGACGGTGGTGAGCAGGCCCTCGCCAGGCGGCGGCGCCGTCTCCCCGGTGTTGAGCAGGACGAAGCTGCCCGTCCCGTAGGTGTTCTTCGCCATCCCGGCGTGGTGGCAGGCCTGGCCGAACAGCGCCGCCTGCTGGTCGCCGGCGATCCCGGCCACCGGCACCTCGCCCCCGAACTCCGAGGTCGTGCCGTAGACGTGGGCGGAGGGCAGCGGCTCCGGCAGCCGTGCCGGGTCGACCCCGAGCATCGCGCACAGCTCCTCGTCCCAGGCGAGCCGGCGGATGTCGAACAGCATCGTCCGCGAGGCGTTGGAGTAGTCGGTTACGTGGCGGCCGGTCAGCTTGAAGAGCAGCCAGGAGTCGACCGTGCCGAAGACGGCCCGCTCCGCCCCCTCGGCGTTTCGCAGCAGCCACTCGATCTTCGTCCCGGAGAAATAGGGGTCGATGACGAGACCGGTCCGCTCGCGCACCAGCTCCTCGCACCCCGCCGCCTTCAGCTCGTCGCAGCGCCCGGCGGTGCGCCGGTCCTGCCAGACCAGCGCCCTGTGCAGCGGCTCGCCGGTGGCCGGGTCCCAGGCGACGACTGTCTCGCGCTGATTGGTGATCCCGATCCCGTCCAGCTCCGCTCCCTCGATTCCGGCATTGGCGATCGCCTCGATCGCCACCCGCCGCGTCACCTCCCAGATCTCGGTGGCGTCGTGCTCGACCCATCCCGGCCGCGGAAAGTGCTGCTCGAACTCCGAGTAGGCCCGCCCGGCGATCCGCCCCTCCTCGTCGAAGACAAGGCACGTCGTCCCGGTGGTTCCCTGGTCGATCGCGAGGATCACGGTTGCCCCGGTTCGCTGGCGGGTGTACGGTCGAGGTCGGGCAGGGGCCCAACCCTATGGAAGGAGCCCCATGGCAGCCGAAGTAAAGAGGTTCGAGTCACCGGACGAGGTCCGCTCGTTCGAGGGAAAGGGCGAGGCGAAGATAGTTCAGCTCGCCGGCCACGCGGTCGGCATGGGGACGTTCGAGCCGGGCTGGAAGTGGTCGGAGAACGTGAAGCCGATAGCCGGCACCGACTCCTGCCAGGTCGCGCATTTCGGCTACGTTCTCTCTGGCAGCATGCGGGTCTACATGGACGACGGCTCGGAGGTCGAGATCGGTGCCGGTGACGTCGTCGCCATCCCGCCGGGCCACGATGCCGAGGTGCCGGGTGACGAGGCCTGCGTGATGGTCGACTTCGGCGAGATCGGCGACTACGCGAAGCGCAGCTAGACGCTCAAATCAGGAGCGACGGCGCCGCGCCCGGTAGGCGCGGGCGAAGTCGCGCAGCTGGGCGGCACGGTGGGCGAAACCGGCGACGGTGCGACCGGTGGCGCGGTGGGAGAGGTCCAGCTCGTATTCGCGGAGGGTGAAACCGGCGTGGACCGCATCCACGGTCATGCCGAGCTCCATCCCGTAGCCGCCGGCGAAGGGAAGGGTCGCACGCAGCACCTCGACTCGCATCGCCCGCTGGCCGGAGATCGGGGCTGCGGTCTCGGCGCCGCAGAGGCGGCGGATCGCCCAGCCGGCGAACCCAAGCGCCACCCCAAAGCCGCCGCCGGCGCGTCGCGAGAAGGCGGCGACGGCGAGGTCGCACTCGCCGCGCTCGACCGCTTCGACCAGAGGAACGAGTCGAGCCGCCGAGGCACCGAGGTCGCCGTCGCAGAGGAGGACGAGACCGGGCGACGGGTCGGTGCTCAGCGCCGCCTCGGCTGCGGCCGTGACGTTGGCGCCCTTGCCGTGGGGGCGACCGCGGCTGACCACCTGCGCGCCGGCCGCCATCGCCGCCTCGGCGGTGCCGTCGGTGGAGGCGTCGTCGGCGACCCAGAGCGCGGCCCCGGGGAAAGCGCTGCGGAGAGCGGCGAGGGTGTCCGCAATCCGGTCGGCCTCGTTGCGAGCGGCGACGATGACTGTGAGGGAGTCAGACACGGCGGCTATTGTGCCCCGCCATGGCAGACATCGAGGCGCACATCACAGGGAACGTGTGGAAAATCGAGGTCGCGGTTGGGGACCAGGTCGAGGACGGCGAAACCGTCGTCATCCTCGAGTCGATGAAGATGGAGATCCCGGTCGAGGCAGAGGACGACGGGACCGTGAAGGAGATCCGCTGCGAGGAGGGCCAGTCGGTCCACGAAGGCGACGTCCTCGTAGTCCTCGAGTGACGGCGGAACGGCTCGCCGGCGGCAAGCTCCTCCTCGACTCGCCCGCCGAGGCGGTCGTCCGGATCCGCATCTCCAACCCCGAGCGGCGCAACGCCCTCGACCACGAGATCCTCGACGCGCTGGCGGAGACGCTGCCGCGGCTCGACCATGGAATCGAGACCCGCTGCGTGCTGATCACCGGCGCGCCGCCGGTCTTCTCGGCCGGCTACGACATCACCTCGATTCCGTCCGAGACCTTCGAGCGCGATGCGGAGGCGCTGGTCGCCCACCCCTTCCACGCAGCGATAGAGGCACTCGCCGCACACCCCTGGCCGACCATCGCCGCGATCAACGGCCACTGCCTGGGCGGCGGGCTGGAGCTGGCGATCACCTGCGACCTGCGGATCTGCGCGTCGGGGGCGAAGCTGGGAATGCCGCCGGCCAAGCTCGGCCTCATCTACGGCCACACCGGGCTGCGCAAGTTCCTCGACACGGTGGGGCTGGCGCGGACCAAGGAGCTGTTCCTGACCGGGCGCAACTTCACCGCAGAGCGCGCCGAGGAGATCGGGCTGGTGCACGAGGTGGTGGCGGAGGAGCGGCTCGAGAAGGCCGCGGTGGAGCTGGCCGCGTCGATCGCCGCCAACGCACCGCTCTCGATGAGGGGCAACAAGCACGCGATCGACCTGCTGAACGCCTGCCCGATGCTGACCGAGCAGCAGGAGCGCGGCCTGATCGCCCTGCGCGAGTCCTGCTTCGCCTCCGAGGACTTGCGCGAGGGCATCCGCGCCTTCGCCGAGAAGCGCAAGCCCGAGTGGCGAGGACGATGAGCGCCGAGCTGCTCGCGGGCTCGGACCCCGTGATGGCGGCGCTGATCGAGCGAGTCGGGGAGATCGACCTGGAGACGCGCCTGCGGCGGCGCAGCGAGGAGCGCCCGGCCGACGCCTACGGCGCCCTGCTCCGCGCGATCGTCGGCCAGCAGCTCTCGACCAAAGCGGCGCGGACGATCTACCTGCGCGTCGTCGACCTGTTCGATGGGAGCACCCCGGCGCCCGAGCGGCTGCTGGAGGCGAGCGAGGAGGACCTGCGCGGCGCCGGCCTCTCCGGCCGCAAGGTGGAGTACATCCGCGACCTCGCCTCCCACGTGCTCAGCGGTGAGCTGGAGCTGGATCGCCTCGACCGGCTCACCGACGAGGAGGCGATCGAGGAGATCGTCGCGGTGCGAGGTCTCGGCCGCTGGACCGCCGAGATGTTCCTGCTCTTCCATCTCGAGCGCCCGGATGTCCTCTCCGGTGGCGACCTCGGCATCCGCAAGGCGGTGCAGATCGAGTACGAGTTGGAGGAGATGCCGGCGCCGGAGCGGGTGCTGGAGATCGGCGAGCCCTGGCGCCCCCACCGCAGCCTCGCCTCCCTCTATCTCTGGGAATCGCTCGCCAACGCACCTGACGAGTAGCGACTTTTCCCGCTTCCTGCTTGTTAGAGTCGCGGCGTGTCCATGGAGAGGTCCGTCCGGCGGCTATTCCTCACGTCGATCGCGGTCGGGGTCCTATTGGGTTGCATGGTGCTCGCCCTGTCTGCCCGCGCCAGCTCCACCGCCCCGCCGAAGATAGTCATCGGCAGCCCCAGGAACGGCGAGGTGCTCACCACTTCAACCGTCACCGTCACCGGTAAGTTCACCGTCGCGCCCGTCGATGGACCGAGCCCCCAAGTCGTCGCGACCCTCAACGGCAAGAAAATCGACACTTCGGTCAATGGGCGGGTGAGCTACGACTTTCAAGGCACGGTCAGCCTGAAGAAAGGGTCCAACACGCTCACCGTTGCCGTGGACGATGGAAACGGTGGGACGAGCTCGGCTTCCGTGACCGTCAAGTACGCCCCGCTCCTGCCCACCCGGCGACAGTGTGTGAGCGACAAACGCGGGGACAGCCACGACCACTTCACCCACATGGATATCGTCAACGCGTGCGCGCAGCGCCGCGGAGGGCGGGTGATCTTCAGCGTCACGACGGCCAAGCCACCGCCGAAGATCCATGATGGATTTGGCAATCCCGCCGCCCCGTGCATCGAGATCCCGCGCGTTCCGGCCGGCTCGCCCGGCCCGGCGCCGATCCAGACCTGCGGAGACGCGATGCTGCGAGGCTTCACGCAGCACTTCTGGCCGAAGGTGCCGTTCGGGATCAGCGGACGCGTCTCGAAGTGGAAGGTGCCGTTGAAGTACCTGCCCAAGCAGTCCTTCCAATGGCGGGCCTATGTCAGCGATGCCGACCATTACCGAGACAAAGCCCCCAGCAAGGGCTACTTGACCTTCGTCGTCAAGCCAAGTCAGTAGCCGTCAGCGCCGGGCGAGGTTGAACTTGGCCGAAAATCGACGGATGCGGCTTCGGTTCTGGCTCGGTTTCGCGGCCGTCGTGGCGATCGCCATCGGCTCCGTGGTCGGCGCGCTGATCGTCCGCTCGAACGACAGCGCCGACTTCCACCGCCTGCAGCGCGACGAGGCGGCACGCTCGGCCCGCCAGGCGGAGGACGTGGCCGCCCTCTCGGTCGGGCAGCTCGCGAGCACCGCCGCCTTCTTCCAGGCCGTGGGCAGCTTCAACCAGCACGCGTTCGACGTCGTCGCCGAGCCGTTGCTGCGCAGCGGCGCTTTGACCACGACGGCGTTCATCCCGCGGGTGCCGCACTCCGAGCGGGCGCGATTCGAGCGCGAGCGCGGCTTCACGATCTTCGAGCGGGGGCCGGGCGGGTTCCGCAGGGCGGGCAACCGCCCGGTCTACTTCCCGCTCGCCTACGTGGCGGCGAACCGGAACACCGCGCGGGCGCTCGGATACGACCTCGGCGCCGACCCCGTACGGGCTCCCTTCCTGAGCCGGGCCCGCGACACCGGCAGGCCGGCGGCGACCCCGGTCGAGCAGCTGCTCGTCGGAGGCGCCGGCATCGTCGTCTTCCGGCCGGTCTATCGCGACGGCGCCCCGCGCGCGACGCCGGCCCAGCGGCGCGCCGCGCTGCTGGGCTTCGCGGCGGGCGGCTTCCTCGTCCGTGACCTCGCCGCCGCCGCAGTCTCGGCGGTTCCCGGAGACGTCAGCGTCCAGCTGCGGCAGGGAGCCCAGTCCGTGATCGGGCCCAGCCAGCCCCTCGACGACGCCGCCTCGGCATCGATCCACATCGCCGACCGCGCCTGGCTCCTCGTCCTCAGGGACCCGAACCGGCCAAGCGTCGGCCTGTCGGTCCTGATGGCCGTGGTCGGGCTCTCGCTGGCCGCACTGCTGGGTGCGTTGATCTGGGTCTGGAGCCGCAACGAGCGGATGCAGGAGCTGCAGCGCCAGGCCAGCCAGGACTCGCTGACCGGGCTGAAGAACCGCCGGCGCTTCGAGGAGGACCTGCGAACCGAGATGGCGCGCGAGCGCCGCGAAGGAGTGCGAGGCGCCCTGCTGATGCTCGACCTCGACAACTTCAAGGCGGTCAACGACTCGCTCGGGCATCAGGCGGGGGACCGGGTTATCGAGGAGATCGCCGGGGTGCTGCGGGGACGAACGCGGGAGACCGACGTGCTGGCGCGGTTGGGTGGCGACGAGTTCGCGATCGTCCTGCCGCGCTGCGACGAGGCGGAGGCGCGGGGCGTCGCCGAGGCGATCGCGACGGCGGTCCGCGAGCACGTGCCGAAGCGCGATGGCCTGCCGCGGATCACCGCCAGCATCGGGATCGCGATGCTCGGCGCGGACCCGCGGACGAGCCCGGAGTCGGTGGTCTCGGAGGCCGACGCGGCGATGTACGCGGCCAAGGACGCCGGGCGCGACGCGGTCCGGGTCTTCGACCCGCTGGCCGTCCGCGGCGATGCCTAGCCTTGCGGCCAATCGAGACCCCGGAAAAGGACCCGCAATGCCGCCGCTCATCACCTTCGAGGAAGCGCTCGCGCTGGGCGAGCTGACCGACCGCCAGGAGATCGGGGCTCTGGTCGAACGCGCCTGGGCGGTGCGCCGCGAGAACTTCGGCGACTCCACCGACATGTGCTCGCTGGTCAACGCCAAGTCCGGCGGCTGCGCGGAGGACTGCGGCTTCTGCGCGCAGTCGCGCTACGCCGAGGCGGACACGCCGATGCACGCGATGATGGAGCCCGAACAGATGCTCGAGCACGCGAAGGCGGCCGAGGCGGCGGGGGCGCACCGCTTCTGCGTGGTGACCCAGGGGCAGGGGCTCTCCAAGCGGGACTTCGAGAAGGTCGTCGAGGCCGCGAAGCTGGTCGCCGAGCACACCAACCTGAAGCGCTGCGCCTCGATCGGCCACCTCTCGACGGAGCGGGCGAAACGGCTGCGGGAGGCGGGGGTCCAGCGCATTCACCACAACGTCGAGTCGGCGCGCTCCCACTACCCGGAGGTCTCCACCACGGTCCGCTACGAGGGCCGGCTGCGGACGATCCAGGCAGTCAAGGAGGCCGGCATGGAGGCCTGCGTCGGCGGCATCCTCAACCTCGGCGAGACGCCGCGGCAGCGAGTCGAGATGGCGTTCGAGCTCTCGGAGATCAGCCCGACCTCGGTGCCGATCAACCTGCTCAATCCGCGCAAGGGGACCAAGTTCGGCGACCGGCCGCTGATGGACCCCTGGGAGGTCGTCAAGTGGATCGCGATCTTCCGGCTGATCATCCCCGGAGCCCTCTTCCGGATCTGCGGCGGGCGGGTCGAGAACCTCGGCGACCTTCAACCGCTGGCGGTGAAGGCGGGCCTGAACGGGGTGATGATGGGGAACTTCCTGACCACGCTGGGCACCGAGCCCGAGGACGACCGGGCGATGTTCGAGGAACTGGGCCTGAACGTGGCGCGCCAGCCCGACAACGGCGCCAACCCCCGTCCCGACAACCGCTCCGGATGGCTGCAGGGCGAGACGCCGGCGACGCCGATGGAGGCGTTGGTCGACCGCCAGGAGGAAGCGGACTTCTGGGACCCCTCGACCCAGCTCCGTGTCGTCAAGAAGGCGAAGAAGCCGCCCCCGTATCCCAAGGCCGCATGACGGATATCGCAGACCGCCTTCAGGAGCTTCGCGACAGGGGGCTCTACCGGCGCCTGCGGTTGGTCAGCGGGCCGCAGGGCCCGCGGGTGTTGCTGGACGGCCGGCCGGTGCTGCTGCTCTGCTCCAACAACTACCTGGGCCTGGCCGACCACCCGCGGGTGCGGAGCGCGGCGGCCGAGGCGGCGATGCGCTGGGGGGCCGGGGCCGGGGCATCGCGGCTGATCTCCGGGAACATGCAGCCGCACCGGCGGCTGGAGGAGCGGCTGGCCGAGTTCAAGGGCTACGAGGCGGCGCTGCTGTTCGGGGCCGGTTACCTCGCGAACACCGGCGCGATCGCGGCGCTGGCTCGCCGCGGCGAGGTCGTCTTCTCCGACGAGCTCAACCACGCCAGCATCGTCGACGGCTGCCGGCTCGCGCGGGCCGAGACCTTCGTCTACCGCCACGGCGACGTGGAGCACCTCGCCTGGGGGCTGCGCGAGGCGGAGGGACGAGGCTCGCTGATCGTCACCGACGGCGTCTTCTCGATGGACGGCGACGTCGCTCCGCTGGAGCGACTGATGCGCTTGGCGCGCCGCCACGACTGCCGGCTGATGGTCGACGAGGCGCACGCGACCGGGGCGCTGGGGCCGGGCGGGCGCGGCTCGGTCGCCGCCGCCGGCCTGAGCGGCGAGGTCGACGTGGTGGTCGGCACGCTCGGCAAGGCGCTTGGCTCCTACGGCGCCTACGTCTGCGCCAGTCGTGAGATCGTCGACTACCTGGTCAATACCGCGCGCCCCTTCGTCTTCTCCACCGCCCCGCCGCCGCCGGTCGTCGCCGCGGCGACAGCCGCCCTGGAGCTGCTCGCGTCCCATCCGCACCGGGTCGAGCGGCTGCAGGCCAACGCGGCGGTGCTGCGCGCGGCGCTGGCGGAGGAGGGCCTTGCGGTCGGCGGTTCCGGCACCCAGATCGTCCCGCTCGAGGTGGGCGAGGCGGAAGCGGCGATGGAGCTCTGCGAGCGCGCCCTGCAGCGCGGCGTCTTCGCGCAGGGCATCCGCCCGCCGACGGTTCCCGAGGGCTCCTCGCGCCTGCGCTTCACCGTGATGGCGACCCACCGGGCGGGCGAGCTGCGCCGCGCCGCGAAACTGGTCGGCGCGGCGGCGCGAGAGATCGGGCTCGCCTCGGCACCGGCCGAGCCGCTGGCGATCGCCGCCTAGCGCGGTGCGCGGCATTTTCGTCACAGGGACGGGCACCGAGGTGGGCAAGACCGTGGTAGCCGCGGTGATCGCGCGCAGCCTCGCCGCGACCGGGCAGCGGGTCGCCGTCTTCAAGCCCGCAGTCACCGGCCTCCCCGGACAACCAGCCGATGGGCCGAAAAGTGGCCTCCGAGGCCACTTTTCGGCCCATCGGCTGGGGTTTGAAGCCGACCACGAGCTGCTGCGCCGCGCCGCCGGCTCGAAGCAGAGCGACGAGGAGATCGCGCCCTACCGCTACGGGCCGCCTGTCTCGCCGCATCTCGCCGCCGAGATGGCCGGCGAGGAGATCGACCCCGAACGTCTGCTGGAAGCCGCCTGCGCAGCCGCCGGCGACGCCGACGCGCTGGTCTGCGAGGGGGTCGGCGGCCTCCTCGTCCCGCTGGCGCCGGGCTACCTGGTCCGCGACCTGGCGAGCGACCTGGCGCTGCCGCTGGCGATCGCGGCCTCGCCGGGGCTCGGCACGATCAACCACACGCTGCTGACGATCGAGGCCGCCCGCTCCGCCGGGCTCGAGGTCGCCTCCGTCGTTCTCACCCCGTGGCCCGAGAGCCCGAGCGAAATCGAGGCGTCCAACCGTGAGACGATCGCCGCGTTGGGAGAGGTCAGACTTGAGACGCTGCCTGCGCTTGACCTTCGCGATCCGGGCTCATGGCCAGCACTGCCTCTTCCTCCGCCGGGCTGAGCGACTTGCGCTTCGCCCGAATCGCAACCGCCCCGATCAGCGCGCCGCCCAACGCGACCGCCGCGGAGACGCTCATCGCGCGACCGAGGGCGTAGACGAACGCCTCCTGGCCCGCGGCGACGACCTGTTTGGCCTGCGCCGGGTCAAAGCCCTTCAACGACCCGGAGAAGCCGCCGCCGAGCTGGTGTGAGAGCTCCGAGCGCTGAGCGACGGACACACCCGACCCGGCGAGCAGGCCGTCGAGGTGGGAGCGAACCAACCCCTGGAAGATCGCGCCGGTGACGGCGACGCCGAGGCTGCCGCCGACCATCCGGAACATCGAGAGGACGCCGGAGGCGATCCCCGCCTTCTCAACCGCGACCGCGTTCATCGCGGCGCTGGTCATCGGCGACATCGTCATCGCGATCCCGACGCCGAGCAGCATGAAGCCGGGCAGCAGGTCGAGGTAGCTGGAGTCGACCGCGATGCCGCTGAACGAGTACAGCGACGCGGCGACCACGGTGAGGCCGCCGGCGATCAGCCAGCGCGGTCCGAAGCGATCCGCCATCCGACCCGCGACCGGCGCCACCATGACGATCATCAGGGTCGAGGGCAGGAACCGGACCCCGGCCTCCAGCGGCGAGTAGCCGAGGATGTCCTGCATGTAGAGGGCGAGGAAGAAGAAGACGCCCAGCATCGCGAAGGAGACGATCAGGGCGACCACCACCGCGCCGAGGAAGTTGCGGTCGGAGAAGAGGTGGAACTCGACCATCGGCGCCTTGACCCGCAGCTCGACCGCGACGAAGGCGGCGAGCCCGAGCCCGGCGCCGACCAGCAGCGCGACGATCTCGGTCGAGGCCCAGCCCCAGCTGTTGCCCTCGACCAGGGCGAGGATCAGCGCCGTGAGCGCCGCCGGTCAGCACCGCCACCCCCGCGTAGTCGACCTCGCGCCCGACGGTCGTGTCACGCGACTCGCGCACCGCGAAGAGCGCCGCCGTGACGGCGCCGACCGCGACCGGGATGTTGAGGTAGAAGATCGCCCGCCAGGTGACGTGCTCGGTGAGGAAGCCGCCCAGCACCGGGCCGACCGCCAGCGCCAGCGCCGAGACGCCCGCCCACATCCCCATCGCCTTGCCGCGCTCGCTGGGCGGGAAGGCGTCGGTGATGATCGAGAGCGTCGCCGGCATCATCAGCGCGGCGCCGACGCCCTGGACGACGCGGCTGAGCACCAGGTCGATCGGGTCGAGCGGCGAAGCCGGCGGTCGCCGAGGAGAGCGCGAAGATGACGACGCCGAAGAGGAACATGCGGCGGCGGCCGAAGATGTCGCCGAGCCGCCCGCCGGTCGCCAGCAGCACCGCGAAGGAGAGCGTGTAGCCGTTGATCGTCCACTCGAGGCCGGAGATCGAGGCGCCGAGGTCGCGCTGGATCGACGGCAGCGCCACGTTCACGACCGTGTTGTCGAGCATGATCATGAACAGCGCGAAGCACATCGCCCCGAGCGTCCACCACTTGCGGTTCTCGTCGGTGATCAGGTGGTGGTAGCGGCTGCGCATTGGTCCTCAGGTTGTTCCATAGAGCGACTTTCCAGTGTGACGATTGCCGCCGCGGGCCAGGCTAAGGTCGGATTAGCGAATGTCGACGGACCCTGTGCAGCTCGATCGCGACCACCTCTGGCACCCGTTCACGCAGCAGCGGGACTGGTGTGAGGAGGAGCCACTGGTCATCGAGCGCGCCGAGGGATCGCACCTGATCGCGGCCGACGGGCGCCGCTACCTCGACGGCGTCTCCTCGCTGTGGTGCAACGTCCACGGCCATCGCCACCCCGGCATCGACCAGGCCGTGCGCGACCAGCTCGGCAAAGTCGCCCACTCGACCATGCTCGGGCTCTCCCACCCGGGCGCCGCCGAGCTGGCCGCGCGCCTGGTCGATCTGGCGCCGCCGGGCCTGAGCCGGGTCTTCTACTCGGACTCCGGCTCGACCGCGACCGAGATCGCGCTGAAGATGGCCTTCCAGTACCAGCAGCAGCGCGGCGGCCAGCACGTGCGGCGCACCTCCTTCGTCCACCTGCGCGACGCCTACCACGGCGACACGATCGGCTCGGTCTCGGTCGGCGGCATCGACCTCTTCCACGCCACCTACCGGCCGCTGCTCTTCCAGACCCACGCCGCCGAGCCCGGCGACGCCGCCGACCTGGAGCGGGTGCTGGCGACCCACGAGGAGGAGGTCGCCGCGGTGATCGTCGAGCCGCTGGTCCAGGGCGCCGCCGGGATGCTCGTCCACCCGCCCGGCTACCTGCGCGCGGTGCGCGAGCTCTGCGACCGCTTCGGCGTGCTGCTGATCTGCGACGAGGTGGCGACCGGCTTCGGCCGCACCGGCACGATGTTCGCCTGCGAGCAGGAGCGGGTCGCGCCCGACTTCCTCTGCCTCGCCAAGGGGCTGACCGGCGGCTACATGCCGCTCGCGGCGACCCTGGCGACCGAGCGCGTCTACGAGGGCTTCCTCGGCGCCCCCGAGGAGCACCGCACCTTCTTCCACGGCCACACCTACACCGGCAACCCGCTCGCCTGCGCCGCGGCGCTGGCCAACCTCGACGCCTTCGAGATCGGAGCGGACGATGCTGCGCCTGCAGCCGAAGATCCGCCTGCTGGGCGAGCTGCTGGGCGAGGTCGAGGCGATGCCAGAGGTCGCCGAGGTGCGCAGGCCGCGGCTTCATGGTCGGGATCGACCTCGGCGAGCACGACCCGGCGCTGCGCCTCGGCCACCGGGTGACGCTGGAAGCCCGCGAGCGCGGCGCGATCATCCGCCCCCTCGGCGACACGATCGTCCTCATGCCCCCGCTCTCGATCTCCAAGGGCGACCTGCGCCGCCTGGTCGAGATCACGACGGAGTCGATCGCAGGCCGCCGTCGAGAGTTGCCGCGCAGCGAGCTAGCCAGGCTGCGCTAGCCGCTGAGCGACTCGGCCCGCATAGCGCGGAAGCGGGCCCGCCGAGGCGGCCTAACCTCGGCGAGACCGTCTGTGCCCGAGGCCGGCAGCCTCGGTGGTGCTGCTGCGGCGCGGTGGGAAGCACTCCGACCGGGCGCTGGAGGTGCTGCTGCTGAAGCGGACCGAGAGCGCCAAGTTCATGCCGGGCGTCTGGGTCTTTCCCGGGCGGCGCCGTCGATCCAGGCGACGGAGAGAACGAAGCGGGCATCGAGCTTGCGCGGTGCGCGAGCTGGCCGAGGAGGCCGGGATCGCGCTGGCGCAGCCGAGGAGTTGGTGCTGTTCTCGCGCTGGATCACGCCGGAGGTCGTCTCCCGGCGCTTCGACGCCTGGTTCTTCCTCGCCCTCGCCCCGGCCCACACACCCCCCAAGCCGGACGGGGTCGAGACCACCGAGGCCGGTTGGTTCGAGCCCGCAGGCGGCGCTGGAGGCGCAGGCGGCGGGCGAGCTGACGCTCGCCTTCCCCACCATCAGGCAGCTCGAGTCGCTGCTGCCCTTCGCCACCGCCGACGAGGCGCTCGCCGCCCACCGCGACCGCACCATCGAGCCGATCCTCCCCAAGGTGATCGGCACAGCTGAAGACCACCGAGTAGTCCTCCCGGGCGACCCGGACTACCCGTCTTCCTAGGGCGGGTCCTCGCGCGGGTGGCGCCGCAGGGGGACCGCCCCTGAGGAAGCTTCAGCTACCGGAGGGGGCGGTCCCCCTGCGGCGACAGGACCCGCGCGCCTACCCTCGGAAACGGGGCCAACCCGGCGTGCCACGGCCCGGGGGATACGTGTGGATGCCGCTCTCGTCCATCTCCGACTGCAGCCGCTTGAAGAGCTGGCCGGCGTTCGCGAGCGCCGCTTTCAGCTCCCCCTCGGTGCGCTCGCCCAGCCGCCACAGGAACCAGAGCTGGCGGTCGTTGATGCCGAAGTCGATCTCCCCGGTCATCGTCGTCGTCCAGGCCAGGAAGCCGGGGCTGAACAGCTCGCGCAGCGCCACCGGGTCGTACTCGCTCGGCACGGTCGCCAGGAAGCGCCTGTTGAAGTCGATCGACTCGAACTCGACCTTGCGGGCGAAGCGCTGGGTGACCACCTCGTGGCCCTCGATCGACTCGACGTTGAAGGCCGGCACGACCTGCGCCAGGTCGGGCATGTGGGCCTTGGCGAGCAGCGCCGTCGGCAGCACCGCCTTGCCGAAGAGCCCGCCCACCTCCTTCTCGTCGGCGTCGCAGGAGGAGCCCCAGAACCCCTCGACGAGCTGGCCGGTCAGCCGGTTGGTCCCGCCGACGCAGAGCGCCACCGGCCCGTCCTTCGGGTTGATCCCCCCGACCGGCTCGTAGGTGAGGTCGTGCCGCTCCCCGTACGTGCGAACGATCTCCGCCCACGTCTCCGCTTCCTGCTTCGCTCCCATCGACCCGCCGATCCTATTCGGGAGGAGCCGATGGGCCGATTCCGTCCCTATGTGGCGACGGAATCGGCCCTTCGGCGGGGTGGGGCGGGTAGGATGCCGCGCATGGTCATCGCCCTCATCGTCGTCGTCGCGATCATCGTAATCGCGCGTCCTCTACTACATCGGGAAGCGCAACTCGATCATCGCATCGCGCAACCGCGTCGACGAGTCGTGGAGCGGCATCGACGTTCAGCTGAAACGGCGCCACGACCTGGTCCCCAACCTGGTCGAGACCGTCAAGGGCTACGCCGACGCACGAGAGCCAGGTCTTCGAAAAAACGTCGCAGGCGCGTGCCGAGGCGATGTCCGCCCAGGGCGTCGGCGACACCGCCAAAGCCGAGGAGAAACTGACCGGGGCGCTGACCGACCTCCGCGCCGTCGCCGAGAACTACCCGCAGCTGCGCGCGACCGAGAACTTCCAGCAGCTCAGCCGCAACCTCTCCGAGCTCGAGGACGAGATCCAGGCGGCGCGGCGGATCTACAACTCCAACGTGCAGTCCTACAACACGACGATCCAGCAGTTCCCGGGCTCGATCATCGCCAACCAGAGTGGCTTCACGGCGCGCGAGTACTTCGAGATCGACGGCGCCGAGCGCGAGCCGGTCGCGGTCAGCTTCGGCAACGAGTAAGCCCCTCTCTAAGCTTTAGGCATGACCGCGACACAGGAAGCGACCCTCTGGATCTGCGAGAGCTGCGGGTTCATCTACGACCCGGCAGATCGGCGATCCGGACGGCGGCATCCCGCCCGGAACGGCGTTCGAGGACATTCCCAAGGACTGGTTCTGCCCCGTCTGCGGCGCCCGGACCTCCGACTTCCGCCCGCTCGAGCCGGGCGAGGCCTGAGCCGCTCGACAGCGGGGTCCCTGCCGTGACGCACGACTACGACTGGATCGTCGTCGGCTCCGGGTTCGGGGGCTCCGTCTCGGCGCTGCGGCTGGCCGAGAAGGGCTACAGGGTCGCCGTGCTGGAGTGCGGCAGCCGCTTCCGCGACGAGGACTTCGCCGAGTCGACCCTCCGCCACCCGCGGCGCTACTTCTGGATGCCCCGGCTGGGGATGCGCGGGGTCCTGCGGATGACCTTCTTCAAGGACGTCTTCGTCGTCTCCGGCAGCGGCGTCGGCGGCGGCAGCCTCGGCTACGCGAACACGCTCTACCGCGCCCGGCCCGCCTTCTTCGAGGACCCGCAGTGGGACGAGCTCGGCGACTGGGAGTCCGAGCTGGCGCCCCACTACGACACGGCGGAGCGGATGCTCGGCGTGGTCGAGTACGAGGGCATGGGACCGGCCGACAAGCTGCTCAAGGAGTACGGCGAGGAGATCGGCGTCGGCGACACCTTCACGAACACCAGGGTCGGCGTCTTCTTCGACCAGCCCGGCAAGGAGGTGCCCGACCCCTACTTCGACGGCGAGGGGCCGGCGCGGACCGGCTGCATGCGCTGCGGCAGCTGCATGGTCGGCTGCCGCCACGGGGCCAAGAACACCCTGGTCAAGAACTACCTCTGGTTCGCCGAGAAGCTCGGGGTCGAGATCCTCCCCGAGCGCCAGGTGACCGAGATCCGCCCGCTCGGCGCCGCCGACGGCTCCGACGGCTACACGGTGACGAGCGAGCGCTCGGGCTCCTGGCTGCGGCAAGCGGCGGCGGACGCTGACCGCCAGGGGCGTGATCGTCGCCGCCGGTGCCCTGGGCACCAACCAGCTGCTCGCCAACTGCCGCCACGGCGGCGCGCTGCCGCGGATCTCGGATCGCCTCGGCGACGTGGTCCGCACCAACTCGGAGTCGATCCAGTCGGTCACCGCGCCGGACGACGACGCGGGACTTCAGCCGCTCGGTGGCGATCACCTCGAGCATCTACCCCGACCCCGACACCCACATCGAGGTCGTCACCTACGGCGAGGGCGGCGACGCGATGAGCGGCACCTTCACCGCGATGACCGGCGCCGGGGACGAAGCTGACGCGGCCGCTGAAGTGGATCGCGGCGATGCTGCGCCACCCGCTGCAGACGCTGAGGATGCTGATCCCCTACCGCTGGTCGCGGCGGACCGTGATCCTGCTGGTGATGCAGACGGTGGACGCGGCGATGCACCTGCGGCCGAAGCGCAAGCTGCTCGGGCGCGGCGTCCGGCTGCAGACCGAGCAGGACCCGGCTGCGGCCGAACCCGACCTTCATCCCGGCCGCCGAGCAGGTCGCCCGCTGGTTCGCCAAGCGCACCGGCGGCATCGCCCAGAGCGCCATCACCGAGTCGATCCGCAACGTGCCCACCACCGCCCACATCCTCGGCGGCGCGGTGGTCGGCGCCGACCCCGAGAGCGGCGTCGTCGACTCGCCGACAACCGGGTCTTCGGCTACGAGAACCTGATGATCTGCGACGGCGCGCGATCCCGGCCAACCCCGGCGTCAACCCGAGCCTGACGATCACCGCCAAGGCCGAGCACGCGATGAGCCGCGTCCCGCCCAAGGACGGACGCCGAGCCGCGCGACCTGCCCGAGGCGGCGCGGCCCGCGGTTACCGACCAGCCTCTCCTAGGCGCGCTCAGCCGGCGTCGGCGAGGCGCTGGGCGACGTAGTCCCAGTTGACGACGTTCCAGAAGGCGTCGATGTAGTCGGGGCGCTTGTTCTGGTACTTCAGGTAGTAGGCGTGCTCCCAGACGTCGCAGCCGAGCAGCGGGGTGCTGCCGTCGGAGACCGGGGAGTCCTGGTTCGGCGTCGAGACCACGGCGAGGCCGGTGCCGTCGTGCACCAGCCAGGCCCAGCCGGAGCCGAAGCGGGCGATGCCGGCGTTCTTTGAACTCGCCCTGGAAGGCGTCGAAGGAGCCGAACGTGTCGGCGATCGCCGGACGCCAGGTCACCCTGCGGCTCGCCGCCGCCGTCGGGGCTCAGCATCTGCCAGAAGAGCGAGTGGTTGTAGTGGCCGCCGGCGTTGTTGCGGACCGGGCCCTGCTTGTCGCCGGGCAGGCTGCGAGAGGTTGCGCAGCACGTCCTCGACGTCGCGGTCGGCCCACTCGGTCCCCTCCAGGGCGGCGTTCGCTTTGTCGACGTAGGCCTGGTGGTGCTTGTCGTGGTGGACGCGCATCGTCGCCTCGTCGATGTGGGGCTCGAGCGCGTCGTATGCGTAGGGAAGGTCGGGAACCGAGAAAGCCATCTGGCGTCTCCTCTTGGTCGGACTGGTCGGATTCGAAGTCGCCCGCAATCTAGATGATCCGAGCGATCCCCATCTACCCCACGGGGCAGCGAAGCGGATTCTTCAGCGCGCGGGACGGTGTCGGGGTCGCCGTCCGGTCCAGGCGTTGAACCGGTACCAGGCCGGCTTCGCCTCGCGCGGTCCTCGGTCAGCAGGCCCGGCCGAGTCGCAGAACTGGCAGGCCGGAGGGCCGGTCGATCCAGGAGAACCAGTCGACCCAGCCGATCCGCCAGCGCCAGCGGTTTCCGACCAGCAGCGAGAAGGCCTGGTCGAGCTGGCGGGCCTGCCCGTACATGCCGCCGCTCCCAGCGCGACTCGGGCCGCTGTCGGAGCCCCAACCCAACTCGGTGACGTACAGCGGGGTGGCGGCGTCGTGGTGGACGCGCATGACGCGGCGGAGCTTGCTCGATCTCGGGCCGCATCGCGCCGGCAGCGGCAACGTAGGGATGCAGCGCCGACCCCGTCGAAGAACCGCTTGACCGGGCGCGACCGGTAGAGGCGGCTGAGGAATTCCCCGGACTTGCACGTTCGGCGGGACTCTGCAAGGGGACGGCCGAAGAACCCGCCGAGGATCACCTTGGAGCCGGGGTCGGCACTGTGCAGCGCCCTGCCGGAGATCCTCACCAGCGGGCGAAGCGCCTCGGGGTCGGGATGCTGCGCGAAGGTGACGATGTTCTCCTCGTTCCAGATCTCCCAGTCGGCGGATCGGCATGAACGGCAGGTCCGGGTTCTCGCGCCAGAACGAGCCGTGAGGGCCGTAGCGGTCCACCGCCTCCCGCAGGAACGTCGGCCCACTCCCAGCGCTGCCAGGCGCTCTGCACCGGCAGGGCGATCGGGCTGCGACGCCACCCAGTCGGGGCTGACCCGCAGACAAACGGGAAGACCCTGATCCCGTGCTCGGCCGCGAGGCCGACCGTCGTAGTCGAAGCCGGACCAGTCCGGCGCTGCGTAGGCGGGGTCCTGCCTCTCCACCCGCTCCAGTAGAGCGGCAGCCTGATGCGCTTGATCCCGGCCTCGGCCATCAGCGCGAAGTCCTCGTTGCGGCGGGCTCTGCGGGGAGATCCCGATGAAGCCCGGCGGCGCCGCCGCGCGCGCGCCGCCGGGCCCGGCGGCGAGCCAGGCGACGAGCAGCGCCAGGATGGCGATCAGGAGCGGAGTCCTCCGCATCACGGTCCTTCTAAGACCCGGCCTCGCCCGCGAAAGTAGCGGTCATGAAGTCTGACAAATCGGGGCGCCCGGATTTGAACCGGGGACCTCACCGACCCGAACGGTGCGCGCTACCAGGCTGCGCCACGCCCCGAGAGTCGGGCGATTATCCCAGACGGCGGATCAATCACCGCACCGCCTGGATCGCGCCCTCGATCTGGCCGAGCGTGGGGCCGTCCTGGAGGGTGCGGGTTCCGCTCGGGCCGCTCACGATCGCCGCCTGGCGGGTGCGGATGCCGAGGTCGGTGCCGAGCTTGCTCGTAGCCTCGAGCGCTTCGCGATCGCCCCGCCGGAGCCGCCGTTGTCGTCGAGGTAGGCTCGCCACTGCGGCTCGTTGAGCTCCTCGACCCCGCCGGCGATCGAGTCGAGGAAGTCCTGGTCGATCCCGAACCGCTTCGGCCTCGTCCTGGTTGCGGAAGAAGAGGTAGGTGTACTGCCAGCCGTAGCCCTGCTGCGGCGGCCGCCTCGGCGCCGTAGAAGCCCAGCTCCTGCGGGCTCTCGCTGACCGAGTAGTGGCGGTAGAGCAGCTTCGCGTCGCCGGGCCGGGCGTAGTCGTCGACCAGGCCCGGGATCGTCCGCAGGAAGTCCGCGCGGCAGCTGGAGCACTGGAGGTCGTTGAAGACCTGGATCGTCACCGGCGCGTCGGAGGAGCCGAGCCGGTCGCCCGCCTGCGGCACCCCGCCGAAGATCTCCTGCGCGTCGGCGATGCCGGCGACCCGGACCACCGCCCGCCCCGCCTTCTGGGTGGAGATGTTGACCAGGGCGTAGCCGAGGGCGATCGCCCCGAGGGCGAGCACGACGATCACCCAGAGCGCGGCCGCGGCGGGGCATCGGCACCGATGCGGGCGGCGCGCTTTCGACGTGCTCGGCCATCGGCGCATTATCCCGGGTCGCCCTAAATCCCAGCTCCGCTGTTCCTTTGCCGCAAATAGCGGGGCAAAGGAACAGCGGAGCCTCGATGGACGTTTGACACATCCGGCTCCGGTGGTAAAACTTGGGTAGTCGCATCGCCAGTCCACCAACATAGGGAGGTCCGCCGTGGCCAATCACCTGACGCCCACCGAGCTTGCCGACGAGCTTCACATGAAGCGGCAGGAGGTGATCAGCAAGTGCATGGAGATGGGCGTCCCGATCTTTCACGGCCGCATCGACAGGTCCCTCTTCGAGTCCTCGCTGCGCAGCCTGCTGACGCCGGCAGGCGCAGGGACAGCGCCTCGCCGCCTAGCCGACCTGCTCTGAATTAGACTCCCCCGCGATGGGGAGGGGAACCAAATCGGCGACGCTCGCGGACCTGCTGCCGCGCTCGGCGCAGCTCTACGGCGACGCCCCCGCGATCCGCTACAAGGACGGCGACGAGCTGGGTCGAGCCGCAGCTTCGACGAGGTGCGGGACACGGTCCGCGCCCTCGTCGCTCGGCCTGATCGACCTCGGGGTCGCGAAGGGCGACAAGGTCTCGATCCTCGCCAACACCCGCCCCGAGTGGACCTACTTCGACTTCGCCGCGCTCTCGGCCGGCGCCGTCGTCGTCCCGATCTACCAGACCAACTCCCCCGAGGAGTGCCAGTACGTGCTCGAGAACTCCGACGCCAAGGTCGTGGTCGTCGAGGACGACGAGCAGCTGGAGAAGATCCGCGCCGTCCGCGACCAGCTGCCGATGCTCGAGCAGGTGGTGCGGATGACCGGGTCCAGCGAGGACGCGATCTCGATGGAGGAGCTGGCCGCCCGCGGCGCGGCGCGCGACGCCGCCGAGTGGGAGGCGCGCTGGAGCGCGGTGACGCCCGAGCGACATCTGCACCTTCATCTACACCTCGGGCACGACCGGCCCGCCGAAGGGCTGCATCATCAGCCACGGCAACTACCGGGCGATGCTCGACATGGTCAACGAGACCAGCGTGATCGAGGACGAGGACGTCACCTACCTCTACCTCCCCCTCGCCCACTCCTTCGCCCTGCTGATCCAGCTCGGCAGCTTCGACCTCGGCGCGCACGCTCGCCTACTGGGAGCGCGACCCGCTGAAGATCCTCCCCAACCTGGCCGAGCTGAAGCCGACCTACTTCCCCTCGGTGCCGCGCATCTTCGAGAAGATCTACACCACCGCGACCAGCGCGATGGAGAAAGAGGGCGGCCTGAAAAAGGCGATCTTCGACTGGTCGATCCGGGTCGGCCGCAGGATGCGCGAGGCCGAGCGCGCCGGCCGCAAGCCCGGCTTCCTGCTCCGCAAGCAGTACGAGTTCGCCGACAAGAAAGTCCTCTCCAAAATCCGCGGCCTGTTCGGCGGCAAGCTGCGCCTGGCGGTCTCCGGCGCCGCGCCGATCAACCCCGACATCCTGCGCTTCTTCGACGCCGCCGGCGTGCTGGTGCTGGAGGGCTGGGGGATGACCGAGACCTCGACCGCGGCGACGATCTCCATCGCCCGACGACTTCAAGATCGGCACGATCGGCAAGCCCTTCCCCGGCTGCGAGGTGAAGATCGCCGACGACGGCGAGATCCTCGTCAAGGGCCCGAACGTCTTCCAGGGCTACTACAAGAACGAGGAGGCGACCCGGGAGACGATCGTCGACGGCTGGCTGCACACCGGCGACATCGGCGAGATCGACGACGACGGCTTCATCAAGATCACCGGCCGCAAGAAGGACATCATCATCACCGCCGGGCGGCAAGAACATCACCCCGGCCAACCTCGAGAACGAGATCAAGCAGCACCCGCTCGTCTCCCAGTGCGTCGTGGTCGGCGACCGCCGGCCCTACCTGGTGGCGCTGGTCACCCTCGACCCCGAAGAGGTCGTCGCCTACGCCAAGGAGCACGGCCTGCCCGAGGACCCCGAGCAGCTCGCCTCCAACCCCGAGATCCGGCAAGGCGATCGAAGACCACGTCGACGAGATCAACGAGAAATTCGCCCGGGTCGAGCAGGTCAAGAAGATCGCGATCCTCCCCCACGACCTCTCCCAGGAGAGCGGCGAGCTGACGCCGACGCTGAAGGTCAAGCGCGCGGTCGTCGCGCAGAAGCACGAGAACGAGATCGAGAGCCTCTACGCCGGGCTGAGTGGGTTCCTCAGGCTTGACGCGAGCGCTACATGGACACGCCTGCGTGCTCCCGAGCCGGACCCTGAGCTAGGAGGCCTCGCCCGACTGCCGCAGCAGCGCCGAGGTCGTCTGCTCGAGGACGCGGCGCCAGGCCGAGGTCTGCTCCGGCTCCTCCTCGGCGGCCCGCTCGACCACGCGGCGGACGCGGCGCTCGGAGATCTCGAGGCCGTGGCGCTCGGCGATCTCCTTGTAGCGGTCGTAGTCCTGGGCGAGGGTGGCGGTGACCGACTCGAAGCCGTGGCGGGCGATCTTCAGCCGCCGCGAGTAGTCCATGATCGGCGTGCCGAACATCAGCTCGTCGTTGGGCTCGGGCTCGACCAGGATGATGTCGACGCCGGGGTACTTCTCCTCCCAGGCGGCGACCGCCTCGTGCAGGCGGGCGTGGGCGATCAGCCGGAAGGTCTGGTTGGCGATCGCCGGCAGGCCCATGTCGGAGACCCGCCGCACGCGGGTGCCGAAGACGGTCGGGATCGTCTTCTCGAAGTCGTTGACGAAGGGGACCAGCGGGTTGACGACGACGATGAACTTGGCCCCCTTCTCGACCGCGATGTCGACGTTGGTGGTCGAGCGGATGCCGCCGTCGACCAGCTGGCGGCCCTTCAGGTCGACCGGCTTGTAGACGATCGGCAGCGCGGTCGAGCACTGGACCGCCTTCGAGATCGGCACGTCGGCCCAGCCCTCCTCGCCGAAGACGATCCGCTCGCAGGTGTCGAGGTCGGTCGCGGTCAGGTAGAGCTCGCGGTCGAGCAGGCGGAAGTCGTTGGAGCGACCGGCTGCCGGAGAGCGACCCCCTCGACGTAGTCGGCGATGCCGCCGCCCGAGTAGAGGCCGGTCGGGCAGCGCCTCGGCGAGGCCGACGCCGATGTCGATCGCGGAGAACTCGCCCATCCGCACCAGGCCGGCGCAGCAGCTCGACCGTGCGCAGCGGCAGCATCGCGGCTTTCTGCGAGGAAGCCGAGGTAGTTGGGCTTCAGCACCTTGTCGAGGTCGAGGTCGTCGAGCTCCGAGGGCAGGCGATCGTTGATCACCTGCATCATCTCGTCGGGGGTGACGCCGTTGGCGAGCATGCCGGCGACGAACGAGCCGGCGCTGGTGCCGACGTAGATGTCGAAGTTGTTGACGTGCTGTTGACCGCGAGCAGGTCGAGGGCGCGCAGGGCGCCGATCTCATAGACCCCGCCGGTGAAGCCGCCGCCGCCGAGGACGAGGGCGGTCTTCGATGGGCGTTTGCGGGCGCGCCGCCGTCGCGGCTGGGACTCGATGTCCACAACTTTGCCCATAAACATGGATTATCTCAGGTAGATGAGGCGGACCCTCGGCCCTACTCGCCGCGATTTGCGCGATTCTTTCTGGCTGACCGCGGGCGCGCAGGCGGCCAGCGGCGCGCAGTTCTGTCCAACCCTGAAGGCGCGGCTCGTACGCGGGGGCGGAGGCGCGAGCGGGCTGCTCGTGGTCGATGCCGGGCAGCGGACAGGTCGTCTGCCGGCGAGCCGCGGGGACGGCGCGACCGCTCGCCTCGAACATGAAGCTGTTCACGACCGCGACCGCGCTCGGCCGGCTCGGGCCGGAATCCCGGATCGCGACCGAGGTGCTCAGCACCGGCAGCGCTCGACCCGACGGCGTCCTGCACGGCAGCCTCTACCTGAAGGGCGGCGGCGACCCGACCCTCGGCTCGCCCGCCTTCTACGACCGCTTCCTCGGCGGGCTCGGGACCGACCTCTTCGCGCTGAAGCCGCAGATCCGCGCCGCCGGGATCCGCGTCGGTGACCGGGCAGGCTCTACGCCGACGACACGATCTTCGACCGCCTGCGCGGCGTCGCCGACTCCGGCTACGCGACCAGCCCCTACATCGGCCCGCTCTCCGGCCTCTCCTTCGACTCCGGCTACGGCGACCTCGCGCGCTCGACAGCTTCGCGAGCGACCCGGCCAAGCTCGCGGCCGCGACGCTGGCGCGCTCGCTGCGCAAGCGCCGGCGTCGGCATCCGGCCGCAGGTGGCGCTCGGCACGGCGCCGCCGCGGCAGCACGCCAGGTTGCGGTCGTCCGCTCCCCGACCCTGACCCGGATCGTCGACACGACCGACGTCTACTCCGACAACTTCTTCGCCGAGACGCTGATCAAGCTGCTCGGCGCCCGCTTCGGAGCCGGCGGCTCGACCGCGCGCCGGGGCCGCGGTCGTCGCGCAGCTTCGCCCGCGGCCACGGCTCCGGCGTACACGCGGTCGACGGCTCCGGCCTGACCCGCTCCGGGCGCGCCTCGCCGGGCCAGGTCGTCGCCCTGCTGCAGGTCGATGCGCGGCAGCGCGGTCGGCGACGACTTCATCCAGGACCTCGCCCTGGCCGGCCGCGAGGGCACGGTCGCCTCGCGCATGCACGGCACCGCCGGCCGAGGGCCGCTGCCGGACCAAGACCGGCACCCTGACCGGGGTCAGCAACCTCTCCGGCTACTGCTTCAACCGCGACGGCCAGACGATGGTCTTCTCGATCCTGATGGGCGGCGTCCGCGACCTCTCCCTCGCCCACCACGAGCAGGACCGGATCGCCGCCGCCGTCGCCTCCTACTGAGCTTCGCGTTGAAATGGCGGGTGCCCCTCGAACGGGCGGATACTCAAAACGGCGGCCTCATTAGGCCGCCGTTTGTCCGGGCGAGGGGCACCCGCCATTTCAACCCAAAATCCGCAGGCCTCTTCGTCGATGATCTCGACCCCGAGCTGCTCCGCCTTCGCCAGCTTCGAGCCGGGGCTCTCGCCGGCGACGACGTAGTCGGTCTTCTTGGAGACCGAGTTGGTGACCTTGCCGCCGGCGGCCTTGATCAGCGCCGCCGCCTCCTCGCGGGTCAGGCTGGGCAGGGTGCCGGTGAGGACGAAGGTCCTGCCCTCCAGCGGGCCGCCGGTCGGCGCGCCGCTCCGAGGCGTCCTGCTCCAGCCGCAGGCCCTTCGTCCCGCAGCTTCTCGACCAGCTCCCAGGTGCGCTCGTCGGCGAGCGACTCGGCGATCTGCACGGCCATGATCGGGCCGACCCCCTCGACCTCCTCGATCAGCTCGGGGTCGGCGGCGCGAAGGGCGTCGATCGAGCCGAAGTGGTCGGCCAGCGCCTCGGCGGTGACGTAGCCGACGCCGGGCAGGCCGAGCGCGTAGAGGACGCGCTTGAAGGGGCGCGAGCGCGAGGCGTCGATCGCCGCCAGCAGGTTGCGGGCGGAGACCTCGCCGAACCCCTCCAGCTCGACCAGCCGCTCCTCGCTCAGCTCGTAGATGTCGGCGACGTCGGCGATCAGGCCCTCCTCGAGGAAGCGCAGCGCCTGCTTCTCCCCCAGGCCGTCGATGTCCATCGCCCCCTTGCTGACGAAGTGCTTGACGTGCTGGAAGGACTGGCCCGGGCAGCCGGCCCGGTTGGGGCAGATCGTGAAGACGGAGTCCTCGGGCTTGACGGTCGTCGTGCCGCAGGCGGGGCACTTCTTCGGCGGCTTCGGTGCGCGCTGGTGCCCTTCGGCCGGCGCTGGATCAGCGGCGCGACGACCTGCGGGATCACGTCGCCGGCCCGCATCACCACCACCTCGTCGCCCACCCGCACGTCCTTGCGGGCCAGGTCCTCCTCGTTGTGGAGGGTCGCGGTGGAGACGGTGACGCCGCCGACGTGGACCGGCTCGAGCATCGCGAACGGGACCAGGTGGCCGGTGCGGCCGACGTTCCAGACGACCTCGCGCAGCTTCGTCGTCGCCGTGGTCGGCGGCGAACTTCCAGGCGATCGCCCAGCGCGGCTCGCGGCCGACCACGCCCAGCTCCCGCCACAGCGCCCGCTCGTCGACCTTGACGACGACGCCGTCGATCTCGTAGTCGAGCTGCTCGCGCCGCTCCTCCCACCAGCGGCAGCGCTTCGACCACCGACTCGATCCCCGGGTGGTGGGCGGTGTCGGGGTTGACCTTGAAGCCGCGCTCGCCCAGCCACTCGACCTCCTCGATGTGGGTGGCGAGGTCGAGGCCGCGGGCGGCGCCGATCCCGTAGCACCAGATCGAGAGCGGGCGTTCGGCGGCGAGCGCCGGGTCGAGCTGGCGGATCGAGCCGGCGGCGGAGTTGCGCGGGTTGGCGAAGGTCGGGCTCGCCGGCCTCGGCGCGGCGCTCGTTCAGCGCCTTGAAGTCGGCGATCGGCAGGTAGACCTCGCCGCGCACCTCGACCAGCGGCGGCGCGTCGTCGATCCGCAGCGGGATCGCCCCGATCGTGCGCAGGTTCCGGGTGACGTCCTCGCCGACCCGGCCGTCGCCGCGGGTCGCGCCGCGGACGAGGACGCCGTCCTCGTAGGTGAGCGAGATCGCCAGGCCGTCGATCTTCGGCTCGGTCGTGTAGCTGAACTCCGAGGCGGTGATGTCGAGTCGCTTCAGGTGGTTGCGGATCCGCGTCTCCCAGGCCCGCAGCTCCTCCTCGTTGCGGGCGTTGGCGAGCGAGAGCATCGGCTCGGCGTGCTCGACCTGTTCGAAGCGATCGAGCGGCGGCGCGCCGACCCGCTGGGTCGGGGAGTCGGGGGTGCGCAGCTCCGGGTGCTCGGCCTCGATCGCGCGCAGCTCGTCGAGCAGCGCGTCGTAGGCGTCGTCGTCGATCTCGGGGTCGTCGAGGACGTAGTAGCGGTAGTTGTGGTGCTGGAGCTCGGCGCCGCAGCTCGGCGGCGCGCTGCTCGCTCTCGCTCGGCGGCGCTCACGACCACAACTTTCGCGCTCGCTCACGGCGCAAAGAATCAGATATGGATGCGTCACTCCGCGCTCATGCGAGCGCTGGCCGCCAGCATCTCCTCGAAGCGCCAGCCCGCGCAGCCGCTCCAGCTCGCCGTGGTCGGTGAGGTCGAAGTGGATCGGCGTCACCGAGATCCGCCCCCGCGAGACCGCCGAGAGGTCGGTCCCCTCCTCGTCCTCGAAGCCGGGCTGCCAGCCGTAGATCTCGTAGTGGCGGCGGCCGCTCCTCGTCCTCGGAGACCAGCTTCAGCTCGTCGTTGTAGAGGCGTTTGCCGAGCCTCGTCACCTCGATCCCGGTCGGCTCGCCGGCGGGGCAGTTGACGTTGATCAGCGTCTCCGCGGGCATCGGCTCGACCATCAGGCGGCGGACCAGCTCGGCGGCGAAGGGCGCCGCGACGCCGAAGTCGAACTGGCCGCTGACGTAGCCCATGCCGCCGCCGGAGGACTGCTGGGAGATCGCCAGCGCCGGGATGCCGAGGACGATCCCCTCGAAGGCCGCGGCGACGGTCCCCGAGTAGGTGATGTCGTCGCCGAGGTTGGCGCCGTGGTTGATGCCGGAGACGATCAGGTCGGGCCGCCCGCCGAGCAGCCCGAGCTCGGCGAAGCGGACGCAGTCGACCGGGGTGCCGTCGGTGGCGAAGCCACGATCGCCGTCGCCGAACTCGACCTCCTCGACCGTGAGCGGCGAGCGGGTCGTGATGCTGCGCGCGGTCGCGCTGCGGTTCGAGTCCGGGGCGATCACGTCGACCTCGACCCCGTCGATCTCGCGCAGGGCGCGGCGGGCCGCCTGCAGGCCGGGGGCCGTGATCCCGTCGTCGTTGGTCAGGAGAACGCGCACGGAAGCGATTCTAGGGACAGGATCGGTGCCCCTCGCCCGGACTCGCCGTCCAGCTAATGTAGCTGGACGGCTCTGAGTGATCCGCCCGTTCGAGGGGCACCGATCCTGTCCCAGCGGTAGCTGCATACTGCGCGCGTGAGCACGGTTCGGCTCGACATCGAATACGACGGGACCAGCTTCTAGGGCTGGGCGACGACAGCCGGGGCTGCGGACCGTGCAGGGGGAGCTGGAGGCGGCGCTGGCGACCGTGCTGCGCGAGCCGGTCGAGCTGACCGTGGCTGGGCGGACCGATACCGGCGTGCATGCGCTGGGGCAGGTGGCGAGCTTCGTGACCGAAGCGGAGGTTCCGGGCGATCTGGCGCGGCGGTTGAACGGGGTCGGGCCCGATGACATCGCCGTCACCGCCGCAGCCGTCGGTCGAGGACGGCTTCGACGCCCGCCGCGACGCGACCTCGCGCACCTACCGCTACCGCGTCCTCGCCCGCTCGGCGCCGAGCCCGTTCGAGCAGGGCCGCGCCCTCTGGTGGCCCCACCGCATCGACCGCGACGCCCTCGACGCCTGCGCCGCAGCCCTGGTCGGCACCCACGACTTCACCGCCTTCACCCCCACCCAAACCGACCACGTCCGCTTCGAGCGCGACATCCTCGCACGCCGAGCTGGAGCAAGAAGGGCGACATCCTCGCCTTCCACATAACCGCCGACGCCTTCATGCGCAACATGGTCCGCGTCCTCGTCGGCACGATGCTCGAGGTCGCCTCGGGCCGCCGAACCCTCGCGAACTTCACGAAGCTCCTAACAGGCGCCCCGCGCTCCGCAGCCGGCGACACAGCCCCACCCCACGGCCTGTACCTGGAGTCGGTCAGCTACGACTGAGGCAGCCGGACTCGACTGAGCCGTCCACTTGAGCGGCTTCGGGGGTCAGGGTCGTTGCCCCTCGGGCTGGCGGATACTCAGAGCCGTTCAGCTAATTAGCTGAACGGCGAGTCAGAACGAGGGGCACCGACCCCTACGCCCTAAACCAGCTCGAGATAGACCATCTCAGTCGAGTCCGACTTCCGCGGGCCCAACTTGACGATCCGCGTGTAGCCACCGGGCCGCTCCGTGTACCGCGGCGCGACCTCCTCGAACAGCTTGTGCACGATGAACTTGTCGTTGTGCAGCGTCGCCAGCGCCTGGCGCCGCGCGTGCAGGTCGCCCCGCTTGGCGAGCGTGATCAGCTGCTCGACCTCGGGCTTGACCGCCTTCGCCTTCGCCTGGCTGGTCTTGATCCGCTCGTGCTCGATCAGCTGCTTGGAGAGGTTGGAGAGCAGCGCGCCGCGATGCGCCGCGTCGCGGCTCAGCTTGTTGCGCTTCTTGCGGTGACGCACGTCGCTCCTCCCCGCTCGCCCTCGGCGCTCCCTAGTCCTCGCGCAGGTCGAGGCCGCGGGAGTGCAGGGTCTCGATCACTTCCTCGATCGACTTCTGGCCGAAGTTGGGGATCGCGTTCAGCTCCGAGTGCGACTTGCGAACGAGGTCGCCGACCGTCTGCACGCCGGCCCGCTTCAGGCAGTTGTAGGAGCGCACGCCGAGCTCGAGCTCCTCGATCAGGATCTCGTCGAGCCCGTTGCTGCTGGCCGTCGCCACCTCGCCGTCGCCGAGGCGGGTCGGCGGCCGAGGCCGGCGACCGCCTCGCGGGCGGTCAGCTCCTCGACCCGGTCGGCGTCGGTGAAGATCGCCAGGGTCTTGATCAGGATCTCGGAGGCCTCGCGCAGCGCCGCGGCCGGCTCGATCGAGCCGTCGGTCTCGAGCTCGAGCGTCAGCTTGTCGAAGTCGGTCCGCTGCCCGACCCGGGCCGAGTCGACCGCGTAGGAGGCGCGGCGGATCGGCGAGAAGATCGAGTCGATCGGGATCACGCCGATCGGCTGCTCCTCGGACTTGTTCTCCTCGGCCGGCGAGTAGCCGCGGCCGCGGCCGATCGTCAGGTAGACCTCGAGCTTGGTTTTCTTCTCGAGCGTCGCGATCGGCGCGTCGGGGTTGAGGATCTCGACGCCGGAGGGCAGGTCGATGTCCTTGGCCTTGACCTCGCCGGGGCCGGTCGCGACCAGCGGCGCCTCGACCTCGTCGGCGTCGGTGTGCATGCGGACGACGAGGTCCTTGAGGTTGAGGACGATGTCGGTGACGTCCTCTTTGACGCCGGGCACGGTGGAGAACTCGTGCGCGACGCCCTCGATGCGGACGCTGGTGATCGCGGCGCCGCCGAGCGAGGAGAGCAGCACGCGGCGCAGGCTGTTGCCGAAGGTGTAGCCGAAGCCCTTGTCGAGGGGCTCGATGGTGAAGGTGCCGCGGCGGTCGTCGACCTTCTCGGAGGTGATGCGAGGGACCTGGAAGTCAGTGGTCATGAGTTCCTCGAGTTGCGTGTTTGGAATTTGTGCCCGGACTACTTGGAGTACAGCTCGACGATCAGCTGCTCCTGCACCGGCGCCGAGATCTCGGCGCGCTCGGGGTAGCGCAGGACCTTGGCGGTAAGCGAGTCGTGGTCGGCCTGCAGCCAGGCCGGCACGGTCGAGACGAGCTCCGTCGCCTGGCGAATGGTGTCGGTGGCGGCCGAGCTCGACTTGATCGAGATGATGTCCTCGGGACGCACTTGGTAGGAGGGGATGTCGACGCGGCGGCCGTTGACCATCCAGTGGCCGTGGCGGACCAGCTGGCGGGCCTGGCGCCGCGAGGCGGCGAACCCGAGCCGCACCAGGACGTTGTCGAGCCGCGACTCGAGCAGGCGAAGCAGGTTCTCGCCGGTCACGCCCTCCTGGCGGGAGGCCTTGTCGTAGTAGGCGCGGAACTGCTTCTCGAGCACCTGGTAGTAGCGGCGCGTCTTCTGCTTCTCGCGCAGCTGCACGCGGTACTCGGACTGGCGCATGCGGCCGCGGCCGTGCTCGCCCGGCGGGTAGGAGCGGCGCTCGACCCCGCACTTGTCGGTGAAGCAGCGCTCGCCCTTGAGGAAGAGCTTCTGGCCCTCGCGGCGGCACTGCTTGCACTGGGGGGAGGTGTCGCGAGCCATCTAGACCCTCCTCCGCTTCTTCGGGCGGCAGCCGTTGTGGGCCTGCGGGGAGACGTCCTTGACGGTGGTGACGTCGAGGCCGGCGGCCTGCAGCGAGCGGATCGCCGTCTCGCGGCCCGAGCCGGCGCCCTTCGCGAACACCTCGACCTTCTCGAGCCCGTGCTCCATGCCTTTCTTGGCGGCGGCGTCGGCGGTCACCTGGGCGGCGAACGGGGTCGACTTGCGCGAGCCTTTGAAGCCCGGCCGAGCCGGCCGACTCCCAGGCGATCACGTTGCCCTCGGTGTCGGTCAGGGTGACGATCGTGTTGTTGAACGAAGTCTTGATGTGCGCCTGTCCGTAGGTGATGTTCTTCTTGACGCGGCGCCGGGTGCGCCCTTTGGCGGGTTTCTTGGCAGCTGCCATTCGGTCTCCCCTACTTCGCCGTCGGCGCCTTGCGCTTGCCGGCGACGCTCATCCGGCGCGGGCCCTTGCGGCCGCGCGCGTTGGTCTTGGTCCGCTGGCCGCGGACCGGCAGGCCGCGGCGGTGGCGCAGGCCCCGGTAGGCGCCGATCTCCATCAGCCGTTTGACGTTCTGGGAGCGCTCGCGGCGCAGGTCGCCCTCGACCTCGCGCGACTCGACCGCCTCGCGGAGGCGGACGACCTCGTCCTCGGTCAGGTCCTTGACCGAGGTGTTCGGGTCGATCTTCG
The DNA here is from genome assembly GCA_963734745.1 of uncultured Solirubrobacterales bacterium. Lineage (GTDB taxonomy): Bacteria > Actinomycetota > Thermoleophilia > Solirubrobacterales > 70-9 > CAVTIG01. The sequence continues at coordinate 52,531 of CAVTIG010000007.1, read as the reverse complement.
TCTCCGCGAGGATCTCCTGCGCGGTGGAGCGCCCGATCCCGAAGATGTAGGTGAGGCCGATCTCGACCCGCTTGTTGACGGGGATGTTGACCCCTGCGATCCGTGCCATGAGCGTCCCTAGCCCTGCCGCTGCTTGTGGCGAGGGTTCTGGCAGATCACGAGAACCGCCCCATTGCGGCGGATGATCTTGCACTTCTCGCACATCGGTTTTACGGACGCTCGGACCTTCATCGCTCCGGATTCGTATCGAAAGAGATTCCTGCCTGCCCCAGGAGTCGGGCGGCAGGCACAACTGGCCCATCGGGCCGAACGGGAAAGATAGCAAGGGGGAGGCGTCGGCGGCGTCAGGCAGCAGCCCGAACGCCGACATCGAGCCGCACCGGCCGATCCGGCGCGGCGACAGCCGCTGCTGCCGCTGCGATGCAGTGCCTCGGCATCCAGGCCGTTGCGCTCTGCCGCGGTTCGCAGATGGCTTCTCAAAGCCGTGGCGAGTCCCGATCACGTCCACCATCACAGGACGACCGTCGCAAAAGCTCACGATCACTGCACCATCTCCTACGACATCGCTGCCGCCGGAAAAGCGGCCCACGTCCTCCAGGACGGACCGCGGGTTTTTGGGGAACGGGGCGCTTCGAGAGGGGGACGCCGATGTGCCTCCGCGGGAATGTCGCGAAGCGGCGATATGCAATCTGGTTTCTGCGCGGCGTCAGCCGCGCTCGATCTTCGTCGCTAAGCGCGAAGCGCGTGCGACATCAATTCCCGCGGAGGCACATCGGCGTCCCCGCCGCCAAACGCACGAGCCCTCGGCTCTAAGTCAGCGCGTCGAGTTCTTCGTGCCAGGGGGTGAGGATTCGCGGGCCCGTCGGCGGTGACGGCGACCGTGAACTCGAAGTGGGCGGCGAGCGAGCCGTCCTGGGAGTAGACGGCCCAGCCGTCGTCGCCCATCCGGACCAGCGGGCCGCCGGCGTTGACCATCGGCTCGATCGCCAGCACCGTCCCCTCCTCGAGCAGCGGGCCCTTGCCGGGCTCGCCGAAGTTGGGGACCTGCGGGTCCTCGTGCATGTCGCGGCCGATCCCGTGGCCGACCAGGGTGCGGATGATCGAGAGGCCCTCGATCTCCACCGTGCGCTGGATCGCCGCGGAGACGTCGCCGAGGTGGTTGCCGGGCCGCATCTGCTCGACGCCGGCGAACAGCGAGGCCTTGGTCACGTCGAGCAGCTTGCGCGCCGTCGGGGGCGATCGGGCCGATCGGGACCGTCATGGCGGCGTCGGCGACCCAGCCGTCCTTGACCACGCCGACGTCGATCGAGAGCACGTCGCCGCGCTTGCACTGGTACGGCCCGGGGATGCCGTGGACGACCATCGAGTTGGGCGAGGCGCAGATCGAGCCGGGGAAGCCGCGGTAGCCCTTGAAGGCGGGCTCGGCGCCCTGCGAGCGGATGAACTTCTCGGCGGCGGCGTCGAGGTCCTTGGTGGTGACGCCGGGGCGCGCCTTGGCTGCGAGCATCCGCAGGCAGCGAACCAGGATCTCGCCGGCCGCCGCCATCTTCTCGACCTGCTCGGGCGTCTTGCGGATGATCATCCGGTACACGCTAGGCCCCCGGCCTCAGATGGCCTCGTCGGCTTCCAGCTTCAGCGTCGCCAGGGTCCTGCGGACCTCCTCGGCGACCTCGTCCGGCGCGAGCGGCGCCGTCGATCCGGCGCAGCAGGCTCTGGCGGTCGTAGTAGCTCGACCAGCGGCTCGGTCTTGTCGTGGTACGTGTCGAGCCGGTTGCGGATCACCTCGGGCTTGTCGTCGTCGCGGACGATCAGCTCGCTGCCGTCGACGTCGCAGACGCCCTCCTGCTCGGGCGGGTCGAACTCGACGTGGAAGACGTGGCCGTTCTCGACGCAGGTGCGCCGGCCGCCCAGCCGCCGCACGACCTCGTCGTCGGAGACGTCGATCAGCAGCACGGCGGAGACCGACCGGCCCAGCTCGGCCAGCTTGCCGTCCAGCGCCTCGGCCTGCGGCACGGTGCGGGGGAAGCCGTCGAGGATGAAGCCGTCGGCCGCCTCCTCGGAGTCGATCCGCTCGGCGATCACGCCGACGATCACCTCGTCGGGCACCAGGTCGCCGCGGTCCATGTACTCCTTCGCGGTGCGGCCCAGCTCGGTCTCCTCGCGCACCGCCGCCCGCAGGATGTCGCCGGTCGCGTAGTAGGGCAGCTCGCAGATCCTCCTGCAGCCGCTCGCCCTGGGTTCCCTTCCCGGAGCCGGGAGGGCCCAGGAGCACGAGATTCAGCTCGCGGGCCATCGGCGAAGGCCTATTTGAGGAAGCCCTCGTAGTTGCGCATCATCAGCTGCGCCTCCAGCTGCTTCACCGTGTCCAGGGCGACGCCGATCACGATCAGGATCGAGGTGCCGCCGAAGAAGAAGTTCGCCGAGGTCTGGCTGATCAGGATCGTCGGCAGCGCCGCGACCGCGCCCAGGTAGAGCGCCCCGGGGAAGGTCAGCCGGGAGAGGATGCGGTCGAGGTACTCGGCGGTCGGCCGGCCCGGTCTCACCCCGGGGATGAAGCCGCCGTATTTCTTCAGGTTGTCGGCCTGGTCCACCGGGTTGAAGGTGACCGCCGTGTAGAAGTAGGTGAAGACGATGATGAAGAACACCTCGCCGACCACGTAGGCCCAGCCGCTGGGGCTGAAGAAGGCGGCGAAGTCGAGCGCCGCGGGGGTGTTGAGGAGCTGGCCGATGGTCGGCGGGAAGGCCATGATCGAGGCGGCGAAGATGACCGGGATGACGCCGGCCATGTTGACCCGCAGCGGCAGGTAGGTGGAGCCGCCCGAGGTCATTTTTCGCCCGACCACCCGTTTCGCGTACTGGACCGGGATGCGGCGCTGGCCCTCCTGGACGAAGACGATCGCGACGATCACCGCCAGCGCGATGAACGGCATCATCACGACGAAGACCTGGTCGGGGTTGGTCCACCACTTCGTGATCCCCTGCGGGATCCGCGGAGGCGATCGAGGCGAAGATCATCAGCGAGATCCCGTTGCCGATCGCCGCGCTGGGTGATCAGCTCGCCGAGCCACATCAGCAGCGTCGTGCCGGCGGTCAGGCAGATGACGATCAGGAAGACCTTGGTGAAGGTGAGGGTGCCGACGACGCTGGTCCCGGCCTGGGCGCTGAAGGAGCGGAAGAGGAAGACGTAGCCGAGCGACTGCCCGAAGGCCAGCGCGACGGTCAGGTAGCGCGTGTACTGGGTGATCTTCTGCTGCCCGACCTCGCCCTCTTTCGAGAGCTTCTCCAGCGAGGGCACCACCACGGTCAGCAGCTGCAGGATGATCGAGGCGGTGATGTAGGGCATGATCCCCAGCGCGAAGAGGCTGAGGCGCGAGAGGCTGCCGCCCGAGAAGAGGTTGAGGAAGCCGAGGATGTTGCAGCCGCCGAAGTTGGACTGGATGTTCCTTGACGGCGTTGAGGTCGACGCCCGGCGCGGGGATGTAGGCGCCGAGCCGGTAGAGCAGCAGCATCGCCGCCGTGAAGGCAAGCTTCTTGCGGATGTCGGCGACGCTGAAGGCGTTCGCGATCGTCCGGAGCATTACGGCTCCAGAGTCTCGCAGCTGCCGCCGGCCGCCTCGATCTTCTCCTTGGCGGCGGCGCTGAAAGCGTGCGCGCGGACCGTCAGCTTCTTCGAGATCTCGCCGCGGGCGAGGATCTTGACCGGGTCCGAGCGCTTGGCCAGCCCCTTCTCCTTCAGCGTCTCGGGAGTCACCTCGGCGCCGGCGTCGAAGCGCTCCTCCAGGTCGGCGAGGTTGACCGGCTGCGTCTTGGTGCGGAAGTTCTCGAACGGCATCGACTTCTTCATGTGCGGCCCGCGAAGCTTTCGCATCCGCATGTGAATCGGGTTCTGCCCGCCCTCGTAGTTGGCCTTGCGCTTGCTGCCCGAACGCGACCCGGCGCCCTTGTGCCCGCGGCCGGAGGTCTTCCCAAGCCCAGACCCCTCGCCACGCCCAATCCGCTTGCGCGGCTTACGCGACCCGGGCTTCGGCTTCAGGCTATGAAGCCCAATCTCCTCAGCGCTCTGTTTCTCAGCCACCGTTCACCTCAACCAGATGAGAGACGACCCGAAGCTGCCCCTGAAGCTGAGGACTGTCCTTCCGCTCAACAGCCTTCCCAATCCGCCCAAGCCCAAGCGCCTCAAGCGTGGCTTTCTGAGCTGGGATTGGTCCCGTTGGCCGACCGAACCTGCTTGATCTTCACGACGCTCACGAGCTCACCCTCAGCGGCCGGGGCTTCAGCCTCCTCGGCCGGAGCCTCAGCCGTCTCCTCCTGCGGGTGGCTGCCTCGGAGTGCGGGTACCGCCTGAGGACGCGTCAGCCGCCGGCGGGGGCGGTGGCTCCCCGCGGCGCAGGCCCCGCGGCTGACGCGGTCGGGCCCTCGCCCGAGCTCGCGACGAGCCTCAGTCCCGTCAGCCCGGTCGCGCTCGATCCCTAGAACCTGAGAAACCGTAAGCCCGCGCAGCTCGGCGACCTCCTCAGGCCGACGAAGTCGAATCAGCCCGTCCATGGTCGCCTTGACCAGGTTGATCGGGTTCTGAGTCCCAATGCTCTTGGTCAGCACGTCGCTGACCCCCCCAGCTCGAGCACCGCGCGCACGCCGCCGCCGGCGATCACGCCGGTACCGGGGCTGGCCGGGCGCAGCACGACGTGGCCGGCGCCGTAGCGGCCGATGATCTTGTGGGTGATCGTCTGCCCGTATTTGGGGACGCGGATCAAGTCCTTGCGGGCGTTCTCGACGCCCTTCTGGATCGCCAGCGGCACCTCGCGCGCCTTGCCGTAGCCGATCCCGACCACGCCCTCCTCGTCGCCGACGGCGACCAGGGCCGTGAAGGAGAAGCGGCGGCCGCCCTTGACCACCTTGGCGACGCGGTTGATCTCGATCACGCGCTCCTGCAGGTCGAGCCCGCGCGGGCTCACCGTCTCGACGTTTGTTGTGTCCATTCCCTTCATAGCGAGCGGTCCAAGGTAGCGAACGTGCTCAGAAGACCAGGCCCCCCTCTCGTGCGCCCTCGGCCAGGGCCTTGACCCGGCCGTGGTACTGGTAGCCGCCGCGATCGAAGACGCAGGTCTCGACCCCGGCCGCCTTGGCCCGCTCGGCCAGCAGCTCTCCGGCTCGCTTCGCCTGCTCGGCCGCCGTCAGCTTGCGCAGCTCCGGCTCGATCCAGTTGACCGCGGCCACGGTGTGGCCCTTGCTGTCGTCGATCAGCTGGGCGAAGACGCCGCGATTCGAGCGGTACACGGAGAGGCGCGGACGCTCCGCCGTCCCGGTGACCCGGGCGCGGACGCGGCGGCGACGGCGCAGGCGGCGCTGCCTCTTGGTGAGCACCGTCATGCGCGCTTACCCACCTTGCGCAGCACGTGCTCGCCGCGGTAGCGGATGCCCTTGCCCTTGTAGGGCTCCGGCGGGCGGCGCTTGCGGATGTCCGCGGCGACCTGCCCGACCAGCTGCTTGTCGATCCCGCGCACGACGATCTCGGTCGGCTGCGGAACCTCGAACTCGATTCCTTCGGGCGCCTCGATCGAGACCGGGTGCGAGTAGCCGAGCGCCAGCTCGAGGTTCCGGCCCTTGAGCTGGGCGCGGTAGCCGACGCCCTGGATCTCCAGGCGCTTCTCGAATCCCTCCGTGACGCCCTCGACCATGTTCGCGATCAGGCTGCGGGTCAGCCCGTGCAGGGCGCGGTGCTCGCCGCGGTCGGTCGGGCGCTCGACGGTGAGCACGCCGTCGGCCTGCTCGACCTTCATGTCGGCGGAGACGCGCCTGGGCCAGCTCGCCCTTCGGGCCCTTGACCGCGACGCGGCCAGGGGCCAGCTCGACCGTGACGGCCTCGGGGACGGGGATGGGCTTTCTTCCGATTCGACTCATCGATCCCTCACCAGACGTAGGCGACTACCTCGCCGCCGACGCCCTTCTGCCTTCGCCTCGTGGCCGGTCATCACGCCGACCGAGGTGCTGACGATCGCCGTGCCGGTGCCGCCGTCGACCCGCGGCACCTGCTTGTGGTCGACGTAGCGGCGACGGCCGGGGCGCGAGACCCGCTCCAGGCCGGAGATCACCGGGCGGCGGTCCTCCGTGTACTTGAGGCGGATCTTGATCGCCTCGCCGACCCGCGCCGGCGCTGGCGCGAAGTCGAGGATGTAGCCCTGCTCCTTGAGGATCCGCGACATCTCCATCTTCAGCCGCGAGGAGGGAATCTCCACCTCGTCGTGGCCGGAGCGCAGCGCGTTGCGGATCCGGGTCAGGTAATCGGCTATCGGGTCGGTCAGCATCGTCGTCTCTCGTTACCAGCTGGACTTGGTCATGCCGGGGATGTAGCCCTCGTGCGCGGCCTCGCGCAGGCAGATCCGGCAGAGGCCGAACTTGCGGTAGTAGGCGCGCGGCCGCCCGCAGCGGCGGCAGCGGTTGTATTCGCGGGACTTGAACTTGGGCTTGCGCCCCTGTCGACCTTCAGTGAAGTCTTAGCCATCTACGAGTCCTCCTTCTCGGCGTCGCTGCGCGTCGGCCTCCTCCGCGGGTGGCGTCGAGGATGGGGAGTCGCCCGCAGCTTGCGAGGACGACTCGCCATCCTCGGCGACAGGACCCGCGGCGATCTCAGGCTTTTCGTAGGCCTCGGGGTTCTCTTCCTTCAGCTGCTCCAGCGCGGCCTGCTCGGCCTCGGCCCGCTGGCGGGCCTCCTCCTTGCGCTTCTCCTCCTCGGCCTCGGCCTCAGCCTCGATGTCGGCCTCGTTGCCGGGCCGGCCCTCTTTGGCGAAGGGCATCCCCAGGCCGAGCAGCAGCTCGAAGGCCTCCTCGTCGGTCTGCGCCGTGGTCGTGATCGTCACGTCGAGGCCGCGCACCTCGTCGATCGAGTCGTAGTCGATTTCGGGGAAGATCAGCTGCTCGCGGACGCCCATCGAGTAGTTGCCGCGACCGTCGAAGGAGCGCGGGTTGAGGCCGCGGAAGTCGCGGATCCGCGGCACCGCGATCGAGCAGAGCCGATCGAGGAACTCCCACATGCGGGCGCGGCGCAGGGTCACCGAGACGCCGACCGGCATCCCCTCGCGGACCTTGAAGGAGGCGATCGACTTGCGGGCGCGGCGCACGTTGGGCTGCTGGCCGGCGATCGTCGCCAGCTGCTCCGTGGCGGCTTCGAGCATCTTGGCGTTCTGCTTGGCCTCGCCGACGCCCATGTTGAGCGTGATCTTCTCCAGGCGCGGCGCCTGCATCGGCGTCGAGTAGCCGAACTTCTGCGGTCAGCGCGGGCAGCACCTCCTGCTCGTAGCGCTCGCGCAGGCGCGGCGGCGGCGCGGCCTGGGCCTGGGCTGTCGCGGTGGCTTCCATCAGTCGATCGACGCTCCGCTGCGCTTCGCGAAGCGCTCGCGCTTGCCGCCTTTGTCGCGGCGCATGCCGACCCGGGTCGGCTTGTTGTCTTTGGGGTCGAGCAGCATCACGTTGGAGACGTGGATCGGCCCCTCCTTCTCGACGATGCCGCCGGCCTGGGGGTTTTTCAGATCGCTCTGGGAGCGGGGCCGCTCGTGGCGCTTGATCATGTTCAGGTGCTCGACGTAGACCCGGTCCTTCTTCGGATCGGTGCGGACGACGCGGCCGGTCTTGCCGGTGTCCTTGCCGCCGATCACGACCACCTGGTCGTCGGTCTTGATCCGCATCGACTTGGCCATCAGAGGACCTCGGGGGCCAGCGAGATGATTTTCATGAAGTTGCGTCGCGCAGCTCGCGGGCGACCGGGCCGAAGATGCGGGTGCCGCGCGGGTTGTTGTTCGCCGGGTCGATCAGCACCGCGGCGTTCTCGTCGAAGGAGATGTAGGTGCCGTCGGGGCGGCCGAGCTGCTTCCGGGTGCGCACGACGACGGCCTGGACGACCTCGCCCTTGCGGACGCCGCCCTGCGGGCTCGCCTGTTTGACGGTCGCCGTGATCACGTCGCCGACGCCGGCGTAGCGGCGGTGCGATCCGCCCTTGACGCGGATGCAGAGGATCTCCCGGGCGCCGGAGTTGTCGGCGACCTTCAGTCTCGACTCCTGCTGGATCACTTGGCCTTCTCCAGGACCTCGACCAGGCGCCAGCGCTTCGTCTTCGACAGCGGCCGGGTCTCGACGATCCGCACGATGTCGCCCTCGCCGGCCTCGTTGCGCTCGTCGTGCGCGTGCAAGCGTCCGCGACCGGCGCACCACCTTCTCGTAAGTCGGATGCCGCCGGGCGATGTCGATCCGCACGGTGATCGACTTGTCGCCCTTGTTGGAGACGACGATCCCCTGCCGGATCTTCGCGGCGTTGGGGCTCCGCTCGGCAACCGGCGTCCCGGCCCCAGCAGCTCTTCTCACCCTTGGCGGCAGCCCGTTCCTTACGCCGCAGCGCCGCCTTGCGCCTTCCGCTCCTCCCGCCCGCTTAGCAGCCCGCTCCTCAGGACTCAGCTGCGGCTCCGGCCTCATGCGGCCTGCGAGACCGCTGGAGCCTGCGCCGCTCCTTCCAGGGCAGATCGTCCTCAGGATTCGCCTCGACGGCAGGCTCCGCCGCATCGGCCTCGGGCTCCTCAGCTGTTTCCTCGGCGACGGGCTCAGCAGCGCTGTCGTCGGCAGCCTCCTCGGCCGGAGCCTCAGACGTCTCTTCCGCGGGTGGCGTGAGTCGGGGGGCCGAGAACGGAGGCCTCGCCCTCGCCCGCAGGCCCCCCCGACTCCTCGACGGGACCCGCGGTCGATTCCTCTGAACCCTCGTCCTAGAGTCTCTTCGACTACGTCTTTTTTCTCTTCGTCGCTCATCTCCGCTTCAGCTCTTTCTCAACGTCGATCCCGCGCTCCCGCGCGACAGTCAGCAGCTTGGCCACGTCCCGCCGCGACCGCCCGATCCGAGCCGTGTTCTCCAGCTCGCCGGTCGCGTGGCGAAACCGCAGGTTGAACGCCTCCTGCTTGGCGTCGATCAGCTTCGCCACCAGCTCGTCGTCTTTCAGGTCGTGGACCTCGGCGGCCTTCATCAGTCCTCGGCCCCCTCGCGCATCACGAACTTGGTCTTGACCGGGAGCTTGTGCCCGGCCAGGCGCAGCGCCTCGCGGGCGAGGTCCTCGGGCACGCCGGCCAGCTCGAACATCACCTTGCCGGGCTTGATCACCGCGACCCAGCCCTCCGGGTTGCCCTTGCCCGAGCCCATCCGCGTCTCGGCGGGCTTCTTCGTGTAGGGCTTGTCGGGGAAGACGTTGATCCAGACCTTGCCGCCACGTTTGATCTTGCGGGTCATCGCGACACGGGCGGCCTCGATCTGGCGGTTGGTGATCCAGCCGCGATCGAGCGACTTCAGCCCGTACTCGCCGAAGGCGACGGTGCTGCCGCCCTTGGTGTTGCCGCGCATCCGACCGCGCATCTGTTTGCGGTGCTTGACCCGCTTCGGCATCAGCATCAGCGACCACCTCCCTGGCGCCCGCCACGGCCGCCGCCGCGACCGCCGCCGGATGGAGCCTCGCCATCGGTGGAGCCTGGTCGGAGCGGAAGCCCTCGGGCATCACCTCGCCCTTGTTGATCCAGCACTTGACGCCGATCCGGCCGGTCGTCGTGCGCGCCTCGAAGAAGCCGTAGTCGATGTTGGCGCGCAGCGTGTGCAGCGGCACGCGGCCGTCGGAGTAGCCCTCGGTCCGCGCCATCTCGGCGCCGCCGAGGCGGCCGGAGACCTGGACCTTGACCCCTTTGGCGCCGGAGCGCATCGCCGAGGTCAGCGCGCGTTTCATCGCGCGCCGGAAGGCGACGCGGTTCTGCAGCTGCTCGGCGATCGACTGGGCGACCAGCTTGGCGTCGAGCTCGGGGCGCTTCACCTCGCGGATGTTCACCTTCACCGGCTTGCCGGTCAGCTTGTGCAGGTCCTTGCGCAGCGCGTCGACTTCGCTGCCCGACTTGCCGATCACGATGCCGGGGCGGGCGGTGTGGATGTCGACGGCGACCTCGCCGCGGCGCTCGATCGTGATGTCCGAGAGGCCGGCGTGGGCGAGCTTGCCCTCGATGTGGTCGCGGATCTTCAGGTCCTCGTGGAGGACGTCGGCGAAGTCTTTCTCGTCGAACCAGTTCGACTTCCAGTCCTGGATGTAGCCGACGCGGAAGCCGCCGGGGTGGATCTTCTGTCCCATCTAAGTCCTCAGTCCTCTTCCGGGCTCAGCGCCACGGCGATGTGGCTGGTTCGCTTGTTGATCGGGGTCGCCCGGCCCAGCGCCCGCGGCCGGAAGCGCTTCAGGGTCGGGCCTTCGTCGACGGTGATCTCGGCGATCCGCATCTCGTCGGCGATCAGGTCGTGGTTGTTCTCCGCGTTGGAGGCGGCCGACTCGATCAGCTTGCGGATGTCCTGGGCGGCGCCGCGGGGCGAGAACTCGAGCAGCGCCCGCGCCCTGTCGATGTGCAGGCCGCGCACCTGGTCGGCGACCAGGCGCGCCTTGCGCGGCGCCACCCGCACGTAGCGGGAGCTGGCCCGGACCACGATCGCGATCGGCTTTTTGGCCGCCTTCGGCTCCGCTTTGGCTTTGGGCTCCGCTTTTTTCGCCGTGCTCTTTGCCCGCGGATTTGGCGGTGGCTTTCGTCGCAGCTTTTTTCGGCCGGCGCTTTTTTCGCCACGCCTTTTTTCGCCGCCGGCTTTTTGGCGGCGGCTTTTTTCGCAGCGGCTTTTTTCGGCTCTTTTTTTGCCACTTTGCTGTTTTTCGTTATCGTTCTCCTCGGCCATCCCTATCGCCCTTGCCCGTGCCGGAGTGGGAGCGGAAGGTGCGGGTCGGCGCGAACTCGCCCAGCTTGTGGCCGACCATCGACTCGGAGATGAAGACCGGGACGTGCTTGCGGCCGTCGTGGACGGCGATCGTGTGGCCGACCATGTCGGGGAAGACCGTCGAGGTCCGCGACCAGGTCTTCACCATCTGCTTCTGGCCGGACTCGTTCATCGCGGAGACGCGCTTCATCAGCGCGCTCTTCGACCCACGGGCCCTTTTTCGTCGAGCGTCCCATCGCGCTACCTCTTCTTCTTCCCGCGGCGGCGGCCGCGCACGATGTAGCGATCGGACTGCTTGCCCTTCTTGCGGGTGCGGTAGCCGAGCGTCGGCTTGCCCCACGGCGTCACCGGGTGCCCGCCGGGCGTGTGGTGGGCCTCGCCGCCGCCGTGCGGGTGGTCGACCGGGTTCATCGCCACGCCGCGGGTCTGCGGGCGCTTGCCCTTGTGGCGGTTGCGGCCGGCCTTGCCGATCTTCATGTTCTGGTGCTCGGCGTTGGAGAGCACGCCGACCGTGGCGCGGCACTCGGCGCGGACCATCCGCATCTCCGAGGAGGGCAGGCGCAGGGTCACCATCTCCCCCTCCTTCGCCGCCAGCTGGATCGAGGTGCCGGCGGCGCGGCCCAGCTTGCCGCCCTGGCCGGGGATCAGCTCGACGTTGTGGACGATCGTGCCGGTCGGCATCTCGCGCAGCGCCAGCGCGTTGCCGGGCCTGATGTCGGCGCCCGGCCCGGACTGGACCTCGTCGCCGACCGCAGAGCTGCGCCGGGGCGAGGATGTAGCTCTTCTCGCCGTCGGCGTAGTGGAGCAGCGCGATGTAGCAGCTGCGGTTCGGGTCGTACTCGATCGTCGCCACCTTGGCCGGCACCCCGTCCTTGAGGCGCTTGAAGTCGATCTGGCGGTAGCGCCGCTTGGCGCCGCCGCCGCGATGGCGGGCGGTGACGCGCCCGTTGGCGTTGCGGCCGCCGGACTTGCGCAGGCCCTCGGTCAGCTTGCGCTCCGGCTCGGACGCGGTCAGCTGCTCGCGCAGCGGGTAGGTCGCGAAGCGGCGCCCGGGGCTGGTCGGTTTTGTTTTGCGGTTCGGCATCGCTCTCCCTACGCGGTCTCCGCGCCCTCGAACAGCTCGATCCGCTCGCCCGGCGCGAGCTGGACGACCGCCTTCTTCCAGGCCCGGGTGCTTGCCCTGGCTGGGCGCCGCGGCGCTTCGGCTTCGGCCGGACCTTCGAGGTCCGCACCGCGGCCACCTCGACGTCGAAGATCTCCTCGACCGCGTGGGCGATCTGGGTCTTGTGGGCGCGGTCGTTGACCCGGAACGTGTACTTGCCCTCGGCGATCAGCGCGTAGCTCTTCTCCGAGACGACCGGGCGGATGATCACGTTGCGCGCGTCCATCAGGCCAGCCTCTCCTGCAGCTTCTCCAGCGCGCCCTCGGAGACGACCAGCGAGGCGGCGCCGATCACGTCGGCGACCCCGATCGCGCCGACCTCGGCGACCTCGACCCGGGGGATGTTGCGAAAGCTCTTCACCGCGCCGGTCTCCTCGGCGTCGAGCACGACCAGGGTCGGCGCTTCGCGCCCCATTTGTCGAGCGCCTCCGCGGCGGCCTTGGTCGACGGCGTCTCGAAGGCGGCGGCGTCGAGCACGCGCGACGCTGCCCCGCTCGGCGTGGACCGAGAGGGCGGCCCGCATCGCCTTGCGGCGCGCCTTGCGGTTGACCTTGACCGTGTAGTGGCGCGGCTTCGGGCCGAAGGCGACGCCGCCGCCGATAGCGGTTGGGGACGCTGAGCGCGCCGACGCGGGCGCGGCCGGTGCCCTTCTGGCGCCAGGCCTTGGCGGTGGTCATCGAGACCTCGCCGCGGGTCAGGGTCGAGGCGGTGCCGCGCCGGCGCGCGGCGAGGTCGGCGCGGGCCGCCTCGTGGACCAGCGAGTGGTGGAACGGCTCGGCGAAGAGCTCTTTCGGCAGGTCCGCTTTGGTCGTCTTGCCGAGCACGGCCGCTTTAGCCATCGGTCCTCACCTCGACCAGCGCGTTGCGCGAGCCCGGGCACCGAGCCCTTGATCAGCAGCAGGTTGCGCTCGGCGTCGACGTCGGCGACCTTCGAGGCCCTTCTGGGTGATCCGCTTGTTGCCCATCTGGCCCGGCATCCGCATCCCTTTGAAGACGCGGGCCGGGAAGGCGCTGGCGCCGATCGAGCCCGGCGCCCGCACGTTGTGCGAGCCGTGGGTGACCGGGCCGCGGCTGAAGTTGTGGCGCTTGATCCCGCCCTGGAAGCCCTTGCCGATCGAGATGCCGGAGACCTTCACCTTCTGGCCGGCCTCGAACGAGGCGACGGTGACGTCGTCGCCGATCTTCGGGCCCTCCTCGGCGCCGAGGTCCTCGTCGCGGAACTCGACCAGGTGGCGCATCGGCGGCGCGCCGGCCTTCTTCAGGTGGCCCAGCTCGGCCCTGGTCAGCTTGCCCTCCTTGACCTCGCCGAAGGCGAGCTGCACGGCGGCGTAGCCGTCGCGCTCGGCGTCGCGGACCGCGGTCACCTTGCAGGGGCCGGCCTCGATCACGGTGACGGGGACGACGGTGCCGTCCTCGCGGAAGACCTGCGTCATGCCGAGCTTCTTGCCGAGGATCGCGGCCATACCCGACCTAGAGCCGGATCTCGATGTCGACGCCGGCCGGCAGCGAGTCGAGCCGCTGCAGCGAGTCGACGGTTTTCGGCGACGGCTGGAGGATGTCGATCAGCCGCTTGTGGGTGCGGATCTCGAAGTGCTCGCGCGAGTCCTTGTCCTTGAACGGGGACTTGATCACGCAGTAGACGTTTTTCTCGGTCGGCAGCGGCACCGGGCCGGAGACGCTGGCGCCGGTGCGCTCCGCGGTCTCGACGATCTCGCGGGCAGCCCGGTCTATGGCGTCGTGGTCGTACGCCTTCAGCCGGATTCGAATTTTCTGTGCCGCTATCGCTGCCACTTCGAATCTGTCTCTCTCGGTCTTTCTCGCGCGGCCCTTACCGCGCATGAAAGGGCGCGGCCCCTTGATGGTGGGGCGCCGCCCCGGTCGTATGTCCTTTGCAGTTGTCTTCGCCGCCCGGCGGGCAGCGAGAGGGCGGGCCCGAGGCCCGCCCTGGGGTGCCGCTACTCGATGATCTCGGAGACGACCCCCGAGCCGACGGTCCGGCCACCCTCGCGGATGGCGAAGCGCAGGCCCTGGTCCATCGCGATCGGCTGGATCAGCTCGATCGTCATCTCGACGTTGTCGCCCGGCATCACCATCTCGGTCCCCTCGGGGAGGTTGGCGATCCCGGTCACGTCGGTCGTGCGGAAGTAGAACTGAGGCCGGTAGCCGGAGAAGAACGGCGTGTGACGGCCGCCCTCCTCCTTCTTCAGGCAGTAGACCTCGGCCTTGAACTTGGTGTGCGGGGTGATCGAGCCGGGCTTGCAGAGCACCTGGCCGCGCTCGATCTCCTCGCGCTTGGTGCCGCGCAGAAGGGCGCCGATGTTGTCGCCCGCCTGGCCCTGGTCGAGGATCTTGCGGAACATCTCGACCCCGGTGACCACCGTCTTCGTGGTGTCCTTGATGCCGACGATCTCGACCTCGTCGCCGGTGTTGACGATCCCCTGCTCGACGCGGCCGGTGGCGACGGTGCCGCGGCCGGTGATCGAGAAGATGTCCTCGATCGGCATCAGGAAGGGCTTGTCGAGCTCGCGGACCGGCTCCGGGATGTAGGAGTCGAGCGCGTCGGCCAGTTCGAAGATCGCCTTCTGGGCCTCCTCGTCGCCCTCCAGCGCCTTCAGCGCCGAGCCCTTGATGATCGGCGTCTCGTCGCCCGGGAAGTCGTACTCGTTGAGCAGGTCCTTGACCTCCTCCTCGACCAGCTCGATCAGCTCCTCGTCGTCGACCTGGTCGACCTTGTTGAGGAAGACGACCACGTGCGGGACGTTGACCTGGCGGGCGAGCAGGATGTGCTCGCGGGTCTGCGGCATCACGCCGTCGGCGGCCGAGACGACCAGGATCGCGCCGTCCATCTGGGCGGCGCCGGTGATCATGTTCTTCACGTAGTCGGCGTGGCCCGGGCAGTCGACGTGCGCGTAGTGGCGGTTGTCGGTCTGGTACTCGACGTGGGAGGTCGCGATCGTGATCCCGCGCTCCTTCTCCTCCGGAGCGTTGTCGATCTCCTCGAAGCTTTTCGCCTCGGCGCCGCCCTTCGTGGAGAGCGTCTTGGTGATCGCGGCCGTCAGCGTCGTCTTGCCGTGGTCGATGTGACCGATCGTGCCGACGTTCACGTGCGGCTTATCGCGCTCGAACTTCTCCTTGGACATCTCTCTCCGTTCTACCTTTCGAAGTTGGGTTTGAGAACCTGGGAATATAGCCAGCCCTACGAGGCTGCGCCTACCGGCTCGCCCGACCGGTGCTCGACGATCTCCTCGGCGATGTTCGCCGGGACCTCCTCGTAGCGCTCGAACTGCATCGTGTAGGTGGCGCGGCCCTGGGTCGAGGAGCGCAGATCGGTCGCGTAGCCGAACATCTCGCCGAGCGGGACGAAGGCCTGCACCGCGAGCGCGTTGCCGCGCTGCTCCTGGCCCTGCACCTTGCCGCGGCGGCGCGAGAGGTCGCCGATCACGTCGCCGAGGAAGTCCTCGGGGGTGACGACCTCGACCGACATCACCGGCTCCAGCAGGACCGGGTTGGCCCTGCGGGCGCCGTCCTGGATCGCCATCGAGCCGGCGATCTTGAAGGCCATCTCCGAGGAGTCGACGTCGTGGTAGGAGCCGTCGACCAGCTCGACCCGGACGTCGACCATCGGGTAGCCGGCCTTGACGCCGTTCTCCAGCGCCTCCTCCATCCCCTGCTCGGCCGGGCCGATGAACTCGCTGGGGATGACGCCGCCCTTGATCTTGTTGACGAAGTCGAAGCCCTCGCCGGGGGCCGGCTCGACGTTGATCACGACGTGGCCGAACTGGCCGCGGCCGCCGGTCTGGCGGACGAAGCGGCCCACGACCTTCTCGACCCGCTTGCGGATCGTCTCGCGGTAGGCGACCTGCGGCCGGCCGACGTTGGCGTCGACTTTGAACTCGCGCAGCATGCGGTCGACGATCACCTCGAGGTGCAGCTCGCCCATCCCGTGGATCAGGGTCTGGCCGGTCTCCTCGTCGGACTCGACCTGGAAGGTCGGGTCCTCCTCGGCGAGCCGCGGCAGGGCGGTCCCCAGCTTCTCCTGGTCGGCCTTCGTTTTCGGCTCGATCGCGACCGCGATCACCGGCTCCGGGAACTCGATGGTCTCCAGCCCGATCGGCGCGTCGGGGGCGGACAGAGTGTCGCCGGTCCCCGTCTGCTTGAGGCCGACGCCGGCGCAGATGTCGCCCGCGTAGCACTCCTCGATCTCCTCGCGGCTGTTGGCGTGCATCATCAGCAGCCGGCCGATCCGCTCGGTCTTGCCGGTCGAGACGTTGAGGACGCGGCCGCCCGCGGTCGAGCTTGCCCGAGTAGACGCGGAAGTAGGTGAGCTTGCCGACGTAGGGGTCGGTCATGACCTTGAAGGCGAGCGCCGCGAAGGGCGCATCGTCGTCGGCGGGGCGCTCGGCCTCGTGGCCCTCCTCCTCGCCCTTGGCGGCGGGCTCCACTCCCGTCACCGGCGGGACCTCGAGCGGCGAGGGCAGCAGCTCGACGATCGCGTCGAGCAGCGGCTGCACGCCCTTGTTCTTGAACGAGGAGCCGCAGAGCACCGGCGTCACCTTGGTGTCGAGGCAGGCCCGGTGCAGGGAGTTGGCGATCCGCTCGTGGGGGATCTCCTCCTCGGCCAGGTAGGCCTCCATCAGCTCGTCGTCGTAGTCGGCGCAGGCCTCGATCAGCTGGGTCCGGTACCGCTCGGCCTGCTCGAGCAGGTCGGCGGGGATCTCGCCGGTCTCGAACTCGGTCCCCAGCTCGTCCTTCCAGACCAGCGCCTTCATCTCGATCAGGTCGACGACGCCCTCGAAGTCGGCCTCCTGGCCGATCGGCAGCTGGATCGGCAGCGGGTTGGCGCCGAGCCGGTCCTTCATCGTCTCCACCGCGTTGAAGAAGTCGGCGCCCGTGCGGTCCATCTTGTTGATGTAGGCGAAGCGCGGAACCTTGTACTTGTCGGCCTGGCGCCAGACCGTCTCCGACTGCGGCTCGACCCCGGCGACGGCGTCGAAGACGGCGATCGCGCCGTCGAGGACGCGGAGGCTGCGCTCGACCTCGACCGTGAAGTCGACGTGGCCGGGCGTGTCGATGATGTTGATCCGGTGGCCCTTCCACTCGCAGGCGGTCGCGGCGGAGGTGATCGTGATGCCGCGCTCCTGCTCCTGCTCCATCCAGTCCATCACCGCGGCGCCCTCGTGGACCTCGCCCATCTTGTGGGTGCGGCCGGTGTAGTAGAGGATGCGCTCGGTCGTCGTCGTCTTACCGGCGTCGATGTGCGCCATGATCCCGATGTTGCGCGTTTTCTCTAGGGGGAAGGTGCGTGGCATGGTCTTAAGGTAAGGGTTGTCTTGAAGCGGGGACAAGTGAAACGCAAGCGATCCGGCGAGAGCCGGGATCGGCGCATGAAAAAGGCCCTCGCGGGCCCGGCGAAACGTGCTGCGAAAAAGAAGCCTGAGCGACGCGCGATGATAGCAGCGGCTCGGCGGCGCATCCGCCCGGCGCTCGCCTGGGCCGCGAAGTCGACGCGGGCGGTGGATCGGGCGGCCGACCGCCGGATCGAGCGGGCGCGGCCCGTGGCTGGCGAAGCACGCGCGCCGCCTCGGGAAGACCGCGAAGCGCTGGGCGGCGCGGATCGGGCGGCGGCTGCGCCCCGCCGGGGTGCTGCTCTTCCGCGGCCTCGCGGCGGTCGAGCGGGGGCTGCGGCGGGCCGGGGCGCGAACCGCGCGGGCGGCGACCCGGGCCAGCGCCGTGGTCACGCCGGAGCGGGCGATCGGCGCCGTCGATCGTCGCCGCCGCCGCCTGCCTGGTCGTCTCCCAGTTCGTCGACTACCGCGCGGTCGAGATCGGCCAGCCCGGGTACGCGGGCCTGCCGGCGATCGCGACGCCGCCCACCGTCGACGTGAAGACGGCCGGCGCGGCCCACTCCTACCTGCTGGTCCCGCTGGCCCTCCTCGCCGCCGTCCTCGGCCTCGCGGCGGTGAGCCGCAGGCGCCGGCGGCTCGGCCGGGTCGTCTTCGCCCTCGGCCTGGCCGGGATCGCGGTCGTCCTCCTGGTCGACCTGCCGAACGGGCTCGACGCCGGCGTCGCAGACGTCGCGCTTCTCCGGAGCCACGGGCGTGCTCTATGACGGCTTCTACGCCGAGCTGGCGGCGGCGGCGGGCATCGCGCTGGGGGGACTGGCCCTGTCCCTGGGCCGGCAGCCCGTCCGCAGGCGCTCCAAGCGCCCCCGCCCCACCTGGCGCCGGCGGCGCAGGACGAGGGGACGGACCGCATCCCTCGCGGAGAGCCGCACGTGAAGCGCCTGCGGGCCGAGGCCGAGCGCCTGCTGCCGCCCATGCTGGTCCTGGCCGGCGCGCTGATGCTGATCGCCTCCGAGTTCGCCGATACCTTCGAGTACCGGGCCGGCGACGCCGTGCTGGAGGTCTCGCACGGAGGTGGCCGCCACGACTACGCGCTCCTGCTGCTCGGCGTCTTCGCGATCGTCGCCCTCCTCGCCGCGCTCGCCACCGGGTCGAAGCCCGCCGCGGTCGCGGTCGCGGCCGCCGGCGCCGTGGCGCTCCTCCTCTTCCTGCTCATCGACCTCCCCGACGCCGGCGCGACCGGCGTCTTCGCCGGCTTCGTCCAGGGCAAGGCCCACCCGCAGGCGGGCTTCTGGCTGGAGCCGATCGGCGCGGTCTTCCTCCTGATCGGTGGCGCGGCGCTTGCCGTGATGCGGCAGCCCGCTACTATGCGCGGCCGTGCCGAACACGAATCAACTTGTCCGCAAGGG
Organism: uncultured Solirubrobacterales bacterium; assembly: GCA_963734745.1. Classification (GTDB taxonomy): domain Bacteria; phylum Actinomycetota; class Thermoleophilia; order Solirubrobacterales; family 70-9; genus CAVTIG01. The sequence goes on along the minus strand of CAVTIG010000007.1, from coordinate 33,857 downwards.
CCGCAAGCGCCCTAAGAAGAAGACCGACGACCCCGGGCCTCAAGTCCGGCCAGGGCGGCAAGAAGCGCGTCGCCGCGCCGCAGCGGCGTGGCGTCTGCACCCGCGTCGCGACGGTAACGCCGAAGAAGCCGAACTCCGCCCTGCGCAAGATCGCCCGTGTGCGCCTGACCAACGGGATGGAGGTCACCACCTACATCCCCGGCGAGGGCCACAACCTTCAGGAGCACTCGGTCGTGCTGGTCCGCGGCGGCCGCGTCAAGGACCTGCCGGGCGTCCGCTACAAGGTCGTGCGCGGCACGCTCGACGCGGCCGGCGTCTCCGACCGCAAGCAGGCCCGCTCCCGCTACGGCGTCAAGGCTTCCTGATGCCCCGCCGCTCCGCAGCCCAGATCCGCCCGGTCGAGCCCGACGCCCGGCACCGCAACCGGCTCGTCCAGCAGCTGATCAACAAGGTGATGAGCGACGGCAAGAAGTCGCTCGCCGAGCGGATCGTCTACGACAGCCTGGCGATCGTCGGCGAGCGCGCCGGCGAGGACCCGGTCGAGACGCTGGAGGCGGCGATCAAGCAGCTGACCCCGGTGCTGGAGGTCCGCTCCCGCCGGGTCGGCGGCGCCACCTACCAGGTGCCGGTGGAGGTTCCCGCCCGCCGCGCCCGCACCCTGGCGATCCGCTGGCTGGTCGACTTCGCCCGCCAGCGCCGCGAGTACTCGATGGCCGAGCGCCTCGCCAACGAGATCCTCGACGCCGGCAAGCAGCAGGGCAGCGCCTGGAAGCGCAAGGACGACATCTACCGCATGGCCCAGGCCAACAAGGCCTTCGCGCACTACCGCTGGTAATTAGGCTGGCTCCGATGAGCCGGCCGATCCTCGCCGTCGACGTCGACGGGGTCATATCCTGTTCGGATTCGACGAGCCGCCGGATCGCGCGGCGGCGAAGTTCGAGCTGATCGACGGGATGGTGCACTGCATCTCGCTGGCGGCCGGGGAGCGGCTGCGGCGGCTCTCGGAGCACTACGAGCTGGTCTGGGCCACCGGCTGGGAGGACAAAGCCAACGACTACCTCCCCAACCTGCTCGGCATCCCCGAGCTGCCCCACCTGACCTTTGACGGCGCCGCCCGCTTCGGCTCGGCGCACTGGAAGCTGGGGCCGCTGGACGACTACGGGCGCGGCCGGCCGATGGCCTGGATCGACGACAACTTCGACGAGAGCTGTTACGAGTGGGCGAGGGAGCGGCCGGAGCCGACCCTGCTGGTCCCGACCGAGCCGCACCTCGGCCTCGAAGAGGCCCACGCGGAGGCGCTCTCCGCCTGGGCCCGAGGCCTGGCCCGAGAGGCGAGCGAGTCCGCCTGACCGCCGATGGGCCTGAAATACGCCTATATGGCGTATTTCAGGCCCATCGGCGGGAGTTGGGTGTCTACACTGGGCCTGGTGGAGGGGTTCTGGCCGATCTTCTTTCTCCTTGTCGTGCTGAAGATTCCCGTGCTCGGATCGCTCTGGCTCGTCTGGTGGGCGAGCAAGTCGCCCGAGACCGACGAAGCCGGTGAGGAGGCGGACGGCGGCCCCGAGCGCTGGCGCCCCCACCCCCCACGCCCACGCGGCCCCCAGCATCTCCCACGGCGGCGGCGCGATGGGCAGGCGGCGGGGTGCCCCTCCCGCGCAGCGGCGTCCTCTTTTTCGCCCCAGCCACGACCCTCGGACGGCCACGGCCCCCACTGGCGAAAAACCCAGCAAGCGGGAGGGGCACCCCGCCGCCTCCCCCTCACACCCGCTGCAACAGCCCGCTTTCGCTCGCGCCGGATCTCGCGCAGATAGGGGTGGAAGTCCACCTGGATCGTGTGACGCTTAGAGGCGACGTAGCGCTTCCTCATCCTCCGCTCGGCCTTCTCGATCTCGTCCCGCATCTCGGCGGGCGAGGGCAGCTCCCCCCTCCCCTCCAGCAGGTCCGCGACCCATTCCGACTGCGCCTCGGCGATCGGCATGATCGCGCCGAGCGGCTGGATCAGGCCGACGAAGTAGAGCCCGGGGTGCTCGACCGAGGCGACGCGCCGGTAGAGGGAGAGCCGGTTGTCCTCGGCCGAGATCAGGCTCGGGTCGAAGAAGGGGAAGGTGATCTTGTAGCCGGTGCAGTAGACGACGAGGTCGATCTCCTCCTCGCTGCCGTCGGCGAAGCGGACGGTGCGGCCGCCGGCGAAGCGGTCGATGTTGGGCTTCACCGCGATGTCGCCGTGGCCGAGCCGCGAGAGCAGCTCGGCGGAGACGGTCGGGTGCGCCTCGAGCAGCTTGTGGTCGGGCTGCGGCAGGCCGTAGGCGCTCATGTCCCCGACCGCCAGGCCCAGCATTCGCATGATGAAGAAGCGCTGCACCGGCAGCGGCAGCCGCGTGACCAGCGCCGAGGCGGACTCGTCGGTCGGTTTGCCGCCCAGGTACTTGGGCAGGACGTAGGCGCCGCGGCGCATCGCCAGGAAGGTCTTCTCGGCGATCCGCGAGGACTCGACCGCGATGTCGGTGGCCGAGTTGCCGATCCCCAGCACCAGCACCCGCTTGCCCTCCAGCACGTCGGGCTCGCGGTAGTAGTGCGCGTGGATCTGCTCGCCCTCGAACTCCTCGGCTCCGGGGAACGGCGGCTCCGGCCAGCGCGGGTCCCAGTGGTGGCCGTTGGCGACCAGCACCGCCCGGTACCGATTCGTCTCCCTCCTGCCATCCGCGTCCTCGACCGTCACCTCCCACTCACCGTCGACCGGCTCGACGCTCACCACCTCGGTGCGGAACGCGAATCCTCTCCCGCAGCCCGAAGTGGTCGACGTAGTCGTCGAAGTAGGCGGCGATCTGAAAGTGATTCGGATAGTCCGGGTAGTCCTCGGGCATCGGATAGGTCGCGTAGGCCATCAACCCCCGCGACGTATTGATGTGCAACGACCGGTAAGCCGACGACATCTCGTTGTCGTTCATGTAGCGCCAGTTGCCCCCGACCTCAGAGCCCTTCTCAAAGCAGTCGAACATCCAAGCCCCGCGCATTCAGCACCTGGCAAGAGGCGATCCCGGAGCTCCCGGCCCCGATGAACGCAGACCGGTTCTCGGAACTCAGGCAGGGCTTCCCCCGCTACGACTCGTCCGAGGTCTGCTCGATCTCCTGCGCGAGCTCCTCCAGCTCCTCGGCGAACGAGGGCCCGAAGCTCTCGACCGCCGCTTCGGCGCGCCGTCGAGCCCCAGCTCGGCCGCCAGCTCGTCCTCGTCGAGCAGGCCCTCCTCGCTCGGCGGCTCGATCGCCACCGCCGGCTCGACCGCCAGCGTGCGGTAGTGCTTGAGCCCGGTCGCGGCCGGGATCAGCTTGCCGATGATCACGTTCTCCTTGAGGCCGACGAGGCGGTCTCGCTTGCCCTCCAGCGCGGCGTCGGTGAGCACCTTCGTCGTCTCCTGGAAGGAGGCCGCCGAGAGGAAGGACTCGGTCGCCAGCGAGGCCTTGGTGATCCCGAGGATGACCTCCTCGCCTTTGGCCGGCGTGCCGCCCTCTTCCTTGATCTTCTTGTTGAGGCGCTTCAGGGTGCCGCGGTCCTCGAGCTGGCCCGGCAGCAGGCTGGTCGAGCCCTTCGACTCGATCCGCACCTTCTTCAGCATCTGGCGGGCGATCAGCTCGATGTGCTTGTCGTTGATGTCGACGCCCTGGGCGCGGTAGACCTTCTGCACCTCGGCGACGAGGTACAGCTCGGTCTCGGTGCGCCCGCGGATCGCCAGCAGGTCGGCCGGGTACAGCGAGCCCTCGTTGAGCTGCTGGCCGACCTCGACCTTCTCGCCGTCGGCGACGTGCAGGCGGGTCCGCGCCGGGAAGCTGTAGGCGTGCTCCTCGCCGCTCGACTCGATCACGATGACTTTCAGCGCCTTGTCGGTCTCGTCGACCGAGACCTTTCCGGCCGCCTCGGCCATCTGCGCCAGGCCCTTCGGTTTGCGCGCCTCGAACAGCTCGACGATGCGCGGCAGGCCCTGGGTGATGTCCTGGCCGGCGACGCCGCCGGTGTGGAAGGTGCGCATGGTCAGCTGCGTGCCCGGCTCGCCGATCGACTGGGCGGCGATGATCCCGACCGCGTCGCCGATGTCGACCATCGACCCGGTCGCCGGAGCGACCCCGTAGCAGGCGCGGCACACGCCTGACTCGGCGTCGCACTTCAGCGTCGAGCGGACCGGGACACTGACCTCCTCGTCGCCGAACGCCTCGGCGATCGCCTCGACGTCGGGCAGGGTGATCTCCTGGTTGCGCTTCAGCAGCTCGCGGCCGCGCTTCGTCTCGAACTTCTTCGCCGCCAGCCGCCCGACCAGGTTGTCGTTGAGCGAGCCGTCGTCCTTGCGGAGCGGCATCTCGATGTGGTCTTTGGTCTTGCAGTCCTCCTCGCGGACGATCACGTCCTGGGCGACGTCGACCAGGCGCCGGGTCAGGTAGCCGGAGTCGGCCGTGCGCAGCGCCGTGTCGGCGAGGCCCTTGCGGGCGCCGTGGGTGGAGATGAAGTACTCCAGGACCGAGAGCCCCTCCATGAAGTTGGCCTTGATCGGCCGCTCGATGATCTCGCCTTTCGGGTTGGCCATCAGGCCGCGCATCCCGGCCAGCTGGCGGATCTGTTTGAACGATCCGCGCGCTCCCGAGTTGGCCATCATGAAGATCGGGTTCAGCTCGTCGAGGTTGTCCTCCATCGCCTTGGCGACCTCGTCGGTCGCTTTGTTCCAGTGCGCCGTGACCGCCTCGTGGCGCTCCTCGGCGGTGATGTAGCCGTCGTCGTACTGGCCCTGGATCTCCGCCGTCTGCTTCTCGTAGCGGTCGAGGATCTGCTCCTTGTCCGGCGGCGAGATGACGTTGTTCTTGGAGATCGTGATCCCGGCCTGGGTCGCGTAGTGGAAGCCGAGGTCCTTGAAGGCGTCGAGCACCTGCGAGACGGCCGGCGCCCCGTAGGACTCGACCAGGTCGGAGACCATCTCGTTGACGTCGCGCTTCTTCAGCGAGTGGTTGACGAACTCGAACTGCTCGGGGTCGAACTCCTCGCCGAGCGCGTCGGCGAGCGCGCGCTCGATCTTCTCGTTGAAGATGATCCGCCCGACCGTGGTCAGGAAGTGCTCGTGCCCGGCCCGCCGGTACTCGGCGTGGTCGTGCAGCTTGCAGCCGCCGTTCTCGTAGACCAGCTCGGCCTCCTGGGCGGAGCGGAACACCTTCGGCGCCGGGCCCTTGCGTGCCGCTCCCTTGCCGGCCTTCAGCTCCTCGTCGAGCTTCGCCAGCTCCTCGGCGTCGGGGCCGTAGGTGAGGTAGTAGATGCCCAGCACCATGTCCTGGGTCGGCGTCGCCAGCGGCGCGCCGTGGGCCGGCGAGAGGATGTTGTTCGCCGAGAGCATCAGGATCCGCGCCTCGGCCTGGGCCTCGGCGGAGAGCGGCACGTGGACCGCCATCTGGTCGCCGTCGAAGTCGGCGTTGAAGGCGTGGCAGACCAGCGGGTGGACCTGGATCGCCTTGCCCTCGACCAGGACCGGCTCGAAGGCCTGGATGCCGAGGCGGTGCAGGGTCGGCGCCCGGTTGAGCAGCACCGGGTGCTCGTGGATGACCTCCTCGAGCACGTCCCAGACCTCGGGGATCATCGACTCGACCATCTTCTTGGCCGCCTTGATGTTCTGGACGGCTTTGCGCTCGACCAGGCGGGCCATGATGAACGGCTTGAACAGCTCCAGGGCCATCAGCTTCGGCAGGCCGCACTGCTGCAGCTTCAGGCTCGGCCCGGAGACGATCACCGAGCGGCCCGAGTAGTCGACCCGCTTGCCGAGCAGGTTCTGGCGGAAGCGCCCCTGCTTGCCCTTCAGCATGTCGGAGAGCGACTTCAGCGGGCGGTTGCCGGGGCCCGTCACCGGGCGGCCGCGGCGGCCGTTGTCGAACAGCGCGTCGACCGCCTCCTGCAGCATCCGCTTCTCGTTGTTGACGATGATCTCGGGCGCGCCGAGGTCGAGCAGCCGTTTCAGCCGGTTGTTGCGGTTGATCACCCGCCGGTAGAGGTCGTTGAGGTCCGAGGTCGCGAAGCGGCCGCCGTCGAGCTGCACCATCGGCCGCAGCTCCGGCGGGATCACCGGCACGCAGTCGAGCACCATCCAGTCCGGCTTGTTGTCGGAGTTGCAGGAAGGCGGAGGCGACTTTCAGCCGCTTCACCGCGCGGGCCTGTTTCTGGCCTTTGGAGCTGTTGATGACCTGCTCCAGCTCCTCGCAGTCGGCCTCGAGGTCGACCTGCTCGAGCAGGTCGCGCACCGCCTCGGCGCCCATCCCGCCGCGGAAGTACTCGCCCCAGCCGAACGGGGAGCCGAAGCGGTCCTTCAGCTCGCGGAACACGGTCTCGTCGTTGACCACGTCCTTCGGCTTCATCTCGGTGAAGATCTTCCAGACCTCCTGCATCCGCTCGACCGCCTCGTCGATGTAGGCCTCGGTGTCGGAGATCTCGGCCTCGAAGGTCTTGCGCAGCTCTTTGATCATCTTGGTGCGCTCGTCGTCCTTCAGCTTGCGCAGCTGCGTCGCGGTCAGCTTCAGCGAGTCGGCCCAGATGTGGTCGTCGTCGTCGAACTTCTCCTGGGCGCCCTCCTCCAGGTACTTGACCCGCCGCTCCAGCGACTCGCTCAGCTCCTGGGTGCGTTTCTGGCGCTCGGCCTCGTAGGAGTCGGTGACCTTCTTGACCTCTTTCTCGAGCTTGCCGAGGTCCTTGTCGCGGGCCTCCGACGTCGACCCAGGTGATCATCGAGGCGGCGAAGTAGAGGACCTTCTCCAGCTCTTTGGGAGCCATGTCGATCAGGTAGCCGATCCGGCTCGGCACGCCCTTGAAGAACCAGATGTGGGAGACCGGCGAGGCGAGGTCGACGTGGCCCATCCGCTCGCGGCGGACCTTGGACCGGGTCACCTCGACGCCGCAGCGCTCGCAGACGATGCCCTTGTAGCGGACCCGCTTGTACTTGCCGCAGTAGCACTCCCAGTCCTTGGTCGGACCGAAGATGCGCTCGCAGAAGAGCCCGTCTTTCTCGGGCTTCAGCGTCCGGTAGTTGATCGTCTCCGGCTTGGTGACCTCGCCCCAGCTCCAGGAGCGGATCTTCTTCGAGGAAGCGAGGCCGATCTCGATCGCGTCGAAGTTGTTGATGTCGATCATCAGTCCTCCACCTTCGCTTCCTCGGCCTCGCCGGCCCCGTCGGTCCCGGCCTCGCCCTCCTTGACCACCTGCTCCTCCTGCTCGTCGGCGGCTCCGTTGGAGGAGTCGGCGCGGACCCCGGTCAGGTCCATGCCCAGCTCCTCGGCCGCCTTCAGCAGGTCGTCCTCCTCGTCGGTCATCTCGACCTCGCCCCCTTCGGAGACGACGTTGGCGTCCAGCGAGAGGCTCTGGATCTCCTTCAGCAGCACCTTGAAGGACTCCGGGATCGAGGGCTCGGGGATGTTCTCGCCCTTGACGATCGCCTCGTAGGCCTTCACCCGCCCGACCGTGTCGTCGGACTTCACGGTCAGCATCTCCTGCAGCGTGTAGGCGGCGCCGTATGCCTCCAGCGCCCAGACCTCCATCTCGCCGAAGCGCTGCCCGCCGAACTGCGCCTTGCCGCCCAGCGGCTGCTGGGTGACCAGCGAGTAGGGGCCGGTCGAGCGCGCGTGGATCTTGTCGTCGACCAGGTGCAGCAGCTTCAGGATGTACATGTGGCCGACCGTCACCTTGCCCTCGTAGGGCTCGCCGGTGCGGCCGTTGTAGAGCTGCACGGTGCCGGCGCAGCGCGACCCGGGCCGCTCGCGCTTGTCGACGCCGAAGTCGATGCCGCGCTCGGCGTTCTCCTCGGACCAGCTGACCAGCGCCTCGTCGACGTCCTCGACGGTGGCGCCGTCGAAGACCGAGGTCGCCACGTAGACGCGCCCGTCGCCCTCGTCGGAGTGGGCCTGCTTGTAGGCCTCGGAGCCGTCGTCGTACCAGCCGTTGGCCGCGACCCAGCCGAGGTGGGTCTCGAGGATCTGGCCGATGTTCATCCGGCTCGGCACGCCGAGCGGGTTGAGGATCACGTCGACCGGGGTGCCGTCCTCGAGGTGGGGCATGTCCTCCTCGGGGACGATCTTGGAGATCACACCCTTGTTCCCGTGGCGGCCGGCGAGCTTGTCGCCCTCGGCGATCTTGCGCTTGGTGGCGACGTAGACGCGGACCAGGTCGTTGACGCCGGGCGGCAGGTCGTCGCCGTCGTCGCGGCTGAAGGTGAGCACGTCGATCACGACGCCGCCCTCGCCGTGCGGGACCTTCAGCGAGGTGTCGCGGACCTCGCGCGCCTTCTCCTTGAAGATCGCGCGGATCAGCTTCTCCTCGGCGGTCAGCTCGGTCTCGCCCTTCGGCGTCACCTTGCCGACCAGCAGGTCGCCGGAGACGACCTCGGCCCCGACCCGGACGATGCCGCGCTCGTCGAGGTTGCGCAGGCTCTCCTCGGAGCGGTTGGGGATGTCGCGGGTGATCTCCTCGTCGCCGAGCTTGGTCGTGCGGGCGTCGATCTCGTACTCCTCGATGTGGATCGAGGTCAGCTCGTCGTCCTTGACCAGGCGCTCGGAGAGGATGATCGCGTCCTCGAAGTTGTAGCCCTCCCAGGACATGAAGGCGACCAGGCAGTTCTTGCCGAGGGCGATCTCGCCGCCGGCGGTCGAGGAGCCGTCGGCGAGCACGTCGCCCTCCTTCACCTTCTGCCCGCTGGTGACGATCGGGCGCTGGTGGATGATCGTGCCCTGGTTGGAGCGCATGAACTTGTGAAGCGGGTACTCGTCTTTCTTCGCGCCGTGGCTGACCACGATCCGCTCGGAGTCGACGTGGCCGACCTCGCCGTCGTTCTCGGCCAGGATCACGTCGCCGGTGTCGACCGCGGCGCGGCGCTCCATCCCGGTGCCGATCAGCGGCGGGTCGGGCTTCAGCAGCGGCACCGCCTGGCGCTGCATGTTGGAGCCCATCAGCGCCCGGTTGGCGTCGTCGTGCTCGAGGAAGGGGATCAGCGCCGTCGCCACCGACCAGATCTGGGTCGGGGAGACGTCCATCAGGTCGACCTCCTTGGGGGAAGCCGTCGCGTACTCCTCCTCGCCGGAGCGGACCAGGACCGTCGGGCCTTTCAGCTTGCCGCTCTTCTCATCGACCTCGGCGTTGGCCTGGGCGATCACCATGTCCTCCTCCTGGGTCGCGTCCAGGTGGACGATCTCTTTGGTGACGACGCCGTCCTTGACGACCCGGTACGGGGTCGTGACGAAGCCGTGCTCGGAGATCTGCGCGTAGGAGGAGAGCGAGCCGATCAGGCCGATGTTCGGCCCCTCCGGGGTCTCGATCGGGCACATCCGGCCGTAATGGGTCGGGTGCACGTCGCGCACCTCGATCGGGGCGCGCTCGCGGGTCAGCCCGCCGGCGCCGAGCGCCGAGAGGCGGCGCCGGTGGGTGAGGCCGGCGAGGCGAGTTGGTCTGGTCCATGAACTGCGAGAGCTGCGAGGAGCCGAAGAACTCCTTCAGCGCCGCGACCACCGGGCGGATGTTGATGATCGTCTGCGGGGTGATCGCGTCGGAGTCCTCGGTGGTGAGGCGCTCGCGGACCACCCGCTCCATCCGGTAGAGGCCGATCCGGAAGGCCTCCTGGATCAGCTCGCCGACCGTGCGCAGGCGGCGGTTGCCGAAGTGCTCGTACTCGTCGAGGTGCTCGTAGACGGGCTCGCGCGGGTAGGTGATCGCCTCCGCGGCGTAGTCCTTGATCGGGTTCTCCTCGTCGATCTCCTCGGGGATCCCGAGCAGCTTCGGCAGCAGCACCAGCTCCTTGACCAGGGCGATGATGTCGTCGTGGGTGAGGACCCGGGTGTCGAGGTCGATGTCGAGGTCGAGCCGCGCGTTGAGCTTGTAGCGGCCGACCCGGGTCAGGTCGTAGCGCTTCGGGTCGAAGAAGAGCTGCTCGAGCAGGTTGCGGGCGGCGTCGACCGAGGGCGGCTCGCCCGGGCGCTGCTTCTTGAACAGCTCGATCAGCGCGCCTTCCTCGGTCTGCGTCGCCTCGGTGTCGGAGTCGATCGTGTGCCGCATGTAGACCGAGTTGTCGAACATCTTCGAGGAGCTGCTCGTCCTCGACGTAGCCCATCGCGCGCAGCAGCACCGTCACCGGCAGCTTGCGCTTGCGGTCGATGCGGACGTAGACGCGGCCTTTTTTGTCGATCTCCAGCTCCAGCCAGGAGCCGCGGGCCGGCATCAGGTTGGCGATGAAGACCTGTTTCTCGGCGTCCTTCGGCGCCATCACGTAGGCGCCGGGGGAGCGGACCAGCTGGGTGACGACGACGCGCTCGGTGCCGTTGATGATGAACGTGCCCCGGTCGGTCATCCACGGGAAGTCGCCCATGAAGACGGACTGCTCGCGGATCTCGCCGGTCTCTTTGTTCTGGAAGGCGACCGTCGCGGTCAGCGGCCGCGAGTAGGTCATGTCCTTCTCGCGGCACTCCTCGATCGTGTGCGCCGGCTCCTCGAACTTGAACTCGCCGAAGACGATCGCCAGGTTCCCCGTGTAGTCCTCGATCGGGGAGATGTCGTTGATCGTCTCTCGCAGCATCCCCTTCTTCGGGTCGGTCAGCTCCTCGAAGGAGCGGCGCTGGATATCGATCAGATGGGGGACTTCGAGGGGGTTCTGTAGTCGGGAGAAACTCCTGCGGGTTACGGGGGCAGCGTTGGAACGTGCCAAGTCGGCGACTCCTCAGGCGGTCAGAGGGACGTGTATACGGCGCGGGTTTACGGCAGCCAGGGGCAACAGGCGCGCGACCGCAAAAAATAACACACGGCCACGCCTGGCCGCAAGGCCAGCTCCGCCGATGGGCCTGAAGTACGCCTATATGGCGTATTTCAGGCCCATCGGCGGGCAGTTGCTACTTCAGCTCGACGGTGGCGCCGGCCTCTTCGAGCTCGGCCTTGAGCTTGTCGGCCTCGTCGCGCTCGATGCCCTCCTTGATCGGTTTCGGCGCCTCGTCGACCAGCGCCTTGGCCTCTTTCAGGCCGAGGCCGGTGGCGGCGCGGACGACCTTGATCACCGGGACCTTCTGGCCGCCGACCTCGGTCAGCACCACGTCGACCGTCGAGGACTCCTCCTCGGCGCCGCCGCCGTCGCCGGCGGAGCGCCGGCGCGCCGGTGCGGCAGCGGCGACAGCGGTCGCGGAGACGCCGAACTCCTCCTCGAGCGCCTTGATCCGCTCGGAGAGCTCGAGCACCGAGATGCCTTTCAGCTCCTCGATCCAGTCCTCTGTTGAGATCTTTGGTTGCCATTACTCCTCTTCCTTCCTCTCTCGTCTTTGCAGTCTCGTCCGCTCTGAAGTCGTTCTCGCCTCGGCCTGAGCTCTTCATCGCCTCGGCGGGGGCTCCTCCGCCTCGGGCTCCTCGGCGGCGGCGGCCTCCTCGACGCCGGAGCCTCGCCGATACAAGCCCTTCTCGGCGATCTGGCCGAGCTGGAGGCGAGCCCTGGATCATCGAGCCGAGCCCGCGGACCAGGCCGGTCAGCGGGCTGGCGACGACGCCGGCGAACTGGCCGTTCGAGCACGTCGCGGGAAGGCAGGCGGGCGATCGACTTGAACCTGTCCTCGTCGAGGCTGAGGTCGTCCATGAAGCCGCCCTTGAAGGTGAGGACCTCGTGCTCTTTGTTGAAGGTCGAGATCGCCTTCGCCGCCATGGGCGGTGTCGCCGCGGACGAAGGTCAGCGCGGTCGGGCCCTCGAGCAGCTCGGCGAGGCGCTCCTCGCCGGCCTTGTCGGCGGCGATTTTGGTGAGGCGGTTCTTGACGACCCGGAAGCTGGCGTCGGCGTCGCGCAGCTTGGAGCGCAGCTCGGCCGCCTGGGGGACGCTGATGCCGCGGTAGTCGACCGCGAAGATCGCCTCGGCGCCCTCGATCTGGGCGGCGATCTCCTCGATGGCTGTTGCCTTTTCGTCGCGGTTCATCGTCTTCCCTGCACCGGGCTTCCGGGTCGATGGGCCTGCCGGTACGCCTATACGGCGTGTCTTAGGCCCAGTCGGCGGCCCTGCCGGTGGTCTGCGGTCAGCGGCCGCGCATCGTAGACGATCGCGCCGCGGCCGCGCCTACGCGGAGGCGGCGTCGACCCGGATGCCGGGGCCCATCGTCGTCGTCAGCGTGCTGGAGAGCACGTAGCGGCCCTTCGCCGAGGACGGCTTGGCGCGGACGATCTCGTCGATCACCGCGCGTGTAGTTGTCGAGCAGCTTGTCCTGGTCGAAGCTCGCCTTGCCGATCGCCAGGTGGACGATCGCCTGGCGGTCGGTGCGGTACTCGACCTTGCCGGCCTTCGACTCGGTGACCGCCTTCTCGACGTCGTCGGTGACCGTGCCGACCTTGGGGTTCGGCATCTTGCCCTGCGGGCCGAGCACGCGGCCGAGCTTGCCGACCGCCGTCATCATGTCCGGGGTCGCGATCGCCACGTCGAAGTCGGTCCAGCCCTCCTCGACTTTCTTGGCGAGGTCCTCGCCGCCGACGAAGTCCGCGCCGGCGGCCTCGGCGTCGCGGGCCTGCTGGCCCTCCGCGAAGACCGCGACCGTCACGTCTTTGCCGAGGCCGTGGGGCAGCGCCAGGGTGCCGCGCAGCTGCTCCTCGGCGTGGCGGACGTTGACGCCGAGCCGCACGTGCAGCTCGACCGTCTCGTCGAACTTGGCGCTGGCGGTCTCCTTGAGCAGCGAGATCGCCTCGGCCGGCGGGTAGGCGCGGTCGCGCTGGACCTTGTCGTGCTGCTGGCGGTAGCGCTTGCCGTGGGCCATCAGGTCTCCTATTTGACGTCGACGCCCATCGAGCGGGCGGTGCCGGCGATGATCTTCGAGGCGGCGTCGAGGTCGTTGGCGTTGAGGTCGGGCATCTTGCGCTCGGCGATCTGGCGGACCTGCGTCCATCGAGATCGTCCCCACTTTGTTGATGTGGGGCTCGCCCGAGCCCTTCGGGATCCCGATCGCCTCCTTGATCAGCACCGCGGCGGGCGGCGTCTTGGTGATGAAGGTGAAGGAGCGGTCCTCGTAGACGGTGATCTCGACCGGGATGATCGTGCCGCCCTCGGACTGGGTCTGCGCGTTGAACGCCTTGCAGAACTCCATGATGTTGACGCCGTGCTGGCCCAGCGCCGGGCCGACCGGCGGCGCCGGGTTGGCGGCGCCGGCCGGGATCTGCAGCTTGATCAGGGTGAGGACTTTCTTTGCCATCGGGTCGGAGAGGGTAGCGGGCGGGGCTAAATCTTCTTTACCTGGTCGTAGCCGACCTCGACCGGGGTCTCCCGGCCGAAGATCGAGACCAGGACCTTGAGTTTGGCGGCGTCCTCGTTGATCTCGGCGATCTCGCCGGAGAAGTCGGAGAGCGGGCCGGAGATGACCTTGACCGACTCGCCGATCGAGAACTGGGCCTGGGTGCGCGGGCGCTCCGCCGTCTCGCGGTGCAGCAGCCGGTCGACCTCCGGTTTGGAGAGCGGCACCGGCTTGTTGCGCGAGCCGACGAAGCCGGTCACCCCGGGGGTGTTCTTGACCAGGCCCCAGGCGTCGTCGGTCATCTCCATGTTGACCAGGACGTAGCCGGGCATCGTCCGTTTCTCGGTCTGGATCTTCTGGCCGTCCTTCATCTCGGAGACCTGCTCGGTGGGGACGACGACCTGGCGCACGTTGCGGTCCTGGCTCATCGTCTGAACCCGGTGCTCGAGGTTGTGCTTGACCTTGTTCTCGTGCCCGGAGTAGGTGTTGATCACGTACCAGCGATACATCTAGATCTGAAGCCTTTCTCGGGGACCGCTAGAGGATCCGCTTGATCAGGAAGTTGAAGACCGCGTCGAGGGCGCCGAGGTAGGTGGCCGCGACGGCGACGAAGATGATCGTCACGGCGGTTGCCTGGACCAGCGTCTCGCGATCGGGCCACTGCACCTTCTTCAGCTCCGCCCAGCAGGAGGCGAGGAAGCCGATCACACCGCCGCGCTGGCGCTCCGCCGCGCCTGTTTCTGCTTGCGGGCGAGCTGCTCGCGCTCGCGCCGCTTCTGGTCCTCGCGCTGGCGCTTCTCGGCCTCCTTGCGCCGCTTCTCCTCGGCGCGGCGCTGCGCCGCGCGAGGGCTTCGGCGCGTCCGGCGTCTCCAGCTCCGAGCGCCGGCGCGCCGGCCGCCATCCCCGCCTCGACCGCCTCGATCTCGGCGATGTCGCCGGAGATCGGCACCTGGGTGTCGTGCTGGGCGCGGGACTCGTTGGCGAGCGGGTCTGCGGCAGCGCGCTTTTGCTCCTGCGCTTCGCGAGCCTTCCGCTCGGCCTTGCGCTGTGCGCGGGTCTTGGCCATCGGCGGCTACCGCGTTTCCTTGTGCGGCGTGTGGTGCCCGCACCAGCGGCAGAACTTGCGCAGCTCGACGCGGTCCGGCGAGTTTCGCCGGGACTTGTTGGTCTGGTAGTTGCGCCGCTTGCAGTCCTCGCAAGCCAGCGTCACCGCGATGCGGACATCTCCGCGAGCCATGTCTCCTCGTTCACGTACGGACGTCGTTACAAAGGAAAACCCCGGGCCGAAGCGCGAGGCTGTGCCAAGAATAGCGGTCTGGCGCGGGCGAGCGCCCCTCCCTTGCCCGCCTATAGTTGTGTGGCGATCAGGCCGGCGAGTGTGGCGATCAGACCGACCAAAGCGGCGATTACGCCGCCGCCGATCTGGAGCATGGTCCGCTGCAGAGCGTCGAAGCGAGCGTTCAGCGCTCGCAGGTCCGCATCGACCCGGTCGAACCCCTGATCGACCCGATGGCTCAGGTCATCGAGCCGCGAATCGGTCCAAGCTGCTCTCATCGCCTCCATATTGTCAGGCTAGCGGACAAAACGTTACGCGTGAGTGTCGAAACTGTAAGAAAATTGGCGCAAGCCCCGGTGCTGCTGGCGGTCGCGGTCGCGGTGCCGATGGCGCTCGCCATCCCCGCGGGGATGGCCTCGGCGGCGCCCGCGGGGATCCACGGGATCTCGATTGCCGCCGTCGGCGACACGATGCTCGGCAACGGCTCCCAGCTTCCCTCGCGTCCCGGCGCCTACCTGCAAAGGGTCCACAAGCAGCTGCGCGGCGACGTCGTCTTCGGCAACCTCGAAGGCACCCTGACGAGTCGCTCCGGCTCGTCCAAGTGCGGCGCCCGCTCGGGCGACTGCTTCGCCTTCCGCGCCCCACCCCGGTTTGCCCGCTACCTCCACAGCGCCGGCTTCACCGTGATGAACGACGCCAACAACCACTTCCACGACTTCGGCGAGGGCGGCGCGGCCGACACGGTACGAGCCCTGCGCCGCGCCGGCATCGCTCAGACGGGGAAGCCTGGCGAGATCACGTTCCGCTCCGTCAGCGGCCTCAGGGTCGCCTTCCTCGGCTTCGCCCCCTACTTCAACACCAGCCCCCTGACCGATCTGCCGGTAGCGCGGCGGCTGATCCGCAGGGCGGCGAGGAGGGCGGCGATCGTCATCTGCGCGATCCACGCCGGCGCCGAGGGCATCGGCGCCCAGCACGTCACCGGGCACGAGGAGAGCTACGTGGGAGAGGACAGGGGCAACCCCGAGCGCTTCGCCAAGATGGCGGTCCGTAACGGCGCCGACCTGATTCTCGGCTCCGGCCCACACGTCCTGCGCGGCATCCAGATCTACCACCACCGCTTGATCGCCTACAGCCTCGGCAACTTCGCCGGCTTCCACAACTTCGACACCACCGGCGCCCTCGGCACCTCGGCCGTCCTCCACGTCAGCCTCGACCGACACGGTCGCTTCCGCTCGGGCAGGATCGCCTCGGTTCGCCTTCTCGGCCCGGGGCGCCCGGCGCCCGACCGAAGCCGCCGTGGCGCCCGGTTGATCGCCCGCCTCTCGCGCGTGGACTTCGGCCGCGGCGCGGTCAGGGTCGGCGGCAGGGGGCGCCTGCTGGCGCCCTAGGCCAACGAGGGGCACCGGCGAATGCGCGCGAGCCCCTCAGGGCCTGACGATCGAGGCGGTGAAGGGGCCGTTGCCGTGGAGGCTGCGGACCTGGACCTTGAGGGCGGCGTGGCCGCAGTTGCCATAGGAGACGGTGGCGGTGCCGCCGTCGCCGGTCGCGGCGCGGGAGAGCACCCGGTTGGTCTTGGCATCGCGGAGCGCGACGGCGTAATCGGCGCCGGCCGGCGCGGTGACGGTGACAGAAGGCGGCGCCGTCGAGCGGGGTGCGCACCCGCCGGATCGCCTCCCACGGCTTCGGGCCGACGATCTGGGCGCCCCCCAGGCCCACCCGCCCGACGCGGCGCATCCGAGTCCGGGCCGTCCTCGAGAAGGCGGACCGGATTGAGCCGTTCCAGGTCTCGGTCACGGGACCGCTCCAGGGCTTGAAGACGTCGGCGCGGATCTTCGCCAGCGAAGCGCTGGTCGGGCGCAGCAGGGACGAGTACTGCCAGGAGACCCTCGCGCCCGGTTGGGCGAAGTGGGCGTAGGACTCGGCGAACGCCTCCTCGGGATCCTCGAAGTAGTGGGCGCCCTGGTCGCCGGGGAAGAGCCTGCGGGCGCGGCTGAACTGGCAGACCCGCTCATAGGTGGCCCAGCGGATCGTGCCGGCCTCGATCGCCGGGTAGATCGCGCCGCCACGGTTGTTGGCGATGTGGTGGCCGTACTCGTGGGCGATCGCGAAATCGCGCGGCACCCCGTCGACGGGGCGATCGACCCCGGAGACGACCATCCGCTGCGGGCCCGGCAGGTAGCAGGCGAGGACAGTCGAGCCGCAGATGCCCGCTATCTCCTGGGGGGTGGCGACGTAGACGGAGAGCTGAGAGAGCTCCGGCCCGTGATGCAGCGAGCCGAGCACGTCGACCACCGACTGGATCTGGGCCGCGTCGTAGGCGCTGGACGCCGCCCGCACGGTGTAGCCGGGACCGGCCGGGTACTCCGCGTAGGAGGCCGAGTCGGTGGCGTTCCCCGCCTGAGGCTCGGGGGTCGAGGAAGCTACGGCGCTGGGCGCGGTCGCCGGCAGGTCCAGCGTCGAGAGCGAGGAGAGAGAGCGCGGCAGTGGCTCACGCGACGCGGCCTGGCCGACCGAGGCGCAGGCGAGGCCGAGCGCGAACGCCACGACGATCGCTGAGCAAAGTCTCTGTCCGAACCGTGCTTCCACGCACGGCGTATCGGACGAAAAGACGAGTCCAAGTCGTCACTTGGACAGAAGTCGACAAATATTCGGTACAGCACGCCTGGGCGGGGCCGCGACTCTGCGCGCGGCCCCGCCTGGCGTCCAGGCTTATGACAACCGCAGCCTGTGCGAGGACTTGAACAGGCTGCCCGCGGGCTGTTCGGTGCGGGCGATCGCCCTTGCCTTCACTCCCGCGCCCCCGGTGCTGAGCATCTGGCGCAGGCGCGCCCTGAGGTGGACGCGAACCTGGGCGCTCTTGCCCCTCGGGATCGCGAAGGTCGCGCTCTGGGCCGTGCCGAGCGCCCTCAGCGTCAGGGTGCCGACGCAGTGAGAGGCGACCGAGCCGGTGCAGCGCACTGGGATCGCCACGGTCCCGGTGCTGTCGGCCGAGACGCTCGACTTGGTGAAGCTGATCGCCATCTTTCGCTTCAAGGCGATCGAGTTGGAGGAGCCGGCGGGACCGGCCGGGCCGGTGGCGCCCGTCGGACCGGCGGGGCCGGCGGGACCGGGAGCCGCCTGCGAGGCAAGCGACACGCCGTCGATCAGGTAGCCGTTGTTGGCCACAGACGGGTTATTTGACCCACGGGACAGGAACGCCAGTCGATTGGTCAGCGGAACGCGGTTGTTGTTACCGCTCTGCTCTGAATCGAAGCGGTAGTAATCCTCCCAGGTGGTGCCGGTGTGTGCCAGCGAGCCGTCGATGAGGATTTTCACGACGTCGTTGCCGGGACCGGGGACGAAGTCGATCGAGAACTCGATCGTGTGGGCGGCCGACCGACTCAACGTGGCGATCTCGGTCTCGTTGAAGTCAGCCCCCGTGGGCAGAGGACCCGGATCGGTGACGTCGACGAAGAACACATGCACGCCATCGGCTTGATCCTCGAAGCGCAGGTAGCTCATCCGATCCCCTGTCCCGTCGTCCGGGCTCACCGAGATAGCCAGGCCGGGCTGCTGGGTGGCCTGCGTCGTCCCAATCTTGAAGCTGGCGTCGTAGTGGGTAACCGGGAGCAACTCGCCCGCCGAGGTCTGGAGCGCGGGCGAGAAAGCCTGGCCGCCAAAGGCGCCATCGGCCACTGCATTGGAGATCCGCAGCGCCTGAGCGCCGAACCCGTAGCCCAAGGCGTCGGAGAAGCTCGAGACGGCCGCCACCCCTACGTCGTAGGGCCCGGTTTTCATCCAGCCGTTCTGGTTGTTGATGTTGCCGGTCGCGTAGGCCGTGGGCTCGAAATTAATCGGGCCCATCGACTCGGCGCTCGCGAACGGCGCCGCCGCGAAGGCCGAAAGCGCGAATGCGGCGATAGCCGTCGTCGCCAGCGCGAGTCGCCGGCGCGTGCGGCCGCCGACCCAGGCGCTCGATTGTTTGTCCCTGCCTGCTGAGTGCACAACTGCCTCCTTGAGAAGTCTCTGGAAAGTGAGAGGAGCTCAATTACTAAGCGATCTCCCACTAATGAAGGCGGACAGTAGGCGGCCTCAGTTCATCCGTCAAACCGGATGCTCTAGTAGATACGTCCGCTTCTACCCAAAATGCTCAAGTCTGAGCACGGCGCTCCAGCGCGAAAAAACCTCTTCTTCACAAGAAGAAACGCCGTGCTCGGAAAGCGGCCCGGCTCAGAGGCCGAGCGTCTTGGCGATGATGTTGCGCTGGATCTCCGAGGTGCCGCCGTAGATCGTGGAGACCAGGGAGGTGCGGACGAGGCGCTCCATGTCGTACTCGGAGGAGTAGCCGTAGCCGCCCATCAGCTGCATGCCCTCGAGGGTGACGCGCTTGGCCACCTCGGTGACGTGGAGCTTCACCATCGAGGCCTCGCGGGGCAGCATGCGGCCCGGGTCCTCGTCGGTGAGGGTGGCGACCCAGCGGGTCATCAGGCGGGCCGCCTCGAGGTCGGTGGCCATGTCGGCGATGCGGTGCTGGAGGGCCTGGAAGGAGCCGATCGGGCGGCCGAACTGGCGCGCGCTCCTTGACGTAGGCGAGGGCGTCGTCGAAGGCGCGCTGGGCGATGCCGAGCATCGTCGCGGCGAGGATCAGCCGCTCGACGTTGAGGCCGGCCATCAGCTGCGTCCAGGCCTGGTCGACCTCGCCGAGCACGGCGTCGGCGGGCGCCTCGCAGTCGGTCAGGTAGAGCGTAGTTGGTCTCCCTCCCGCCCATCGTCTGGATCGGCTTGATCTCCATGCCGGCGGCGTCGCGCGGGCACCCAGATCATCGACAGGCCCTCGTGCTTGGACTCGCCCTTGGTGGTGCGGCAGACGACGAGGACGTGGTCGGCGATGTGGGCGTTGGAGATGAAGACCTTCTGGCCGTTGAGGACGAAGCCGCCGTCGACCCGCTCGGCGGAGGTGGTGAGCGAGCCGACGTCGGAGCCGGACTCGGGCTCGGTCATCGCGATCGCCTCGACCGAGCCGGCGGCGATCCCGCCGAGGATCTCGCGCCTTCTGCTCCTCGGTGCCGAAGCGCTGGGTGGCGCCGGCGACGATCAGCGTCGTCGCGTAGCCGCCGATCGGGGCGAGCCCGCGCGAGGTCTCCTCCATGAAGAGGCAGGCGTCGAGCATCGCGCCGCCGGAGCCGCCGTACTCCTCGGGGATCGTCACCCCGAGCCAGCCGAGCTCGGCCATCTTGCGGTACAGCTCGAAGTTGTGGTGCGTCGGCGTAGCCGTCGGTCAGCCGCTCGCGCTGCTCCGGGTGCCGCACTCGCGCGCGCAGAAGTCGCGGATCGCGGCGACGAAGTCGCTCTGCTCGTCGGTGAGGGAGAAGTCCATCGGCGCGGAAGACTAGTTGCCCTGCCCTGCCTCGCGTTTGGCGGCCAAGAGGGTGGCGACATCCTCGAGATCGCGATCGCGACCGGACTCCCTCTTCAGACGAATCAGATCGTCGAAACCGACGGCACGGACGCTGACGCCCTCAACGATGGCCTCCACCGCGCGTGGCCGCATCTCCTCGTAAGGGCGCCCGCCCGGGATCTCTTTCGGGTCGAAGAGATCGAGGCCTCCCGCGGCCGTGCGCAGAGTGAAGTTGCCGCCATTCAGGAGGTCGACGGGATCACGCGGATCGACTTCCAAGAGATCGGCGTCGACGCCGAAGAGCTTGGCGTCGAGCTCGCTCAGCGCCGCAGCCAAGCGGCGCATGTTCTCGGCGCTCGATTCGACCAGGATGTCCACGTCGCGGGTATTGCGGACATGGCCGTGGACGTTCACCGCGACACCACCGATGGTCAAGTACTCCACTTCGTTGCGCTGTAGGGCCTCGAAGATACGCACCGGGTTCAGTGGACCGCGATCAAGCTCTGACGGCAACTCCTCGAGCATCCTCAGCCTTCGCGATCGGACAGTGGCCGCGGCTGCGCGCGAGCGAGCTGGTCGCCGAAACGCATCCAGGCGAACAGGCTTTCCAAGCGTTGAGAGGGTGTCTGTCGCGCCTCGGCGGCGAGATGGACGGGGTCGGCCTCGCTGCCGCCAAGCTCGCGCACCTCGACGGCGGGCTCAAAGCCGAGCGCCTCCAGGCATGCCGCGAAGCGCTCGAAAGAGGGCGACTCGTGCCCGTTTTCGATGCGACTTATCGACGGCGCCGCGATACCCGTTCGGATGGCAAGCCGGCGCTGAGAGACGCCGGCACGGTGGCGAGCGTCACTCAGGACCCTGCCAAGCACCGGCGCGACGTTATTCATCTTGGCCATAACGGATACGTTAACAGTCGCCGCGAACGGCTCAACCGAGCTGAATGCTCATCTCCAGACCAGAGCCCGAGCCTTCTCGATCTCCCGAACAGGGTCGATCCGCTCGCCTCGATCCTCAAACTCGGCCAGCTCCTCGGAGTAAGCCTGGTCGAGAATACGGATGCCGTGGCCCTGGATGCGCGCAAGCCGCTGCAGGCTCATCCCCGAGGCCAGCATCAGTGCGGAGTGGGTGTGGCGGCCGAGGTCGTACGGCCGCGTCGCCGAGAGCCCGGCGACGCTCTCGCGCACACCCTCGGGCCGCTCAAGCCCGTCGCGCCAGCTCCCCCACTCCGCCTCGACGCGCTCGAGCGCCGGCACGAAGTGCCGTGAGCGATAGTTGCGCCAGTCGGTTTCCACCCAGTGCTTGCCGGCGGGCGTGCTGAAGACGTAGTCGTCGGCGGAGTCGCCGCTTCGCTCGCGGAGCCCGGCGAGGTCGACCTGCAGCGGGGACAACAGCGGGACGCTCCGATCCCTGCCGGTCTTCGTCCGATCGACGATCTCCTTGCCGCTCAGGCAGCGGGTGATCGCGATCCGGCTGCCGATGTCGCGCCAGCGCAGTGCCAGAGCCTCGCCCGGCCGGCACCCGGTCATCTCCATGAACCCGATCAGCAGAACGTCGCGCATGGCGGTCAGCGCCTTGGCCGAGCCGATGCGGCGCGAGTTGACCAGCAGCTGGTAGCTCACCCGCTCGACGACGACCGGGCCCCAGACAAGGGGTCGGCGACGTCGCTTGGCGGAGGGCTTCTCGAGCAGACCGACGGGGTTGGCGCTCACGCCGGTCCTGCGTGAGCGCCTTGCCGCCTCGCGGAAGATGCTCGAAAGGATGCCGATCGCCTTGATGATGGTCGGGTCCCCCACGCCCGCCCGTTCGAGCCGATCTTGCCAGTCGACAAGATCGTCGACTTCAAGCGCCGCGATTGGACGCTCGCCGAGTTCGCCGCGGATGTGCTTGCCGTAGACGACGGCGTCGCGCTCCCATGTCTTGGGCGCCAACCGGCGCTTGGCGCGTGGCGCCCAGACCTCGGCAACGAAGGCGTCCAACGTCAGGCACTGGACACCGGCCTCGACCGGTGGCGCATCCTTTTCGCGATACTCCTTTTCCTCTCCGATCGGCCTCATTTCGTTCTAAGACCGGGGCGGAGGACATTTCGCCCCCTATTGCCGCGAGTACCGCTGGGGCCCGTTAGGGCGCGAGAGACTCAGAAAGCCCGGAACGAGACTCGAACTCGTGACCCCTTCCTTACCATGGAAGTGCTCTACCAACTGAGCTATCCGGGCGCTGATGCCGAACCATCCTAGCGCCCGATCGCAGGCGTGGCGCCCGTCGATGCTGTCTGGATATTCCGACATTTGTAGTTGTCGGGATATCCCGTCACTACTACGATCGGATTATGCCGACAGATGACAGAAGGCCTGGCCCGGGAGGACCGTTTCGGATCTACACACCCGCCTCGCTGGGGGACGCGATCCGCCATTACCGGACAGCGGCCGGGCTGACGCAGGCGCAGCTCGCCGAGATGGCGGGCCTGCGACGAAGCTACCTCTCCGAGCTGGAAAGCGGAAAGGAGACCGAGCAGCTCAAGCGGACTCTCCGAGTGCTGAGGCAGCTCGGCGTGCGAATCACACTCGACGAGGCGGATTGGTAGTGGCGGACGAGCTGGCCGTCTGGCTCTAAGGCGCACGGGTGGCAACCGTGGACAATGAGCGCGGGCGCCCTCGCCTGACCTACACCGACTCCAACCGACCGAGGACCCCCCTCCCCCACGGCCGCCCACGACCACTGCCGAACGACTGAGCGCCAAGAATCGCCAACGAGGCCGTGCGGTGGGGCCTGCCGCGCGGGGGCGCGACCGAGATCATCGGCGACCTTCTGGAGAAGGCGCCGCGAGCAATGGCCGCCGCCCGCAAGGAGACTCGTGGCGTTCCGGCGGGCTTGATTCAAACGATCGAGCGCCGGCTCGCCCGAGTGCGCTCAACGGAATGACCGCGCACGTCGGACTCGCTGAGGGGCCTACCCGCGATGGCGCGCGAGATGGCGCTTGTGACGCCTTTTGTGGTGTTTGTGTCCTTTACGCGCCTTCGGGCACTTGACCGCCATCTTCGGCGTCGAGTCGGCGATCTTGGAGTTCTGCCCGTCGAGGAGCACCGAAGCGCGGTTGGTCTGCTTGCAGAAGGTTGGTGTTGTTGACCAGCAGACCCTTCGATCCGCCGACCAAAGAGATCACCGCTTTGGAGAGCGGGGCGTCGGGCACCGACTCGAAGGTCGTGCGCAGCCTGGCGTTGACCGTGTCGATCTTGCCGACCTGGTCGATCTCGATCGGCTGGCTCGCCGGGCCGTGCAGGGCCAAGACGATGTCGGGCAGCGGGTTGTTGCCGGTGCGCAGGTAGACCGGGCCGCTGAGTTGGTAGTCGAGCAACGGGCTCGTCGCCGTGACCGAGCCGATCACCGAGGCGTCGGGGCACTGGCCGGCGGCGAACTGGGGCCGCGTGCAGGGAGCCTGGATGTGGGACTGATCCAGCTGCATGCTCGGCGGCAGGACGACCTGGGCTTTGCGCAGGTTGGCGTAGTCGCCTGAGGGGTAGGTCAGCACCGAGGTGAAGGCCGGGTGGCCGTTTCGCAGGTGCCCGCCCTTGAGGCCGAGCTTGAGGCTCGGCTTGAAGCCGAGGCTCGAGCACTCGGCGAGCTGGAAGGGCTGGGAGAGCTGGGCGGTCTGGCTGAGGGTGGAGAGCAGCGAGCCGTTGATCGAAGTGGCATCGCAACTCGTGCCGTTGAGGGTGAAGTTCGGCTTGTCGAGCTTCACCCGAGCGGAGCGGATGTCGAGCGGGATCCCGTCGAGGATGGTGGGCAGGGGATCGGAGGTGGTGGTGATCTGAGCCGTTGTCGGGTCGATGTGAATCGCGACTCGGGTGACCACTACTCCGAGATCGAAGGGCCCCGCTACTGCCGGGGTGATGATCACGAAGCTCAGGGGCTCGCCTTTGTAGGGGCCTGCCATGTAGACCTTGCCCTGGGTCCAGTAGGGAGAGGGACCCGCTCCCGCGGCCACGTCCACCACTCCCACCTGGGAGGAGGCGGGGCAGCTTGGGTCTGAGAGCTCGGTGGCGCCATCGCCGCGTTGGTCGCGGCCCTGGGCCTGGGCGATGCCTGCTTCTGCGCAGGAAGCGGTGCCGGCCAGCTTGGCGACCAGGCCCGGTGGGGGGCTGACCGTGACCGAGGAGAACTGCTGGGTGCCGTCGTCTCTGTTGAGGTTCAAGACGAAGTGGGAGAAGGCGCCGGCGATCGGCTCAACCGTGCCCGCATCGAAGGACGGCGAGTTGGGCTGATCTGCCTCGGTGGCCGCGCAAGCGCCGCCGGGGCCCTGGCTGATCGCGTAGTCGTCGTGGGGGGTCGCCGCGGCGTTGCCCGACCAGGGGGTGAGCGAGGAGGTGGTCGAGTAGGCCCCGCAGGTATCCGGGGTGCGAAGGGTGCCGTGCGGGCCGCTCTTGAAGTTCAGTTTGAAGTCGGCAAACGGCAGCTGGGGATTGTCGCTGAAGGTCGTGACCAGCTGACCGGTGTCGGGGTCGGCGACGACGTGGCCGGCGAGCTTGATCAGCACGCCGTGCTCCTCGACGACGATGTAGATGGCGAGGAGAGAGCCGAAGGGGTTGTCGTCGGGCTTGGCGAGGTAGACGGAGCCGTTGAGCGGGTCGTCGAGCAGCGGCGTGTCCACCTCCGCAGTGCCGATCTTCGAAGCGTCCGGGCAAGACGGCGAGTCGCCGTTGAAGCGGATCGGAGCCTGGCCGATCGCGCTGGTCAGGCCGATCTGCGAAGAGGAGCAGCCGTCGAGGCCGTTGGCCGCCGAGGGGTTCAGCACCAAGCCCGGGGGCAGGGTGACCGTCGCGTCTTTGAGGTTGGAGGTGGCGGGGGTGTCCTGGCTGTTGGTCTGGGGCACTTTGAGGTCGACGTCGAGTCCCGATGGCGAGTCGGCGACATTGGTAGTCGGACGGGCTTTCAGGGTCGGGTTGAACTGCAGGGAGCTGCAGCCGGTGACGCCAACCGGACTGCCGTCGGAGGCGTCAGTGGTCTCCGCAGTGGCCGAGTCCGTGGTGTTGGTCTGCCAGGAGGTGAGGTCGATGCCGGCGCTGAGCGGACCCGAGCAGGCCGAGGGCATCGTCAGATAGGGAGTCTGGCTGTCCGGAACGGGACAGGCCTGGGTAGCACTCCCTCCGGCATCGCATTTCCCACGCAGGTGGTCGTGGCTCGGGTCGGAGGGGTTGCCCCAGAGGGTGACGGCCAGGTCGCTGAGGCTGCCGTACTGGATGACGTCGCCGGCCTTCGCCATCAGCGAGTAGTTGCCGGAGGGGTCGACGTTGCCGAGAATGTGGGCGAAGATGTCGGAGCCGTCCCTCAGGTGCATAAACCTGGGGAGTTGTGTCAGTCGGATTTTACCTCGATGAACTCTTTAGGCGTTACGATTCAGAGGCAGCCCTTTGAGCATTTGCTCTATCACTTCGTGCTGACCTATTCGAACTGGGAGGCGGGGACGATCTGCTTTTCTGAGAGTTTTGAATCCTTGAGCGAGGGATTGCAGAATGCGCTTTGGGAGTTGGGGGGGCTGCCCGGAGGGACACCGTACGGATCGACTCTCGGCAGCCGTCCAGAAGCCGGATCAACCGGAGGAATTCACTCAACGCTACCGGGCTCTTCTCGGTCACTATGGTTTGCAGGGGCACAAGACCCAGGGGGAGAGTCCAACGAGAACGGCGACGTCGAGCAGCGTCACTACCGATTCAAGAAAGCGGTGGAGCAATCGTTGATGCTTCGGGGGAGTTGTGATTTACAAGCCGTCAAGACTACGCGGTTTTCCTGGATAAGCTTTTCGTCCAGCTCAATGCGGGGCGTCAGGATCGGTTCAAAGAGGAGTCGGGGGTGCTAGAGGCGTTTGCCTTCCAGGCGCCTTGATAGCTGTAAGAAGCTTGGGGTCAGGGTGGGGCCGAGCAGCACCATCCGGGTCAAGCACAACGTCTATTCGGTGGACAGCCGCCTGATCGGCGAGGAGATCCAGGTGCGGCTTTATGCAGAGCACCTGGAGATATGGTATGCCCAGCGATGTCTTGAGATGATGCCGCGATTGCGGGGGAAGGTAAGCACCGCATTCAGTACAGGCACATTATTGACTGGCTGGTGCGAAAACCCGGGGCTTTTGAGAACTACCGTTACCGTGAAGAGCTGTTTCCCACCCATCGATTCCGCATGGCCTATGACAGACTGAGGAGGCGGTATCCTTCTCGGGCAGCCAGGAGTATCTGGAGATCTTGCACCTGGCTGCCCGGGAGAACGAGGCTGCTGTTGATGATGCGCTGCGAACGCTCATGGACAAGGATCTGCCCATCAGTCTTGAGGCCGTAGAGAGAATCATAGGCTGTCCAGGGCGGATCCCCTGGCCTGTCCAAATTGTCGTTGCAGAAGTTGATTTGGCCGCTTACGATGCGCTTCTCAAGAGCAAGGAGGTGCTGCCATGTTATCAAGCGAACTGAAACCCTCCTTGGTCCGGTGCCTCAAGGAGTTGCATCTGCCCACCGTGCGGGCCTGTTATGGGCAAGAGGCGGATCGGGCACGCCAGGAATCCTTAACCTATGAACACTATCTTGCCGAGGTGATGGAACGGGAGCATGAGGTACGCCGGCAGAATCGGATTCAGAGGCTGTTGAGGGAATCCAAATTACCTTTGGAAAAGAGCCTGGAGGCCTTTGAAATGAGTCGACTCTCCTCCATGCTGGCAGCGCAGCTGACCGCACTGCTGGAAGGTTCCTTTGTGGAGCGCTCAGAGAATGTCCTGGCCTTCGGTAATCCGGGAAGTGGAAAAACCCACCTGCTCTGCGCCATCGCTCAGGAACTGATCCAGCGACAAGGTCACAGATTGCTTTTCGCTCCCTGCAGCCTTCTGGTGCAGCAGTTGCTCGTAGCGAAGCGAGACCTGAAGCTTCCTCGGCTCCTGAAGGCTCTTTCAAGGTATGACGTGCTCATGATCGACGACATCGGTTACGTTGAGCAAAACCGAGAGGAGATGGAGGTCCTCTTTATCCTCTTGGCTCAACGCTACGAACGAGGAAGCCTGATGATCACCAGTAATCTGCCTTTTTCCAAATGGGAGCGTATCTTCAAGGACCCCATGACGACAGCGGCGGCCATTGACCGTCTTGTCCACCACAGCATCATTCTGGAATTGAATCTTCCAAGCTACCGGCTGGAGCATTCCACGGCTAATAAGGAAGTTCGGGCACAGGGTTGAATCTCAGAGAGGTCTACGGAGGTAAGCAAATGGAAATGACTGTGTATAACCCGCAAAAGGGCCGTTTGGAAACCATTGACACGGTTCTGACTGATGAAAATACGACGTGGTTCGACAATTGCGCAGAAAGTCATCAGATCCACATGATAACGGATTTTGACGGAGACCTTCTGATTCGTGAGTTCGGGTATGCCTATCCGGTAAGGATTCACAACACGTGCCGAGCGGATATTGGGTTTGACCAGAGAAAAGCAGAGGAACTCAAAAAGCTATACACATAGAACAGAGCGAAAGGGGGAGGCGGGGAACCGGCTGGCAGGTCAACCTCCGGTCGCCCTACGGGCTCCCTCCGGTTAACCTGCTTCGGATAAGAAGATGCCTTTAGAGGCAAGGGGGGAACCGGGAATTATAATTGTCGCTGGGAGGGAAAAATACTTGACGCCGGACAGTTCGTATACTCTTATCGGTCAACACACGAAGATTGTGGGAGTGTCGAATTATTTTATAAGCCATCCACTTCCATTAGAGAAGGCAATCCTTAACTCTTTGGCAGAGACTCTCTCCCGATATGGGGTAAAAACGGTTTCAATCCCAAATTGGGATATGAAACCTGAGTCACTAAAAAACATAGAGGCTGATTCCGTCTTGGCGGTTGAAATTAAGAAGTTCTGGATAGAAGGGAAAAGTTCATTATTTGGGACGAAGGTGAAAACTTCGATTCAGCTCCTCATTCACTTGGGTGTGAAAAAAGAAGGCAAGGTCTTTACTAGAAAGGTGGAGGTTGAGAAGGAGATGACCGTCGCCAGATTAACACCGGAAAAGGTGGAGGGTATGATCAATCAAACCTTAACTGAGATTTTCGACTCCTTCTTTTCCGATCCGTTTAAAACAACTCCAACTACGTCAACCACCTAAAGGAGGCAATTATGAAAAAATGTAATTGGCGGATACCGTCTCTTTCGAAAGGTACACAGGTGGTAGAAAATAATCAGATATCTCGGGTATAAATCCGATGCAAGGGATCGAAAAAGATGATAGCAAAAAGAAGGACGCTGAAATCTTGGAACAAATCATTTTCCATCTCAGCGAGGCCTGTAAACTTTTCAATGACCTTAAGGATAGAAGGATCAGTACATTTGACCAAAGTCAATGGGAGAATGCAACTAAATCGTGCGAGGATGCTATCGAATTTATCAATGGAAAAGTTGATTCGATGGGAAAGATTCTCAGATGACCTTAACCATAAAGATCTCAAAGTAATAAGGTGAGAATCTAAAACAATGTTCAAACCCCAAAGCCGAACCCCACGCTAGCCTCGGCGATTGGATTAGGGAAGTAAATCACTTAAGAAGGTTCAATATGATCAGAAAGAGTTTGAATCGAACGAAAGGAAAAGGAAGCAAAGGAGGAAAAGGTTGCTCCACTGGCCATTTAGAAAGGACAAGAAAGACGAAAAAGAAAACATCCGAGAAATCCACACGAAAGCCAAAGAAAAGGTAGCAAACGGACATGAAAGGGCAGTGTCGATCTATCATCCGAAGAGTCTTAGTGGTGTTTTGTGATGGGGTCTGGCATGGTGGCTCCAGTGCTCAGATTTACAAGTTAAAAAGGGACACTGCCAAGTTGCCTTTCTGCTATGAGACGAATTTCCCGAGGTATTTTGAAGTAAGATAAAGCGAGCCGGATGCTTTTAATAGGGGGTTATCTGATGAACCAAGAAATCTTAGAAGCACGATATACCCACGAGGAAATTGTTCGAAAATACAATTGGATCGCTCCGATCTATGATCTGTTCGGGATCTTGATGGAGTCGAAGGCGCGTCAACGAGCGATAGATATAACTGCTATCAAGAATGGAGAAACAATCTTAGAAGTTGCCTTTGGGACCGGCCTCAATTTTGTAGAGATTCTAAAGAGGAATCCCGAGGGTTGGGTTGATGGAATCGATGTCTCAATGAAAATGTTAGAGAGGGCACGGAAAAGAATCTCTAAGACTGGACAAACAAATTATACCCTTTACCTCTGTGATTGTAGGCATCTCCCTTTTGATGATGGAACGTTTGATATCCTGATGACCCAATATTTGTTGGACATCCTTCCTGTTGAAGATTTTATTCCCATCCTACTCGAATTTCGGAGGGTTTTAAAGGAGGGAGGCAGGATTGTGTTAGTCAATATGACGAAAGGGGAGAGATGGTCGAATAAAATCTATGAAGTGATTTATAAATTAAAACCTCCTCTTTTAGCAGGATGTAGAGGTGTCATGGCACAACCATTTCTTGAAGAAATTGGATTTAAAGAATTTGAACGGGAATTTGTATCACAACTTGGGTTCCCATCAGAGGTGGTGCTGGGCGTAAAGAGAAACGGGTTAAGATAGGAAATTTCTTATAACTTTAGATACCTAAGGGTGCGGCATCGACATAATGGGAGGAGATTATGAAGAATAAAATCGGAGAGATGGCAGCAAAGGTATGGAAGACTTTGGGAGAAAAAGAAGATATAGAACTTTTAAGAGTTCCCCACATTCTGAAAGAAAAAGGGGAGATTGTCTACCAGGCTTTAGGCTGGCTGGCCCGAGAAGATAAAATAAATTACCACAGCAAGGGAGGGAAAACCTTTGTATCGCTGAGCTACGACGAACGTGAAATATTCAAGAATGCTCTTAAGACTTCTCTTCGGCAACATCTTCAGGAGAATTCCTCAAAGCAGCAAGAAAAGTAGTTTAAAACGCCATATCCCTCCTATGGGGAAGATAAAGAATGATTCTTCCAAATCCAACTCCCTGTGAGGGAATCACTATGGTTAAAATATTACTCGTTGAGGACAATGCTTCCCTTCGGCAATCACTCAAAGAGATCCTCCATCTGCAATTTCCTTCAATGGTTATTGAGGAGGCAGCAGAAGGAAATGAGGCCTTGAGAAAAGTTGGTACGTTCCTTCCTGATCTGATCTTTATGGATATCAAATTACCTGGAAAAAGCGGTCTCTATCTCACCAAAACAATAAAAAAGGATCATCCCGAGATTATCATTGGGATTCTCACATGTTATGACTCACCGGAATACCGAGACGCTGCGTTTGAATGTGGGGCAGATCGTTTTATTGCCAAGGGTGCATTGATTTGGCAGGAGATTGAAGCATTGATCAGATCCATCTCATCAGATTTGGATAACCGCACTTCGAACTAGTTTTTAAGGGGGAGTATGTTTAGGTTAAATCTTTTTCTCACCCAATTCGAGAATTCCCTTAAGACTTCTTTAGGGCAAGATTCTCCGGAGAATTCCTCGAAGCAGCAAGAAAAGTAGTTGAAAAGTGAGACTTGTGGCAAGAATTAAAATGAGCTGTTTAAACACAAATCCTTATGGAGAAATCGCCATGGTCAAAATATTACTCGTTGAGGACAGTGCTACCCTTCGGCAATCACTCAAAGTCGCCCTCCATTTGCAGTTTCCTTTGACCGTGATTGAAGAAGCAGTGGACGGAAATGAGGCCTTGAAAAAAGTTGATGATGTTTTCCCGGCTCTAATTTTAATGGATGTTCAATTACCCGAGGGAAGCGGTCTCCTTCTTACCCAAAAAATTAAAAAGGATCATCCCGAGATTATCATTGGGATTCTTACAAATTATGGCTCTCCAGAATACCGAGAGGCTGCGTTTAAATACGGTGCCAATTGTGTTATTGCTAAAAACTCATGGGAGGAGGTTGCAGCACTGGTCAAATCCATTTCGTCAGACTTGGATAGTCGCAACTCAAACTAGCTT
This sequence comes from uncultured Solirubrobacterales bacterium, assembly GCA_963734745.1. Taxonomy (GTDB): domain Bacteria; phylum Actinomycetota; class Thermoleophilia; order Solirubrobacterales; family 70-9; genus CAVTIG01. Next base: position 2,998 of record CAVTIG010000007.1, on the reverse strand, counting down.
TTAATGATAGGAGGCAAATATGAAAAGGCACGGAGGAACAATCTTGGTTGTAGTTTTAACGGCTATTACAGTATGGGGAATGATCTGCCCGGTTTCTGGGCAAGAAAAGGCGGACCAGAAAGCCATTTCAAAGGAGACGGCCGGGTTTACTATCGTACGGGTGGTCGTAGGAACGGGGGTGAAAAACAATGAGCCGGTAGGTGTTGCGGAGATATTTTCGGGCTCAGCGGTGAAGGTTTACTGTTTTTTACAGGTCAGCGATATTGTTAAAGACACGGAAGTTTCACTTGTCTGGTTCCATGGTCAGGATGAAAAGTTGAAAACCATCCTACCCTTGAAAATGGGTAAAAGATGGAGAACTTACGCTAATAAGAATTTAAGAGGATTAAAAGGGGACTGGAAAGTAGAGATTAAGGATGTGGATGGGAGCCTTCTAAAGGAAGTTAAATTCAAGGTAGAGTAATCCTCATTTACATTCATATCCATCATTTGTAACAAGGGGTTTATCGGTCCAAGTGTGTTACTGCTAATTGACGTTTACAGTTTAGGTGCATAATTCCATTTTGGGAAGTTTTCTTGAAAATAAATTGTCAGTTTACATTGCCAGGGACCCAAATATCTATAAATTGTTGCAGCAGCATAATTGTTGTTGGCCTCCAGGACAATGAAAGTACGCAAAGACAGAACTGACGACGCAGTGGCACCCTCGCGGTGACAAGATGAGGGCCAACGGGAAAAGGAGGTACGCAATGGGAGACAAAGGCAAGAAGGATAAGGACAAGGGTCGGAAACAGAAGATAAACAAACAGGAACGAAAGACAAAAGGGAAGTTAGCGAAGCAACCGAAAAGAACCTCTTGACAGAAAGCAGGGTGAGGTGTCCGCCTCCCCCATACGGTCAACATCGTGTCCCTTGATGGACAAGCAAGGCTTTTTGGCTCGTAGCAGCTACGCTTACCCTCAGGTTGGGGTTCATCTTGTGCTCAATAGTATCAACTCATCACACCAGTAGATTTCATGGCTGGTTAACTCATCGGAGGATATCAATATGATCGGAAAAGAAAAGAGAAAAGTTAAAAAAGAGGCTAAAGAACTTTCCAAAAGGACTCTCAAAAATGTGGAGTTTACCTTTCTGGCTCCAGAAGCAATGGAAGTTTTGTTAACAGGGGCATTTAACTCCTGGGATACTCAAACTTTGCTCATGAAGAAAAACAAAGAGGGGGTTTGGAAAACTGCGATCGATTTAGCTCCGGGCTGCTACGAATATAAGTTCCTTGCGGACGGCGTATGGGTTGAACATATTTCGGGTGTAGAAACAGCTCCCAATCCCTTTGGAACACGAAATTTCGTTACCTGGGTCAAGTAGGCGAAATAGCCGGTAATGAATCAAGCCTTAAAGAACAGGGAGGAAGGGCAACATGGAATGTTTATGAAGAATTTAAAAGGGGTCTGGAAGATTTCCCTCAATCTTGCCCCCAGAACATACCCGTATAGATTCTATGTGGATGGAGATTGGCAGAACGATCCAGGTTTTACAGGCTGTGTTGAAAATCCTTTTGGAGGCCAAAATTGTGTCACCATTGTAAGTTAAAGTGGGACATATTCTCAATATTCCAAGGCTGAGTCCATAGATCACATTGCCCGATGGGGGTTCTTCTTCCACCAAAAAGATGAGTAATCTAAAAAGCTAATGAATCGGAATAAAGTTAGACCCAATGCAAAGGGAACCAAAATAAGGGCTAAAAAGCCAAAAATTGAAGCAGAGGACTTGGTCAAGCGTTATCAAGATCTCCTGGAAATTGCCCGATTGGTAAGCTGGTGTACGAACCGGGATCATCTTATCAAGACCTGCCTTGATCACATTAGTCAAAGATTGGGAAAGCGAGCCCGATACCTCCTCATGGAAGGTGACGAGCTGAAGCTCCACTGTTGGGTGGGCAGCTATGAGTGCCCGATAGAACAAGTTCCAGTTCACAAGGAAAGCATTGTATGGGGGATTGTTGAAAAAGGGACACCTTTGAACCTGACTGATCCCAAACAGATCGAAGGTTACCGGCATACTTTGGCAGAGGGGGTCAAGATCAAGTCCATTATTCCACTCTGGTATGTGGATTCACTTACTCAAGAGGAAATAAGGGTGGGAGCCTTAATCGTCGATTCCGGTAAAGAGGGGGTCCCTATCTCAGACGAAGATTTCGAGTATCTGAAAGGGATCGGGGAGCTTATAGGGGCTGCCGTCGGTAAAGCGGAGGTAACAGAGCAATTGATTGAATCTTACCGAAAGAAGGAAGCCATGGTTATACAAACCGCTGATGCGTTTCGGAACCGAATTACAATCATCGGAACGATCTCCCGACGAATAGCACGTTTGACCAAGGATCCGGTTTTGGCCCAGGATGCCGAGATGCTCTATCAGGAAATACAGTCGCTTGAGTCCCATTTGGAGCAATTCGAGAAGAATATAGAAAATTGAGATTGAGGACCTGGTCATGTCGCTTAACAGACCACCCATATTGTGATGTATAGAGATTTATGAAGTCTCCCGGGAAAGACGGTATGGAACAAATCAGTCCCGACCCTTAACCTTTCGGAAGTCATCGTGGGGAGAATATTCCAAAAGGTGCCTCTATAAAGCCTCCAGGAGGTTTTAAATCCTTCTTGGAGGCTTTTTATGCTTCATCCCTCGAAAAAGATAGGCTCCGAGTATCGGAGGGGGGGCTCATCGGTCTTTTCGACTCAGGAAGAAATTTAGAAAGTGAAGGAGGAACGATTATGTTAGTGACTAAAGAGGAAGCAGGCAAAAAATATTGTCCATTTAAATTTTCCAAAACCAAAATTAAAGAAGTCAGGGAAATAAACACAGAATGGATATGCGAAGGGGTAAATTGCATGATGTGGCGAAGAAAGGCTGCGCCTCCAGGTAGAGAACATGGTTATTGTGGATTGGCAGGAATGCCATCGGTGGAGAGAACGTAAAGAACCGACTTCCAAGGTCCTTG
>CAVTIG010000006.1:0-219764 GCA_963734745.1 uncultured Solirubrobacterales bacterium | reverse complement strand
CAGCAGGAAGAATGGTCACTTCGTCGCCCTCGTTGATCTCGGTGTCCAGCCCCTGCTGGAAGCGGATGTCCTCGCCGGAGACGTAGACGTTGACGAAGCGGCGCAGGTCGCCGTCCTGGGTGATCCGCTCGCGCAGGCCGCCGTGCGCCTCGAAGACGGCGTCGAGCACCTCGCCCACGGTCGAGCCGGTGACCGCGACCTCGGCCTCCCCCCCGGTCGCCGCGCGCAGCTGGGTCGGGATCTTCACTGTGACTGGCATCAGGCGACTACCTCCTGGCGGAACTCGGACTCGAAGCTGTCGAGATCGGGGTCGATCTCATGCATCTGGAACCTATCGCGAGTCGCGTCGAGCGTCTTCAGCCCCTCGCCGGTGACGTAGACGACGACCCGCTCGCCCGGCTCGATGTCGCCGCGCTCGGCGAGCTTGGCGAGGACGGCGACGGTGACGCCGCCGGCGGTCTCGGTGAAGACCCCGGTCGTCTCGGCCAGGAGGCGGATGCCGTCCTTGATCTCCTCGTCGGTGACCGCGTCGACCGCGCCGCCGGTCTTCCGCGCCAGCTCCAGCGCGTAGGGCCCGTCGGCCGGGTCGCCGATCGCCAGGCTCTTGGCGATCGTCTCCGGCTTCTGCGGCTTGCAAACCTCCCAGCCCTCGGCGAAGGCGGTCGCCACGGGGCTGCACCCCTGCGCCTGGGCGCCGTTGAAGACGGGTTGGGAGCCGGAGACGAGCCCCAGGTCGATCCACTCCTGGAAGCCGCGGCCGACCTTGGTGATGAGAGAGCCGGAGGCGATCGGGCAGACGACCCTGTCCGGCAGCTCCCAGCCGAGCTGCTCGACTGTCTCGTAGGCGAGCGTCTTCGACCCCTCCGCGTAGTAGGGACGCAGGTTGACGTTGACGAAGGCCCAGGGACACGTCTCGGCGAGCTGGGTGCAGAGCCGGTTGACGTCGTCGTAGTTGCCCCGCACCCCAACCAGGTGCGTCCCGTAGATCGCGGTCGCGAGCAGCTTCTGCTCCTCGAGGTTGGCAGGGACGAAGACGTAGGACTGCAGGCCCGCGGCGGCCGCGTGGGCGGCGACGGCGTTCGCCAGGTTCCCGGTCGAGGCGCAGGCGACCGTCTCGAAGCCAAGCTCCTTCGCCTTCGCGACCGCCACCGCCACCACGCGGTCCTTGAAGGAGTGGGTCGGGTTGGCGGCGTCGTTCTTGACCCACAGCTCGACTCCGTCAAGGCCGAGTCGCTCGGCGAGCCGGTCGGCTCGCAGCAACGGGGTCAGGCCCGGCTCCAGGGGGTCGTTTGGGGGCCCTTCGAACGGCAGGAAGTCGGCGTAGCGCCAGATCCCCCGCGAGCCGGCCTGGATGCGGCGCCTCGCCTCGGCCGGGTCGAGCGAGGAGTGGTCGTAGACCGCCTCCAGCGGGCCGAAGCAGTGCTCGCAGAAGTAGCTGGCGTCCAGCTCGTAGCCGGTCCCGCACTCCTTGCACCTCAAGCCTTCAAGTGACATCCGATCTTCCTTTTGTCGTCGCCGCCAACAAAAAAACCTCCGCCTTGTGTGGGGCAGAGGTCCGATCGGACTTTCCCCACATCTTCCAGGCCTCTCACACGACCTGCTGGACTTGGCACCTCTCCTCGGACCTATGGTCCGAGGTGGTTGCCGGGGCTTCACTGGGCCAGTCCCTCCACCCCTCTAGATGTGGCGCTTATGTAGCCGCAGACCATACCAGGGCGGTTTCGTTCAGTCTCGTAGGCGCAGGCCCTTTAACCTGCTGTCTACGACCATGCCCGCGCCCGACGAGAAGATGAGCCAGAGCGATGCCGAACCTTCCAAAGCCAAGGCTGCGGCGGGCTACCCGGCGCGGCGAGCTCATCTCCCCGCCCGGCGCAAGCTGAGCCGCAGACCCCCGACGTCGAGCAGATCGACTCCTCCGGCCTGCGCTGGGTCAACATCGAGCGCCCCGGAGCGCTGGAGCGCGCCTGGCTGGAGGAGCACTTCGACTTCCACGCCCTCGACCTCGAGGACGTGCTCTCCCGCAACCAGCGGCCGAAGATCGACGTCTACGACGAGTACCTCTTCATCGTCCTGCACCTCCCGGTCTTCGACCCCGCGGTCGGGCGGCTGGGAACCGGCGAGCTGGACCTCTTCGTCGGCCCCGGCTACGTGGTGACGATCCCCAACCAGCCGCTGCAGCCGGTCGAGTACCTGTTCGAGCGCTGCCGCGCCAAGGAGGAGCTGCGCGAGCAGCTCTTCTCGCGCGGGTCCGGATACCTGCTCTACCGGATCGTCGACGACAGCTTCGACTACTGCTTCCCGATGCTGCGCAAGATCGGCAACAAGCTGGACGCGCTGGAGGACGACATCTTCGAGGGGCGCTCGGAGGAGGTCGTGCGCGACATCTCCAACGTCAAGCAGGAGATCATCAACTTCCGCAAGGTGATCCGCCCGCAGCGGCCCGTGCTGCGCGACCTGGAGCGGGTCAAGCAGCGCTACCTGGCGCCCGACCTCGACCTCGAGATCTACTTCGACGACATCGTCGACGCCCACGAGCGGATCTGGGACATGCTCGAGAACTACAAGGAGGTCGTCGAGGCGCTGGAGGAGACCAACGAGTCGGTGATCTCCCACCGCTTCAACGACATCCTCCGGATCCTCACCGTGTTCAGCATCGTCTTCCTGCCGGCGACGCTGATCGCCAGCATCTGGGGCATGAACGTCGGCCTCCCCGGTGGCGGAGACCCGACCGCTCGGGCCATGAGATCTTCTGGATCGTCATCGCCGCGATGGTCGTGATGCTCGCCGGCATGCTCGCCTACTTCCGCAAGCGCGGCTGGCTATAGCCTGCAGCGAGTGGCCAACTTCCGCATCTGGGCGCCGTGGCGCCTCGCCTACGTGAAGGACGCGTCCAAGGACATCGAGGAGGGGTGCATCTTCTGCGCCAAGCCGGCCGAGGATGACGACGAGGCGAACCTGATCGTCCACCGCGGCGAGCGCTGCTTCGTGATCCTCAACCTCTTCCCGTACACGAACGGGCACCTGATGGTCGCTCCCTACGACCACGTCGGCGCGCCTCCAGGAGCTGCCGGCCGAGACCCTGGCCGAGATGATGGCGCTCGCCCAGCGGGCGATGGGCCGGCTCGAGGAGGTCTACGACCCCCACGGCTACAACGTCGGCGTCAACCAGGGCCGCGTCGCCGGCGCCGGGGTCGAGCACCACATCCACCTCCACGTCGTGCCCCGCTGGGGCGGCGACACCAACTTCATGCCGGTGATCGCCGACACCAAGGTGATGCCGCAGACGCTCGAGCAGAGCTACGAGGCGCTGCGAGGCTCGTTTTGACTGAGCGGCCCCGCTCGCGCCGCCCGGCATCTTCAAGGCCTACGACATCCGCGGCCTCTACGGCTCCGAGATGGACGAGACGACCGCGCACGCGATCGGGCGCGCCTTCGCCCGCGTCCTCGGGCGGCTGCGCGGCAAGGACCCCCACGAGCTGCGGGTCGGGCTCGGCCGCGACATGCGGCTGACCGCGCCGGCGATGGCCGACGGAGCTGCGCGACGGGCTGATCTTCGAGGGCGCGACCGTGCTCGACGCCGGCATGGTCGCGACCGAGATGCTCTACCACCTGGTCGGCTCGCGCGAGCTCGACGGCGGCGCGATGGTCACCGCCTCCCACAACCCGAAGGCCTACACCGGCGTCAAGCTGGTCCGCGAGGGCGCGCTGGCGCTCTCCGGCGACGCCGGGATCGGCGACGTGCGGCGCGAGATCGAGGCCGGCCTCGGCCACGCGCCCGGGCGGCGGCTCCTTCGAGGAGGTCGACGTCTGGGACGAGTACCGGCGCCACGCGCTCTCCTTCATCGACCCCGCCGAAGGTGGGGCCGATGAAGGTCGTCGTCGACGGCGGCAACGGGATGGCCGGGCCGATGGTCGGGCCGATCCTGCGAGCAGCTCGGCCTCGACCTGGAGGAGATGTACTTCGAGCCCGACGGCGAGTTCCCCGACCACGAGCCCAACCCGCTGCTCGAGGAGAACCGGCGGATGATCGTCGAGCGGGTGCGCGCCAGCGGCGCCGACCTCGGGATCGCCTGGGACGGCGACGCCGACCGCTGCTTCTTCATCGACGACGGCGGCGAGTTCTGCGACGGCGACTTCGTCTGCGCGCTGCTCGCCCGCGCGGCGCTGGCGCAAGAACCCCGGCGCGACGATCCTCTACGACCCGCGCTCCAGCCGCGCGGTCCCCGACCTGGTCGCCGCCGAGGGCGGCCGCTCCGACCTCTCCCGGGTCGGCCACGCCTTCTTCAAGACAGCGGATGCGCGAGGAGGGCGCCGTGTTCGGCGGCGAGGTCTCCGGCCACTACTACTTCCGCGACTTCTGGTGCGCCGACTCGGGGACGATCCCGGCGCTGCTGATGCTGGAGCTGCTCTCGGTCGACGGACCGCAAGCTCTCCGAGCTGATGGCCGAGTTCCGCTCGCGCTACTTCATCTCCGGCGAGATCAACTCCGAGGTCGCCGACCAGGAGGCGAAGATGGAGGAGATCGCCGCGCGCTACGCCGACGGCGAGCTGACCCGCCTCGACGGGGTCTCGATCGACTACCCCGACTGGCACTTCAACGTCCGGCCCTCCAACACCGAGCCGCTGCTGCGGCTCAACCTCGAGTCGCTGGTCTCGCGCGAGGACATGGAAGCGCAAGCGCGACGAGGTCCTGGGGCTGATCCGGGCGTGAGCCTGACGCCCGAGCAGGCGCTCGAGCAGGCGCGCGCTGCCGGCATCCACCGCCTGCCGCATCCCGACCCCGTTCGCGGTCGGGCGGGTCAACTGCTACCTGATCGAGGACGAGCCGCTGACCCTGATCGACACCGGGCCCAACTCCGGCAAGGCGCTCGACGAGCTTCAGACCCAGCTCGACGAGCGCGGCCACTCGATCGACGACCTCGAGCTGGTCATCCTCACCCACCAGCACATCGACCACCTCGGCCTGGTCGAGATCATCGCCGAGCACTCCGGCGCCGAGGTGGCGGCGATCGGCGTCGCCGCCGAGCGGCTGGCGAACTTCGGCGAGGACGCCGAGCGCGAGGACCAGCTTCGCGGTCGAGCTGATGCTGCGCAACGGCATCCCCGAGGACGTCGCCTTCGCCCTGCAGAGCGTCTCGCGCAGCTTCCGCGGCTGGGGCTCGCGCGCCGAGGTGACGCGGCCGCTGCGACGACGGCGAGGACGATCGGCCTTCCGCGACCGCACGCTGCAGGTCCTGCACCGCCCCGGCCACAGCCCCTCCGACACCGATCTTCTGGGACGCCGAGCGCCGGATCCTGATCGCCGCCGACCACCTGATCGCCCACATCTCCTCCAACCCGCTGATCACCCGCCCGCTCGACGGCTCCGAGCGGCGCACCCAGGCGCTGGTCACCTACATCGAGTCGATGCGCAAGACCCGGGAGATGCCGGCCGAGATCGTCCTCTCCGGCCACGGCGAGCCGATCATCGACCACGTCGCGCTGATCGACGAGCGCCTCGCCAAGCACGAGCGCCGCAAGGAGAAGATCTACGGGCTGATCGCCGAGCGGCCGCGCACCGGATACGAGCTGGCGCAGGCGATCTGGGGCAACGTCGCCGTCACCCAGGCCTTCCTCACCCTCTCGGAGGTGATCGGCCACGCCGACCTGCTGGTCAACGAGGGCCGGGTGCGGCGAGGTCGACGACGGCGAGGTGATCCGCTATGAGAACTTCCAGGCAGGCGACCGCCGCGCAAGAAGCGGATGCTGATCATCGTCAACCCCTACGCGACGACGGTCTCCGACCGGCTGAAGAACCTGGTCGTCTACGCGCTGCAGGGCCGCTACGACGTCGAGGCCGTCTCGACCGAGGCGCAGAACCACGCGACCGAGCTCGGGCGCGAGGCCCGCGACGGCGGCTACGACGTCGTCGTCGCCTTCGGCGGCGACGGGACGCTGAACGAGGTCGCCAACGGCCTCGCCGGCACCGACGTGCCGGTCTCGATGCTGCCGGGCGGCTCGACCAACGTCGTCTGCCGCACGCTCGGGATCCCCAACGACGTCGTCGACGCGACCGAGCACCTGCTCTCGCTGGCCGACGACTGGGCGCCGCGCCGGATCGACCTCGGCATGGTCGACGACCGCCACTTCGTCTTCTCCTGCGGCGTCGGGATCGACGCGACCGTGGTGAAGCGGGTCGACGCGCACCCGAAGATGAAGGCGAAGGCCGGGCCCTACTACTACAGCTGGGCGGGCATCTCGGGCTTCTACCGCCACTACCTGCGCAACCCGGTCCGGGTGCGGGTCGAGACGGACGGCGGCGACGTCAGTCGAGGGAGTCACCGCCATCGCCCAGAACTCCGACCCCTTCACCTACTTCGCGAGCGCCCGATCCGGGTCTGCGAGAGGATCGAGATCGACGACGGCACCCTCTCGATCGGCGTGCTGAAGCGAGCCGCCCAGCGCGACATGCCGACCCTGATCGCCCGCCTCCTCGAGCCGGCGGGACGAGCGCCGCCGACCACCGCCAGATCGACCACTTCGACGACGTCACCGCGCGCCACCGTCACCTCGATCTCGGAGGCCAGCGACGGCACGCCGCGCCCCTTCCCGGTCCAGGTCGACGGCGACTACATCGGCGAGCGCCAGCGGGTCGCCCTCAAGGTCGTGCCGCAGGCCCTGACCGTGATCGCCTAACCCCCGCAGCGCTGTTCCTTTGCCTGCTATGCAGGGCAAAGGAACAGCGCTGAGTGCTAGCCGGTCGGGGTGATCCGGTAGGCGTCGAAGACCGACTCGACGTTGCGCAGGCGGGAGATGCACTGCTTGAGCTGCTCGGTGTCCCCCACCTCGACCACGAACCGGTTCTTCACCATCGGGTGGCTTGGTCGTGCAGGTGGCGCCGATGATGTTGATCCCGGCCTCCGAGAAGGTGCGCGAGAGGTCCTCGAGCAGGCGGGTGCGGTCGTAGGCGTCGATCTGCAGCTCGACCCGGTAGGAGGCCTCGTTTTCGCCCTCCCAGCAGACCTCGACGAAGCGCTCCGGCGCCCGCTTCAGCGCCTTCACGTTCTTGCAGTCGGCGCGGTGGATCGTGATCCCGCGGCCCAGCGAGACGTAGCCGGCGATCTCGTCGCCCGGCACCGGGCGGCAGCACTTGGCCAGCCGCACCGCGACGTTGTCGGCGCCCTTGACGCTGATCCCGTAGTTGGAGGCGTCCTTGGTGCGCCGCGCCTTGTCCTCGCGGGCGCCGCCGGCCAGCCCGAGCGGCTCGGTGCTCCTCGACCGCCTCGCCCGCCTTCAGCCGCTGCATCAGCTTGTTGGCGACGGTCTTGGTCGAGATCTTGCCCTGGCCGAGGGCGATGTAGAACTCGGTCGCCTTGCGGAAGCCCATCTCGCGGATCACGTCGGCGAGCAGCGGCGACATCGCCACCTTCTGCATCGGCAGGCCGCGCTTGCGCAGCGCCTCCTCGAGCCCCTCGCGGCCGTCGCGCTCGGCGTCCTCGCGGCGCTCCTCCTTGAAGAAGGCGCGGATCTTGTTGCGGGCGCGGCTGGTCCGCACCAGCTTCAGCCAGTCGCGCGAGGGGCCGCGCTTCTGCTTCGCGGTCAGCACCTCGACGATGTCGCCCGAGCGCAGCTGGTAGTGCAGCGGCACGATGTTGCCGTTGACCTTGGCGCCGACGCAGCGGTGGCCGACGTCGGTGTGGACCGCGTAGGCGAAGTCGAGCGGGGTCGAGCCGGCCGAGAGGTTCTTCACCTCGCCCTTCGGGGTGAAGACGAAGACCTCGTCCTCGAAGAGGTCGACCTTGAGCGACTCGAGGAACTCGGCCGGGTCCTGCTCGCCCTCGGCCTCGACCAGCTGGCGCAGCCAGGTCATCTTCTCCCGCTGCGGGTCGCTGCCGCCGCCCTCCTTGTAGGCGACGTGGGCGGCGATCCCGTACTCGGCGAGCTTGTGCATCTCCTCGGTGCGGATCTGGATCTCGAGCGGCTTGCCCTCGGGCCCGATCACCGTCGTGTGCAGCGCCTGGTACATGTTGGCCTTCGGCATCGCGACGAAGTCCTTGAAGCGGCCGGGCAGCGGCTTCCAGAGCGAGTGGATGACGCCGATCGCCCCGTAGCAGTCCTTGACCGAGCCGACGATCACCCGCATCGCGGTGAGGTCGAAGATCTCGTTGAACTCGCGGCCCTTCTTGGTCATCTTCGTGTAGATCGAGTAGAAGTGCTTGGCGCGGCCGGAGATCTCGGCCTCGATCCCGACCTGCTTCAGCTCCTCGGAGAGGAACTGGCCGGCCTCGGTGACGTAGACCTCGCGCTCGTCGCGCTGCTGGGCGACCAGCTGTTTGATCTCGGCGTACTTGCGCGGGTGCAGGGTCGCGAAGGCGAGGTCCTCCAGCTCCCACTTGATCGCGTGGATCCCGAGCCGGTGGGCGAGCGGCGCGTAGATCTCCAGCGTCTCGCGCGACTTCGCCATCTGCTTCTGCTTCGGCAGCGCGCCGAGCGTGCGCATGTTGTGGAGGCGGTCGGCCAGCTTGATCAGGATCACCCTGACGTCGGTGGCCATCGCCACCATCATCTTGCGGTAGTTCTCGGCCTGGCGCTCGTCGCGGCTCTCGAAGGTCATCCCGGTCAGCTTGGTGACGCCGTCGACCAGCTGGGCGATCTCCTCGCCGAACTCCGCGCGGATCTCCTCGAGGCTGGCGCTGGTGTCCTCGACCGTGTCGTGGAGCAGCGCGGCGCAGAGCGTCTCGGTGTCGAGCCGCATCCCGGCGCAGACCTGGGCGACCCCGACCGGGTGGGTGATGAACTCGTCGCCGGAGCGGCGCAGCTGGTCGGCGTGGCGCTCGCAGGCGAAGTCGAAGGCGCGCTCGACCGCGGCGCGGTCGATCGTCGCGACCGCGACCGCGGTGCCGCCGTCCGTCGCCGCCGCCGTTCTCGCTCGGCGAGGAGTCGAACTCCTCGACCACGGCGAAGAGATCGGCGAGGAGCTCGCTGTGCTCTACGGCTGTCTGCGTCTTTCGAGGTATCGCTGCGCCTCCTCGTAACGGGCGCTGTAGGCACGGAACGCGGCTGAGCGCTCCAGATCGGTCCCTTCTGAGGATACGACCCCGACCGTGCCCGTCGCCGCGCTCGGGCTCGCCCTGCACCAGACCGAGCTCGGCGAGGACGCGGAAGCAGCGGGCCGCGGTCTCGGGGCTGCGCGGGTGCGCGCCGCTGCCGCGAAGCGCCTCGCGCAGCTCGCTCCCCGCCGGCCTCGCCGGCCTCGCGCAGCTCCCTGAACGCCGCGACCAGCTCGCGGCGCCGGGCCAGCTGCGCCGTCGAGGGCGAGCAGCGCGAAACGCCATGCTCGGCCTCGCCCCAGACCGGGTGCAGGTAGCCGCCCTCCTCGGCGCGCGACGCGGACGCGAGGCCGCTCGCAGGCTGCGGCGAAGGCCGGCGGGTCGACGAGGACGACGTGCTCGAAGCCGGCGGCGAGCTCCGGCTCCGCGCTCCAGCGCCGCGTAGTCGGCCAGGGCGAGCGCCGTCGCTCGCCAGGCGCGGCGCAGCGCGTCGCGTCGGCGACCAGGGCGAGGACGCTCTCGCCGCTGGAGAGCAGCTCGGCGACGACCGCGGCGGGCGAGTCGGCAGCCGCCGCACCGACCCGCTCGCCGCTCCGCCCGCCGATGGGCCGCAACGTGCGACTCCGCGTCGACATCTCGGCCCGTCGGCGGCCAGCGCCGGGGTCGCGCGGCCAGCTCGGCCTCGAAGCGCTGCCACCACTCCGCCGTCGGCTTCCTCGGCGGCATCCGGGTGCGGCCCGTCTCGCTCCGCGTCGAGCGGGTAGAGCTCGCGCAGCACGACGCGCGGCTCGACCGAGCCGTTCCAGTGGTTGACCTCGAGCCGCACCGCGGCGTCGACCGGGTCGTCCTCGCCGACCCCGAGCTTGGAGCGGCCGAAGGCGACCCCGAGCGCCCGGTGGGAGCCGCTGTGGAGGCTGAAGCGGGCGTGCTTGCCCTCCCCCATCGTCCGCACGTCGCGGACCCGCGCCGAGGGGACCAGCAGCCGCACCCCGGGGTTGCCCATCCCGAACGGCGCCAGCCGCCCCAGCTCCTCGGCCAGCTCGAGGCCGAGGCCGACGCCCGCCGACCATCGCGTCGATCCGCTCGGTCCGCCGCAGGTCCTCGGGGCCGAGGACGCGCGGTGGCGTGTGCGGCGAACGCCTCGCGGAAGGCATCGAGGTTCTCGGCCCGCAGCTCCAGCCCGGCGGCGGCGCGGTGGCCGCCGAAGCGGACCAGGTGCTCGGCGCAGGCCTCGAGCGCCGCCAGCAGGTCGAAGCCGGGGATGCTGCGCCCCGAGCCGCGCCCTCCCCCCTCCCCGTCGAGCGAGACGACGACCACGGGCCGGTGGTGGCGCTCGACCAGCCGCGAGGCGACGATCCCGATCACGCCGGGTGCCAGCCCTCGCCGGCCAGCACCAGCGCCGGACGCCTCGCGCAGCTCGCTCGGGCAGCTCCCGCCGCGCCGCCTCGGCGGCGGTGTCGACCTCCCGCTCGGTCGCCCGCCGCTCGCCGTTGGCCCGGCTCAGCTCGGCGGCGATCTCCTCGGCGCGCGCCTCGTCCTCGGTCAGGAACAGCTCGACCCCGGCGTCGGCGCGGTAGAGGCGCCCGGCGGCATTGATCCGCGGCGCCAAGCCGGAACGCCAGATCGCCCTCGTCGAGCCGGGTCGGCTCGCAGTTCGCCGCCGCGATCAGCGCCCGCATCCCGGGCCGCCGCGCCCGCCGCATCTCCGCCAGGCCCCGCTTGACCAGCGACCGGTTCTCGCCGACCAGCGGCACCACGTCGGCGACCGTCGCCAGCGCGACGAGGTCGAGGTCGTGCTCGGTCAGCCGCTCGGTCGCCGGCCGCCTCGCGCAGCGCGCAGGCCAGCTTCCAGGCGACCGCGGTCCCGCAGAGCGCGGCGAACGGATAGCCGCTCAGCGCCGGATGCAGGATCGGGCAGTCGGGCAGCTCGTCGCCCGGCTGGTGGTGGTCGGTGACGATCGACCTCCATCCCCAGCTCCTGCGCCAGGCGCACCTCCTCGACCGCGGTGATGCCGCAGTCGACGGTGATCAGCAGCGACGTCCCGCGCTCCGCCAGCCGCTCGACGTTCGCGGCGCTGAGCCCGTAGCCGTCGGCGATCCGGTCGGGGATCAGCCAGTCGCACTCGGCGCCCAGCTCGCGCAGCGTCGCGACCATGATCGTGGTCGCGCAGACCCCGTCGACGTCGAAGTCGCCGTGGACGGTGATCCGCTTCGCCCGCCTCGATCGCCGCCGAGCACCTGCTCGACGATCGTCTCCCATCGAGTCGAAGGCGGCCGGCGGGTGCGACTCGTCGGCGTCGAGGAAGGCCCGCGCCGCCTCCGGCGTGCGGTAGCCGCGCCGGACCAGCGTGACCGCGACCGGCTCGCTGAGGTCGAGCGCCTCGGCGAGCGCCCGCGCCTCGGCGTAGGAGTAGGGCTCGGCGGCGTACGCCTTGAGGGTTTCCGCCACGCACCCAGGCTAGGAAGCGCGCCGCGGACGGAATCGCGCCGCGAGCCGCCGAAAATGCGGCGGAACAGCTCAGCTCGGAGTCGCTGCTCGGCGCGGATGCCGATCGCGTAGACGACGCCGAGGCCGATCGCGACGCCCGGGAATCGCGGTCAGCGCGGTCGCCAGGTCGGTGTCGCCGAGCCCGTTGCCGCTGGCGATCTCGACGATCGCGCCGAAGAGCGATCGCGCCGATCGACGGCGCCGAGGAAGGCGCCGACGATCCCCTGCCAGAAGTGGTCGGGCAGGAAGACCGTGAAGTGCCAGAGGGCGATCCCCATCGTGAACCAGACCAGCAGTGCCATCAGCGGTTCCTCCCGTGTTTGCGGCGTTGCTGGCGGCGGGCGCGGCGCTGCTCGTTGCGCTCCTGCGCTCGGCGGCCTCGGCCGGGTCGGCTGCGGGCGGCTCGCCGTTGCCGACGGGTCGGCGCCGTTGCCCTCGACCGGCGGCTCGGCCGTCGCGACCGCGCCGGCCTGCGGCTGCGCGCTCGCGCTGTGCGGCGACCGCGTCGGCGATCTCGGCGTCGCTCTCGTCGTCGCTCGCCGAGCTTCGCCAGCTCGATCTCGTCGGCGAAGGCCGGCACCCTGCCCTCGACCTCGGCGATCCGCACCCGGCGGCGCACGAAGCCCGGCTCGCGTTCCTTCCAGGCGGTCAGCACCGGCGAGGCGATGAAGATCGACGAGTAGGTGCCGGAGGCGATCCCGACCAGCATCGCGAAGGCGAAGTCCTGCAGCGTCGCGCCGCCGAAGACCAGCAGCGAGCCGACCGCGAGCAGGGTCGAGAAGCTGGTCGCCAGCGAGCGGGTCAGCACCTCGCTCATCGAGCGGTTGACGATCTGCGAGAACGCCGCCCGCGGCATCCGCGGCATGTTCTCGCGTATTCGGTCGAAGACGATGATCGTGTCGTAGAGCGAGTAACCCAAGATGGTGAGGAAGGCGGCGACCGTTCCGCTCGTCACCTCCCTCCCGGTCAGCGAGTAGACGCCGGCCGTGATCAGGATGTCGTGGAAGAGCGCGATCAGCACCGGCACCGCGAACTTCGGGTCGAAGCGGAAGGCGACGTAGGCGCAGATCACCAGCAGCGAGAAGATCAGCGCCTTCAGCGCGCTGTTCGCCACCTGCTGGCCGAAGGTCGGGCCGACGCTGGTGCTGTCGAAGCCGTTCGCTGACGATCCCGAACTCGTCGGTCGAGCGCGCGCTGCGGCGTCTTTGACCTGGCTCGGCTCCAGCTGCCTGCGTCTGGATCTGGAAGACGTTGTCGCCGAAGACCGGGTCGGTGACCTGCTGGACCTCGCTCGCCGCTGACGCCGATCGAGTCGAGCGCTTCGCGCACGCCTTCCTCGTCGGTCGGCTTGACCAGGGCGACCTTGATCCGCGTGCCGGACTCGAAGTCGATCCCGAAGTTGAGCTGCTTGGTCGCCAGCGCGAGCGCGCCGACCAGCAGGATGCACCCCGGAGATCGTGAAGAACCAGCGGCTGGCGCCCATGAAGTCGAAGTGCCAGCGCATCCGCTGGCGGACCGGCGCCGAGCGCGCTCGGCGAGCGCAGCAGGCGCGAGCGGCTCATGCGGCCGAGCAGCGCCTGGGTGAAGACGACCGCGGTCAGCAGCGAGACGATCGTGCCGACGCCGAGGGTGAAGGCGAAGCCCTTGACCCCGGCGGTCGCCAGCACGAAGAGGATGAAGGCGGTGAGCAGGGTGACGACGTTGGCGTCGATGATCGTCGCGATCCCGCGTCTGTAGCCGGCGGCGATCGCGCTCGACATCGAGCGCCCCGCCCGCACCTCCTCCTTTATTCGCTCGAAGATGACGATGTTGGAGTCGGCCGCGACGCCGATCGTCAGGATCAGGCCCGCGATCCCCGGCAGGGTCAGGGTGATCGGGATCAGTTTGATCAGGGCGAAGAAGATCACCCCGTAGGCGCCGAGGGCGACCGTCGCGATCAGGCCGAGGAAGCGGTAGAAGAGGAGCAGGAAGAGGACGACGAGCGCGAGGCCGATGATCCCGGCCTTGATGCCCTGCGTGGAGCGCCTGGCTGCCGAGCGTCGCCGAGACCTGCGTCTGGCTGATCAGCTTGAGGTTGATCGGCAGGGCGCCGATCTGCAGGAATCGTCGCCAGGTCCTGGGCCTCCTCGATGCTGTTGAAGCCACCGGAGATCTGGGCGCCGGTGCGGCCGTCGATCCCGTCCGGGTTCTCGGCGAAGTTGATGATCGGCCGGGTCTTGACTTCGTTGTCGAGGACGACCGCGAAGTGGCCGGAGAGCGCTGCCGCCTGCTTCGCCGCTGACCGGGCCGATCGCCTGCGCCTGGCCGCGCTGGGCGATCTGGCGGGTGACTTCCTGGAAGGCGCTGCGCGGCCGCTTGTCGGTGAAGCCGAAGGTGACGTTGGGCTGGTTGAATTCGTCGAAGTTCCTGCTTCGGGTTGGTGATGTCGGTGCCCGAGAGCGCCGGGTCGTCCTTGAGCGCGAACCAGCCGGGCTCGGCGGTCTTCGTCGATCTTGCCGGAGTTGTCGGTCGGCTGTTCGGAGACGAGCACCGTCCCCGCCGGGACCTCGAGCGACGATGCCGCTCGTGCGGGCCGCTTCTTGCCGGTCGGGCTGATGTAGAGGTCCTTCCTGGTGAACTCGGGCCCGGCGATCAGCTTGTGCGGCGGCTTGCGGTCGAACAGGTAGTAGCGCGGCTTCGGCGGCCGAGCAGTTCGTCGCAGTTGGCGACCGGCTTCTGTTCGGAGGCGAGCTGGGCGGCCTCGTAGGCGGTCGGGAAGGCGCCGGCGAAGATCAGCTGCTGGTTCTCGGCGCTGTTGGCGTTGCGGCCGGCTTCTTTCCATTGCGTTCTTCGCGGTCTTCACGCGCGCCTGGCGGCGGTTGCTGGCCGGGGTGGCCGCCGATCACCTGCTCGGGCCCGATCAGGTTCGGCTCCCAGTCGTAGAAGTAGAGCTGGGCGGTCGGTCCCGACCTGGTCGGTCGCCCGCTGCGCGTTGGTGACGTCCGGGCAGGCTGACCGAGATCTCGGTCGGTGCCGAGGCGCGAGACTTCCGGCTCGGAGACGCCGAGCTGGTCGATCCGCTGGCGGATGATCTCGATCGAGCGGTTCGATGTCGTTGCCGCTGACCGTCTTCACCTGGCCGGTCGGCTCGCCCTGGTAGACGAGCTCGACCCCGCCCTTGAGGTCGAGGCCGAGCTTGGTCGGCTTGTTGGCGATGACCAGCGCCGAGACGGCGATCAGCCCGAGCACGAAGAGCAGGACGAAGAGGTGGCGCGCGCCGGTTGTCCATCCGCGCCGCTCAGCCCTCCGGGGTGAGGACGAGCAGCAGGCCGCCGTCGTCGTCGTAGGCGGGGAAGACGTCGGCGACCGCCTCGGCCGGCAGGTCGCCCTCGGCGTTGACCGAGACCCGCTTGCCGAGCGAGCGCACCCCCCACTCCAGCGAGGTCTCGATCGGGTCGGTGACGCCGTCGCCGTTGACGTCGGCGGTCTCGCCGCCGTCGCCCTGGTCGATCCAGTGCAGGCCGAGCACCTCGCGCACCGGCCGGCCGATCACGTCCTCGTCGGTGAGGCCGGTCAGCTCGAAGCTGCCCTTGCCGGCGTCGATCACCCGCGCCTGCTGGTCGCAGACGAAGAAGGCGGCGTTGGGAGCCGGGTAGTAGTCGTCGAGCAGCTCGAAGACGAAGCCGAAGCCGCATTTCGAGCAGCCCTTCGGGACGGGTGCTGAAGCCGGCGGTCCGGTCGCGCGCTGACCTCCCGGTGCCCGCAGTTGGGGCAGATGAAGAACGGCATCCTCGACAGGCTACAAGCGCGCGCGAGCTCAGAAGAGGCTCGCCGCGCCTTCGGGCGCCGGCAGGCCGAGGTGCTCGTAGGCCCGCTGGGTGAGCACCCGGCCCCGCGGGGTGCGCTTCAGCAGGCCCTGCTGGAGCAGGTAGGGCTCGAGCACGTCCTCGATCGTGTCCTGCTCCTCGCCGATCGCGACCGCCAGGGTCGAGAGCCCGACCGGGCCGCCGGCGAACTTGGTCGCGACCGTGTCGAGCAGGGCGCGGTCGCTGCGGTCGAGGCCGCCGGCGTCGACCTCGAGCATCTCCAGCGCGGCGGCGGCGACCGCGGCGTCGATCGCGCCCCGCTCCTTCACCTGGGCGAAGTCGCGGACCCGCTTCAGCAGCCGGTTGGCGACGCGCGGGGTGCCGCGCGAGCGGGCGGCGATCGTCCGCGCCCCCTCGGCGTCGATCTCGACCCCGAGGATCCCGGCCGAGCGCTCGATGATCTCGCCAGGTGCTCGGGGCTGTAGTGCTCGAGCCGGTGGGAGACGCCGAAGCGGTCGCGCAGCGGCGTCGTCAGCAGGCCGGCGCGGGTGGTCGCGCCGACCAGGGTGAAGGGCGGCAGCGGCAGCGTCACGGTGCGGGCGCCGGCGCCCTGGCCGAGCACGACCGGCAGCTCGCCGTCCTCCATCGCCGGGTAGAGCGTCTCCTCGACCGCGCGGCCGAGCCGGTGGATCTCGTCGACGAAGAAGACGCTGCCCGGCTCCAGCGCGGTGAGGAAGGAGGCGACGTCGGCCTTGCGCTCCAGCGCCGGGCCGGCGGTCTGGACCATCGGCACCCCCAGCTCGGCGGCGACGATGTGGGCGAGCGAGGTCTTGCCGAGCCCGGGCGGGCCGGCGAGCAGGACGTGGTCGAGCGGCTCGCCGCGGCCGCGCGCCGCCTCGATGAAGATCGCCAGCTGCTCGGTGACCTGCACCTGGTTGACGAAGTCGGCGAGGGTCGGCGGGCGCAGCGAGCGGTCGAGGTCCTCGTCGGGGACGTCGGCGCGGGCGTCGTGCACGCGCACCTCCGCGTCGACGGGAATCGGCTCCTCGTCGATCCCGGGGGTGCGGATCCGGTTGGCGCCGATGTCGGGGAGTCGCTCATGCCGGCCCTGCTCGTCCCGGCCTTGCGCAGCGCGGTCGCGATCAGGCTCCTCGGCGTCGTCGCCCTCGATCCCGTCGAGCAGCTGCTCGGCCTCCAGCGGCGCGTAGCCGAGGTTGACGAGGCCGTCGCGGGCGAGCGCGCGGGCGTCGCCGCTCTCGACGATCGCCGGCTGCGACCTCCTCCTCGAGCGCTCCGGCGACCTTCTCG
This sequence comes from uncultured Solirubrobacterales bacterium, assembly GCA_963734745.1. Lineage (GTDB taxonomy): Bacteria > Actinomycetota > Thermoleophilia > Solirubrobacterales > 70-9 > CAVTIG01. The sequence continues at coordinate 203,154 of CAVTIG010000006.1, read as the reverse complement.
CGCAGCTCGACGATGATCCGCTCCGAGGTCCGTTTGCCGATCCCCGGCACCGCCTGGAAGCGTTTCGCGTCGCCGGCGGCGATCGCCCGCAGCAGCTCGCGCGCCGGCCCGCCGGAGAGGGTCGCGATCGCGACCTTCGGCCCGACCCCGCTGACCGAGATCAGCTCGCCGGAAGAGGTCGCGCTCCTCCTCGGAGGCGAAGCCGTAGAGGGAGAGCGAGTCGTCGCGGGAGATCAGCTCGGCGTGCAGGAAGGCCTCGCGCCCGGTGGCCGGGACGGCCTTCAGCGTCTCGGCCGAGACCGCCAGCCGGTAGCCGACGCCGCCGGCGTCGATCACGACGTGGTCGGGACGGCGCACCATCACCTCGCCGCGGACCGCGGCGATCATCCGGCCAGCCGCTCCTGCTGCGGCTCGGCGGCGATTCGCTCGGCCACCTCGATCGCCTGGCGGCGGCCGGTGCCGCCGCCGTGGCAGATCGCCACCGCGAGCGCGTCGGCGGCGTGGTCGGGGGTCGGCGGCTCGGGCAGGCCGAGCAGGGTCCCGACCATCCGCTGGACCTGCTCCTTGCCGGCGCGCGCCGGAGCCGCAGACGGCCATCTTGATCGCCTGCGGCGTGTAGGTGAAGCAGGCGAACGCCGCGCTGCGCGGCGGCCAGCATCGCGACGCCGCTGGCCTGGCCGACGGCCATCGCCGAGTGCACGTTCTTGCCGAAGTAGAGGTCCTCGATCGCCATCGCCTTCGGCTCGTGCCAGGCGATCAGCTCCGAGAGCGCGCGGTGGATCCGCTCGAGGCGGCGCTCCATCGGCAGCTCCGGCGTCGTCTCGACCACGCCGCCGTCGAGGGCGACCATGTGGTTGCCCTCGACCCGCACGATGCCGAAGCCGAGGTTGGCGGCGCCGGGGTCGATCCCCATCACGACCTGCATGGGAAGTGATTCTGGACCGGCGCCCGGATGCCTTTACGCGCGGCGCAGTTCGCTCGCAGCACCTCCTCGGGGATGTCGAAGTTGGCGTGGACTTCGTCGACGTCGTCCTGCTCGTCGAGCGCGTCGAGCAGGCTCAGCAGCGGCTCGGCGTCGGTCCCCTTACCTCGACCGTGCTCTTCGGCTCCATCGCCACCTCGGCGGACTCGATCTCGACCCCGGCCGCCTCCAGCGCCTCGCGCACCGCGGTCGAGGTCGCTCGGGTCGCAGAGCACCCGCAGCAGGTCGCCGTCCTCGCGCACGTCCTCGGCGCCGGCGTCGATCGCCGCGATCAGGTCGTCCTCGCCGTAGCGGCCGCCGTCGACGACGACCACGCCGCGTTTCTCGAAGATCCAGGCGACCGAGCCGGGCTCGCCGAGGCTGCCGTTGTGCTTGGTGAAGGCGAAGCGCACCTCGGCGCTGGTGCGGTTGCGGTTGTCGGTCAGCGCCTCGACCAGGATCGCGGCGCCGCCCGGCCCGTAGCCCTCGAAGACGACCCGCTCGATCGCGCTCGGCCTCGGCGCCGGCGCCGGTGCCGCGGTCGATCGCCCGCTGGATGTTGTCCTTGGGCATCGAGGCGTCGCGCGCCTTCTGGATCGCGGTCGCCAGCGTCGGGTTGCCGTCGGGGTCGCCGCCGCCGTCGCGCGCCGCGACGGTGATCGCCCGCGCCAGCTTGGTGAACAGCTTGCCGCGTTTGGCGTCGGCGGCGCCCTTCTTGTGTTTGATCGACGACCACTTCGAGTGACCGGACATGCCTGTCATTCTATGAAGCAGGGATGGCAGCCGAATCGCACACGCCACAGCCCGGCCACAGGGCTGGCCGCGAGCGTCGTCTTCGTCGCGATGCTGCTCGCCGCGTTCTCGCTGTGGACGGTGATCCCGCTGAGCTGGGTCTACATCGGCTCGAAGGTCTCCCACACCCAGTTCCCGAGCGGCGGCCCCTACGTGGTCGTCGCGGTCGGGATCATCGTCTCGGTCCTCGTCGTCGCCTGGCTGATCGGCGGCCTCAACGACCTCTACGTCCGGATCACCGGCACCAACCGGCTCGCCCCGATGCGCCCGACCTGGCTGAAGAGCATGCGCGACACCTCCGACGCCCCGGCACCGACCACCGTGGTCGAGGCGGTGCTGATGGGCTCGGTGCTGCTCGCCGGCGCTCGCCCTCACCGATCTGGTTCTTCCTGCTCGCCGGCTCGCCGATCCCGAACCAGTAGGTCTCAGACGACGAACTTTGCCGTCTTCCTGGATGTCCTCGCCGTCGACTTCGAGCTTGCCGCCGAGGCGCAGGTCGCAGACGAGGTCGGTGTGGACGGCGGACTCGTTCTCGCCGCCCGACTCGGGGTAGCTGCGTGCCGACCGCCATGTGGACGGTGCCGCCGATCTTCTCGTCGAGCAGGACCTCGCGGGTGCCGCGGTCGATCCCGTAGTTGGTGCCGATCCCGAGCTCGCCGAGGCGGCGGGCGCCCTCGTCGGTGTCGAGCAGCTTGATCAGGAACTCCTCGCCGCGCTCGGCGCTCGGCGTCGACGACCTTGCCCGGCCTCGAAGCGCAGGCGCACGCCGGAGACCTCGCGCCCGCCGATCACCGCCGGCAGGTGGAAGGTCACCTCGCCCTCGACCGAGTCCTCGACCGGGCCGGTGAAGAACTCGCCGTCGGGCATGTTGTGGCGGCCGTCGCAGGGGATGAACTTGCGGCCGGCGATGCCGAGCCTGATGTCGGTCCCCGGGCGCGATCACCCGCACCTCCTCGTGGCCCTCGATCCACTCGGCCAGCCGCTTGGTCTCGGCCGAGGCGCGCTCCCAGGCGGTCAGCGGGTCGGCGTCGTCGGCGAGGCAGGCGCCGTAGTAGAAGTCCTCGTAGTCGGCGAGGCTCATCTCCGCCTCCGAGGCGTAGGCGCTGGTCGGGAACAGCGTGTAGCACCAGCGGAAGTCGCCCTCGGCGCTGCGCTTCATCGCCCGCGCCATCAGGTCGCCGGTGGCCGTCTGGCGCAGGGTCTGGCGCTCCGGCGGCACCGCCGGAGAGCTCGCGGGTGTTGGTGCTGGCGCCGACCGCGATCCGCACGTCGGCGTTGTCGACCATCCACTCGGCGAACGGTGAGATCCATTCGAGCTGGGCGTCGGTGGCGTGCTTGAAGTAGGCCGCCGACTGGCCCTCGAGGGCGACGTTCAGGATCGGGTTGGCGCCGGCCTTCAGCACCTCCTCGTAGACCGCCAGCAGCAGCGGCGCGGCGGCGCTCTCGCCGTCGATCGAGACGACCTCCCCCTCCTTCACCTCGGTCGAGTAGCCGACCAGGATCTTCGCCAGGCTCTCGGCTCGCGGGTCTCTCATCTCCTCGCCTCCTCGCCGCGCGCCGCTCACGGGCGTCGGTCGTCATCGCCATGAAGAGCGCGTGGAGCCGCGGGTCGTCGGTCAGCTCCGGGTGGAAGGCGCAGGCGAGCACGCGTGCCCTCGCGGATCGCCACCGGGTGGCCGTCGTAGGAGGCGAGCACCTCGACCCCGGGCCCGTGGCGCTCGACCCAGGGGGCGCGGATGAAGACCGCGCGCAGCGGCTCGTCGCCGATCCCCTCGACCTCGAGGTCGGCCTCGAAGCTCTGCAGCTGGCGGCCGAAGGCGTTGCGGCGCGCGGTCGCGTCGATCAAGCCGAGGTGCTCGTCGTCGCAGACGATCATCCCGGCGCAGGTGCCGAGGATCGGCCGCCCGGCCTCGTGGTGGGCGCGAATCGCCGGCTCCAGCCCGGCCGACTCGATCCCCTTGACGATCGTCGTGCTCTCGCCGCCGGGAATGACCAGCCCGTCGAGCCCCTCCAGATCGGCCGGCGCTCGGACCTCGCGCGACGTCGGCGCCGAGCCCGCGCAGCATCCGCACGTGTGCCTCGAAGTCGCCCTGGATCGCTAGGACGCCGACGCGCAGCTCAGGCACCGCGGTCCTGCAGCAGCGCGTCCGCGGCGGCCAGCTCGGCGATCTCCAGGCCCGGCATCGCCTCGCCGAGGCCGATCGAGGCGGCCGCGACCCGCTCGGGGTCGTTGAAGTGCGTGGTCGCCTCGACGATCGCCCGGGCGCGGCGCTCGGGGTCGGCGCTCTTGAAGATCCCCGAGCCGACGAAGTTGCCCTCGGCGCCGAGCTGCATCATCAGCGCCGCGTCGGCCGGGGTGGCGATGCCGCCGGCGCAGAAGAGCGGCACCGGCAGGCGGCCGGCCTCGGCGACCTCGCGGACGACCTCGAGCGGCGCCTGGTGCTCCTTGGCGGCGCCGGAGAGCTCCTCCGGCCCCAGCTGGGCGAGCCGCTTGATCCCGGAGGTGATCTCGCGCATGTGGCGGACCGCCTCGACCACGTTGCCGGTGCCGGCCTCGCCCTTGGAGCGGATCATCGCCGCCCCCTCGCCGATCCGCCGCAGCGCCTCGCCGAGGTTGGTCGCGCCGCAGACGAAGGGCACCTCGAAGGCGAGCTTGTCGATGTGGTTGCGCTCGTCGGCCGGGGTCAGCACCTCGGACTCGTCGATGTAGTCGACCTCCAGCGCCTGCAGGACCTGGGCCTCGGCGAAGTGGCCGATCCGCGCCTTCGCCATCACCGGGATGCGTCACCGCCTCCTGGATCCCCTTGATCATCGCCGGGTCCGACATCCGGGCGACGCCGCCGTCGCGGCGGATGTCGGCCGGGACCCGCTCCAGCGCCATCACCGCGCAGGCCCCGGCCTCCTCGGCGATCCGCGCCTGCTCGGGCGTGACCACGTCCATGATCACCCCGCCCTTCAGCATCTCGGCCAGGCCGGTCTTCAGCCGGAAAGTCGCTCGCTCGCTCACGGAGCCCAATATTACGGGGCCCGCGCCGCTACTCCGCGGGTGGCACGGCGAGGCGCCGCGTAGCGGCACCGTCCGAGCTCCTCCCCGTGACAGGACCCGCGGCCGAGCGTCCGCGTCCTACTTCAGTTTGTAGGCGCGGATGCGGTCTTTGTGCGCGGCTTCGTCGCGCGCGTACAGACCGTGGGCCAGGGCCTGGACGAGCGCCATCAGCGCCGTGTTCGAGCGCGCGAAGGAGGGGCTGTTGGAGGAGAAGTAGAGAGTCAGCTCGGCGTGCTCCCCGACCTCCGACATCGAGGCGTCGGAGATCGCCAGGGTGCGGGCGCGGCGGTGCAGCGCCAGCTTCATCGCCCGCAGCAGCAGCGGGTGGGCGCGCCCGGAGGAGAGGACGATGACCAGCGTCTCCTCGTCGATCCGGCCCAGCCGCTGCAGCGACTCGCCGCCGGTGCTGGCGACGATCTCGGCGCGGATGTCGAGCAGGCTGAGGGTGTGGCGCAGGTAGCTGGCGAAGAAGGCCATCTGGTCGACGCCGACGATGACGACGCGCTGCGCGTTCGGCCAGCGCGGCGACCGCCCCGTCGACCTGCTCGCGCGTCAGGTTGCGCGCGGTTTCCTCGAGGTTGGCGTAGTCGGCGCTGAGCGAGCCCTCGAGCTCGGAGTGGTCGAAGGAGAAGAGCGCGCCGCGCTGGCGCGCGCCGTTGCGCCGGCGATCGTGGTGCGGTACTCCTCGATCGCGGCCTGCTGGAGCTCGGGGTAGCCCTCGAAGCCGAGGGCCTGGGAGAAGCGCACCACCGTCGATGACGAGGTGCTCGCTCTCCGGGCCAGCTCCTCGGCGGTGAGGAAGGCCGCCTCGTCGAGATGGTCGACGATGTAGCGGGCGACGTCTTTCTGGGAGCGCGAGAACTCGTCGAAGCGCTCCTGGATGTACTCGGAAAGGCTCTTGAGCTGGGGCGGGTCTTGGTCGCAGTCTTGGTCACGGCGGTCCAATTCGCCGGGCCGTGCACTTTCCCTTCCAGAAACACGCCGGGAGCGAGAACGGCGCCGCGCCCGGGGCCGATCTGGTTGGATGTGCCCGCGATGACCCTCGAACAGGCGCTGCGCCTCACCAACCGCAACATGATCGCCTTCGATCTGGTGCTCGGCAGCGCGGCGATCGCCGCCCCGGAGGCGACGCTGCGGGTGCTCGGCCACGACGAGCCCTCGCCCGACGCGACCCACCTCTTCCGCCGCTGCGGGCCGATCTGGCTGACCTTCGCCGCCGCCCACGCGATCGCCGCGAAGCGCGGCGACCCGCGCGACTGGTGGGCGCTCGCCTGGCTGCGCGGCACCGAGATCGCCACCGACGCGCTCTGGTCGGAGTCGCCGGCGGTCAGCCGCCCGGGCGCCAAGCTCGGCCTGCGCCTCGCCGGCGTCGCCAACCTGGCGATGGCCGCCGGCTTCGCCTGGCTCTCGAAGCGCTAGCCCCCGCCACCAAGCTTGCGCTGGTCCTTTGCCCCAACGAATGGGGCGAAGGAACTGCGCTGCGACGCATCCCGGCTTCCGCTGTTCCTTATCCCCGAATAGTGGGGATAAGGAACAGCGCGGCGGTAGGGTCGCCGCGTGAAGCGGGTCGTCTCGACATATGGACGGGTCCTGCGGACATATGCCAAGTGGGCGCCGTCGCTTCTTCTGCTCGCGGTGGTCGTCTTCGTGCCGGTCGGGCTGATCCACGCGATCACCGTCCACGTCGAGATCGGCTCGCTCGACTTCTCCAACGGGCTGAAGCTGATCGCCGCGGCCACGGCGCTGCTGGCCCTCACCGGAACCGGGCTGGTCGGCGAGGTCTTCTACACGGGCGCCGTCGCGATCGCGCTGACCCACCCGCACGACGGCGCACCCCCGTCCCTGCGCGAGATCGCCGGCATGGTCAACTACGGGCGGCTGATCGCCGTCGACCTGATCTACGGCTTGATCGTCGCCGTCGGCCTCGTCCTGCTGGTCGTGCCGGGGGTGCTCGCCTTCGTCTGGCTCGGCCTGGCGGCCCCGATCGTGGAGATCGAGCGGCACGGGGTGCGCGCCGCGTTCAGCCGCAGCGTGCAGCTCGTCCGCGGCCGGTTCTGGCTGGTCCTGGCGGTGCTCGTACCGCTCGAGGTCGTCGGCGACTCGGTGACCAACGCGATGACCGCGCTGGCGCACGCACTGCTCGGCAGCTCGCTGCTCGCCGAGTGGCTGGCGGACACCGCCTCCAACGTGGTGCTCACCCCGTTCTACGCGGTCGCCGCCGTCCTCCTCACGATCGACCTGATCGCCGAGAAGGACGGCGCGGCCCCGCGGCTACACTCGGAACCGGCTCGCGCATGAGCACCGCCTCGATCTTCTCGACTTCTGGAGCAACCTCGTCGAGCACGACGAGCAGGGCCTCTTCCTGGTGTTCGTCGGCTTCATCCTCTCGTTCGCCTTCATCCGCACGAGCACCCGGCTGATGCGCAGCCCCAAGGTGCCGTGGTGGCCGGGCAGCGTGGTCAGCGACAGCGGCGTCCACCTCCACCACCTCGTCTTCGGGATCGTCACGATGATGGTCGCCGGCACGCTCGGCTTCGCCGCGCTCGGCCACAGCCCGTACGCCGAGATCTGCGCCTTCGCCTTCGGGGTCGGCGCCGGCCTGACGATCGACGAGTTCGCGCTCTGGGTGCACCTCGAGGACGTCTACTGGGCGGAGGAGGGGCGCAGCTCGATCGACGCGACCGTGATCGCCGCGGCGGCGATGATGCTGGTCCTGCTCGGCTTCAGCCCGTTCAGCTTCGATACCGGCTCGCCGGCCAGGTGATCGGCAGCGTCCTCGGCGCGCTCGTCGTGTTCGCGCTCGTCGCCGATCTGCTTCCTCAAGCAGCGGCTGATGCACGGGGCGATCGGCTTCTTCGTCTTGCCCGATCGCGATCTACGGGGCGTGCCGGATCGGCAAGCCGAACTCACCCTGGGCGCGCCGCCGCTACGGCGAGCGGCGACCCGAAGAAGCAGGCGAAGGCGGAAGGGCGGTTTCCTCCCGACCGGCGCACGGAGCGCTTCAAGAACGCCTTCCGCGACATCGTCGGCGGCAAGCCGAGCGAGGGTGTCGCGGCGGTGAAGACGAGGCGTTCGCCGCCACCCGCGAAGCAATCAGTGACCGGGCTCGGCACCGGCAGGGTGAGTCCGGGTCCGGTCGATGATCCGCTCCACCCGCTTTGGCAGGTACCAGTTCCAGTCGCCCAGCAGCTTCATCAGCGCCGGCACGAGGATGGCGCGGACGATCGTCGCGTCGAGCAGGATCGCCGCCGAGAGGCCGATCCCGAACTCCTGCAGGCCGACGAAGGAGCCGGCGGTGAAGCCGGAGAAGGCGGCGATCATGATCAGCGCGGCGGCGGTGATGATCCGCCCGGTGTGCTCGAGGCCGTAGGCGACCGCCTCCTCGTTGTTGTGCCGTTTGTCCCACTCCTCGCGGATGCGGGAGAGCAGGAAGACCTCGTAGTCCATCGAGAGGCCGAACAGCATCGCGAAGAGGAAGATCGGGATCCAGGCCTCGATCTGCGGCGTGCCGTCCAGGCCGAGCAGCTTGTGCCCGCTGTGCTCGAAGATGAGGACAAGCACCCCGTAGGTGGCGCTGACCGAGAGCAGGTTGAGGATGACCGCCTTGAGCGGCAGGACGACCGAGCGGAAGGCGCGCAGGAGCAGCAGGTAGGAGAGGATCAGGACCGCGACGACCAGCCACGGGAACGCCCCGTAGGCGGTGTGGACGAAGTCGACGCCGAAGGCTGGGGCGCCGGTGAGGATGACGTCGGCGCTGCCGAAGCGGGCGTCGGGGATGTAGGTGTCGCGGATTCGGTGAACCAGGTCCTGGGCGGACGTGGTCCCCGAGTCCCCCTGGCCGGCGACGCGGATCTGCGCGACCTGGCCCGTCTTGTCGACCAGGCTGTTGCGTTCGGCGAGTGCTCGACCGCGCGGGCCGGGCGGCAGCAGCGACGGCGAGAGGATCGTCGCCGGTTTCACCTCGGGGTCGCGTCGCAGCTCGGCGACCAGCCGGTTCTCGGCGGCGATCACCTGGGGCGCGTACGCCCCGTTCGGGCTGCCGGTGTCGATCACGACCTGGTTCGGCGCCAGTGCGCCCGGGCCGAGGGTCGAGCGCAGCAGGGCGAAACCGCGGGTCGACTCCTTGGTCAGCGGGATGCCGCGGTTGTCGCCGCTGGTCAGATGGAGCCCGAGAGCCGGCAGCGCCAAGCCGATCATCAGCCCCCCGGCGACGACGAGATAGGGGATCGGGCGACGCATGATCGAGTGGGCGAGCTTGCTCCAGGCGCCCTGGTTACCTGAGGCGCGGTGTTCGAGGATGCGGCGTGGGATGACGCGGAATTTGTTCACCTTCGTTCCCATCACCCCGAGCAGCGCGGGCAGGAAGGTCGCCGAGGCGGCGATCGAGAAGAGCGGCACGAGCAGCCCGCCAACGCCCATCGACTGCATGAAGGGCAGCGGCATGAAGACGAGCAGGGCAAGGCCTACGGCGACGACCGCGCCGGAGAAGAGCGTCGCCCGGCCGGCCGTCTTCATCGTGTCGACCAGCGCCTCGTGGGCGGAGTCGTGCTTCTCCAGCTCCTCGCGGTAGCGGAAGACGACCAGCATCGAGTAGTCGATCGCGATCGCCAGCCCGATCAGCGTGACGATGTTGGTCACGTAGATCGCCATGTCCATGAAGTGGGCGACGACCCAGACCGCGCCGAGCGTCGAGGGGATGGTCACCGCGGCGAAGGCGAGCGGGACGGCGATCCCGGCCAGCGTCCCGAACATGAAGGCCATCACGATCAGGGCGATCGGGATCGCGATCGACTCCCCCTTGGTGAGGTCCTCGTTGTAGATCTTCTGCGTGTCGTGGTTGATCGCCGGGAAGCCGGACAGGTAGGTGGTGACGCCGGGCAGCACCGGTGTGGCGGTGCGGATCGCCGAGGTCTTCTTGGCCGCCTCCTGGTTCTGCAGCGGGGTGTTGATCTGAACGTAGGCGAGGTGTGGGGAGGCGTAGAGCACGGGGCCGGGCCGGGCGCCGGCGACGACCGAGGAGGCATGGGCGGTCGCCCTGGCGGCCTCGGCGCGGAAGGCTGGCGTGCCGGCGACCGGGCGGGCGGTCTGGAAGACCAGCGTGAAGGCGCCGTCGCCGCGCTCGTTGAAGCGGGCCTTGAGCAGGTTGAGGCCGCGCTCGGCGTCGGAGCCGGGCACGCTGAAGCGGTTGGTCAGCAGGTCGCCGAGATGCGACGCGCCATAGCCGCCCAGCGCGAAGAGAACGAGCCAGGCGACGAGGACCTTCTTGCGGTTGGCGATGACAGCACGCGTCCACCGCTCCATGAATCGCTTCCTTCCGTCGACCGGCGGCCGATTCTACGAAAGCAAGTGCGCCGGCTCCGTTAACTCATGGACAAGGCACGACCCGAGTGTGCCCTACTCAGCCTCGCGGGGTGACCAGCACGGGACAGGGGGCGGTGCGGGCCAGCTCCGCCGAAACCGAGCCGAGCAGGACGCGCATCGTCGGGCCGTAGCCGCGCGAGCCGACGACAAGCAGGTCGACGTCGTCCTCGCAGGCGGCGGCAAGAGTGGAAGCGGGTGGGCCGTCGAGTCGCTGGCCCTCGACGTGGACCTTCGGGCTTACCGACTCGATGCCCTCCGTGAGCACCTTCTCGGGCTCCGGGGGGACGGCCGGCGCGTAGCCCGTGGTGCCGGGGAAGATCGCCGCCTGCGGCGGGCGCACGACGGTCAGCAGGCGCAACGAGGCGCCGGTCGCCAGCGCGAGCGCCTCGGCGCGGTGCAGCGCCACCTTCGACTCTGCCGTGCCGTCGTAGGCGACCGCGAACAGCCGCACTGGCAGGTCGTGCGGCTCCTTCGCGTAGCCGCGGGGGGCGACGGCCACCGGGCAGGCGGCGCCGTGCAGAAGCGAGGTGGCGACGCTGCCGATGAAGACCCGGCCAAGGGTGCCGCGATGGGGCGAGCCGACGACGATCAGGTCGACCTCCCCCCGCTCGGCGTAGTCGCTCATCACCCAGGCGGGCGAGCCGCCGCCGAAGGCCTGAGTCTCGACCTGGAGCCCGGTCAGCGACTCCCGCGCCTCCTCCAGCAGCGGCTCGGCGTCGCGGGCCGCCTCGTCCTGGAGCGGGACGAACCCGACCGGGAATGGCCCGTAGGGAATGACGGCGACCACCAGGATCTCGGCGCCGACCGGCGCCGCCAGAACGCGCGCCAGCGCGAGGGCGTCGCGACCGCCTGCGCTGCCGTCGAACCCGACCAGGACGCGTTTGATCCCGGCAACGCGGTCGGCGGGAGAGGTCATGGGCGCGGAGTCCGTCGCGGCGGTTTCGTTCACCCGGCCGACGCTAGAGCGAGCGCACCCTGCGGGCATCGGGGGGAATCCTCACGCCGCGGCGGAGAACTACGGAACCTCAACATCGCTGTGCCACCATGGCCTTGATGCGGCGAACCATCCTCACCCCGCTTGCGATCTGCATCCTTGCCCTGCTGGGCGCCGGCGTCGCACAGGGCGAGCTGGCGCAGAACGGCAACCTGCTCGTCTCGCTGAACGGGCGGATCACGCCGCGGGCGCTGCCGCGCGTCGCGCTGGCGCCGGTTGCGGTGCAGGTCAAGGCGACCGTCCGGACCTCCGACGGCGCCAGCCCCCCGCCGCTCCGCCAGATCACCATCGCGATCAACCGCCACGGCAAGCTGTCGAGCGCCGGATTGCCGGTCTGCCCGGCCGGGCTGATCCAGTCGACGACCAGCGACCAGGCCCTCGCCCGTTGCGGACCCGCCCTGGTGGGCCGCGGCAGCCTCTCGGCGAGGGTCGTCCTCCCGCAGATATCGCCGTTCCCCGCACAGGGAAGGCTGCTTGCCTTCAACGGGAGGCTGCACGGGAAGCCCGTCATCCTCGCCCACATCTACGGCGCAGACCCCGTGCCGACGACGTTCGTGCTGCCCTTCACCATCGACCACCCGCGCACCGGCACCTTCGGGACGATCCTCTCGGCAAAGCTGCCCCCGATCGCGGCGAACTGGGGCTACGTGACCGACCTCCAGCTGACGATCCACCGCCGCTACCGCTTCGAGGGCGGGCTGCACAGCTTCCTCAGCGCCAACTGCCCGGTCCCGCAGGGGTTCCCCGGGGCGGTGTTCACCTTCGCCCGGGGCACCTACCTCTTCGCGAACGGCCAGACGCTGGGCACCACGTTGACGCGGGCGTGCTGGGTAAAGCGCTTTTGAAAAGGGTTCTTCGACCAATCGTCCGCCCCCCTCACACACCACACCAAATCCGCCGATGACCGCATCGTGGACACCCGGACGCAAGCGGACATGAACGTCGCCAGGTGGACGCCGCGCACCTGGCTGAACGCGGTTGGGCTCCGGCGCTGGCGGTCGGTGGCGGGCCCGGCCCTGTTCGCCTCGATCGCCATCGCGCTGCTCGTCTACAACCACGTCCAGCAGCGGGTCAACGACATCGTCTTCTGGCTCAGCCTCGCCCTGATCGCAAGCGTGGTCGCCTGGATGATCGAGACCAGTCGCGAGCAATCGGGGGCGCTCGCGCGCCAGCGCCAGAACGCCCTCAGCGATCGGGCCACCGGGTTGCAGAATCGCCTCAAGCTGGAGGCCGACCTTGAGGCGGCGCTGGAGGCTCCCGGCCCCCGGCACGTCCTGGTTCTGCTCGAGCTCGACGGGCTCCAGAACTACACCGACCGCTTCGGCTACGCGGTCAGCGACAGGCTGCTTCATCGCGTCGCACAGCGGCTGATGCACGCGGTGGCGCCCTTGGAAGGGACCGCCTATAGCATCGACGCCAACCGGTTCGCCGTGCTCGTGCCGGCGGGCGGGCAGCAACTCGGCGAGATCCTGATCGTCGCCACGGCGTCCCTGGGCGAGGGCGAGCGAGGGGCCGCTGATCGGCAGGTCCTACGGCGAGGTCACGCTTCCCGACGAGGCGACGGACGCCGAACTGGCCTTCCAGATCGCAAGCCAGCGACTCGCCGCCCACCAACAGGGCCAGCACAGATCGGCCAGGCGGCAGGCGCACGCCGTCCTGATGGCCGCTCTCAGCACCCGCCGCCCGCAGCTGCGCGATCGGGTTCGCGTCGTCGCCTATCGCGCGATCGCGCTGGGGCGGCGCCTCGGGGTCGACCGGGAGCAGCTCGACGACATCATGCTCGCCGCCGAGCTGCAGGACGTCGGCATGCTCGCCGTGCCGGAGGCCGTCCTGGAGAAACGCACCTCGCTCACCGAACGCGAGAGCGAGGTGATCCGGACCCACCCGCTGGCCGGCGAGCGCATCGTCGCCGCCGCACCGGGGCTCGCGCCCGTCGCGCGCCTGGTGCGGTCCAGCTACGAGCACTTCGACGGCAGCGGCTACCCCGACGGGCTCGCCGGAGAGGCGATCCCACTCGGAGCGCGCATCATTGCCGTCTCCGTCGCCTTCGCGGCCATGACGTCGCCACGGCCCCATCGCGAAACCGAAACGGCCGAGGCCGCCCTCGCCGAGCTGCGCCGCTGCGCCCGTTCCCAGTTCGACCCGCGCGTCGTCGAGGCCCTCGCCGACGACCTCGCCGAGGAGGCAGCGACCGCGCCGGCCCCCGCATCCAGCCCGGTCGCAACCTAGCCGGGCGGGCTCAAAGGCCGAGGCCGCCGACCCCCCGCTCGTTCCAACCGAGGTGATGCGCCAGCTCGTGGCGCAGGGTGTGCTCGACCTGTTCTGCGAGCAGCCGGCGGTCGTGGCCGAAGTCGCGCTCCAGCGTGTCGCGGTAGATGACGATCCGGTCCTCGTACCGGCCCCGCGCCACCCCGTCCCCGAAGTACTGGCCGTAGGCGCGAGCGTCGGCGCCCAGGTCGGAGACGATCACCGCGACGCTCTCCAGCACCTTCTGGAACTCGTCCGGCAGCCGGTCGATGGCGTCGGCGACGAGGGCCTCGAACGCGGCCAGGTCCGGGTCCCCGGCGGCGTCGAGCTCGGCGACGAGCTGCTCCGCCCTGGCAACCATCCCCTCGCCCGCCTCCGCGACTGGAGGCGTCGCCGGATCGCGGATGTCCCAGTGGACGTACCTCCTGCCGTCGACAGCGGCGTTCCCGCCACGGGGACCCACCGTCACCACCACGTCCGCCCAGTCCGCCTGCTCTCGCGTCGGGACCCCGGCCGAGTCGGCCTGGTGGCGTCCCTCGGCGGCGTGCTCGAACGCCTCCCGGCTCAGCTGCGCGAGGCCGGGGTCGTCCGACCCCAGGAAGAGGACGTTCGCCATCAGGCGCCACCCGGGCGGTCCACGAGGCTCATCCCTCAATGATGCCGACCGCGAGTCACCGCTGCGCGTGCTCGGCGGCGCGCTCGCGCACCTCGGCCTTCTGCTCGAGCGTCATCGCACCCGGGTGGCCGTCACCCGGCCACGGGGTGAGCAGGAGCAGGAGCCGGGCATCCGTGCGGGCGGCGACCCGGTGGCGTTCATGAGGGGCGAACTCGAACAGGTGGCCGCGCCCGGCGGAAACGCTCTCGCCACCGGCAGCGCCAACCTCCACCTCACCGTCGATCACGACGATCCAGGCCCGCTCGTGAACCTCGTGCTCCTGCAGCTCCTCGCCGGCCGGGAGCTGCAGCACGATCACGCGGCCCTCGTCCCCGCTGGAGAGGATCTGCGGCTCATGCGCCTCCGCCTCTACGGCCCTCAGGTCCCAGGTCTTCATCGATAACTCCCTCCGAGTCGGTGGGGGACGACACGCCGAGTGTCTTGTCTCGCGCCGCCGCTGTCAAGACCGATCGTAAGCAGGTTGAGCTACGCCAACGTCATGTCTCGGTCTTGACCTCCCCGGTTACTCCCCCGCCGGCCCGCTCTTCTTCTGGCCGGGTACTCGGCTGGCAAGGCGGCTCATCGGCTCCATCGCCCCCTGAAGGGTGTCGATGCTCTGGTTGAGCGCACCGAGCGCCGCCAGTAGCTGCTCCATCAGCCCGCTGAGACGGCCCAGGCCGTCGTCGAGCAATTCCATCGTCTCGGGCAATTTATCCAGATGGCGCTGAACCGCGACCAGCACCGGCATCGCCTCCTCGATGGCCGCCAGCCTGCCGTCCATCGCGCCCAGGACAGTCGTCGTCTCGACGACGCGCGCCATGTCCTCACGGATATCGGGGAGGGCATCGGTGTCCCCGGTGACCTGCTTCAGCGCGCGAGCGATCTTGGGCAGGGCGGCCGTGTTCCTTGCGATCTGAGGAATCAGCAGCAGCGCCTCGTTCAACTCGGCGGGCAGTGCCGAGAGACGATCAAATGAGGGGAGGCCGAGCCGGCTCACGATAAGACCGGGATTGACCCTACCGAGAGGAGCGAGCGCAAGGAACCAGGGCGAGCGGTCCAAGAAGAAGTTGCGTGAGCGAGCAGATGGCCCGCGGTGCCCCGAAGGGCCTTCTATGGGGCGGGAAGGACTCGAACCTTCGACCGACGGATTATGAGTCCGCTGCTCTGACCAACTGAGCTACCGCCCCGTGGGTTCGATTATCGCTCGGGCGGCGATACGCTGCGCTCATCGACGCCGTCCTCTGCACCGCGGCACGTCCGCCGAGATCGCCGTTTAGTGGCCTCAGACGCTGAAGAGCTGGGCGAGGGAGCGGCCGACGTCGGGGGGCTCGTCGTTGCCCTCGGCGGCCGCCACGGCGCCTTCCGCCAGGGCCTTGGCGGCGTCGGCGATCTGGTGGGCGCGGCCGGCGCGCAGGATGCCGGACTTCTTGGCCTCGGCCAGGTCGGACTCCATCAGGCCGGCCAGCTCGGCGAGGCGCTGGAGGCCGACGGCGCCCGCCGTGCCCTTCAGCGCGTGGGCCTCGGCGCGCAGGGTCTCGAAGTCGCTGGTCTCGGTCGCCAGGCCGGCCGAGATCACGTCGCAGCGGCGGCGCGCCTCCGCGGCGAAGGAGGCCAGCAGCTCCGGTTCGGGCGCTCGTTCTTCTCGCTCATCCTCCCGTCACTCCCTTCACCGCCTGGGTCAGCTGGTCGACGCCGAAGGCTCCCTCGATCACGGAGTGGATCCTGCCCTGGCGGTCGATCGCGAACAGCCACGGCTCGCTCGGCAGGTGGAACGCCCGCACCTGCGGGCGCACGCCCTTGCTCGGATCGTTGTCGTTGTAGATCTCCATGTGGATGAACGCCGCCTTGTCGCCGTAGAGCTGTTTGACCTGCTCGGCCACGTCGACGACCGGGCCGCAGACCCGACTCTGGCAGAACTGGGGGGTCGCAAACAAGAGGACAATCGGCTCCTTGCCCAGCACATCGGCGTAATCGACCTTGTTCTGGGTGTCCGGCGGGATGCGCGTCGTGACCTTGGAGAGGTCGCCGCCGACGCTCGCAGCGGTCGGCGTGTGGATCAGCGGCGCCTTCTGGCCGACCCGCGGGACCTTGGTGAACTCGCCGACGACGGCGCTCGGCAACAGCGTCGCCGTCAGTCTTGTCGCCCCTGCTTGATCAGCGCCGACGATCCGCCACTCGCCGTTGCTGGGGAAGTCGATGTTGGTGCTGTAGACGACGGTGGCGGCGTCGGGATCGTCGGTCGTCGTCTTGGCACGGAACGCGGGCTGGGTCGTCGAGGCTCTCGATCGCCGCCGGGAACGGGCCGACCGCGGGCTGGTCGAGGGCTTTGGCCACTGTCGGCTGCCCCGCGCCCTGCTTCGGGGCGCGCTTCGCTGCGCCGCCTTTGGGCGCTGGGGGGACCTTGGCGAAGTAGAGGGCGACCTGCGCGTCCGGGACCTGGGTGCGGTCGCGATTGAAGACGCCGAACGGATAGCGGTTCTCGCCCTTGTAGAAGACCATCGCGGCCGGGGAGACGACCAGGTCGGAGGGACCGTCGGCCGAGTTGAGCACGTCGGCGAGGGTCTTGCCCCTGGCGCTGGGGAAGTCGCTCTTCGGCGGCGCCGGGCGGCTCTCCGCCGTGCCCGGGCCCGACGACGTCGTGGAGCCCGATCCGCCGCCGCAGCCGGCCAGCAGAGCGCCCCCCGCAAGCAGGCAGGCGAGAGCGCTGACGAGGCGGCCCTGGACGCATCGCGCCATGTTATTGAGGGGCCGCGCGCCGGCATTGCCCGCCTGGCGGCACGACATATAGGGTGCGCGCGCAACCTGTCGGAGACCGGAAGGAGAGCGAGTTGGCGGAGCGAGCGGCGCTGATCACGGGGGCCTCGAGCGGCATCGGGCTGGCGATCGCCCGGGCGCTCGGCGAGGACGGCTACGCGCTGACCGTCTCCGCGCGGCGCCCGGAGAAGCTGGAGGCCGCCGCCGAGGGGCTGCGCGCCGACGGCATCGAGGTGCAGAGCGTCGCCGCCAACATGACCGACGAGGAGGACGTGGTCGGCGTCTTCGCCAAGCACCGCGAGGCCTACGGCCGCCTCGACGTGCTGGTCAACAACGCCGGGGTCGGGATCGGCGCGCCGATGGAGGAGATCCAGACCAAGCACCTCGACATGCAGCTCGGGGTCAACCTGCGGGCGCTGATCATCGGCACCCGCGAGGGGCTGCCGATGCTGCGCGAGGCGGGCGCCGAGCACGGCAAGGCGCTGATCGTCAACACCGCCTCGATCGCCGGCAAGGGCGGCCAGGCGTGGCTCTCGATCTACGCGGCGACCAAGGCGGCGGTGATCAACTTCACCCAGTCGACCCACCGCGAGGTCGGCGGCGCCGGGATCCAGTGCACGGCGCTGGCGCCGGGCTTCGTCGACACGCCGATGACCGAGTTCGCCAAGGGGCAGGTCCCCGGCGAGGAGATGATCCGTCCCGAGGACCTCGGCGAGGCGGTCCGCTTCCTGCTGCGCACGTCGCGCAACTGCCACGTGCCCGAGATTGTCTTCACCCGGCCCGGTGAGGGCCTCGACACCCCCTAACGCGCGTTTGCGAGTCCTGGTCGCCGCCTTCGGCGACCCGGGCCACGTCTTCCCGGCGATCGCGCTGGGGCGGGCGCTGGCGGGTCGCGGCCACGAGGTCGTGGTCGAGACCTGGGAGGAGCGGCGCGAGGCGGTCGAGGGCGCCGGGCTCGGCTTCACCGCGGCCGAGGAATACCGGATGTTCCCGCCGCCCGACCCCGACTCGGCCGACGGCGACGCACGCGGCCGAGGCGGCGCGGGCGCTGCTGCCGCTGCTGGAGGAGATGCGCCCCCATGTCGTGGTCAGCGACATCCTCACCCTGGCGCCGTCGCTGGCGGCCGAGGAGGCCGGGGTGCCGCTGGCGACGCTCATCCCCCACATCTACCCGGTGGTCGAGCCGGGGCTGCCCTTCTTCGCGATCGGCCTGCGGGCGCCGCGCACGCCGCTCGGGCGGGGGATCTGGCGGGCCGGGCAGCGGGCGCTGAACGTCGGGCTGGAGCACGGGCGGCGCGACCTCAACCAGCAGCGGGCGCGGCTCGGCCTGGCGCCGGTGGAGCGCTTCCACGGCGGGATCAGCCCCGACCTGGCGCTGGTCGGGACCTTCCCCCAGCTCGAGTACCCGCGCCGCTGGCCGGCCGGGGTCGAGGTGACCGGGCCGATGACCTTCGAGCTGCCCCACCCCGAGATCGAGCTGCCGCCCGGCGACGCGCCGCTGGTCCTGGTCGCGCCGAGCACCGCGCACGACTCGAACAACCACCTGGTGCGCACGGCGCTGGCGGCGCTGGCCGACGAGCCGGTGCGGGTGGTGGCGACGACCAACCGGGTGCGTGCCGCAGAGCCCGATCGAGGTCCCCGCCAACGCGGTCCTGGTCGACTGGCTCAGCTACAGCCAGCTGATGCCGGCCGCCTCGCTGGTCATCTCCCACGGCGGCCACGGCACGGTCGCCCGCGCGCTCGGCGCCGGCACCCCGGTCCTGATCTGCCCGTTCACCGGCGACATGAGCGAGACGGCGATGCGGGTCGCCTGGGCCAAGGCCGGCCTCTCGCTGCCCTGGCGCCTCTGCCGGCCGGGCCCGCTGCGCTGGGCGGCACGGCGGCTCCTCGACGACCGCTCCTTCGCCGATCGCGCCGCCGAGCTGGCGGCCTGGGGCCGCGAGCACGACGGCGCCGAGCGCGGCGCCGAGCTGGTCGAGGAGCTGGCCCGCGTCAAGGCCGGCGCAGGAGGGAAGCTCCGGGGGTGGGACTCGAACCCACAACCCCGCGGTTAACAGCCGAGTGCTCTACCGATTGAGCTACCCCGGAATGACCGGAGGAATGTACCGATTAGCCGACGCGCTCGGTGTGGGCTATTTGCTCGACCAGGGCGGCGCGCTCGCGGCTGAGGGCGGCGCGGCGCTCGGAGTCGTCGCTCTCGCCGGCGGCGGCGATCTGGCCTTCGAGGCGGCGCTGCTCGAGGAGGAGGAAGTTGAGCTCCATCGACTCGGCCGAGGCGGGCTCGTCGTGGGCGAGGATGACCAGCTCGGCGATCAGGCCGGCCAGCTCGTCGTCGTCGTGGGGGAGGTTCGAGGCCGGGTCCTCGGGGTGCTCGCGGAGCCAGGCGGCGGCGCGGGCGCCGAGCGGAGAGAGGTGGCCGTCGGTGAGGCGGGCCAGGTAATCCTTCCCTCCTTCGGCAGCGCGATGCACATCGCCAGCAGGGCGCGCTCGCGGCGCTCGCGCGAGGTCAGCTCGCCGCCGGCCGCCGCTGCGCCGGGCGGCGCCGTTGCCGCGGCCGGGCGGTTCCGCGGAACCGCCGCTCGCCGGCCGCGCCGCCACCACCCGGCCCATCACCATCGCCGGCTCGAGGTCGAGCCGCTCGGCCACCCGCCGCACCAGGTCGTCGCGGCTGGCCGTCTCCCCCATCGCGGCGAGGATCGGCGCCACCTCGGCCAGGGCCCGGTCGCGCTCGGCCGGGGACGCCGCGTCGGTGCGATCGAGGACCAGCCCGACCTGGAAGGCGGACAGCTCCACCGCGCCCTCGACCAGCTCGCGGAAGCGCTCGGCGCCGCCCTCCGCGGCCATCATCTCGGCCGGGTCCTCCCCGGCCGGCATCGCCGCGACGCGCATCCGCATCTTCCGCCCCGCGGCGACCCGCTGCGCCCGCAGCATCGCCTCCTGCCCGGCCGAGTCGGCGTCGAGCGCCAGCACGACCTCCTCGACCATCCCGGAGAGCGCCGCCACCTGCTCCTCGGTGATCGCGGTGCCCATCACGCCGACCGCCTCCTCGACGCCCGCCTGGTGCAGGGCCAGCACGTCGGTGTAGCCCTCGACCACGACCGCCCGCCCCGCCTTGGCGATCGCCGCCTTCGCCCGGTCGATGCCGTAGAGCATGTGGCTCTTGTGGAAGAAGTCGGTCTCGGCGGTGTTGACGTACTTGGCGCCCTGGTCGGAGCGCATCGCCCGCCCGCCGAAGCCGAGCGTGCGGCCGCGGCGGTCGCGGATCGGGAACATGATCCGGGAGCGGAAGCGGTCGTACTCGCCTCCCCCCCGCCCCTTCTGCACCAGGCCGACGCCGCGCAGCTCCTCGACGTTGAAGCCGGCCCGCTGGCCGCGCAGCAGCACCTGGTCCCAGGCGCTCGGCGCGTAGCCGACGCCGAAGGCGCGCAGCACCTCCTCGCCCAGGCCGCGCTCCGCCAGGTACTCGCGCGCCTTGCCGGCCTCCTCCGACTCCCAGAGGTAGCTCGCGTAGAAGGCCGCGGTGCGCTCCAGCAGCTCGCCCAGCCGGCGGCGCTGCTTGCGCCGCGCCTCCGCCCGCGGGTCCTCCTTCTCGCGCTCCAGCTCGACCCCGTAGCGGTCGGCGAGCAGCTCGACCGCCTCGGCGAAGCCGAGCCCCTCCTTCTCCTCGACGAACTTGATCATGTCGCCGCCGACCCCGCAGCCGAAGCAGTGGTAGAGCTTCTCCCCCGCGTCGACCGAGAAGGACGGCGTGCGCTCCTCGTGGAACGGGCAGAGGCCGACCCAGCGGGCGCCCTGGCGGCGCAGGTCGGTGTGGGCGGAGATCACCTCGACGATGTCGGCGGTCTGCTTGACCCGCTCGAGGCTCTCGGTGGAGATCAGCGCCATCGGATCACCGTAACGCGGCGCCCATCAGAAGCGCGCCTCCTCGGGGATCGTCAGCTCGGTGAACTTGGCGATGCAGTAGCGATCGGTCATCCCGGCGACGTAGTCGGTGACCCGCTGGCACTCGCTCGGCGCCCGGCTCCCACTCCGGGACCTCGTCGGGGTGCTCCATGTAGTGGTCGAAGAGGCCCGCGTAGGGTGCGATGCACCCGCTCGTGCTCGCGCCGCGCCGCCTCGCCGAGGTAGACGCGGTCGAACATGAACTTGCGCAGCCGCAGCATCGCGCCGCCGACCTCCTCGCTCTGCACGATGTCGCCGGCCGCGGCGGAGCGCTCGACGATGTCGCGGACCAGCGTGTCGATCCGCGTCGACCCGGTCGGGCCGAGCAGCTCGATCTCGGCGGCCGGCAGGTCGGCGGGCTGGAGGATCCCCGCCCGCAGCGCGTCGTCGATGTCGTGGTTGATGTAGGCGACGCGGTCGACCAGCTTGACGATCCGCCCCTCCAGCGTCGCCGGCTTGCGCGAGCCGGTGTGGTTGAGGATGCCGTCGCGGACCTGCTCGGTCAGGTTGAGGCCCTGGCCGTCGCGCTCCAGCACGTCGACCACCCGCAGCGAGTGGACGTTGTGCTTGAAGCTCGCCGCCGCAGCGCTCGCGCAGCGCCGCGTCGAGCGCCTCCTCGCCGGTGTGGCCGAAGGGCGGGTGGCCGAGGTCGTGGCCGAGCCCGATCGCCTCGGTCAGGTCCTCGTTGAGGCCGAGCGCGCGGGCGACGGTGCGGGCGATCCCGCAGGCCTCCAGCGTGTGGGTGAGGCGGGTCCGGTAGTGGTCGCCCTCGGGGGCGACGAAGACCTGCGTCTTGTGCTTGAGGCGGCGGAACGCCTTCGAGTGGACGATCCGGTCGCGGTCGCGCTGGAAGGGGGTGCGGAGCGGGCTGTCGGGCTCCTCGACGCGGCGCTGCGCGGGGTAGGACGGGGTCGCCTGCTCGGAGAGGAACTCGGCCTCCCAGGCGCGGACGCGATCCTCGAACTCGGCGGTTACGGGCACCTGTCGATCATAAGGAGAGGGGAGGGACTCGGCGGAGCCTCCCCGCTGTTGCTCCGCCGAGTCCCTCCCCTCTCCTCCTACGCGGCGGGCCGAAGCTGCACGTGCGCGTGGTGCTCGAGCGTCTCGCCCACCGCCCGCTCGACCTGGCGCAGCGCCCGCTCCTCCGCCGCCGGCGCCTCGGCCAGCGGCCTGGCCGATCGCCTCGACCATGAAGCGGTGGGCCTCCTCGGAGAGCGCGAACGAGCCCGCCTCGCAGCTCGCGCAGACGACGCCGCCCGCGGCGCCGGAGAAGCCGGTCAGGTGCTCGGCCTCGCCGCAGCGCGCGCAGGAGGCCAGCTCCGGCGCGAAGCCGGCGGCCAGCGCCAGCTTGAGGCGGAAGGAGAGCGTCGTCTCGAGGCTCGCCGCCCGCTCCAGCGGTGGGGTCGTCGAGCATCGCCAGGTAGCGGCAGAGCAGGTTGTAGGCGGGTGGGTTGGGCTCGGCCGAGTCGAGCAGGCGCAGCACCGCGTCGCAGGCGCGGGCGCCGGCGGTCAGGGCCGGGCCGGAGGAGCGCAGCCGCGGGTAGCCGTCGACCGTGGCGGCGCTGGTCACGGTGAGCAGCTCGCCGCGGCCCTCGTGGAGGATCAGGTCGAGCCGGAAGAACGGCTCCAGGCGGCCGCCGAAGCGCGACTTCGGGCGCCGCGCGCCCTTGGCGATCGCCCCGATCCGGCCGCGCGCCACCGAGTAGAGGTGGAGGATGCGGTCGGCCTCGCCGTAGCGGATGCTGCGCAGGACCACCGCCTCGGTCTTCAGGGTCGTGCCGGCCACGAGCGGCCTACGTTGACCGGCGGGCCGGACGGCGGCGACGGCGCAGCCGCACCTGGCAGCTCGGGCAGTAGTAGGTCGAGCGGCCCGCGACGACGATCCGGGCGATCGGGCCGTCGCAGGACGGGCAGGGCTCCCCCTCGCGGGTGTGGACGAGGAACTCGTCCTGCATCGTGCCCTTCTCGCCGCGGCCGTCGCGGTAGTCGTCGATCGAGGCGCCGCCGCCGTCGATCCCGGCCTCCAGCGCGGCGACGACCGCGTCGCGCAGCGCCTCGAGGTGCTCGGGCCGCATCGAGCCGGCGGGCGAGAGCGGGTGCAGCCGCGCCCGGAACAGCGCCTCGTCGGCGTAGATGTTGCCGACCCCGGCGATCCCGGACTGGTCGAGCAGGAACGACTTGAGCGGCGCGGTGCGCCCCGCGGCCATCTCCCCCAGCGCCTGCGGCGTGAACTCGTCGGAGAGCGGCTCGACTCCGAGCCGCTCGAAGCGGCGCGGCAGGTCGGCGTCGTCGATCAGGAACGCCTCGCCGAAGCGGCGCGGGTCGGTGAACCAGAGCTCGCGCCCGTCGTCGAGCCCGAAGCGGGCGCGCAGGTGGCGCTCCGAGGTCGAGCGCTCGCCCTCGTAGAGCCGCCGCCCCTCCGAGGGGTCGAGCTTCGCCTCGCCCTCGACCAGGACCAGGTTGCCGGTCATCCGCAGGTGCATGACCAGCGTCTGCGCCCCGTCGAGCGCCAGCAGCAGGTACTTGCCGCGCCGTCCCAGCCCCTCGATCGTTCGCCCGCTGACCGCGGCGCCCAGCTCCGCCGGCGCGACGGGCCGCGACCAGCGCTCGTCGAGCACCTCCAGCCGCTCGATCCGCCGCCCCGCCAGCTCCGGCTCGAGCTGGCGGCAGACGGTCTCGACCTCGGGCAGCTCGGGCATCGCCCGGTTCTATCAACCGCGGGGCGCTTACTGGTCCATAGCACCAATAAAGCGCCCCACGCGAGGGATCAGTCGGCGATCGCGCGGGGGTGAGCGCGGAAGTAGACCTCCTTGAGCTGGTCGCCCGAGAGGTGCGTGTACATCTGGGTGGTCGAGATGTCGGCGTGGCCGAGCATCTCCTGGACGGCGCGCAGGTCGCAGCCGCCGGCGAGCAGGTGGGTGGCGAAGCTGTGGCGCAGCGTGTGCGGGCTCATCCGGCCGGAGAGGCCGGCGTCGCGGGCGTGGCGCTGGACGATCTTGTAGAGGCCCTGGCGGGTCAGCGGGCCGCCGCGGAAGTTGACGAACAGCTTCGGCTCGTGGCGCTCGCCGACCAGCTTCGGCCGCCCGCCCCGCAGGTAGGCGCTGATCGCGGCGATCGCCTGGCGGCCGAGCGGCACGATCCGCTCCTTGGACCCCTTGCCGCGGGCGCGCAGGAAGCCCTCGTGAAGGTCGACGTCGGCGAGCTCGAGGCCGATCGTCTCCGAGGCGCGCAGCCCGCACGCGTACATCACCTCGAGCAGCGCCCGGTCGCGAAGGGTCGTCGGCTCGTCGCCGCGCGGCGCGGCGAGCAGCAGCTGGACCTCGGAGTAGTTGAGGACCTGGGGCAGCTTCTTCGCCCGGCGCGGCGCCGACAGCGCCGCGGTCGGGTCGTCGGCGATCAGCTCGTCGCGGCGCAGGTGCTTGTAGAAGGAGCGCAGGCAGGCGGCCTTGCGGTGGATCGTCGAGGCCGAGCAGGGCGGGCGGCCGTTGCCGGTCGCCAGGTCGGCGAGGAACTCGGCGATGTCGGCCGGGCGGACGGCGAGCGCGTCGACGTGGTGGTCGGCGAGGAACTCGCCGTACTGGAAGAGGTCGGTGCGGTAGGCGTTGAGCGTGTTGCGGGAGAGTCCCCGCTCCAGCTCCAGGTAGGAGAGGAAGTCGAGGACGAGGCCCTCGAAGCGCGCATCGGCGCCGGGGCTCGGGGCCGCCGGCGGGGGCGGGGGCTTGATTGCGATCGCCATGGCGGGGAGGTTCGCCCCGCCCGGTGTCAACCCTTGCGGCGCAACGCTGCGCCCGCAGCCAAGGCTGCCGCGAAGAAGAGCGGGTCGTCCTCGATATCTCGTCCCATCGTTCGCGACGGTAGGCCGGTGGCGGCATAGCCGGTGAGGTCTGCCGCTCCTACCTGCAAGCGGTGGCGACCGGCGCGCGAGCTCGAGCTGCGCGGCGATCTCCTCCTCTCCGGCGGGGACGGCGACCTCGACCGGGGCGAGCAGCAGGTCGAGGACCGTGAGCGTGTGGTGGCTTACGCCGCGGTGGCGGTCGCGGGGGTCGGCTGCGGAGAGGCGCGGGGAGAGCAGGGTCGGCATGCCCAGGGCCAGCGCCGCGTGGGCGGTGTCGAGGGCCGCCATGCCGCCGTGGCCGAGTCGCGTCTCGGAGCCGATGATCCCCGGGCCGGGGCCGGCGATGACCGCGTCCCAGCCGAGGCGGTTCGCGGCGGCGTCGAGGGCGCCGGCGACGCTGAGCGCCTCGTGTTCGCCGCCGTAGGCGGGCGCGGCCGTGATGTGCCCGCAGAGCAGGCCGCGCTCGCGCAGCTGTCGCCACGTCGCGAGAGAACGATCCCGGCAGGGCGCCGCCGCCGGTCTGCACGTAGCCGACCTTCAGCTCCGGCGCGACCTGCGCCGCGGCCCAGGCGGCCGGCGCCAGGTGGCCGTGCAGGGGCAGGACGAGCACCGGGATTGGCTCCGGGACGGAGCGAACTCCCGCCCCACCCCGTTCCGCTGTTCCTTTGCCCCACATATCGGGGCTAAGGAACAGCGGAAGCTCGACCGGCTCGACCGGGTGCTGGAGCGAGGTGTAGTTGAGCTTCATCACGTGCTCGTCGTCTCCCCCGCCCCCTGCCAGGCCGCGGGTCAGGTTGACGTGGACGACGTCGAAGCCGCCTGAGCCGAGCCCGAGATCGAGCGCGGCGACGTTGACGACCACCTCGTCGCCCTCGCGCATCTCGCCGAGCAGCGCGGTGTCGGCCCAGGCCGGCCGGCGCTCGCCGTCGACCTCGACCGTCAGCGGGTCCTCGGCGACGACGACGCCGCGCCGCAGCTTCAGCCGCCCGCTCACGCCGCGCTCGCGGCGGCCTCGGCGACGATCCCCTCGCAGACCTCGAGCATCGCGTCGAGGTTGCGCGCCGAGACGCTCTCCTCCGGGGTGTGGTTCGCCTCGGTGCCGTTGGCGAGCAGCACGCAGTCGAACCCGGCGGCGATCAGCGCGTTGGCGTCGCTGCCGCCGCCGGTCGGCGTCCGCACCGGCTCGAGGCCCGCGCGCCGCAGGCCCGCCTCGGCCAACGCCAGCGCTCGCGAGGAGGGCGGCACCTGGTAGCCGCGGAACAGCTCCTCGACCTGGACGTCGACGTCGCAGCCGTGCTCGGTGGCCCCCCAGGCGCAGGCCTCGGTGATCGTGCCCGCCAGCTCGGCGGCCCGCGCGGCGTCGAGGCTGCGCGCCTCGGCCGTTATCCGGCAGTGACCGGGCACGACGTTGCCCGAGGTGCCGCCCTCGATCACGCCGACGTTCGCGGTCGTCCCCTCGTCGAGCCGGCCCAGCTCCATCCGGGAGATCGCCGCCGCGGCGGCGGCGATCGCGTTGCTGCCGTCCTCGGGCCGGATCCCGGCGTGCGCCTCGACCCCGGCGAAGTCGGCGACGACCTTCTGCTGGGTCGGCGACGCCACGATCACCTCGCCGATCGGGCTGGCGTGGTCGAGGACGAAGCCGCACTCCGAGCGCAGGGCCGAGATGTCGAACGCCTTCGCGCCGCGCAGCCCCTGCTCCTCGGCGACGGTCAGCAGCAGCTCGATCCCGACCGGCGGCGGCCGATCGGCGTGGCGGGCGACCAGCTCGACGAAGACCGCCACCGCGGCCTTGTTGTCGGCGCCGAGGATCGTCTCGCCGCGGCTGCGGAAGACGCCGTCCTCGCGCACGACCTCGATCTGGCCCCGGTGCGGAACGGTGTCGAGGTGAGCGCAGAACATCACCCAGCCCTCGCCCGGCCCGGCAGCCGGGCGAGGATGTTCCCGGCGCCGGCCTTCGCCGGCCCGGCGGCGTCGTCCTCGCTCACCTCGAGCCCGAGCGCCCGCAGCTCGGCGGCCACCGAGTCGGCGACCTCGCGCTCCTCGCCGGTCGGGCTGCGAATCTCGCAGAGCCGGACGAACGTCTCGTGCAGCCGTGAACGCTCCTCCACGGCCGACAGGCTAAAGAGACGAGCGCACCAGGGCCGTCAGCCGAGTGCCGGACGCCGACGTCGCTGCTCTCGCGTCCTCCGCCTCGGCCAGCTCGCCGCCGTCGGCGGGGCGCTCGCCCGCGTGGCGCGCCGCGGCGCCGACGAACTCGCGGAACAGCGGCTCGGGCCGGTTGGGGCGCGAGTTGAACTCGGGGTGGAACTGGGAGGCGACGAAGAACGGGTGGTCGGGCAGCTCGATCATCTCGACCAGGCGCTCGTCGGGCGAGGTGCCGCCGCAGACCAGGCCCTCGTCCTCGAGCCGGCGGCGCAGCTGGTTGTTGACCTCGTAACGGTGGCGGTGGCGCTTGTAGATGACCGCCTCGCCGAAGATCTCGCGCGCCCGCGTGCCGTCGTGCAGCTTCACCGGGTCGGCGCCGAGCCGCATCGTCCCGCCCATCTCGGAGACCTCCTTCTGCTCGGGCAGCAGGTCGACCACCGGGAACGGCGTCTCGGGGTCGAACTCGGCCGAGTTGGCGCCGTCCATCCCGGCCACGTGACCGGGCGAACTCGACCACGGCGATCTGCATGCCGAGGCAGATCCCCAGGTAGGGGATCGAGCGCTCGCGGGCGATCCGCGCCGCCGCGACCTTGCCCTCGATCCCGCGCTCGCCGAAGCCGCCGGGGATGAGGACGCCGTCGGCGCCCTCGAGCCTCTCCGGGTCGAAGTTCTCGGAGTCGACCAGCTCGACCTCGACGTTCACCCCGTGGTGGAAGCCGCCGTGCTCGAGCGCCTCGATCACCGACTTGTAGGCGTCGGCGAGCTGCACGTACTTGCCGACCAGGGCGATCCGCACCTTGCCCTCGGCGGCGTCGGCGCGGCGCACCATCGCCTCCCACTCGGCGAGGTCGGGCGGCGGCGCCTCCATCCCGAAGTGGTCGAGCACGAGGTCGTCGACGCCCTCGGCGCGGAAGACCAGCGGCACCTTGTAGATGTTGTCGACGTCGTGGGCCGAGATCACCGCGTCGACCGGGAGGCTGGCGAAGAGGGCGATCTTGCTGCGGATCTCGCGGTCCAGCCGGCCCTCGGAGCGGCAGACCAGCGCGTGCGGCTGGATCCCGATCCGGCGCAGCTCGTTGACCGAGTGCTGGGTCGGCTTCGTCTTCAGCTCGCCCGCGTGGCCGACGTAGGGGACCAGCGTCAGGTGGACGAACATCGAGCGTTTCGGCCCGAGGTCGGTGTAGAGCTGGCGGATCGACTCGAGGAAGGGCAGCGACTCGATGTCGCCGACCGTGCCGCCGATCTCGGTGATCACGAAGTCGACGGCCTGCGACTCGGCGACGATCAGGATCCGGTTCTTGATCTCGTCGGTGATGTGGGGGATCACCTGGACGGTGGCGCCGAGGTAGTCGCCGCGGCGCTCGCGCTTGATCACCGAGTTGTAGACCGCGCCGGCGGTGACGTTGGAGGCGCGCGAGGTGTTCTCGTCGGTGAAGCGCTCGTAGTGGCCGAGGTCGAGGTCGGTCTCGGCGCCGTCCTCGGTGACGAAGACCTCGCCGTGCTGGAACGGGCTCATCGTCCCCGGGTCGACGTTGATGTAGGGGTCGAACTTCTGCAGCTGGACCCGGTAGCCGCGGGAGACGAGGAGGCGGCCGATCGAGGCCGCGGCGATCCCCTTGCCGAGAGCCGAGACCACTCCGCCGGTGACGAAGATGAAGCGCGTATCTCCTTGGCTGGACTGGATCGGCTCATTCGCTCTGCCGAGCGAGTCTAGCCAGCGCAGTGGCGGAACCGAGTCGATCGTCGTCGAGATCGAACGAACTTCGCCGTAAATGGTCAGTGCGGCGACCGCGCGCGAGGGCGATCAGCCGCCCCGTCCCCCCCAGCGTCGTCAGCAGCCAGACGCCGGCGATCGCCCCGACCAGGTTCGAGCCGGTGTCGCCGAGCATCGCCCGCTCGCGCAGCGTGAACCAGGCGCCGACCAGGACCGGCCCGGCGAAGATCCCGAGCAGCTCGAGCGGCGCGATCGTCCAGGCGCCGAGCGCAGAGCCCGGCCCCGAGCAGCGACAAGCCCCTTCTCCGCCCGGCCCGGCCGCAGGTCGAGCAGGTTGAAGAGGTTGGTGGCGAGGATCAGCAGCGCCACGTCGGCGAGGTAGCGCCACGACTCGAGGCCCCGCCCGGAGACCACGTAGGCGGCCAGCGCCAGCGCCCCGATCGCCTTGATCGCCCCGGTCGAGAGCCGCCCCTCGCGCAGCGCCCGCCAGTGGCCGCGCCAGCCGCGCGGCGCGTCCGCCGCCTCGCCCCGCCCGAGCGAGTCGTCGAGGAAGCCGAGGAAGGCGACGCCGAGCACGTAGGGCATCCAGCGGCGCAGCTCGGGGTCGAGCAGGTCGAGGTCGGCGCGGTCGTTGAGGAAGGCGAGCGGTGCCAGCGCGACCAGCGCCGCCGTCGCCAGCACCGCGCCGAGCGGGAAGGCGAGCGCCGCGCCGCGGTAGTTCTCCCGCACCAGCCCGGCGTCGAGCAGCCCCCGCACCCCGGCCGGCACGACGAGCAGCGCCACCGCGATCGCGACCGGGAAGCCGACCCAGTACACGGCGCTCAGCGAACCGGCGCCAGCAGCTCCGGCAGCAGGCGGTCGGCGGAGCCCTTGACCCCGAAGCTGCCCTCGGCGCCGAGCAGCGCGAAGACCATCGCGACCCGGCCGGCGACCTGGTCGACGTCGTCGACGCTGGAGAGGTCGTTGCCCTGGAAGAAGGAGACCGAGGAGGGATCGGCGGTCGACGTCTCGACCCCGACGACCGGCGTGCGCGTCGCGGCTGATGCCGTCGAGCAGCGCCGACTCGAGCCGGCCGGCGGTGGTGCGCTGGACCGGCCCCATGTCCTGCGGCTGCTGGCGGACGACGATCACCCCGTCGAGCGCCCGAAGTTGCCGCTGGCGCGCGAGAAGAGGTGGCTGCGCACCCGGTCGAGCAGGGTGCCGCCGACGCCAACTGCCGCCCGATGCCCGGTCCCGAACGCGGTCAGGGCGTCGGAGCTGGTCCTCATCGCCGGCGAAGCGGGTCCTGGAGAGCTCGCCGGCGAGCGAGCGGAGGTCGACCGGCTCGCGCACCACGCCGACCCCGACCAGCCGCGCCCCGGTCGGCCCCAGCGCCGTCTCGATCGCCCCGGAGACGTTGCCCGGCAGGTCGCCGAGCGCGAGGATCGCGATCCGCCTGCCGGCCAGCCGGTTGCGGACCAGCACCGGGTAGACCCGCTCGGCGAACTCGTTGGAGCGGCCCAGCTCGCCGTTCAGTTGGTCGGCGCCGAGCCCGCGCGTCCTGGAGGTTGCCGGTGAGGCTGTGCTCGAGGTCCTTGCGGGTGCTGTTGACGAGGTCGCCGCCGAACTCGGCGCCGATCAGGATCCCGATCGCCAGGGCGAGGAACACCGCGATCAGCGAGGTCGCGTGGTAGCGCGCGCTGTAACCCATCAGCGCGCGAAGGCTACGTCACCCTCGCCGCCGCTACAGGCCAAGCCAGATCCTCACCTTCAGCCAGAACAGCTGGACGACGTCGTTGAGCGCCGGCGAGGTGATCGCGACGATCGTCAGCAGGATCGCGAAGACGACCGCGAAGAGGGCGACCGGGGCGAACCCGACGCCGGGGTTGTAGAGGCGGCTGACCCCCTTCGCGTCGACCAGCTTCTCGCCGATCCGCAGCCGGGTGAGGAAGGTCGAGGACATGCCGCCGCGCTTGCGGTCGAGGAACTCGATCAGGTTGAAGTGGGCGCCGACGCTGACGATCAGGTCGGCGCCCTTCTCGTACGCCATCAGCATCGCCACGTCCTCGCTGGTCCCGGCGGCGGGGACGAGCGTGTGCGTCAGCCCCATCTCCAGCAGGCGCTCCCGCCCGGGCGCGCGCCCGTCCGGGTAGGCGTGGACGATCAGCTCGGCGCCGCAGCGCAGCGCCTCGTCGCCGGCCGAGTCCATGTCGCCGAGGATCACGTCCGGCTTCAGCCCCGCCTCGAGCACCCCGTCGGCGCCGCCGTCGACCGCGACGATCACCGGGCGGACGTCGCGGATGTAGGCGCGCAGCGCCTTGAGGTCGCGGCGGTGGCGGTCGCCGCGGACGACGATCAGGACGTGGCGGTCGCGGAAGGAGGTCCGGGTGGCCGGGAACTCGACGCTGCCGGTGAGCAGGTCGGTCTCCTGGCGGACGTGGGCGACCGTGTTCTCGACGAAGTCGGCCAGCGCCTCGTCGACCCGCTCGCGCTGCTCGTCGAGCCGGCGCTCCAGCTCCTCGACGTCCGAGCACCTGGCCGGTCGCCACCTCGCGCGCCGTCGACGCTCACCGCGCCGCCGGCGATCGTCACCGGGTCGCCGTCGCGCAACCGCTCGAAGAGGTCGGCAGCTCGGGGACGTCGACCAGCAGGACCCCGGCGCGGGCCAGCAGCAGCGGCCCGGCGTTGGGATAGCGGCCGTCGGAGGACTCCGAGGCGTTGACGCACCGCCCGCACCCCGGTGGCGATCAGCTCCTCGGCGGCGATCCGGTCGATGTTGAGGTGGTCGATCACCGCGACGTCGCCGGGGCCGAGCCGCTTGACCAGGTGCTTGGTGCGGCGGCCGAGCCGGGCGGTGCCGTGGATCGCCGCGTCGGCGGACGCTCCGTTGCGACGCGAGAGCAGCGCGGGAACGACGACGGCGACTGGCGGTTGCCATCGTGTGCAGGTTAGCCGCCCTCGGCAAGCGGCGGCTTGGCAGCCTCAGGCCGCGGCGAGCAGCTCGCGCGCGTGGCGGGTGGCCGCCTCGTCGGAGCGCTCGCCGCCGAGCATCCGGCGGATCTCCTCGACGACCCCCTCGCCGTCGAGCCGCGCACGGTCGCGGTGGCCCGCTCGCCGGCGACGTCCTTCTCCAGCCGGAAGTGCGTCGCGGCCAGGGAGGCGACCTGCGGCAGGTGGGTGATGCAGACGACCTGGCGGCCCTCGCCCAGCGCCCGCAGCCGCTCGCCGACGACCCGCGCGGTGTTGCCGCCGATCCCGGCGTCGATCTCGTCGAAGACGAGCGTCCCGGCGCCGGCGCCGTCGCCGAGCCCGGTCAGCGCCAGCATCACCCGCGAGAGCTCGCCGCCGGAGGCCGCGTCGCGCAGCGGCGCCGGCTCGATCCCGGGGTTGGGCGCGACCCGCAGCTCGACCGTCTCGCGGCCGTTCGCGCCGAAGCCGTCCGGGTGGGGCTCGAGCACCGACCTCGAGCGTCGCCCCGGGCATCGCCAGCCGCTCCAGCTCCTCGGCGACCTGCTTCTGCGAGCGGGCCGGCGGCCTTGGCCCGCCCCTTGCCCAGCCGCTCGCCCAGCTCCCCGCGCCTGCGCTCTCGGCCTCGGCCAGGGCGGCCTCGCGCCTCCGCGCCGCGCTCCTCGGCGCCCTCGAGCCGGGCGATCTCGGCCCGGCAGCGCTCGGCGTGGGCGAGCACCGACTCGACGCTGCCGCCGTGCTTGCGCTGCAGCCGGTCGAGCGCGTCGAGCCGCTCCTCGACCGCGGCGAGCCGCCCGGGGTCGGCCTCGATCCCGTCGAGGTAGTCGCGCAGCTCCGCGGCGACGTCGCCCAGCTCGACCGCGAGCGCGCCGAGCCGCTCGGCGAGCGAGTCGAGCCCGGAGTCGACGCCCGCGACCCCCTGCAGCAGCGCCTCGGCCCGAGCCAGCGCGCCGCGGCGCCCCCTCCGTCCTCGTCGGCTCCCGGCGACCCCGGCGTGGGCGCCGCCCGCGGCCTCGCGCAGCCCCTCGGCGTGGCGCAGCCGCTCGCGCTCGGCCGACAGCTCCGCCTCCTCGCCGGGATCGGGCGCGACGGCCTCGATCTCCGAGAGCTCGTAGCGGTAGAGGTCCAGGTCGCGCTCCCGGGACCCGTCGCGCTCCCGCAGCTCGGCCAGCTCCGCGCCGAGCCGCAGGCACTCCCGGTGCGCCTCGCGGTAGCGCCGCCGCACCTCCAGGTGCTCGGCCCCGGCGAAGCCGTCGAGCACCTCCATCTGCGCCGAGGAGATCGTCAGCTTGCGGTGCTCGTGCTGCCCGTAGAAGGCGAGCAGCCGCCCGCCGAGCAGCTTCAGGTCGGAGGCCGACGCGGCGCGACCGGCGACGAAGGCGCTGGTCCGCCCGCTCGCGGAGACCCGCCGCCCGAGCACGACCTCCTCGGCCTCCTCGGGCAGCCGCTCGGCGATCTCCGCCATCTCCGGCTCGCCCAGCAACCCCTCGGGAAGGTCGAACACGCCCTCGACCCAGGCCTCCTCGGCGCCGGGCCGGACGATCTGCGGCCGCGCCTTGCCGCCCATCAGCAGGTCGAGCGAGTGGGCGAGGACCGTCTTGCCCGCCCCGGTCTCCCCGGTGATCGCGTTGAGCCCTTCGCCGAGGCGCAGCTCCGCCTTCTCGATCAGCAGCAGATTCTCGATGCGCAGCTCACGGAGCACCTGCTCTATCTAGCAACGGGAGCGGACCGACTCTCCCCCGCGATCGGCGCTGGCGGAGCTTGGAAGAAGTCGCGGGAGCGGACCAGGGCGAAGCCGAGGATTGCGCCGGCGAAGGCGAGGATCGCGCCGATCAGCAGGATCTCGTTGAGGCCGCTGACGAAGGCGACCGTCGCGGCGTGGGAGACCTCCGCCCGCGACCCGGGCGGCGTCACCGTGGCGGCGGCCTTGGCGCCGCCGGAGGAGACCAGCTCGGCGAGGCCGTTCGGGGCGTTCGGCATCGTTTCCGACGAGCTTCGAGGCGACCTGGGACTGGAAGATCGCGCCGAGCCCCGCGACCCCGGTCGCGATCCCGACCTGGCGGAAGGTCGTGTTGATCCCCGAGCCCATCCCGGCCTTCTGCGGCGGGACGACCGCGATCGCCGCGGAGCCGATCCCGGGGTTGGCGGTCCCGATCCCGGCGCCGGCGACGATCAAGCCGGCGAGCAGCGTCGTCCAGCCCGAGTCGGGGCCGATCCCGTGCATCAGCAGCAGCCCGACCCCGACCGACCCCAGCCCCACCCCGAGCAGCACCCGCACCGGGACGCGGTGGGAGAGGTTGCCCGCGATCGGCGCGACGACGAAGGAGAGCAGGGTCAGCGGCAGGAAGCGCACCCCCGCCTCCAGCGGCGAGTAGCCGAGCACGCCCTGCAGGTAGATGGTCAGGTAGAGGAACATCGCGAACATCCCGGCCGAGAGCCCGAAGGCGACCGCGGAGACGCCGTTGAAGGCCGGTTTGCGGAAGAGGCTGAGGTCGAGCATCGGGTGGGTGCTGCGCAGCTCGATCGCCAGGAAGGCCGCCATCAGCACCGCGGCCCCGATCAGCGAGGCGAGGATCGTCGCGCTGGCCCAGCCGTCGGGGTTGCCGCGGATCAGGCCGAAGATCAGCAGGAAGAGGGCGAGCGAGAAGGCGAGCAGGCCGGGCAGGTCGATCCGTGCTGCGTCCTGCGCCGCCACGTTGGCGAGCTTGCGCTCGGTCAGCGCGATCGCCGCCACCCCGATCGGGACGTTGACGAAGAAGATCCACTCCCAGCCGAGGTGCTCGGTGATCAGCCCGCCGACCAGCGGCCCGATCGCCACGGCCCCGCCGATCGTCGCGCCCCAGACGCCGAACGCGGTGGCCCGGTCGCGGCCGTGGAACTCCTGCCCGATCAGCGCCAGCGAGGTCGCGAACATCGCCGCCCCGCCGACTCCCTGCAGCCCGCGGGCCAGGTTGAGCAGGGTCGGGTCGTTGGAGATCCCGCAGAGGAACGAAGCGAAGGTGAAGATCCCGAACCCGACCGAGAAGACGCGCCGCCGCCCCAGCCGGTCGCCCAGCGAGCCGGCCGTCAGCAGGAAGGCGGCGAGGGTCAGCGAGTAGGCGTCGACGACCCACTGCAGGCTGGAAAGGCTCGGCGTGCAGCTGGCGCTGGATGACCGGCAGCGCGACGTTGACGACCGTGATGTCGAGCAGCAGCATGAACGTCGCGATCGAGATCAGGACGAGGGTCCACCACTTGCGCTCCATCGCTTCAGCCTAGACAGCCAAATGCCCGAACTTCTCGCGGATGCGGTGGTAGAAGCTCGACCCGGGCAGCTGGGCGAGCCGCCCGACCGCGCCCGCGAAGCGCACCTCGGCCGCCGTGCCGGGCGCCAGCTCGCCCACGTGCTCGCCGTCGATGGCGATCTCGACCGCCTCCCGTCCCGCCGCGTTGCCGACGTGCAGCACGTCGCCGGGCGCGACGACGAGCGCCCGCGCCGTCAGCGAGTGCGGCGCGATGTAGCTGACCGCGTAGCCCTCGACTCCCCAGGCGAGGATCGGGCCGTTGTTGGCGAGGTTGTAGCCCGTCGACCCGGCCGGGGTCGCGGCGACGAGCCCGTCGCAGCGCACGCGGCCGACCTCCTCGCCGGCGATCTTGTAGCTCAGCTCGGCGACGCGGTCGTGCGGGCGGCGGCTGAAGGTGACGTCGTTGAGGGCGACGCGGGGGGCGCCGTCCACCTCGATCTCGAGCCCGGGAAGCTCGATCGTCTCGACGTCCGCCGCGAAGGCCCGGCGAATCCCCTCCTCCGCGCCGTCGCGCTCGACGGCGGCGAGGAACCCGACCGTGCCGAAGTTGACGCCGAAGACGGGGACCCCTGTGCGGGCGAAGCTGCGCAGCGCGTAGAGGATCGAGCCGTCGCCGCCGAGGACGAGGCAGAGGTCGGGCTGGCGGGGAAGCGGGTCGACCGCCTCGACCCCGGCCGCGGCGCCGCCGTGCTTGGCGAGCTCGTCCGGGGTCGCGACGAGCCGCCAGCCGGCCTCGCGGGCGAGCGCGGCTGCGATCGCCACAGCCTCCGTGGCGGCGGGCGGGTGGGAGTGGGTGATGAGCACCGCGGTTCGAGCCGTGTCGCTCACGGTTCGACCTCCAGGATCGCGGCCTCGAGGTCGGCGATCTCCTCCCCGCTTCCCGCCGCACCAGACGAAGGTCTCGCGATTTCCCTTCGGCCCCGGCAGGCCCGAGGAGGCGAAGCCGCGGATCGGCAGGCCGAGGTCGCGGGCGGCGAGCGCCACGGAGAGGATCGCCTCGCGGCGGTCGGCGGCGTCGCGGACGACGCCCCTCCCGACCCGTTCGCGGCCCAGCTCGAACTGCGGCTTGACCATCGCCAGCACCTCGCCCCCGGGGGCGAGGCAGCGGCAGACGGCGGGCAGGACCTTGGCCAGCGAGATGAAGGAGACGTCGACGGTGGCGAGGTCGGGGGCGAAGGGCAGGTCGGAGGGCTGCAGCTCGCGGGCGTTGAGCCGCTCGATCACGGTCACCCGCGGGTCCTCGCGCAGCCGCCGGTCGATCTGCCCGTAGGCGACGTCGAGCGCGACGACCCGCGCGGCGCCACGCTGCAGCAGGCAGTCCGTGAAGCCGCCGGTCGAGGCGCCGACGTCGAGGCAGTCGAGCCCGGCGACGTCGATGCCGAGCGCCTCGAGCGCGTTGTCGAGCTTGAGGCCGCCGCGCGAGACGAAGCGCGGCCCCTCCTCGACGATCAGCGCCGCACCCGGCTCGACCAGCTGGCTGGGCCGCAGCGCGACCGGCCCGTCCTCGCCGACGCGCACCTCGCCCGCCCGCACCGCGCCGGCCGCCGCCGAGCGGGACGGGAACAGCCCGCGTTCGGCGAGAACCGCGTCTATCCGGGCCTTCTTCACCGCTGGAACGGTACCGGCGGGGCCGCATCCCGGCCGTTTGTCCAATCTTGAGCAGCCGTTTACCGGCCCGTTAGGGCCGGCTGCAACAGTCTTTTAACCGGCTCCCGCGCTTGCTCCTGGTCTGATCCGGTTCTCTGTGATCCCACTCACACACAAATCGCACATACGTTCGTACTCTGATTAAAGGATGCAAGGGAGAACGACGATGACCACCGGAACACAAAATCTTCCTGGCTGGGCTCGGCGCCGCCCACATGGCGCTCATTGCTTCCCAGCGATGAGTCGCCCGCGGCACATTAGGGCCCACCTACCTCCCACGGATCCACATATATAGAGATACATATCTCTCCTCCCTGTAGTAACCCCAGATAGCGCCCCTCCTCCCCGGAGGGGCGTTTTCTGTTGTGGCTGCTCACCCGCTGCGGAGGTCATGACGGCAATTACCGTTACGTCATTGTCCGTATCGTCATTTTGTGTTAAGTTGGCGCGGTGAGCGCCGCGACATCTACGACGGACGGTGCCAAGCAGGTGGCCGCAGGGAAGAAAAGCGTCCAGCGCGCGGCAAAGAACGGGGCGGCCTCCGCTGACATGACCATCGAGCAGCTTTCGGCTCGCTCTGGCTTCACCGTCCGGAACATTCGCTCCCATGGCGCACGCGGGCTGCTGCCTCCACCGGAGGTCCGTGACCGGATCGGCTACTACGGATCCGAGCATCTCAACCGGCTGAAGTTGATCCAGGATCTGCAGGGCGAGGGATTCAACCTGAACGGGATCAAGCGCCTGCTCGAGCAACGGCTCGGCCCCGCCGAGCAGCTGCTCTCCTTCAAGCGCGATCTGGAGTCCTTCGACAGCAACGAGCCGCAGACGTTCACGCGCGACGAACTCTTCGCGCGCTTCGGCGAGGAGAGCGACACCGCCATCAAGCAGGCTGTGAAGTCGGGCGCGCTGGTGCTCGTCGACGAGGACCGCTACGAGGCGCCTGTCCCATCGCTTCTGGATGCCGCCGAGGCGGTTGTCGGCCAGGGCGTCACCCTCGATCACACACTTGTCGTATTCGCCAAGGCGCAGAGCCGCTGCCGGTCGGTGGCCCATGAGTTCGTGAGGCTGTTCCTCGAGGACGTCTGGAAGCCGTTCGAGGAGGACGGCTACCCGGAGGACCGCTGGCCCGAGGTTCGCGAGGCGCTGAATCGCCTTCGGCCGCTCTCGTCACAGGCACTGATGGCCATCTACGAAATGACGATGGCCGATGAGGTCGACTCCGCGTTCGGGAAGCAACTCGAGCGTCTATCCAAGCGCAAGAGCTAAGGGGATATGGACATGTCAGAGGGACCAGCCGCCACAGCCACCAAACCCGATGACACCTCGACCGATCTGATCGCGGACGCGACAAACGGTCACGGAGACAACTCAGAGGAGATCTTGCAGCAGTGGCTGGAGCTGGCCAAGACCGGCGGGCGGACCGCGACGGGCACCGTGCGCAAGTTCGCCGATACGGTCGACAGGCTCATCCCCATGGACGGTGTCGGGCTCCCCAAGCGGCGGGAGCTGATGAGCGCCGCCCTGGAGATGACAGAGCATCTGGTCCAGTCCGAGTACGACCTTGTACGCAGCCTCGTGCAGAGCGCTGTGTTCGTCAACGTTGGCGTCGACGTCGATGTGGATGTCGACGTGGCGTCGCGAGCACCAACGGCCTAGGCCCAAACCGAAAAGGAGTGGTGAGATGCCAACCACCAAAACCCCGTCCACGAAGGCTTCCGAGAAGCCGGCGGTCAAGAGCACCAAGACTGACAAGGGCGCGCTGGATCGAACCTCCAAGTTCTCTGAGCAGATCCTCGAGCAGGTTGAGACCGGACAGCGCAGCGCGATCGACGCCGTGCGCAGATTCGTCGGCTCCGTCGACCAGGCGCTGCCGCTGGCCGGCGACAGCCCCTCCAAGCCGCATGAGGTCATCGACTCGGCCCTCGAGATGTCCGACCGGCTCGTGCAGACCCAGTACGACTTCCTTCGCGGCGTCGTGCGGGCGACACGCTGAGCGGCTCGAATGGCAAGAGGTAAGCCCTCGCCTGAGTCGAGGCTCGGAGTGAGCCAGTGGCCTCACGGCTGAGCTCAGGCCGTAATGCGGTCGACCGGCTCATCGGTCTGCCCGGTGCGCTGGTCGACTCGCTGCGAATCCTTCCGGAAATCGGGCGCCATACGGCCACGCTGTACGAGATAAACGCGCTGCTCAAGCGCATCGCAAGCGACACGGAAGCTCTGCCCCCGGTACGGGACAACATGGCCCTCGTTGCCGAGGCGACCAGCGTCCTCGGCGCGATGGATGCCAAAGTCGCAACCATCGAAGAGGCCATGCCGGTGCTCGTCGAAGTCCAACGGCACCTGAATCAGCT
The DNA here is from genome assembly GCA_963734745.1 of uncultured Solirubrobacterales bacterium. Classification (GTDB taxonomy): domain Bacteria; phylum Actinomycetota; class Thermoleophilia; order Solirubrobacterales; family 70-9; genus CAVTIG01. Next base: position 164,483 of record CAVTIG010000006.1, on the reverse strand, counting down.
GCCGGACACGATGCGCGGCCTCGACGACAAAATCAGTCGCCTCAGCACCCTGATGGAGCAGATGCTGACAGCCCTCGGCGGACTCGCGGACAACGTCGAGGCGCTCCGCTCGGGAATGGGCCCGCTGAACCGCCTTGCCAGCCGGGTACCCGGCCAGAGGAAGGACGAGCAGCCCCAGAGCTGAGCCGTCCCGCGTACCTCGCGGCTCGCTTCGCACTTCGGCCTCGCCGTACTGGCGACGTCTTCCATAGCGCTGCTATGGAAGACAGTCCGATAGGCAATCGAAAAGGGAAACCGAGTGCCTCCTAGATCCGCGCGGCGATCCTCGATCCGCGCGGCGGAGCTTGTCGTTGCGTGTGGCACTCGCTCTAGTCTTGGCGCTCCTCGCCGGCGCCAAGCCGGCGCAGCGCGTCGCCCTCCAGGCGCAGGATCCGCCTACTGCTCAAGCCGCGACGCCCCGAGCCCGTCATAGAAGCGCAGCGCCGGCTCGTTCCAGTCCAGTGCGGACCACTCAAGGCGGGCGCACTTGCGCTCGACGGCGAATCCCGCGATGTGGCCGAGGAGGGCGCGGCCAATCCCGCGACCACGCTGCTCGGGCTTGACGAAGAGATCCTCGACCCAGAGGCCGGAGCGGCACTCGAAACTCGAAAAGGTCGTGAAGAAGATCGCGTAACCGACCGCCTCCTCGCCGACCTCCGCGATAACAGCCTCCGCCGCGCCACGGTCGAACAGCGCCCCGGCGAGCAGATCCGCGTCGCCCCTGACGGCGTCGGCGAGCATCTCGTACTCGGCGAGCTCTCGGATCAGACCGAACAGCAGCACCGCATCGTCTCGCCCCGCTGGACGGATTCGCACACCGGCATCGGAGCCCATTTGCACGGTGAACATCTTGCCAGCGGCGCCTACCTCTGGACACCCGCCGCCGGGGCGGCGATGATGCGCCGATGGACGTAGCCATCCTCATCTTCGACAAGCTGACCGCGCTCGACGCGATCGGCCCCTACGAGGTGCTTCGCTCGGTGCCGGGCTGGAAGGTGAAGTTCGTCGCGCCGTCTCGGGGTGAGGTGCGCACCGACAGCGGCTTCCTCGGGCTCAGCGCGGACCACTCGCTCGACGAGGTGACCGACCCCGACATCGTCCTCGTGCCCGGCGGCGCAGGCAACCGGCCGCTGATGGAGGACGAGACGGTGCTCTCCTGGCTGCGCGAGGTCGACGAGGGGACCAGGTGGACGACGTCCGTCTGCACCGGCTCCCTGGTCCTCGGCGCCGCCGGCCTGCTGGAGGGCAAGCGGGCGACGTCGCACTGGCTCTTCCTCGAGCGCCTGCGCGAGTTCGGGGCCGACCCGGTGGGTGGCCGCTTCGTCGAGGACGGCAAGACGATCACCGCGGCGGGCGTCTCAGCCGGCATCGACATGGCGCTGCACCTCGTCGGCCGCTCGGCCGGGCCGGAGGTCGCCCAGGCCGTCCAGCTGGGAATCGAGTACGACCCGCAGCCGCCCTTCGACGCCGGCTCCCCCGCCAAGGCGCCCGCCCCGATCGTCGAGGCGGTCACCGCAGCCGCCGCCTCGACCGACAGCTGGCTCGGCGCCCAGAGCTGAGCGCGGTGACTGCAGCGGACAGCAACGGCGAGGGGATCCTCGACTTCCTCTACCCCTACCGGGATCGGTATGAGACGTACCGGCGGCTGCCGGAGGAGGGGATCGATCGAGAGCGGCTGCTGGCGATGGCGAGCGAGATGTCCGAGCGGGAGGACGCGCCGGCTCGGAAGGGGAAGATCTCGGGGTCGCTGTACCACGGGGGCGAGGAGCACTTCGCCTTCCTGGCGGAGGTCTACCGCCGCTTCGCCCACATGAACGTGCTGCAGCGGGACATGTACCCGAGCGCCACCAAGTTCGAGGGCGAGATCGTCTCGATGGCGCTGGGTCTGCTGGGCGGCGACGCGGCCGGCGGCAAGGGGGACGCGCCCTGCGGCGTCCTCACCTCCGGCGGCAGCGAGAGCCTGATCAGCGCCATGCTCGTCTACCGCGAGCGCGGCCGCGAGCGGGGCATCGCCGAGCCGGAGGTCGTGATGCCGGTGACGGCGCACGTGGCGCTGCTCAAGGGCGCGCACTACCTCGGCGTCAAGGCCGTCCAGACGCCGGTGACCGACGACTTCCGGGCGGACACGGAGGCGATCGCCGCTGCGATCGGCCCGAATACCGTCGCGCTGGTCGGCTCGGCGGGCACCTACCCGCACGGAGTCGTCGACCCGATCGCCGAGCTCTCGGAGCTGGCGCTCGAGCACGACGTCGGCCTCCACGTCGACGCCTGCCTGGGCGGGTTCATCCTGCCCTGGGCCGAGCGGCTGGGGCACCAGGTCCCGCCCTGGGACTTTCGCCTGCCCGGCGTCACCTCGATCTCCGCCGACACCCACAAGTACGGCTACGCGCCGAAGGGGACCGGCGTGCTGCTCTACCGCAACCCCGACCTGCGCCACCGCCAGTATTTCGTGCACACGGAGTGGCCGGGCGGGATCTACGCCTGCCCGGGAATCGCCGGGAGCCGCTCCGACGGGCTGATCGCAGCCACCTGGGCGGCGATGGTCAGCCTCGGCGAGCGCGGCTACCTGGAGCTTGCCGAGCGGATCCTCGCCACGGCGGCCGAGCTGCGGAGGGCGGTCGAGTCGATCCCGGAGCTGAGGACGCTCGGCCACTCGCCGTTCATGGTCGCCTTCGGCTCCGACGAGCTCGACATCTGGCACGTCAACGACGCGCTCCAGGACCGAGGCTGGCGCATGAACGGCTGCCAACGGCCGCCGGGACTGCATTTCTGCGTGACCCGGCCGAACACCGAACCGGGCGTGGCAGAGGCGTTCGCCGCCGACCTTGGCGAGGCGGTCGCCTACGCGAAGGACCCGCCGTCCACCCCACCCCGAAGCGGCGCCCTCTACGGGGCCGGGGGCGCGGATATGCCCGCCACCGCGGATCTGCTGGTCGGCTACCTCGACGCGACGAGCGTCCCCGCACCGCAGGCGTGACGCCCGCCCCCGGGGAGGCCTCCCCGCACATCCTCGCGATCGACATGGGGACGGGAACGGCGAAGGCCGCCCTGGTTTCGCGCCAGGGGCGGGTCGCCGCCGCGGCGATCCGCCCGATCGATATGCAGCAGCTCCCCGGCGGAGGCGCCGAGCAGGACCCCGAGCAGTGGTGGCGGGCGGTGGTCGGGGCGGCCCGCGAGGCGCTCGAGCGCTCCCGGCTCGCGCCCGAAAACGTCGTCGCCGTTCGCTGCACCACCCAGTGGGCGGTGACCGTGCCGGTCGACGCCGAGGGCCGGGCGCTCGACAACGCGATCTCCTGGATGGACACGCGCGGCGGGCCCTACGTCAGGGAGCTGGTCGGCGGCCCGGTCAAGGTCGCCGGCTACAGCCTGCGCAAGCTGCCCCGCTGGTTGAGGCTGACCGGCGGCGCGCCGGTGCTCTCCGGGATCGACGGCCTCGGCCACCTCCTCTATTTCAAGAACGAGCGCCCCGAGGTCTACGCCGCGGCGGCGGCGTTCCTCGAGCCGATGGACTACCTCAACCTGAGGCTGTCCGGCCGCTGCGCCGCCTCCTACGGGACCATCTACCCCTACTGGCTCACCGACAACCGCGACGTGAGCCGCGTCCACTATGACGAGGCGCTGCTGCGTCGGGCGGGGATCGACCGCGCCAAGCTCCCCGAGTTGGTGCCGGTCGACGCCGTCCTCGGCACGCTCGCTCCGGCGGCCTGCGAGGAGCTGGGCCTGCGGCCACAGACCCGCGTGCTGAGCGGCCTTCCCGACAGCCTGGCGGCGACGATCGGCGCGGGGATCGTCGCGGAGGGCCAGGGCTACATGTCAATCGGCACCAGCTCCTGGCTCTCCTGCCTGGTGCCGCGCAAGAAGACCGACCTGCGGCACCTGATCGGCACCAGCCCGGCGGCGCTGCCCGGGCGCCACCAGGTGGTCGCCGAGCAGGGCGCCGCCGGCCGCTGCCTGGAGTTCGTCGCCCACAACATCCTCTACGGCGCCGGTGCCGACGGGCCGGCCCCGCCCCCCGATGTGTTCGAGCTTCTCGACCGCCAGGCGGCGGGCGTCCCCGCGGGCAGCGACGGCCTGATCTTCACCCCCTGGCTGAACGGCGTCAACGCTCCCCATGAGGACCCCTTCACGCGCAGCGCCTTCTTCAACCAGTCGCTGGCCACGACCCGCGCCCATTACGTGCGGGCGACGATGGAGGGCGTCGCCTACAACCTGCGCTGGCTGAAGGGTGCCGTCGAGCGCTTCGCGGGGTGCCGGTTCGAGCGGCTCAACCTGATCGGCGGCGCCGCCCTCTCCCCCACCTGGTGCCAGGTCCTCGCCGACGTGCTGGGCTGCGAGGTGGGACAGGTCGCCAACCCTCGCTACGCCAACGCGGTGGGCGCCGCGCTGGCGGGCTTCACGGCGCTCGGTGAGCTGGACCCCGCGGAGATCCCGGCGGCGGTGGAGCTGACCGCCGCCTACAGGCCCGACGCCGCCGCCGGCCGCGTCCACGACCGCCAGTTCGAGCACTTCCTCCGCCTCTACCGCGGCAACAGGCGGCTCTACCGCCGCCTCAACGCGTAGCCCCGCGCCGAGACACACGCCCCTCCTCCCTGTAGTAACCCCAAAAGCGGCCCCGTTCCCGGCGGGGCGTTTTCCGTTTACGGAGAGACGGCCGGGAGGCTACTCGATTGCCCGCCTTGGATCAATCTCAACCGAGGACCGCTTCGGGAGAGCGCAGCGCCGCGAGCACCCGCTCCGCCACCGACTCCCCGGTCAGGCCGGCCTCCTCGCGCAGCAGCGCCGGCTTGCCGTGGGTGACGTAGCGATCGGGCAGGCCGACTCGCAGAACGTGAGCGCGGTCCCCGGGCCGGTCGGCGAAGGCATCCTCGAGGTGCTCGAGGACGGCCGAGCCGAAACCGCCGGGCAGGACGTTCTCCTCGATCGTCACCACCAGGTCGTGGCCCAGCGCCAGGCGCTCCAGCAGCTCGGCGTCGACCGGCTTGGCGAAGCGGGCGTCGGCGACGGTCGGCTTCAGGTCATGGCCGGCGAGGATCTCGGCGGCCTCAAGCGCCACGGCCACCCCGTAGCCGTAGCCGAGCAGCGCGACGCGCTCCCCGCTCGCCAGCAGCTCACCGGTGCCGATCGGGATCTCCTTCGGCTCCTCTGGAATCTCGACCCCCTCGGCCGCGCCGCGCGGGTAGCGGAGCGCCGCCGGGCCGTCGTGGGCGATCGCGGTGCGCAGCATGTGGACCAGCATCGCCTCGTCCCGGGGCGCCATCACGACGACGTTGGGGATCGGGCGGAAGTAGGAGACGTCGAAGGCGCCGTGGTGGGTCGGCCCGTCGTCGCCGACCAGGCCGGCCCGGTCCATCGCGAAGGTGACGTCGAGCTCCTGCAGGCAGACGTCGTGGATGATCTGGTCGTAGGCGCGCTGCAGGAAGGTCGAGTAGATCGCGCAGACCGGCTTCGCCCCCTGGATCGCCAGCCCCGAGGCCAGCAGCACCGCGTTCTGCTCGGCGATCCCGACGTCGTAGTACTGCTCGGGAACCTCGTCGGCCAGCCTCTGCAGGCCGGTCCCCCCCGCCATCGCCGCGGTGATCCCGATCACCCGCTTGTCGCGCTCGGCCTCGGCGACCATCGCGCCGGCGAAGACCTGGGTGTACTGGGGCGGGGCGCCGGCGGCCGGCGGCTTCTCCAGCCGCTCCGGCGCGATCGAGTCCGGCGAGTCGGACTCCTTTACCGGGACCGGCTTGGGCCCGGCGGGCTCGCCGTTGACGATCGACTTCGGCTTGGCTGCATGCCAGCGCTCCATCCCCTCCAGGCCGCCCTCCTCGGCCGGGGCGAATCCCTTGCCCTTGACGGTCTGGATGTGGACGACGACGGGGCGCTCGGCGTCGAAGGCCTCTCGCAGCGCCTCGCGCAGGGCATGGACGTCGTGGCCGTCGATCACCCCCATGTAGGCGAGGTCGAGCTCCTCGAAGAAGAGGCCGGGCGCCCAGTAGGCCTTGATCGCCGCCTTGATCTCCGGCCCGAGCCGTTCGATTCGCCCGCCGAGGCCGAGCGGCAGCTTGGTCAGCCGGTCCTCCACCCCCTCGCGGGCGTGGTAGAGGCGGGGGTTGAGCCGGATCCGGTTGAAGTAGCGGGAGAGGGCGCCGACGTTGGGCGAGATCGACATCCCGTTGTCGTTGAGGACGATCACGATCGGGGTCTGCAGCCCGCCGGCCGCGTGCAGCGCCTCGTAGGCGACGCCGCCGGTGAGGGCGCCGTCGCCGATCACGGCCGCGACCTTGCCGTCGGTGCCGATTCCCTTGCGCATCGCCTCCTTCAGCCCGACCGCGTACCCGATCGAGGTCGAGGCGTGGCCGGCGCCCATGATGTCGTGCTCGGACTCGAAGATCGAGCAGAAGGGGGCGAGGCCGCCGTACTGGCGGATCGTCGGCAGGCCCTCGCGGCGGCCGGTGAGGATCTTGTGCGGGTAGGCCTGGTGGCCGACGTCCCAGAGGACCTTGTCGCGGGGGGAGTCGAGCAGGCTGTGGAGCGCGACTGCCAGCTCGCAGGTGCCGAGGTTGGCGCCGAAGTGGCCGCCGATCTCGCCGATCGTGTCGATGATGTAGGTCGCGCATCTCCTGCGCGACCTGCTGGAGCTGCTCGTCGTCGAGGTCGTGGAGGTCGGCCGGGCCGTCGATCCCCTCCAGCAGGGGCTGGTGCGCCTCGTCCTGCGATTCCGTGTCGTCGGGCGTTGCGGTCATTCGTGCCTGGTGAAGATGTAGTCGGCGACCCGCTTCAGGTCGTCCGTGTCGCCGCTCGCCTGAGCCAGCGCCTCCGTTGCTTTTGCGTGGGAATCGGCGGCCAGCTCGCGCGCCCGCTCGAGGCCGAAGAGGCTGACGTAGGTGATTTTGCCATGTCGCTCATCGCTTCCGTGGGGCTTTCCGAGTTGCTCGTCGCTCTCCGTGACGTCGAGGATGTCGTCGACGATCTGGAAGAGAACACCCAGCTCGTCGGCGAAGCGGCGATAGGGGATTGTCTCAGGTTCTCCGCGGCCCTCCAGGGTCAGGACGACGCCGACGCTGGCGGCGATCAGCCGCCCCGTCTTCAGCGCGTGGAGGGCGCGCAGGCCCTCGGCGTCCAGCTCGTTTTCGCTGACGTCGACGTACTGGCCGCCGACCATCCCGTCGACGCCGGTCGCGGCGGTCAGCTCGCGCAGCGCGGCGAGGACCCGGGCGGGGTCGCCCGGCTGCTCGCAGAAGAGCCGAACCGCCTCGGCGAAGAGGCCGTCGCCGGCGAGGATCGCCACGTCCTCGCCGAACTTGACGTGGGAGGTCGGGAGGCCGCGGCGCAGCTCGTCGTCGTCCATCGCCGGCAGGTCGTCGTGGATCAGCGAGTAGGTGTGGATCAGCTCGATCGCGGAGGCGACCGGCAGGAGGCGCTCGGGGTCCGCGCCGAGGGCCCGCGCCGTCGCCAGCGCCAGGACCGGGCGAACCCGCTTGCCGCCCGCCAGCAGCGAGTAGCGCATCGCCTCCTCGAGGCCGGCCGTGGAGGGCGCCGCCGAGAACCGCAGCCGCTCGAGGGCCGCGTCGACCAGGGAGCGAAGATCGTCGGGATAGCTCACAGCCAGCGCTGTTCCTTTGCCCTGCTATGTGCTGCAAAGGAACAGCGGAAGATGGGGCTCACTCTGCGCTCGCCTCGGTCTCGCGCATCCGGCGGTTCGCCTCCTCGATCGCCTCGGCGGAGAGCTCCGCGGCCTCGTGCGCCAGCTCGCCGGCCCGCTCGTCGCCGGTCTCGCCGCCCTCCAGCTCGCGGGCGATCGCCTCGAGCCGCTCGGCGATCTCGCGCAGGCGGCTCACACGACCCCCTCCCGCTCGCGCACGGCCGCGCCGAGCACGCCGTTGACGAAGCCGGGCGCGTCGACGCCGCAGTACTCCTTGGCGATCTCGACCGCCTCGTCGATCGCCACCTCGATCGGTACGTCGTCGCTGTGCTCGATCTCGTAGAGCGCGACCCGCATCACGTTGCGGTCCAGCGGGGCGATCCGGTCGAGCGTCCCAGCCCTTCGCGTGGCGGGCGATCGTCGCGTCCAGCTCGTCGCGGTGCGCCTCCACGCCCTCGGCCAGCTCGCGGGTGAAGGAGCGCGAGCCGGCGACCAGCTCGTCGAGCGGGCGCCCGGTCACGTCGCGCTGGTAGCAGGCGAAGACGGCGTCGCGGCGCTGGTCGGATCTGCGCATGGCGCCTATTCTCGCGCTTCGCGCGACCGGGCGAAGCTAGGCGCGCGAGACGTACTCGCCGCTGCGGGTGTCGACCCGGATCGCTCTCGCCCTCGTCGATGAAGAGCGGCACCTGGACCGTCACCCCGGACTCCAGCGTCGCCGGCTTGGTGCCGCCGCCCGAGGCGGTGTCGCCCTTCACCCCGGGCTCGGTCTGCGTGACCTTCATCTCGATCGCGCTGGCCACCTGCACGTCGCTGGGCCGCTCGTCGACGAAGAGCACGTCGACCTCGTCGTTGGGCAGCACCCACCGCATCGCCTCGCCGGCGACCTCGCGCGGGATCTCGAGCTGCTCGTAGTCGCGGCTGTCCATGAAGACGGCGGCCTCGCCGGAGTCGTAGAGGTACTGCATCTTGCGCGACTCGGTGCGAACAGGGCGGAACTTCTCCCCCGCCCGGAAGGTCTTGTCCTGGACCGAGCCGTCGTCGATCTTGCGCAGCTTCGTCCGCACGAACGCCCCGCCCTTGCCCGGCTTGACGTGCTGGAAGTCGAGGATCCGGTAGATCGACCCGTCGATCTCGATGTGGGAGCCGTTCTTGAATTGGTTGGTCGAGATCATCGGGCCGGAATCCTAGAGAGGCGTGGCCGGGACCGGTACTCTCGTACCCTCCAAGGGGTTGGAGGGCAGCGATGAGGGGAACTCTTCGGACAGCCGTGCTGGTCGCGTTCGCCGCGCTTGCCGTGGCGGCGGTCGCGCGCGCCGACGATCCGACGCGGGAGAGCTACGCCGCCCAGGTCGAGCCGATCTGCCAGGCGAACGCGGACGCCAACAAAGCGATCCTCAAAGGGGTGCGCGACAGGGTCAAGCAGGACAAGTTCGGCGCCGCCGGCAAACAGTTCTCACGCGCCGCGACGGAGTTCAAAGCGACGATCGACCAGATCGCGGCGGTGCCTCAGCCGCCCGCCGACGAGGCGAGGCTGAGCAGGTGGATCGGGATCCTCGAGAAGATCGACGCCTACCTGCGGGAAAATCAGCCGGGCGCTGAAGCAGAGGGACCGATTCCAGGCGCGGGTCTACGCGATCCAGATCGAAGGCATCGGCAACTCGGCCAACAACGTCGCCAACCCCTTCCACTTCCACTACTGCCGCGTCACCCCCTCCCGGTTCTCCGGGAACTGATCGTCGGCGGCGGTGCTGGTCGTCAGCGTCGAGGCCGCCCCGCCCGAGAGCACGCGGCGCACCAGGCTCGGCGCGAGGATGCGCAGCGACGGCGGCGAGCGCGTAGGGACGCGGGACGTAGCGCTCGGCCTTGCCGCCGGGGCCGGCGTCGACGATCGCCTCGGCGACCCGCTCCGGCTTGGAGACGATCCAGCGGGTCAGCGCCTTCTCGCGCAGCTCGGTCGCCGGGAAGCCCTCGGTCGCGATGAAGCCGGGCAGGACGAGGCCGACGTGGACGCCGTGGGGGCGCTCCTCCGCGTAGAGCGCGTCGGTCCAGCCGATCAGGGCGAACTTGCTGGCCGAGTAGGCGCCGGTGCGGGCGCGGGAGACGCGGCCCGCGGTGCTGGCGACGTTGACGATCGCGCTCGGCGCCGCTGCGCGCAGCAGCGGCAGCAGCGCCTCGGTGAGGCGGACGACGGCGTCGAAGTTGAGCTCCATGTGGCGGCTGGACGTTGGCGTAGCCGCCCTCGGCGAAGCTCCCGCGCCAGGCGGCGCCGGCGTTGTTGACCAGCAGCGTCGAGGCGGCTCGTGGTGCTCGGCGACGTGGGCGCGAACGCGCTCGGGGGCGTCGGGCTCGGTGAGGTCGACGGCGAGGTAGGTGGCGCGGCAGGGCAGCGACTCGGCCAGCGCCCGCAGGCGCTCCTCGCGGCGGGCGACGAGGACCAGCTCGGCGCCCGGCTCGCGGGCGAGTCGCTTCGCGGTCGCCTCGCCGATCCCGCTCGACGCGCCGGTGACCAGGGCCGGTCATCGCCGGTGTCGCTCCACGCCGTGGAACGCTATTCGAAGGCCTCACTGCGGACGTCTGTTCGAATCGACATACTGCCGCCCTGATGAGCGAGACCCCTCGACTTCTCGACAAGCTGCTCCGCGCTCGCCGCGCCCTCCGGGCTACGAGGGGCCGGCGGCCTCGGTCTGGCGCGAGGCCGCCTCGTTCGCCACGCTCTCCACCGACGGGATCGGCTCCTCGATCGCCCGGATCGGCGAGGGCGCGCCGCTGCTCGCCGTCGTCGGCCACATCGACGAGATCGGGCTCGTCGTCACCCACATCGACGAGAAGGGCTTCCTCTGGTTCGCCCCGATCGGCGGCTGGGACCCGCAGATCCTGGTCGGCCAGCGGGTCGAGGTGCAGGGCGCGACGGGGCCGGTGCCCGGCGTCGTCGGGCGCAAGCCGATCCACCTGCTCGACGCCGACCAGCGCAAGAAGGTCGTCGAGCTGAAGGGGCTGCACATCGACGTCGGCGCCGCCGATCGCGACGAGGCGGCCGAGCTGGTCCGGGTCGGCGACCCGGTCGTGATCGCGGCCGAGCCGGTGCGCGCTCGCCGGCGACCGCCTGGTCTCGCGCGCGATGGACAACCGGCTCGGCGCCTACGTCGCCCTCGAGGCGCTGCGCCGCTGCCACGAGCGCGGCTCGCTCGGCGGCAGCTTCGCGGCGATCGCCGCCGTGCAGGAGGAGATCGGCCTCTTCGGCGCCCGCACCTCGGCCTTCGAGGTCCGGCCGGACCTCGCGGTCGCGGTCGACGTCACCCACGCCACCGACGCGCCCGGCGATCGACGAGAAGGAGCTCGGCAGCCACCCGCTCGGCTCCGGCCCGGTGATCGGCCGCGGCTCCACCCTCTCGCCGAAGGTCTTCGAGCTGCTGGTCGAGACCGCCGAGGAGGCCGGGATCGAGCACACGATCGGGGCCAGCGGCAGCGGGACCAGCACCGACGCCGACGCGATCCAGATCTCCCGCTCGGGGATCCCGACCGGCCTCGTCTCGATCCCCCTGCGCTACATGCACTCCCCGGTCGAGATGGTCGACCTCGCCGACGTCGAGGCCGACGGTCGAGCTGATCGCCGCCTTCGCCGCGGGGCTGACAGCGACATCGACCTCAGCCGCTGACCCGGCGTCAGCTGGCGACGTGGACCGTGTCGCGCCCGTCCGCCTTGGCCGCGTAGAGGGCCGCGTCGGCCCGAGCGACGAGGTCGTCGGTGTTGACCGTCGCCCGGCTGCGAGACGGCGACGCCGATGCTGACCGTCACCGCCACTCCCACCGGCCGGCGCTCGCGCACCGCCAGCCGCAGGCGCTCGGCGATCTCGACCGCATCGGCGCGGTCGGCGCCGGGCAGGACGACGAGGATCTCCTCGCCGCCGACCCGGTAGATCGAGTCGCCGGCGCGCAGCGCGGCGCGCATCGTGTAGGCGACGTCCTGGAGCACCGCGTCGCCGGCCGCGTGGCCGAGCTGGTCGTTGACCCGCTTGAAGTGGTCGAGGTCGCAGAGCAGCAGGGCGTGCGAGAGGCCCTCCTCCTCGTTGCGAGGGCTGGCCGTCGAGCTCGGCCAGGCGCTGCTCCAGGGCGTTGCGGTTGAAGAGGCCGGTGAGCGGGTCGAGCGTCGAGCGGCGCCGGTGGGCGCGGTCGGACTCGACCAGGGCGCCGGAGAGGATCACCGTGCTGAGGACCAGCGCGGCGGCGGCGATCAACTCCTGGTGATGCTCCGCAGGCGACGGCCGGAGTCGACGGCGACGGTGCTGACCAGGAAGAGGGCGAGGATGTACGCCGTCCCGACCACCATGCCCCACGGCTCGAAGCGGGCGCCGAGGGTGACGGCCGGCAGCGCGAACCACATCAGCGCCGGGCTGGTGGGGCCGCCGGTCGCGATCACCGCGCCGGCGAGCAGCAGCGGCAGCGCCCCCCAGGCCCCGGCGACCCAGAGCGCAGGGCGCGCGCTGGCTTGCATGAAGCGGTCGGCGACGGCGAAGCCGCAGAACCCGACGCCAGCGGCGCCAGCCACCACCAGCCCACCTCGGCCCGACCGAGGCGAGCGCGAGCGGCGAGGATCGCGAAGCAGGCGGTGCGGTAGCGGCGCACGCCGCTGCTCCATGTCGAGGAGGCGCTCGCGGCGGGCGTCCTCGCGGATCGCCGCGAGCGACTCGGGCGTGTGATCCTGGCCGTTCCTGACGCGGCCGGGCGATGGAGCGCAATGTGATCGAGGTCACGTTCACGACCCGGACATCGGCTACCGCTCAACTGGACTTAAATATGAATTTGCACCGCCAGGGCCTCGCCGCCGCTCAGCCCGCCTACTCGACCAGCTGGAGCTCCTTGGGCAGGCCGCTGAGATTGCGATGGCCGTCCTCGGTGACGACGACGAGGTCCTCGATCCGCACCCCCAGCTCGCCGGGCAGGTAGACCCCCGGCTCGATCGTCACCACCTCGCCGGCCTCGAGCACGTCCTCCGAGCGCTGCGAGAGGCGCGGCGCCTCGTGAACCTCGAGGCCGACGCCGTGGCCGAGGCCGTGGCCGAAGCGCTCGCCGTGGCCGGCCGCCTCGATCGCCTCGCGGGCGACGGCGTCGACCGCCTCGCCGGCGGCGCCCGCGACGACCGCCTCCAGCGCCGCCGCCTGGGCGCCGCGCACCATCTCGTAGACCTCGCGGGCCCGCTCCCCCGGCTCGCCGGTGGCGAAGGTGCGGGTGCCGTCGGAGCAGTAGCCGTCCAGCTTCGCCCCCATGTCGAAGACGACCAGCTCGCCCCTGCCGATCTCGCGCTCGCCGGGCTCGGCGTGCGGCAGGGCGCCGTTGGGGCCGGCGGCGACGATCGCCGGGAAGGAGGGGTCGGCGCCCAGCTCGCGGATCCGCGCCTCGGCGGCGCGGGCGACCTCGCGCTCGGTGCGGCCGGCAAGGCCGCGCTCCAGGCTCCAGCGCCAGACCTCGTCGGCCAGCTCGGCGGCGGCGGCGATCGAGGCCAGCTCCTCCGCGTCCTTGACCCGGCGCAGCTTCTCGACCGTGCCCCCGGCGGCGACCAGCTCGACTCCCTCGGCGAGTTTCTCCCCGCAGCCGCTTCCGGGTGCGAACCGAGACGTGGTCGTCCTCGAAGCCGACCCGGCCGCGCGAGGTGCGCGGCGATGCCGGCGAGCCAGTCGTCCTCGACGGTCACGGTCTCCCAGCCCTCGACCTCGGCGGCGGCGCGCTCGGTGTAGCGGAAGTCGGTGAGGAAGAGGCGGGCCTCCGCGCCGCAGACGCAGACCCCGTTGGTGCCGGTGAACCCGGTCAGGTAGCGGACGTTGACCAGGTCGGTGACGAGCATCCGGTCGAGCTCGCGCTCCGCCAGCGCGGCCGCGAGCCGGTCGCCGCGCCCGCGCATCAGCCCTCGACGGAGCCCAGCTCGCGGGCCAGCGACTCGAGCGCCTCGCGGTAGCCGTCCGGCCCCTTGCCGGAGACCTTCGCCAGCACCAGCCCGTCGAAGACCGACTCCCGGCGCCAGTCCTCGCGCGACTCGACGTCGGAGAGGTGGACCTCGACCGCCGGCAGCCCGGCGACGTCGAGCGCGTCGGCGATCGCCCGGCTGTAGTGGGTCCAGGCGCCGGCGTTGATCAGCGCCGCGTCGGCCAGCTCCGGCACGCGGTGCAGGTACTCGACGAACTCGCCCTCGGAGTTGGTCTGGAAGAAGATCGTCTCCAGCCCCAGCTCCCGCGCCCAGCCCCTGATCCTCATCTCCAGCTCGTTGAGCGAGAGGCCGCCGTAGACCTCCGGGTCGCGGCGGTCGAGGACGTCGAAGTTGACCCCGTGCAGCACCGCGACGCGGTTGTGGGAGGTGGTCATCGGAGAACCTTCCCTGTTCTTTATCCCCACATAACGGAGCAAAGGAACAGCGGAAGCTCATTGCAGCTCCTCCACGGCATTGCGGACCTACCCGGATCGACCAGCTGGCCTGGGCGGGGGACGCCGGGCTCGGAGAGGAGGACGAAGCCGACCCCGCCGGCGGTGCGCTTCTTGTCGCGCTGCGAGGGCCTCGAGAACCTCGTCGACGTCGATCTGCCGGAGTCGAGGGTCGACCGGCAGGCCGTGGCGGCGCAGGATCGCCTCGACCTCGTCGCGCAGCTCGGCCGCGTCGGAGAGCCGCAGCGCCGCCAGCAGGCCGAGCCCGATCGCCTCGCCGTGGCGGTAGCGCCCGTAGCCGCTCGCCGCCTCGATCGCGTGGCCGACCGTGTGGCCGAGGTTGAGCACGGCGCGCAGGCCGGTGTCGCGCTCGTCGGCGGCGACGACCTCGCACTTGTAGCGGGCGCAGGCGAAGACGACGTCGTCGAGGTCGCCCGGATCGAGGCGGTCGATGCCGCGCACCCGCTCCCAGAGGGCGCCGCCGGCCAGCAGCCCGGTCTTGACCACCTCGACGAAGCCGGCCGCCAGCTCGTCGCGGGGCAGGCGTCGCCAGGGTCGAGGTGTCGGCGAGCACCGCCGCGGGCAGGTGGTAGGCGCCGGCGTAGTTCTTGCCCTCGGGCAGGTCCACCCCGGTCTTGCCGCCGTAGGCCGAGTCGACCTGGGCGACCAGGGTGGTCGGCACCTGGACGACGGGCACGCCGCGCTGGTAGATGTGGGCGCAGAAGCCGGCGAGGTCGCCGACCACGCCGCCGCCGAGCGCGACCACGTGGTCCTCGCGGGTCATCCCGGCGCGGGCCAGCTCGCGCAGCACGCGCTCGGCCTCCGCCATCGTCTTCGACGCCTCCCCCGGCGCGACCTCGACCCGCGCCGCCAGCGGCTCGACCCGGTCGGCGTAGAGGCCCGCCACGGCCGAGTCGGTGACGCAGAAGCGGCGGCTCGCCAGCGGCCACCACCCCGCGGCGGCGCCGAGCAGGCGCGCGCCGACGAAGACCGGGTACTCGCCGGAGGCGCTGGTCGCCCAGAGCATCCGCGTCCCCGGCGGGAGCTGGGCGAGCGCTTGAATCGAGGGCAGCGCCCGGGCGACGATGCCGCGGTCGCCCGGGGGGATGACCGCGTCGGCCAGCTCCTCGTACAGCGGCAGCCGCTCGGCGAGCAGGCGGGCGACGTCGTCGGCGCTGCGGGCGAGCGGGCGGTCGCTGTGGGCGATCCGCCGCCAGGCCTCCTCGGCGTCGACCTGCAGCCAGACGACGAGGTGGCGGTCGAGCGCCTCGCGGACCCGCTCGGAGAGGACGCTGCCGCCGCCGAGCGCGATCGCGCCGCCGTCCGCCTCCTCCAGCAGCCGGCCGACCAGCTCGGCCTCGCGGGCCCGGAACGCCTCCTCCCCGTCGCGCGCGAACGCGTCGGCGATCGGCATCCCCAGCTCGCGCTCCATCAGCTCGTCGACCTCGGTCGTCTCCAGCCCCGCCTCGCGGGCGGCGGCGAGCGCAGCGGTCTTGCCCGCCCCCATGAAGCCGATGAAGACGAGTGCGGGTCGGCTTCACGCTCACCCGCCAGTCGATGCGCTTCTTGTAAGCCTCGACCGCGGCGAGCACGTCGTCGATGTGGTCGCCGCCGAACTTCTCCCGGTAGCAGCGCGCCAGGGTGAGGCAGACCATCGCCTCGGCGACGACCGCCGCCGCCGGGACCACCGTGGAGTCGGTGCGCTCGCGCAGCGCCTGCGCCGGCTCCTTGGTCTCGGTGTCGACCGAGCGCAGCGGCTTGGTCAGGGTCGAGATCGGCTTGATCGCGGCGCGCACCGAGAGCGGCTGGCCGTTGGTCATCCCGCCCTCGAGGCCGCCGGCGTGGTTGGTCTCGCGGAAGTAGCCGCGCTCCTCCGACCAGAAGATCTCGTCGTGGGCCTCCGAGCCGGGCCGGCCGGCGACGTCCCAGGCCTCGCCGATCGCGACGCCCTTGACCGACTGGATCGAGGCGACGGCGCCGGCGAGGCGGCCGTCGAGGCGGTCTTCCCAGGAGACGTGGGAGCCGAGCCCGGGGACGAGGCCGAAGGCGCGCACCTCGAAGCTGCCGCCGAGGCTCTCGTTGGCCTTGCGCAGGCGGTCGATCTCCTCGACCATCGCGGCGCTCGCCTCGGGGTCGAGGCAGCGCACCGGGTCGTCGTCGACCGCGGCGAAGTCCTCCGGGCCGAGGTCGGCGCGCTCCGGCGCCCTCACCGAGGCGATCTGGGTCACGTGGCTGTGGACGCTGACGCCAAGCGCGGTGAGGAGGCCGCGGGCCAGCGAGCCGGCCGCGACGCGGGCGGCGGTCTCGCGGGCGCTGGCCCGCTCGAGCACGTTGCGGATGTCGGTGTGGCCGTACTTCTGGGCGCCGACCAGGTCGGCGTGGCCGGGCCGCGGCAGGTGGACCTCGTCGACCTCCGCGTCGACCGGCCAGGGGTTCATCCGCTCCTCCCAGTTGGCGTAGTCGCGGTTGGCGACGAGGACCGCGATCGGGCTGCCGAGGGTGCGGCCGTGGCGCAGGCCGGAGCGGACCTCGACCGTGTCGGTCTCGATCTTCATCCGCCCGCCGCGCCCGTGGCCGAGCTGGCGGCGGGCCATGTCGCGGTCGAGCGCCTCGCGGTCGAGGGCGAGGCCGGCGGGCATGCCCTCGACGATCGCGACCAGCCCGGGGCCGTGCGACTCGCCTGCCGTGGTGAAGCGGAACGCGCTCATGCCGCGCCAAGGCTATAGGTGGGCCGACTGAGGGGTTTTCAGCCCGATGGGGCCGAAAACGCTCCATCGAGTCCGCGGGCGGCCGCGCGCATCACATCGAGCGGCGCGTCGCGTCCCGTCCAGATGCGGAAGGAGAGGGCGCCCTGCTGGACGAGAACCTCGATCCCGTCGACGATCGTCGCGCCGGCGGCCTCCGCGGCGCCCAGCAAGCCGGCTGGGCTCGTCGCCGTAGACCATGTCGACCACGATCTGGCCCGGGGACGAAGCGCGTCGGCGGCAAGCGGCAGCTCCTCGAACGGGTCCTCGCCGCTGCAGCCCGACCGCGGTCGTGTTGACGATCAGCTCGTAGGCGGCCTGGTCGGGGTCGGGAACCGGCCTCCCCCCCAGCTCCTCGCAGAGGTTTTGGGAGCGCAGCTCGGTGCGGTTCCAGACGTCGACCTCGGCACCCTCGCGAACCAGCGCCCAGACCACCGCCCGCGCCGCGCCGCCCGCGCCGAGCACCAGTGCGCGCTTCCCAGCCGGCGAGGCCGGGAGGGCGCCCAGCAGCCCGTCGGCGTCGGTGTTGTGGGCGCGGACCTCCCCGTCCTCGAAGACCAGCGTGTTGGCGGCGCCGATCTCGCGCGCGGTCTCCGAGAGCTCGTCGGCGACGGAGAGGGCGGCGCCCTTGTGGGGGACGGTGACGTTGGCGCCGGCGAAGCCCTCGCCGGGCATCGCCCGCACCCGCTCCTCGAAGGCGTCGGGAGCGACCTCGATCGCCTCGTAGCTCCACTCCTCGTCCATGCCGAGCGCGGCGAAGGCCGCGTTGTGCATGGCCGGGGAGCGCGAGTGGCGCCACCGGCTGGCCGAGGACGGCGAGGCGCGGCATCAGCAGCTGGTCGGGGAGTTGCCGCCGGCCGCGTCGCGGGCCGAGTTGTAGCGGGCGACGTCGCTCTGGAACTGCGGCGTAGGTCGAGGAGAAGGCGAGCTCGCAGGTCCCCGGCTTGACCACGTAGTAGAGGTAGTCGACCTTGGCGGGATGTGCGGCCGCCTCGATCGAGGCGAGGCCCGGGCTGTCGATCGGCCCCGGCGGCAGGCCGGCGTTGGTGCGCGTGTTGTAGGGGGAGGGCGTCGCCAGCTCGGACTCGGTCAGCGGCCGGGTGTAGTTGCCGGTGGCGAAGCGGATCGTCGCGTCGATGCCGAGCGGGATCCCCTCGTGGAGCCGGTTGTAGATCACCGCGGCGACCAGCTTGCGGTCGCTCGGGACCCCGGCCTCGCGCTCGATCATCGAGGCGATCGTCACCACGTCGTAGATGGTCAGGTTCTTGGACCGCGCGTAGCTCATGTCGACGCCCTTGATCCGCCGCTTGAAGTCCTCGAGCTGGAGCTGGACCAGGTCGGAGACGGGCGCGTGGCGCCGCAGTTCGAAGGTGTCGGGGAAGAGGAAGCCCTCGAGGTGCCCTTGCTCGCCTTCACGTAGCTGCCGCGGAGGCCGTCCTGCTTTGCGAGCGGCGCCGTCTGGGCGCGGCTGTAGCCCTCGGGGATCGTCACCGTGGTCGTCTTCATGACCACCGCCGGCGGAGGCGTGGTGCGGTGGAAGTGGCGGTAGGCGAGCGCGGCGGCGGCCAGGACCGCGAGCGCCGCGACCACGATCGCGGCGGCGGCGAGGCGGCGGCGTCTCACCGTCCTCTGTCGCTCGGCCCGCCTGCGCTCCGAGCGCTGCGCCTCATCCATCGTCTCCGCCCTCCGCCGCCAGGTAGGTCTCCAGCAGGTGCGCGGCCGCCAGCGAGTCCTCCGGCGCCGTGGCGCCCTCGCGCCTGCTCGCCGCGGCCATCCGCGTCGTCAGCCGCTCGTCGTAGGTCGTCGACCGGGACGTCGAGCATCGCCTCCAGCTCGGCGCAGAAGGTGCGGGCCAGGGCCGCCTGGGCGCCCTCCTCGCCGTCGAGGTCGAGCGGCAGGCCGACGACCACCCGCTCGACCCCGTGCTCGGCGACGAGCTCCGCCACCGCGCGGGGCTCCGGCGGCTCGATCATCGGCAGCGGCCGCGCCAGCGTGCCGGTCGGGTCGGAGATCGCGCAGCCGATCCGGGCCGTGCCGTGGTCGAGGGCGAGGACGCGCACCGCCCCTACCCCAGCTCCCGCTCGATCGCCCGCCGCGCCGTCGCCAGCGCCTCGTCCAGCTTGGCGGCGTCCTTGCCGCCCGCCTGGGCCATGTCGTCGCGCCCGCCGCCGCCCCCGCCGACGATCGCCGCCGCCTCGCGGACGATCGCCGCCGCCGAGAGCCCGCGGCCGACCGCGCCCTTGGAGAGCAGGACGACGAGGCCGACCTTGTCCCCCTCGGCGCCGCCGAGCGCGACCGCCGCCTCGCCGCCCAGCTTCGACTGGACCCGGTTGGCGAGGTCGAGCAGCTGCTTCTGGTCCGCCAGCGGGGCCCGCGCGACCGCGACCTTCAGCCCGCCGATCTCCTCCGCCTCGGCGGCGAGCCGCTCCGCCTCGTCCCCCAGCAGCTGCTTCTCCGCCTGCTGCGCGCCCTTGCCGGCGTCGCGGAGGCGCTCGGCCGCGCGCCGCGCGCCGGCCAGCGGGTCCTGCGGCGCGCCGAGCAGCTCGCCGACCTCGCGCAGCTGCGCCTCGCGCTCGCGGAACCAGTCGATCGCCGCCGGCCCGGTCAGCGCCTCGATCCGGCGCACGTTGGCGGCGCTCGAGCCCTCGGAGACGATCTTGAAGATCCCGATCTCGGCGGTGTTGGCGACGTGGGTGCCGCCGCAGAGCTCGCGCGAGACGCCGTCGACCTCGACCACCCGAACCCACTCGCCGTATTTCTCGCCGAACAGCGCCATCGCCCCCAGCCGCTCGGCCTCGGCGCGCTCCATCTTGAGCCAGCGGACCGGGCGGCTCGCCTTGATCCACTCGTTGACCCGGTCCTCGACCTCGCGCAGCTCCGCCGGGCTGAGCGCCTGGCCGTGGGTGAAGTCGAAGCGCAGCTTGTCGGGGCGGACCGCCGAGCCGGCCTGGCGCACGTGGGTGCCGAGCTGCTCGCGCAGCGCCGCGTGCAGGAGGTGGGTCGCGGTGTGGTTTCGCATCGTCGCGTGGCGGGTCTCGCGGTCGACCTCGGCCTCGACCGCGACGCCGGCCTCGACCGCGCCGTTCGCCGACTCGACCTCCAGCGCCTGGTCCTCGCCGACCCGGTAGACGTCGACCACCTTCGCCTCCCCCCCGTCCCAGCGCAGCACCCCGGAGTCGGCGACCTGGCCGCCGCCCTCGGCGTAGAAGGGGCTCTCCTCGAGCTTGACCAGGGCCCGGCCGTCGTCGGACTCGACCGCCGCCAGTCCGGTCGTCGCGCGCAGCGTCTCGTAGCCGACGAACCGGGTCGGCGGCGCCTCCGCGGCGAAGGCGATCACCCTCTCGTGGCGGTCCTCGGAGCCGTGCGCGGTGGCGGCGCCGACCCGGGCCCGCTGGCGCTGCTCCTCCATCAGCTCCTCGAAGCCGCCGTCGTCGACCGAGAGGCCGCGCTCGGCGAGCAGCTCCTTGGTCAGGTCGTAGGGGAAGCCGTAGGTGTCGTGCAGCTTGAAGGCGTCGGCCGCGTCGATCCAGGAGGTCCCCGACTCCTTCGCCTCGGCGACCAGCCGCTCGAGCAGCTCGGTGCCGCGCTCCAGGGTGCGGCCGAAGCTCTCCTCCTCGTCGCCGACCCAGCGGGCGATCGTCTCGCGCTCGGCGGCCAGCTCCGGGTAGGCCTCGCCCATGACCTCGATCGTCCGCTCGGCGAAGCGGCCCAGCCAGGGCGCCTCGAGGCCGAGCGTGCGGCCCTGCTGGATCGCCCGCCGCATGATCCGCCGCAGGATGTAGCCGCGGTCCTCGTTGGAGGGGACGACGCCGTCGGCGATCAGGAAGGCGGTGCCGCGCGAGTGGTCGGCGACGATCCGCATCGCCCGGGTCACCGCGCCGCCCTCGGCGTAGGAGCGGCCCGGAGAGCTCCTCGGCGAGGTCGATCAGCGGCCGCAGCAGGTCGGTCTCGAAGACCGAGGGGACGTCCTGGAGGATCGCCGCCATCCGGTCGAGGCCCATGCCGGTGTCGATGTTGCGCATCGGCAGCTCGGTCAGCGTGCCGTCCTCGGCGAGGTCGTAGGTCATGAAGACGTGGTTCCAGAACTCGAGGAAGCGGTCGGTGTCGTCGCCGGGCCGCTCGTCGGGGCCGCCGAACTCCTCGCCGCGGTCGAGGTAGAGCTCCGAGCAGGGGCCGCAGGGGCCGGTCGGCCCCGCCTGCCAGAAGTTGTCCTTGCGCCCGAGCCGGACGATCCGCTCGTCGGGCATCCCGAGCCCGCCCCAGATCTCGATCGCCTCCTCGTCGGGGCCGAGGCCGAGCTCCTCGTCGCCGCCGAAGACGGTCACCCAGATCCGCTCCGGGTCCATGCCGAAGCCCCGGTCGAGAGCTCCCAGCCCCAGGGGATCGACTCCTCCTTGAAGTAGTCGCCGAAGCTCCAGTTGCCGAGCATCTCGAAGAAGGTGAGGTGGCGGGCCGTGTTGCCGACCTCCTCGATGTCGGTCGTGCGGAAGCACTTCTGGACGTCGGCGACACGGCGGGCGGGCGGCTCCTCCCGGCCCAGGAAGTAGGGCTTGAAGGGCTGCATCCCGGCGGTCGTCAGCAGCACCGAGGGGTCGTGGACCGAGGGCACCAGCGAGGCCGAGGGCACGATCCTGTGCCCGCGCTCCTCGAAGAAGGAGAGGTAGGTGTCGCGAATCTCCTGCGCCTTCATCAGGGAGAGAGCCTAAGCGGCGGAGGGCTCCGGCGCAGGCTCGGCTCGCCGCCCCGATCCGGCACTGACATCCGGGCTCGGAAGCCGTTGAAGAAGAGTGACCGTTTGGGTCCTACCCTTGATGAATGTCCTTCGCGGCGATCTACCGGCGCTACCACCAGGACCTCTACCGCTACTGCCTGGCGATCGTCGGCAACCCCGAGGACGCGCAGGACGCGCTGCAGAACACGATGGTCAAGGTGCTGCGCGCCCTGCCGGGCGAGAAGCGGGAGATCAAGCTGAAGCCGTGGCTGTACCGGATCGCCCACAACGAGTCGATCGAGCTGCTGCGACGGCGGCGCCCGACCGAGGAGATCGACGCGGAGCTGACGGCCGCCGGGGCCGGACTCGGCCGAGACGGCCGAGGTCGCGCGAGCGGCTGCGGCGGCTGATCGCCGACCTCGACGAGCTGCCCGAGCGCCAGCGCGGGGCGCTGGTGATGCGCGAGCTTGCCGGCCTCGAGCTTCGACAGATCGGCGCCGCCTTCGAGACCTCCCCGGCAGTCGCCCGCCAGACCCTCTACGAGGCGCGGGTCGAGCTGCGGCAGATGGAAGAGGGGCGTGAGATGCGCTGCGAGACGGTCTGACCGGGTGCTTTCCGACGGCGACGGGCGCGCGATCCGCCGCCGCGACATCCGCGCCCATCTGCGCGCCTGCCCGAGCTGCCGCGCGTTCGCGGACGCGATCGCGGAGCGGCGGCGCGACCTCGCCGCGCTCGCTCCCGCTGCCGGCCGCCGTCTCGGCCGGCGCTGCTGCACGGCATCCTCGGCGGCGCGCAGGCGAGGCGGGTGGCGGGCTGGCCGGCGGCGTCGGCGCCGCCGGCAAAGCGGTCGGCGACCTCCGCGATCGTCAAGTCCGCGGCCACGGTCGCCGTGGTGGCGGCGGTCGGCGTCTCGGCCGCCGACCGCGGCGGCCTGATCCACGTCGGCCTGCCGGGTGGCGGGAGCGACGCGGCACGCGTCTCCTCGTCGCCTCTCGCCACACCCACGCATCCCAGCACCCAGTCGTCCCTCTCTCCCTCGTCGACAGCCGCCGGGAATCGGCCCGGGGATGCAGCGGCCGCGCCCCGCGGCGCCAAGAGCCCGACGGCCGCCGAGCGAGGGCACCGCTCCACGAGCGCGGCCCAGACGGGGTCGACCCCGAACGCCGGGCACGGCGCAGCCAATCCCTCCGCAGTCGTCCCTGACAAGCACGGCCCACCCCCGTTACACGGGCAGCCAACCTCTACTGGGAGGAACGATGAAAACGCGAATCAGCATCGCAGCGGTCATGGGAGCCCTGACGCTGGCCACAGCGGTGGCGGTGGCGGCGGGGCCGCCAAGCAGCACACCCCCGCAAAACCAGGGAACGTCGCACCAAGCGGACCACCCCCAGGGGCCGACGTACACGCCGGGGCAACCGGGCAACGCCCCGGGACCCAAAGCGGGACTGCCGGCTCAGGCCAAGGCCTACGGCCGGTACTGCCAGAGTGAGAGCAGGAAGCACGTGAAAGGCGAGAAGGGGACGCCGTTCTCCCGCTGCGTCGCCGCAGCCGCCAAGCTCCAGCACAGCCAGCAGAGCTAAGCGGCGATCGTGCCGTGGCCGACGATCGCGCTGCCGCTGAGCAGCGCGGCCGTCTGGCCCGGCGCGGCGCCCGCGAAGGACTCGGCGAGCCTCACCTCCAGCGAGGCGTGGCGGCCGGGCGGCGCCTCGCCGATCGCCGCGGGGACGATGCGCGAGTGGTAGCGCAGCCTCACCGCGTCGACCCGGGCGCCGTCGCGGTGCAGGACCGCGTCGCTGAGGCGGATGCCGGTCGTCTCCAGCTCCTCGCGGACGCCCACCGTGACGGTGTTGGTCGAAGCGTCGGCGCCGAGCACGTAGAGCGGCTCCGGGGAGGCGACGCCGATCCCGCGGCGCTGGCCGACCGTGTAGTGATGGTGGCCGCGGTGGCGGCCGACCTGACGGCCGGAGCGGTCGACCAGCGCCCCGTCGCGGTCTTGCAGGCCCCCGTGGCGGCGTAGGAACTCGCGCTTGCCCTGGCCGGCGAGGAAGCAGAGGTCCTGGCTCTCCGGCTTGCGGGCGACCGAGAGGCTGTGGCGGGCGGCGATGCCGCGGACCTCGCGCTTGGTCAGCTCGGTGAGCGGGAAGCGCAGCCGCTCCAGCACCGCCGGCGGCAGCGCCGCGAGCATGTAGCTCTGGTCCTTTGCCTCGTCGGAGGCGGCGGCGAGCAGCAGCCCGGCGCCGTCGTCGACGATCCGCGCGTAGTGGCCGGTGACCAGGTGGGTGGCGCCGAGGCGATCGGCGAGGTCGACCATCGCCGCGATCCTCACCTCGCCGTTGCAGAGGATGCAGGGGTTGGGCGTGCTTCCCGCCGCGTAGCCGCTGACGAACTCGCCGACGACGCGGCGGCGGAACTCGTCCTCGAGGTCGAGGGTGAGGTGCGGGAGTCCCTAGCGAGTGCGCGAGCGCCCGCGCCCCGAGGACCGCCTCGGGAGAGCAGCAGGCCTTGGCGCCGTCTGTCTCGGGGTCGGCCCAGAGCTTCAGCGTCACCGCGACGACCTCCGCCCCGCGCTCCCGCTCCAGCAGTGCCGCGACGGCGCTGTCGACCCCACCGGACATCGCGACCAGGACGCGGTCGCCGGCCGGCGGCGCAAGCACCTCGCGCGAGCCGGCGGCGGCGGCCAGCGCCCGGTGCAGCGCATCGGCGGCGAGCTGCGCCGCGTGCCGCTTGGCGGGCGTCAGCCCCCCGATTGCCGCGTCGATCTCGTCGATCCCGACCCGCGCCGCGTCGAGCACCGTCCCCTCGCAGGCCAGGTCCACGGCGGCCGCGGTAGCCGCCCGTGTCGCCCCGCACCCCTCCGCGTCGAAGGTCGCGTCGACGACCCGCCCAGCGTCGATCGCGAGAGAGATCCGCGAAAGATCGCCGCAGGCGGCCCCACCGGCAGCCCCGCTGAAAGCACCGTCGGCGGGAGCGCCCAGGCGCGTCTCATCCCGAAGGTAGGTCTCGAACAGCTCCCGGCTCATGCTCGCGCTCACAGGTCAAGGGTAGAGCGCAAAAGAGGCCCCAGCCCGCCGTTGCCGCCTCTGGCTTTGATCCCTTCAATGAAGGTGGGTGCCTACTCCCTGTCCCAGGGGACCGGGAGAAATCAGCTCCCGCGCCGTTTGTGTTGGGTCAAACGGTGAGACGGCTCGCGCACGGGCTCGAGCCTCGGGCGAACCGTAGCACCGCGCGGCGCCACGCCGGCCGTCGATCAGTCCAGGTTGGAGAGGAGCAGCTCGGCCTCGCTCCAGTCCTGCGGCCGCACCCGCAGGGCGATGTCGCCGTGGCCGAAGCGGTCGAGCGGCCAGTCGGCGGTCAGGACGGCGTCGATCCCGGCCTCGTCCAGCGCCTGGTGCCAGGCCCGCGCCGTCTTCACGTCGGCGAAGTCGCGCACCACCTCCCAGCCGTCGAAGCTCGGGTCGTCGACGTGGACCGGGGTCTGCCCGGGACCGGGCAGCGGGGCGCCACGAGCGTCGGTAGCCAGTCCCGGAGGCCCATCTCAGTGCCCGGCCAGGCCTCGCTTGGTGAAGCGAGATCCCCAGCTCCTTCAGCTGCATCTCCTCGACCGGAGCCGGGGCGCCGGTCAGCACGTCGTAGCCCGACGCGGTCTTCGGGAAGGCGATCACGTCGCGGATCGAGTCGGCGCCGGCAGAGGCGCTGGACGATGCGGTCGAGCCCGTAGGCGATGCCGCCGTGCGGCGGCGCGCCGTAGCGCAGCGCCTCGAGCAGGAAGCCGAAGCGCGCCTCGGCCTCCTCGGCGTCGATCCCCAGCGCCGCGAAGACGGCCTGCTGGACGTCGGCGCGGTTGATCCGGATCGAGCCGCCGCCCATCTCCTGGCCGTTCCAGACGAGGTCGTAGGCGAGGGCGCGGGCCTCGCCCGGGTCGTCGGGGTCGAACTCGCCGGCCGGCGGCGGTGAACGGGTGGTGCAGCGGGTCCCAGCGCCGCTCCTCCGCGTTCCACTCCATCAGCGGCCAGTCGACGATCCAGACGAGGCGGTCCTCGCCCTCGGGAATCAGGTCGAAGCGCTCCGCCGAGGTCGACCCGCAGCTGGCCGAGCACCGCGTTGGCGACTCGGCGCTCGTCGGCGACGAGCAGCAGCAGGTCGCCCTCCTCGGCGCCGAGCCGCCCGTTGAGGTCGCGCAGCTCCTCCTCGGAGAGGAACTTGGCGGTCGGCGAGCGCCAGCCGTCGCCCTCGCGGAAGGCCCAGACCAGCCCCTTGGCGCCCAGCTCCTGGGCGCGCGAGATCAGCCCGTCGAGCTCCGAGCGCGGCATCTCGCGCCTGCCGGCGTTGAGCCCGCGCACCGCGCCGCCGCCCTCGATCACCGAGCGGAAGACCTTGAACTCGGTCTCGCGCAGGGCGTCGCCGAGGTCGACCAGCTCGAGGCCGAAGCGGAGTGTCGGGCCGGTCGGTGCCGAAGCGGGACATCGCCTCGTCGTAGGGCAGCCGCTCCATCGGCAGCTCGAGCGCGGGCCCGCCGACCCGCTCGAAGACGTGGGCCAGCAGCCGCTCGTTGACGTCGATCACGTCGTCGACGTCGACGAAGGACATCTCGATGTCGAGCTGGGTGAAGTCGGGCTGGCGGTCGGCGCGCAGGTCCTCGTCGCGGAAGCAGCGCGCGACCTGGTAGTAGCGCTCGAAGCCGGCGACCATCAGCAGCTGCTTGAACAGCTGCGGCGACTGCGGCAGCGCGTAGAAGGAGCCGTGCTGGAGGCGGCTGGGGACGAGGAAGTCGCGGGCGCCCTCGGGCGTCGAGCGGGTCAGCACCGGCGTCTCGATGTCGAGGAAGCCCTCGCCGTCGAGGAACTCGCGCATCGCCGCGGTGACGCGGTGGCGCAGCACCAGCGCGCTCGCGCATCGGCTCGCGGCGCAGGTCGAGGTAGCGGTGGCGCAGGCGCGCGTCCTCGCCGACCTCGCCGGAGAAGCCCTCGATCTGGAAGGGCGGCGTCTCGGCGTCGGCGAGCAGCTCGGCCTCGGCGACCTGCAGCTCGAACTCGCCCGTCGGCAGGTCGGGGTTGACCGTCTCCTCCGAGCGGCGGACGACCGTGCCGGCGGCGCTCAGCACGTCCTCGGCGCGGAGCTTGTGGGCCGAGCTCGAACGGCCTCGCCCGCCGTCGTCGGGGTGGAAGACGAGCTGGACGATGCCGGTGCGGTCGCGCAGGTCGATGAAGATCAGGCCGCCGTGGTCGCGGCGGCGGTGGACCCAGCCGGCGACCCGCGCCTCGGAGTCGACGCGGTCGCCGAGCACCTGGCCGCACCAGGTGTCGCGGTACCCGTTCGCGCGCAGGGCCGGGAGCGCTCGCTCATCCGGCTCAGCCTCCGTCCAGGATCAGCTTCGCCGGTGTCGACCGCGCGCTGCTCGCCGCTCTCCATGTCGCGCAGCTGCGCCGAGCCGTCGGCCTCGAGGATGACGACCCGGCGGGCGCCGATCCGGTCGGCGTGCTTGAGCTGGCCCTTGAGGCCGCGCCCGGCGAGGTCGACCTCGGCCGAGAGCCCGGCCTTGCGCAGCTCGCTCGCCAGCGCCAGCGCCCGGCGCGCGCTGGCCGTCGTCGGCGGCGGCGATGAAGACGTCGCGCCCC
Source organism: uncultured Solirubrobacterales bacterium (assembly GCA_963734745.1). GTDB lineage: Bacteria > Actinomycetota > Thermoleophilia > Solirubrobacterales > 70-9 > CAVTIG01. The sequence continues at coordinate 137,336 of CAVTIG010000006.1, read as the reverse complement.
GGCGCCGTCCTCCTCTTCGCCGAGCGCCAGCAGGATCCGCTCGATCCCGGCCGCCCAGCCGACCGCCGGGCGTCGGCCGGCCGCCGAGCTGCTCGATCAGGCCGTCGTAGCGGCCGCCGCCGCCGATCTCCGACTGGGCGCCGAGGCCCTCGCAGACGAAGGAGAAGATCGTCCGCGTGTAGTAGTCGAGGCCGCGGACCAGGGTCGGGTCGATCGTGTAGGCGATCGCCGGCCGCCTCGAGCAGGGCGCGCACCTCGGCGAAGTGCTCGGCGTCCTCGCCGTCGAGCCGCTCGACGATCGTCGGCGCCTCGGCCATCACGCCGCGCGTCCCCTCGTCGTCGGAGTCGAAGGCCCGCAGCGGGTTGACGTCGATCCGCTCGCGCACGTCCTTGGACAGCTCGCCCTCGTGGGCGTGCAGGTGAGCTTTCAGCTCCTCCAGGTAGGCGCGGCGCGCCTCGAGCGAGCCGAGGCTGCCGAGCCGCAGCTCGACCCCCGGCACGCCCAGCTCGGCCAGCAGCTCGGCTCAGCAGCGCGATCACCTCGGCGTCGGCGAGCGGCGAGTCGGTGCCGATCGCCTCGACCCCGAGCTGGTGGAACTGGCGGTAGCGACCGGCCTGCGGGCGCTCGTGGCGGAAGAAGGGGCCGAGGTAGAAGAGCTTCACCGGCTGCGCCAGCTTCTGCATCCCGTGCTCGAGGTAGGCGCGGCAGATCGGCGCCGTCCCCTCCGGCCGCAGGGTGATGCTGCGCCCTCCCTTGTCCTCGAAGGTGAACATCTCCTTGCGGACGATGTCGGTCGAGCGGCCGACCCCGCGCTCGAACAGCTCGGTGTCCTCGAAGGCCGGGCGTGGCGATCGGCTCGTAGCCGGCCCGCGCGAAGATCGCCGCCGCGGTGCTCTCGACCCGCGCCCGGGCGCGCGCCTGCGTCGGGCAGGACGTCGAAGGTCCCACGGGGTGCCTGGAACTTGGCGCTCACGGTGGCGCGACCTTACCTGCGCGGCGGGCTCGGCGCCTACCGCGCCAGCGAGGTCAGGAAGGGATTGGTGGCCCGCTCGGCGCCGAGCGTCGTCGCTCCCATGTGGCCGGGGTAGACGGTCGTCTCGGCCGGGTGCGAATCGAGCAGGCGCCTGGATCGAGCGCATCAGGGTCGGCCCGTCGCCGCCGGGCAGGTCGACGCGGCCGACCGAGCCCTGGAAGAGCACGTCGCCGGAGAAGATCGCCTCCTCGTCGCGCACCGAGTAGGTGACGTGCCCGGGGCTGTGGCCGGGGGTGGAGATGACGTCGAGCGTCGAGGCCGGCCAGCTCCAGCGTCTCGCCGCCGCTCACCGTCTCGTCGGCGTCGTAGCTCTCGAAGGGGCCGAAGCCCTCCCAGGGGACGAAGGACATGATGTCGGCGAGGATCGGCGCCTCGATCTCCGGGCAGTAGACGGGCGCCCCCGTCGCCTCGGCGACCGGCGCGACCGCGCCGATGTGGTCGAAGTGGCAGTGGGTGATGAGGATCGCCTCGACGGTCGCGCCCGTCTCCTCGACCGCGGCGAGGATGCGCTCCGGCTCCTCGCCGGGGTCGACGATCAGCGCCCGGTCCGAGCCTTCGCGGCGCAGCAGGAAGCAGTTCTCGGCGATCGGCCCGACGGTGAGCTCTCGACGTCGAGGCTCACGCTTTCTCCCGCGGCGCGGATCCGCGCCCGCTCGCGGCGGCGCCACATCGTCGTGTCGATGAAGTAGCCGGCGGGGATGTAGAAGACGAGCATGAAGGCGCCGAGGCCGAGCGCCTCCCGATCGGGCGGTTGAAGATCACCAGCAGCAGGACGATGAAGATGGCGGCGGCGACGGCGCCGCGGATGGCGGAGCCGCGCCAGGTCGGCGGGCGGTCGACGCGGGGCGCCGGTTTGCGGCTGCCGCGGGAGCGGGCGCGGGCCTTCGCCTCCTCGCGGCTGCGCGGGCGCGCCGCGCGGCGGTGGGAGTCGATCGAGCCGCCCTGCGTGCCGCGGTGCTTGCGACGGCGCTTCTTCTTGGTCTGGGCCATCGACTCGGAATCTAATCGGTCGGCGAGGGCAGCCGCCGCTCGATCACGTGGATTTCGGGGTCGAAGCCGCGGATCGGCACGTCGTCCGGATAGCCGGCGAGCGCGCCTCGGGGAACCAGGCCGATCAACTCGGCCTCGACGGGGCGGGCGCCAAGCGGCGCCGCCAGCGCGCGGACCCGCTCGACGACCCTGCCCAGCGGCACCGCGAGCGGGTCGTGGACGTTGGTCGAGACCTGAGTGCGACCGCTGGAGAGCGCCAGCCCGATCGCCCGCACGCCGGGCAGCCCGCCGCCCGACTCGCGCAGGCCGGCGGCGACGGCGCGACCGCTCGAGGTCGGCGCTCTCGAGCTCGACGTTGAAGGCGGCGAGCGGCGGCCGCGCCGTGACCAGCGTCACCCCGGCGGTGCGGTGCGGCAGGTCGGGCCCGTAGTCGGGGCGCAGCTCACCTCCCTCCATCCGCAGCCACAGCTCGGCCAGGCCGCCGTTTCGGAAGTAGGCGCGCTCGGCGTGCTCGGGCCGGCTCGCCAGCTCGCCGTAGAGGAAGACCGGCACGCCGAGCCCGCCGATCTGCTCGGCCACCGCGAGCGCCTCGGTGCGGGCGGCGGCGCGATCGGCTGGGTCGAGCCAGACGACCGGGCAGACGTCGAGCGCGCCGACCGCCGGGTGCACGCCCTCGTAACTGGACATGTCGATCGTCTCGATCGCCTCCTCGGCGCCGGAGGCGAGGGCGTCCAGCAGCGGCCCCGGCCCGCCGCCGAGCGTGAAGACGGTGCGGTCGTGATCGGCGTCGGAGTGGCGGTCGAGCAGGGTCACTCCACGCGAGAAGGCCACCGCCAACGTTTCGATCGCCGCGGCGTCGCGGCCCTCGGAGACGTTGGGTACGGCGAGCAGCGCCACGGCTCAGACGAGCAGCTCGCCGTCGCGGACGAGCGCCTCGCCGTCGATCTCGACGGTGGGCTCGAGGATCACGCAGTCGAGGTGGACCGGCACCTGGACGGTGCCGCCGATCGCCGCCGAGGCGCCGAAGGCGACGTGGGCGGTGCCGAGGATCTTCTCGTCCTCGAGGATGTTGCCGGTGAGGATCGCCTTCTCGTTGGTGCCGATCCCCAGCTCGGCGACGTTGGTGCCGTCGGGGCCGTGCGCGGTCAGCAGCTCCAGCAGCGTGGCGCCGGCCGTCCCGGTGGCGTCGGTGAGGTGGCCGCCGCGGACCGTCAGCGTGACCGGCGCACTCGACCCTCCCCACGCCGGCGATCGAGCCGTCGACGACCAGCGTCCCCTCGCCCGTCCCCTCCAGCGGCGCGATGAAGCCCTCGCCGCAGGGCAGGTTGCCGAAGGCGCCGCGCCCGGTCAGCTCGCCGGCGTCGGGGATCGCGGTGCGGCCCTCGAGCCCGAGCCGCAGGTCGCTGCCGCGGGCGCAGGTGATCCGCGCCTCGGCGCCGGAGTCGAGCGCCGCGGCGACCGCCGCCCCCCGCCGGCGCAGCTCCTCCATCTCGGCGCTCATCACCCGGGCGAGCATCTCCTCGGTGACGCCGGGCAGGGTGGCGACCCGCACCCCGGCCTCGCTGGCGACCTTGCGAGCCGCGGTGTGCGAGAGCGACTGCACGGTGGGAGCGAGGACGACGTCGGCCGCGGCCATCGCCGCGGCGACGGGACGAGGCGGCTCGGCGGCGTGGGAGTCCCGCTCGGCGATCACCGCCAGAGTCGCGTCGGCCCCGGCTGCCTCGGCCTCCCCGCGCATCCGCTCCCCGAGCCCCTGGGTGGCGGGATTGCAGACGACCAGCACCTCCTCGCCCGCGGCGACGCCGAGACAATCCCGGACGACCGCCCGTACCGCCCGCTCGAGATCGTCGCTCATCGAGAGCGAAGGCTAGCCCGGCCGGCGATCGGGCAGGTGGAAGAGCGATAGATTCGACCCGTGACGCTGCGGCTCGGCGACCTGGAGGTGAGGCGGCTCGGCTTCGGCGCGATGCGGATCACCGGCAAGGGCGTCTGGGGGCCGCCGCCCGACCGCGAGGCGGCGCTGGCCGTGCTGAGGCGCGCCGTGGAGCTGGGGATCAACCTGATCGACACGGCGGACTCCTACGGGCCGGGGGTGAGCGAGGAGCTGATCGCCGAGGCGCTGCACCCCTATCCGGACGGCCTGGTGATCGCCACCAAGGGCGGGCTGACCCGCACCGGCCCGGGCAGGTGGCCGCGCGACGGCCGGCCCGAGCACCTGCGCGAGGCCTGCGAGGGCTCGCTGCGCCGGCTGCGCCTGGAGCGGATCGACCTCTACCAGCTGCACGCGCCCGACCCGAAGGTGCCCTACGAGGAATCGGTCGGCACCCTGAAGGAGCTGCGCGACGAGGGCAAGATCCGCCACGTCGGCGTCTCCAACGTGAGCGTCGCCCAGCTGCGACTGGCCCGCGCGATAGTCCCGGTCGTCTCGGTCCAGAACCGCTTCAACCTTGCTCGACCGCGACTCCGAGGACGTGCTGGAGGAATGCGAGGGCGAGGGCCTGGCCTTCATCCCCTGGTTCCCGCTCAGCGCCGGCTCCCTGGCCGACCCGGGAGGCGCGGCGGCCGAGATAGCCGAGCGCCACGACGCCACCCCGGCCCAGATAGCGATCGCCTGGCTCCTACAACGCTCGCCGGCGATGCTGCCGATCCCGGGCACAGCCTCGATCGAACACCTCGAAGAGAACGTCGCCGCGGCAAGAATCGAACTGAGCGACGACGAGATGCAAACGCTGAACAACGCCACCGAATAGCACCGACCCCACCCGCTCGCTGTTCCTTAGCCCTGCTATTTGCGGCAAAGGCACAGCGCAGCGGCAAATCCCAGCTTCCGCTGTTCCTTTGCCCCGATATACGCCGCAAAGGAACAGCGGAACGCTCACCGGCGCACGGCCGACGGTCTTCAATCGTCGTCATGCCGATGCCGAACGGCCCAGACCTCGAACCAAACGAGCCCCACCAGCACCGAGCCGAAGGCGATGAATGGCGGCAACCACCCACCGGGCCGAGCGATCCCCAGCGCGGCGACCACAAACGCATCCGCGACCAGCAGGAACCCGACCAGCACCGGCCGCATAGCGGCCCACCCCGACCCCGGCGTTCGCCCGGCCCCACGCTCCATCGCCCAAGAATCGCAGCCCCCGCGCCCCGCCGGCAGCCACCGCCCCACCGCTACCATCCCGATCCCCGCCGGAGTAGCTCAGCTGGTTAGAGCAGCGGAATCATAATCCGCGTGTCGGGGGTTCGAGTCCCTCCTCCGGCATCGGTTTCTGCCTGCAAATCGCCCTGGGGCCAACTGAGATTGGCCGGTTGGCCATAGTCGCTCCGGCGTGCATTGCGGAAACTGGAGCCATGGTTATCGCAGTTGAGGATCTCTAGTGATTCGTACGGCGTTCCCGGCTGATGCAGAACGGGCATGTGAGATCTACAACGCCGCGATCGTTGAGCGGGGGTCGACCTTCGAAACCGACCCACGTCGCGCCGAGGACTTCTCTGAACGGATTGCCGCGAAGCGGTTTCCATTCCTCGTCGCCGAAATGGACGACAAGGTCATCGGCTGGGCCGGCCTCACTTCCTACAGCGACCGCCCCTGCTACGCCGGTATCGGCGAGTGCAGCGTTTACGTAGCCGCCGAAGCACGGGGACGAGGCGTCGGCACCGCGTTGACCGAAGCGCTCGCCGCTGAGGCCGAACACAGCGGGTTCCACAAGCTGCTCGGCAAGCTCTTCACCGACAACGTCGCAAGCATTCGACTCGTCGAGCGCTGCGGCTTTTCCTCCGTCGGCGTGCATCGCCGACACGGACGGCTCGATGGCCAGTGGCGAGACGTGCTGGTGGCGGAGCGACTCCTCGGGGCGTAGTCATTCGCAGCCGCGGGCTGCGCCCGGGCGGGGGCGAACGTTTGAGGCGACCTACTTCTCGAAGCGGGCGAAGTATGCGAACGGGTAGCCGTATCGCGTGGCGAAGGCGAGGCCGGCGCTCTCGGCGCGGGGGCGGAGTGAGGCGAGGGTCGTGAAGTGCGGGTCGCCGAGGGCGATCTCGCCGACGATCAGGCGGCCGCCGGGCCTCAGCACGCGCTGCACCTCGCGAAGGGCGGCGTCCCCGTCCGGGATCTCGCCGAACACGGTGATCAGGATCACTGCGCCGAAGGACTCGTCCGCATAGGGCAGTTGGGTGGCGTCCGCCTGTCGAGCGCTGACATTCAGGAGGCCGGCGGCGCGGACTTTGCGCATCGTGTGATCGAGCATCTCCTGCTGAATGTCGAGAATCTCCACGCTGCCTTCGCCGACCCAGCGGGCGAGGTCGAGTGTGTAGTAGCCGGTGCCGGGACCGATCTCCAAGACCCGCTCACCCGGCTTGGGCGCCAGGGCCTCGCGCAATCGAGCGCGAGTCAGGAAGGGGTGAGGCACCTGGACCGCGAGACGAAGGCCGTACGGGCAGGCGGAGGGATGCTTGCGCCACCACCAGTACGCCCCGAGTGTCGCGGCGGTGGCTGCTGTGAGGATGGCGCGCGGTCGCATCGGTGCCTGGCGGAGAGCGAGCCGGGATCCTTTCAGGAATGCCGACTAAGCTGGCTCGCGATGGGCGAGTTCCGCTACGAGGGCCACCGGGTCGAGTACGACTCCTACGGCGAGGGCGAGCGGGCCATCGTCCTCGTCCACGGACTGTTGATGAACCGCCGCATGTTCGAGCGGCTGGGGCCGGCGCTGGCTGAGCGCGGCAACCGGGTGATATGCGTCGACCTGCTCGGCCACGGCCGCTCCGACCGCCCCGAGGACCTGCGCCTTTACTCGATGCCGCTGTTCGCCCGTCAGCTGACGACCCTGGTTGACCACCTGGGCCTGGATTCCGCGGTCGTGGGCGGCACCTCGCTCGGGGCCAACGTCGCCCTGGAGCTGGCGACACGCGACCCCGAGCGGGTCAAGGGGCTGTTCATCGAGATGCCGGTGCTCGACAACGCGCTGCCCGCGGTCGCGGCCACCTTCGCCCCGGTCCTGCTCGGCCTGCGGCTGGGCCGGCCGGCCTTCGAGGTCGTCGCCCGCCTCACCTCGGCCATCCCCCGCACCAACTACCTGATCGACATCGGGCTCGACTGGGCCCGCCAGCGCCCCGGCCCTTCGCTCGCCGTCCTGGAGGGGCTCCTGCTGGGAGAGACGGCGCCGCACCGGGAGGAGCGGCGGAAGATCGCCCAGCCGGCGCTGATCGTCGGCCACCCGCGCGATCCCCTGCACCCGTTCAGCGACTCCGGGATGCTCGCCGAGGAACTGCCGAACGGGCGGCTGGTCGAGGCCAACTCGATCTTCGAGTGGCGACTCAGCCCGAAGCGGCTGGACGGGGAGCTGGCGGCGTTCCTCGAGGAGGTCTGGGGCTGAACTCAGAGGCAGATAGCCTTGGCGCCATGCCCACTTTCCTCCACACCTGCTACCGGATCGGGGACATCGACCGATCGGTCGCCTTCTACGAGAAGCTCGGGTTCGAGGAGCGTCGCCGCATGCCGATCGGCGAGGAGGCGATCAACGTGTTCATGGGACTGCCGGGCGAGGACCCGCGGCTCGAGCTGACCTACAACCACGGGGTCGACTCATACGAGCTGGGCACCGGCTACAACCACATCGCGATCCTCGTCGACGACCTGGAGGGCACACTCGAACGCCTCGCCTCCGACGGCATCGAGCCGGAAAAGCCTCCCTACCGGCCCGGCGGCCGCACCGAGGGCCACCGGATCTGCTTCGTCCGCGACCCGGATGGCTACCGCATCGAGCTGATCGGCCCCTGACCCGCGAACGGCGATCAGGCGTCCGCGAAGAAGGCGCGGGCCCGATCGGCGACCAGCCCAGGGCGCTCGTCGGCGATGAAGTGGCCGCATCCCGGGACCAGCTCGACCTTCATGTCGTCGGCGTGGCGCTCGTAGCCGGCGAGCATGGACGGCCGCAGCGCCCGGTCGTCGGTGCCGAAGACGAGCCGCGTGGGCACGGTCAAGCGCTTGTCGGCGTAGCGGCCGCGCAGCATCGGCGCCGCCTCTCGCAGGTTGAAGACCCTGTACATCTGCACCGCCGCGCGAGCCCGGGCCGGCTCGGCGAGGTTGTCGGCGAAGGAGCGCAGCGTCTGCTCGTCCCAAGCGTCGCGATCGGTGGAGGCGCCGACGAGGACGCGGGGGACGAACCGGCCGCGGCGGTGGAGCTCGTAGCCGAGGCCGGGCGCCAGGATGACCTGCTGGTACCAGAAGCGCCAGGCGTGCGGGAGGGCGGCGCGCAGGCTGATCCAGGGGTGGACGATGTTGAGAGCCAGGAAGCGATCGAAGCGCTGCGGCGCTCGCAGGCAGAGCAGAAAGCCGATCCAGCCGCCCCAGTCATGGCCGACCAGCTTCACCCGCTCGATCCCCAGCTCGTCGAGGACGGCGAGCACGTCGGTCGCCAGGTTCTCCTTCTCGTAGCCGTCGCGCGGGGCGTCGGACCAGCCGAAGCCGCGCAGGTCGAGCGCCAGCACGTGGTGGCGATCGGCGAGGGCCGGCATCAGGTGGCGCCACTCGTACCAGTGCTGCGGCCAGCCGTGCAGGCACAGCACCACGTCCTCTCCGGAACCCGCTTCGGCGACGTGGAAGCGCATCCCCCGCGCCCGGACCCACCAATGACTGACGCCGTCGATGTGCGGTGGCTCGCTCACGCCCACAAGCTATACGGTGCCGGGCCGAACGAATGGAGCCCGACGCCGTGGAGATCCGTGTGCTTGGCTGCTTGATCGAGAAGCAGCGGACCACGCCCGACGTCTACCCCCTCTCGCTCAACGCGCTGCGGCTGGCCTGCAACCAGGCGACCAATCGCGACCCGGTTGTCTCCTATGGCGAGGAGACCGTCACCGAGGCGTTGCGGCGGCTGGCGCTGCGCGGCTGGACCCGCCTCGCCAGCGGCTCGGGCAGCCGCGCCCGGAAGTACCGCCACCTGCTCGACGACACCTACGCGCGGGACGAGACCGCGTTGTTGGCGGTGCTGATGCTGCGAGGCACACAGACGCCGGGGGAGCTGAAGCAGCGGAGCGAGCGCCTTCACCCCTTCGCCGATCTCGCCGCCGTGCACGAGACCCTCGAGCGCTTGGTCGAGCGCGCGGTCGTCCAGCGCCTCGACCGCAAGCCGGGCCAGAAGGAGGACCGCTACCGGCACCTGCTCAGCGGCGGCGATACGGGCGTCACGGGTGCGGGGAGCGAAGACACCCCCGCAGTTGAGTCAGCGGAGGCGCCGTCTCCGCCTTCCCGCGACCCGATCGGCCCGGTCGAAGAGCGATTCGTCGCCCTCGAGCGCGAGGTGGCCGAGCTCCGGGCGCAGCTCACGGCCCTCCGCGAAGAGCTCGGCGCCTAGCCCGGGCTCAGGCGAAGGTCCAGAGCTTGTTGCCGAGGAAGTTGAACGGCATCGCCATGGCTACGGCGATCGCCTGAGCCGAGAGTTCGCCCAGCGAGGTGCCGGCGATCAGGGCCTCCAGCACCGCCAGGTTGATCAACAGCGAGGCGACGCTGACGACGAAGAAGCGGGCAGCCTGGAAGGCGGGATGTCCCTCGCCGGGGCCGAAGGTCCAGTAGCGGTTCCAGAGGAAGTTGTTGGAGACGGCGACGCAGAAGGCGCCGACCGCGGCGATCGAGTGGTGCACCCCGAACTTGTTCGCCAGCAGCGCGAAGACGACCAGGTTGATGGCGTAGCCGGAGCCGCCGACGACGCCGAACTTGAGCAGCTGCCACCAGTTGGCCGGCTGCCGCGCGGCGGCCCCGAGCCTGTCGGCGATCTCAGCGGCGCTGCTCATCTCATGCCGCCGTCGATCACGACCGCGTTGCGGCCGAAGCCGGTCGGCAGGTCGCGCAGGGTGTGGAACCAGACTGGGTGGAGGTGCTTCGACACGTAGCGGGTAAGGGTAAGGCGCTGCAGCCGGATCTGCTCCGTGGGGTGGAAGACGCGGGGAAGGTGGACGGGGCGACCGAGCACCAGGGGCTTGCTGATCACGTCGACCTCGCGGATCGGCTGCCTCCCCCCGTACATCGGCTGGGCGCCGTCCTTGAGGTAGAACTCGACCGGGTCGGCGGCGAGCCTCCAGGTGACGATCGCGCGCGGGCGGGTCGCCGGGCCCAGTCTGCTCGGTGAGGCTGCGGAAGTCGGGCCGCTGCAGGTTGGGCGTCTGGGTGACGTGGACGTCGAAGGCCAGCCAGTAGGCGCAGAGCACGGTTGCCAGGACGAGGCCGAGCCGGCGCGGCCCGCTCGCCGCGAAGCCGATCGCCGGCCGCGGCGCCGAGCGGCACGAGCGCCGGCAGCAGGTTGCGCTCGACCACGTAGTCCTTGCCGACCAGTGCCGCGCCGGAGGCGAGCAGCACCACGCCGAGCCCGACGACCAGGCCGAGCACCGCCCCGCGCCTCTCGCCGGTCGCTGCCGCGCAGGAACGCCAGCAGCAGCGCGGCGCCGATCAGCACCGCCGGGATCAGCGCGTAGCGCTCGCGCGGCGGCTCGGCGATCACGTGGCCCGGTCTCCCCGACCAGGAAGCTGACCCCGGTCTCCCAGAGGCGGGTCGGCAGGGGGCTGTGGTCGATCCAGCCGATGTGGGTCGGGTTGACCTGGGCGGTGATCAGCGGCAGCAGCGCCAGCCCGACCGCGACGACGCCGCCGACCGCGGGCAGGACGACCCGCCACGCTCGCCCGCAGCGCGACGAGCAGCCAGGCCGCCTCGATCGCGACCGCGAAGACCGCGAAGTAGTGGCTGCAGAGGGCGAGGGCCGAGGACAGCGACCAGAAGGCGAGGTCGCGCCAGTCGCGGGTGCGCAGCGCCCGCGCGAAGAAGACGAGCGAGAGCGGCGGCGAAGAAGACCAGCAGGGCGTAGGAGCGGGCCTCCTGCGAGTACCAGATCAGCATCGGGTTGACCGCGACGATCGCCGCCGCGATCAGGCCGGCGCGCCGGCTCGCCAGCTCGCGACCCGATCGAAGTAGGCGACCGGCACGGTCGCCGCGCCGAACAGCGCCGAGAGCGAGCGCAGCCCGACCTCCCCGGTGCCGAACAGCCTTCGCCCAGCCCCAGGCGAGCACGTAGTAGAGAGGCGGGTTCGACTCGCTGGCTTTCACCTCGCGCAGCATGTGGATGAAGCTGCCGGGGATGACCCGGGCAGCGGTGATCACCTCGTCGTGGTGGTAGCTCTGCAGCGCCGAGGCTCGCGAAGCGGATCGCGACGCCGAGCGCGGTCAGCCCGGCGACCGCCCAGAGGACGTGGGAGCGAAGTTGTGCTGGCATCACGGAGTGCAGGCGTTTTTCGGCATCCGCCGGTGCGGGCCGAAGGACGGCGGGACGGCGGCGGCGGAATCGCCCCAGTCGCGATTGGGATGAGGGCCCAGCCGGTAATCGAGCCGGCCTCCGCGGGCCAGCGCGCAATACGTGGTCCAGGGCTGCCCGTAGGGGTGGCCGTTGAAGGTCACGCTGCGGATGTAGGGGGCGTCGGCCGGGGTGAGCGCGACTTTGCGCGGTTTCCGCGGCCGCTTCCTTCCCTTCCCCTTCTTCGGCTTCGCTGAAGGTGAAGGCGGTGGTGGTGAGCAGCGCCCGCCTGTGGTGCGGCAGGCTGATCGCGGCGCGGGCGAAGAGCGGGCTGCCGATCGCCAGCAGCCCGACGCCGGGCACCTCCGGGATAGAGGCCCAGCGCGCCGAACACGTACCAGGAGGAGAGCGTGCCGAGGTCGTCGTTGCCGGGGTAGCCGTCGGCGGCGGTGCTCGTAGAGGGTGAGGACGCGCGGCGCACCGCCTCCTGCGTGCGGTAGGGCCGCCGCGCCCAGTCGTAGAGCCACGGCACGTTGCAGGGTCGGCTCGTTGCCGAGCAGCGCGTGGTCGGTGTGGGTGCCGCCGGTGCTCGCCGTTGAGCTCGCGCAGGAAGTAGTCGAGCCTCGAGCCGCCTTCGGCCCGGCCGCCCATCTGCGGAAGAGGCCGGCGGGGTCGTGGGGCACCATCCAGGTGTACTGGGCTGAGTTGCCCTCGACGAAGCCGCCGCCGCTGAGGTTGTCGTAGGGGGCCGGGAAGGCGCCACTGGCGTAGCGCGGCTCGATCAGGCCGCTGCCGGGGTTGTAGAGCCGGCGCCAGTTGCCGGAACGCTGCATGAAGGCGCGGTAGGTGGCGGGGTCGCGCAGGGCGCGGGCCGCGAACTGGGCGATCGCGAAGTCGTCGATCGCGTACTCGAGCGTCGTCGCCGCCGAGCCCCAGACGGCGTTGGGGTCGCCGTAGATCGAGTTCGCGTTGCGGGTGTTGGTGTCGAGGTCGAAGGGGACGTAGCCGAGCGACAGGTAGTCGGCGAGACCCTGGCGCTCGACGTATTCCCGTTGGCGCTCTCGCACGGTTGGCCGGCCCCCTTGACCATCGCCGCCAGCGCCGCGCCGCTGTCGAAGCCGTCGGCGCCGAAGGCGGCGGCCGAGGCGATGATCGGGTCGGCCGAGTCGCCGACCATCGTCATGCTCTGCCCGTTCGCGTAGGACCAGCGTGGCAGGCAGCCGCTCTGGGCGGCGTCGGCGAGCAGCGAGCGGATCATCTCGTTGGCGCGGTCGGGCACCAGGATCGAGAGCAGCTGGATCTCGCTGCGGTAGATGTCCCAGCCGGAGAAGTCCGCGTACTGGATGCGCCCGTTCGTGTTGTGGACCTGGCCGTCCATGCCGATGTAGGCCCCGTTGACGTCGTTGAAGGTCCGCGGCGCCATCAAGGCGTGGTAGAGCGCCGTGTAGAAGGTGTCGATGTAGCGATCGGGGCCGCCGCTGACCCGGATCCGCCCGAGTGCGCCGTTCCAGCGCTGCTCGGCGCGGGCGGCGATCGTCCCGAAGGCGGTGCCGGGGTTCTCGGCGGCGAGGTTGGCGCGGGCGTCGTCGACGCTGACGAAGGAGACGCCGACCCGGGCCGTCACGACGCGGTTCTGGGTGGTGTCGAAGGTGGCGTAGGCGCCGGCCTGGGCGGTGGAGCTGGGATTGTCGGCGGGCAGCTGGCTGTCGCTCGCCGACGTGGAGCCGGGGCCCAGGGCCTGGCGCCTCCAGGTGCCGTAGTCGCCGAAGGGGCGGTTGAAGACGGCCGCGAAGTAGACCCTGTAACGGGGGCGCTGGGCGCAGAAGAGGCCGCTGGAGGCGGTGCCGTCGATCTCGTTGCCCTGGGGGTCGACCTGCACGCTGGCGAAGTCGTCGGGCTGGGCGCTGCCGCCGGCGTCGATCAGAACGCTGGAGTGCGGGTTGCCCGGGAAGGTGAAGCGGGCCATCCCGGTCCGCGTCGTCGCCGTCAGCTCGGTGTCGATCCCGCCGCCGTGGACGGGGTTGAGGCGAACCGAGTAGTAGCCGGGGCGCGCCTGCTCGCCGTGGTGGGAGAAACCGGGCTGGAACTCGCCGTCCAGCGCGGAGGAGCCGGGCAGCGCCGGGGAGGAGACGATCGGCTCCGTCGTCGGCAGGAAGGGGAAGTCGCCGTAGAGGGAGCAGCCGGCGCCGCTGAGGTGGGTGAGGCTGAAGCCCTTGAGATGTGGTGTCGCGGTAGTCGTAGCCGCCGGAGTGGCCGTCCGCCGGAGCGGTGTCGGGGCTCCACTGCACCATCCCGAAGGGGACGGTGGCGCCCGGGAAGTTGTGGCCGCCGCCGAAGGTCCCGGGCCCGGCTGCGTGCCGGCGAACGGGTTGACGTGGTCGGCGAAGCCGGCCGACCGCGCGGCCGGGGCCGCCAGGGCAAGGGCCAGCAGCGACACGAGGGTCGTGGTTAGCGCTCGTCGCATGAAGGCGCACACATTACGCGTAGTGTTCCCGGCGTCATGAGGGGCAGAATCGCCATCCTCGCAGCTGCCCTGGTGGCGGCCGTCGCGCTCGTCGTCGTCCTCACGTCCGGCGGCGGCGGCGGCAACAGCGCCCTGCAGCAGCTCCAGCAGCGGGGGCCCGAGCACAAGCTCCCCCCGATCCCCGGCGCGCCCAGCGTCGACGTGATCTCGCCGCGCAACGGCGCCCGCCAGACCGCCGGCGCGGTCGTGGTCCGGGTGGCGATCCACAACTTCCGCCTCTCCCCCCGGCAGTTCGGCCGGCGAGCCCGAGCTGGACGAAGGCCACATCCGCTTTCAGCTCCACCGTGTCCCCGACTGCATCACGCAGAAAAGGTTGCGGCTGGCGTTGAAGAACCCTCTCAGCAACGGCCGGCTGCTCGGGCTTTCCTTCGACTACCCGCAGTACTCGGGGCCGAACGGGGTGCTCGCCGAGCGGATCGGCGTCGCCGGCAGCTACTCGCCCGCGACGCGGCCGGTGATCTACTACCACGACCTGCCGCCGGGCTTCTACCACATCGTCATCAACCTGGCCCAGAACAACGGCGCCATCACTCCCTTCCACGGTGTCACCAACTTTCAGATCATGCCCCCGCCGGGACATGGTGGGCCTGGCCCGTGCAAGGGAGGAAAAATCCCCAGCGCCCGGGCCGCCGCAGCCTTCAACTGAATTGTTGGAGCCTTTACTTCACTTTGTATAGTCGGGTGGATGCGCACCTACCGCCGCCTGATGGGCTTCCTGCGGCCCTACCGCCGCCAGCTGTGGGGATCGCTGGCCTTCGCCTGGCTGGCGATGGGGATGACGGTGCTGATCCCGTGGCTGATCGGGCGGGCCGTCAACGCGATCGAGAGCGGCAACAAGCCCGACCTGCTGCCGCTCGCCCTGGCGATCGTCGCCGCCGGGATCCTGCGGCTGGGGCTGACCGTGGTGCGTCGCCTGGTCGCCGGCAAGGTCTCCCTGGCGGTGGAGTTCGATCTGCGGCAGCGCTTCTACGCGCACCTGCAGCGGCTGGAGCTGGGCTTCTTCGACTCCCAGCAGACGGGGCAGCTGATGTCGCGGGCGACGGTCGACCTGCAGTCGATCCGCTTCTTCCTCGGCTACGGGCTGATCTTCATCACCCAGAACCTGCTGACGATCGCCCTGGCCGGCGCGGTGATGATCGCGCTCAAGCCATGGCTGGCGCTGATCGCGCTGGCGCCTGCGCCGCTGGTCGTCTTCACCGCCTCCCGCTACAACCGGGTCTCGCGCCCGGCCCTCCAGGAGGTCCAGCAGCGGCTCGCCGAGCTGACCGCCGAGGCCGAGGAGAACGTCTCCGGGATTCGCATCGTCAAGGCCTTCGCCCGCGAGGAGCACCAGCTGCGCCGCTTCCGCCGCGCCGTCGCCCGCGTCTTCGACCAGAGCATCTACTCGACCCGGCTCCAGGCCTTCTTCTCGCCGCTGATCGGGCTGCTGCCGCAGCTCGGGATCGCGTTGGTCCTGCTGATCGGCGGCCGCGAGGTGATCGCCAAGAACCTCAGCCTCGGCGACTTCACCGCCTTCTACACCTACCTGGTGATGCTGGCCGCCCCGATGCGGATGCTGGGGATCGCGATGGGGATGGCGCAGCGGGCGATCGCCTCGGGCAACCGGCTGTTCGAGATCCTCGACCGCGAGCCGACCATCGAGAGCCCGCCCGGGGCGCCGCCGCTGCCGGCGGGCGGCGGCCGGGTGCAGATGCGAGGCGTCACGCTGCGCTACGACGGGTCGGTGGCCGCCCTCTCGGACCTCGACCTCGAGGTCGAGGCCGGGCGCACCGTCGCCCTGGTCGGCCCGTCGGGGTCGGGCAAGAGCAGCCTCGTGGCGCTGATCGCGCGCCTGTATGACCCCAGCGAGGGGTCGGTGCTGATCGACGGGGCCGACGTGCGGGCGGTGGACGTCGCCTCGCTGCGCTCCGAGATCGCCTTCGTCGCCGACGACAGCTTCCTCTTCACCGCAAGCGTCGCCGAGAACATCGCCTACGCGCGGCCGGAGGCGAGCCGCGAGGAGATCGAGGCGGCGGCGCGGCGCGCCCAGGCGGACGAGTTCATCCGCGACCTGCCCGGCGGTTACGACGCGATGGTCGGCGAGCGCGGGCTGACCCTCTCCGGCGGCCAGCGCCAGCGGGTCGCGATCGCCCGAGCGCTGCTCGCCGACCCGCGGATCCTGATCCTCGACGACGCCACCTCCTCGGTGGACGCGCGCACCGAGGCCGCGATCAAGGCGGGGCTGCAGGAGGCGATGGCGGGCCGGACCACGTTCATCATCGCCCACCGCCTCTCGACCGTCTCCCTCGCCGACGAGGTGGTGGTGATGGACGGCGGCCGCATCGTCGACCGCGGCACCCACGAGGAGCTGCTCGAGGGCTGCGGCTTCTACCGCGAGATCGCCGAGCACGGCCTGCCCGACACCGTCTTCCTGCAGCGGGACCTGGAACAGCGCGAGGAGATGGCGCGCCTATGACCACCCAAAAACCCAGCTCCGCTGTTCCTTTGCCGCGATATATGCAGCTAAGGAACAGCGCTGCGGGGGTTTGGCGCCTGCTCCGCGGGCAGGACCAGCGCGGGCGCAAGGTGCGCTGGATGATCGGGCTGCTGCGGCCCTACCGCGGCAAAGTGGCGCTGATGTCCGTGGCGCTGCTGGTCGCCACCGGCGCGGGCCTTGCTCCCCCCTACCTCGCCGGGCGGGCGATCGACACGGGGATCCTCACCGGCGACACCTCCGCACTCGACCTGATCGTCGTCGCCTTCGTCGGCGTCGCGATTCTCTACGCCGCCGCCACCTACCTGCAGACCTACCTGGTCGGCTGGGTCGGAACGCGTGCCCTCCAGGACCTGCGTGAGCGGATCTTCTCCCACCTGCAGGCGATGTCGATCGGGTTCTTCACGCGGCGCAGCCCCGGCGTGCTGATCTCGCGGATGACCAACGACATCGAGGCGCTCAACCAGCTCGTCACCGACGGCGTCGTGACGATGTTCTCGAGCACGCTGACCCTGGTCGGCGTGGTGGTGATCATGCTCTTCCTGGACGTGAAGCTGGCGCTGGTCACCTTCCTCACCTTCCCGCTGCTCGCCGTCGCCAGCCTGATCTTCCGGATCGTCTCCCATGGCGCCTACCGGGTGACGCGGGAGCGGATCGCCGCGATCACCGCCTACCTGCAGGAGACGCTGAGCGGGGTGCGGGTGGTGCGCAGCTTCGGCCAGGAGCCGCGCCACGCGGCGGCGATGACCGAGTTGAACGAAGCCAACCGCGAGGCGAACATGAAGACGGTCTACCTCAACGCCTCCTACTTCCCGGCGGTCGAGCTGCTGTCGGCCGTGGGCACCGCGGTGATCATCCTCTACGGCGGCAGCCTGGCGATCGAAGGCGCGATCCAGGTCGGCGTCGTCGTCGCCTTCATCGGCTACCTGGCGACCTTCTTCGACCCGATCCAGCAGCTCTCCCAGCTCTACACGACCTACCAGCAGGGAATGGCGGCGCTGGACAAGATCTTCGACCTGCTCGACACCAAGCCGGACATGGTCGACGCCCCGGACGCGATCGACCTCGGAACGCTGCGCGGCGAGATCCAGTATGGAGGGCGTGTCGTTCGCCTACTCGGACGAGGACTGGGCCCTCAGGGACGTCGACCTGCACGTGCCGCCCGGCCAGACGCTGGCGCTGGTCGGCGCGACCGGGGCGGGCAAGTCGACCTTCGCGAAGCTGGTGGCCCGCTTCTACGACCCCCAGCAGGGGACGGTGTCGATCGACGGCCACGACCTGCGCGGCGTCCGGCAGCGGGCGCTGCGGCGCCAGCTCGGGATCGTTCCGCAGGAGGGGTTCCTCTTCTCCGGCAGCGTGCGGGAGAACATCGCCTTCGGCCGGCCCGACGCGACGCTGGAGGAGATCGAGGAGGCCGCCGCCGCGGTCGGGGCGACCGAGTTCATCGCGGCGCTGCCCGAGGGGATCGAGACCCAGGTCGGCGAGCGCGGCGTCCAGCTCTCGGCGGGCCAGCGCCAGCTCGTCGCCTTCGCCCGGGCGCTGCTCGCCGAGCCGCGCATCCTGATCCTCGACGAGGCGACCTCGAACGTCGACGTGCGGACCGAGAAGACGATCGAGCGCGGGCTGGAGCGGCTGTTGGCGGGGCGGACCGCGATCGTCATCGCCCACCGGCTCTCGACCATCCGCCGCGCCGGCAAGATCGTCGTGCTGGAGGGCGGCCGAATCGCCGAGGCCGGCACCCACGACGAGCTGATCGCCGCGGGCGGGCCGTACTCCCGCCTCTACGGAGCCTGGGCGGAGTCCTCAGCCGCGTAGCAGCTACCCGGGGCCGATGCCGCCGGAGCCGCTACCGCTCGAGCTTCCGCCGCCGGTCGAGGTTCCCCCGCCGGTCGCGCCGCCGCCGGTGCTGGCGCCACTGCCTGCGGTGCCCCCGGCGCCCCCGGTCGCCGGCGCGGGGGCCGGAGCGGGAGTGACCGGCGCGGCGGGCGTGGTCGTCGCCGGGGTCGAGGATCCCGAGGGAGTCGCTCCCGTCGCGCTGGTCGAGGGGGCGCTCGGGCCCTGGCTGCAGTCCTTGAATCCGTAGGCCTGCGCCGCCGCCTGGAAGGAGGCGAGCGCCGAGGAGGCCGAGGACTGGGCCGAGGCCAGCGCGGCGCTGTCGCCGCGCTCGGCCGCGAGCTTCGCGTCGCTCTCGGCCTGGGAGAGGCTGTCGGCCGCCGAGATGAAGTCGGAGTAGCCGGCGGTGTCGTCGGGCGTCCCGAGCCCCTTGAGGCTGTCGACCATGCCGGTGTAGAGGTCCGCGTCCTGGCCGACCTGGCCGCTGGAGTCCGTGCTGGTCGAGCTCACGGTGCCGACCGCCGCGTTCACCTCCGCACAGATCGCATCGCCCTGAGAGATCAGCTCGTCCTTGGTGAGCGTGGTAATCGGCGTAGTCGCCACGACAGGCGCCGCAGCGGTCGAACCGTCCCCGCCGCCACCCCCGCAGCCGGCGATGGCGAGAGCGGCGAGCGGCAGAGCCGCGAGCAGACAGGTCCTTGGTCTCATCAGCGGGCGAAGGTAGCAGAGCGACTAGACGGTCAAATCCCTTTGAGCAGGGACTTTGAACTGCGCCCCAGGGACTCGAACCCCAAATTCCAGTTCCAGAGACTGGCGTGTTGCCAATTACACCAGGGCGCAACGAATGTCTTTGAGGATATCCAGCGGCGCGCAACGGGTGCGCAGAGAGCTTGTGCGCTACGAAATCTTGCTCAGGTCGCTGTCGGGATCGGCGATCTGCGACTTGGCGGCGGAGACGTCGACGCCGTCGGCGAGCAGGCGGCGGGCCTCGGCCAGGTCTTCGGGGCGGTCGACGCTGAGGGCGCCGGCGACCCGGCCGTCCTTCAGGTACCAGACGGAGAACTCGCCGCCGTCGCGGTCGCCGCGCCAGATCTCCTCGTCCCAGTCCCGCGCCGGGCCCACGTACTCGAGGCTGGCCCAGTCGGCGAGGTCGCTGAAGAAGTAGGGGACGACCTCGTAGTCGGCTCGTCGCCGAGCATGTTGCCGGCGGCGTGCATTCCCTGCTGCATCGCCACGTCCCAGTGCTCGACCCGCAGGCGGCGGCCGTGGACGACGCTGTCGTAGGAGCAGCAGTCGCCGGCCGCGTAGATGCCCTCGACCGAGGTCCGCAGCTTCGAGTCGCAGACGATCCCGTCATCGACCTCGAGCCCGGCGCGCTGGGCGAGCATCGCGTCGGCCCGCACGCCGGCGCCGACGACGACCGCGTCGCACTCGATCGCCAGCCCGCTCTTGGTCACCACCGCCTTGACGCGGCCGTCGCCCTCGAAGGCCTCCAGCTCCTCGCCGCCGTGGACCGTGACGCCCCTGGACTCGAGCTGCTCCTGGAACCAGCGCCCCGCCCCCTCGCCGAAGGTCCGCGAGAGCGCCACGTCCTCGATCGTCACGATCGTGCACTTGGTCCCCTTCGCGGTCAGCGAGGCGGCGACCTCGGTGCCGATGTAGCTGCCGCCGATCAGGACGACGTGCTCGGCCGCCTCGGCGTCGGCGCGGATCGCGTCGGAGTTGCCGAAGGCGCGCAGGTAGTGGATGCCCTCGTTCTCGGCGCCCTCGACCCGGAGGATGTTGACCATCGCCCCGGTGGCGATCAGCGCCTTGCCGAAGGACGACCTCCTCCCCGCCCTGCAGCTTCGCCGTGCGCGCCTCCGGGTCGAGCGACATCACGTTGCGACCGCTCAGCAGCTCGACGCCGTTCTCCTCGTACCAGGAGGGCGGGTTGACGTAGGCGTCGGCGCGCTCGGCCTCGCCGCGCAGGTACTCCTTGGAGAGCGGCGGGCGTTCGTAGGGCGGCTCGGGCTCGCGGCCGACCAGCAGGATCGAGCCCTCCGCCCCGCGCCTGCGCAGCTCCGCCGCGCAGTGGGCGGAGGCCATGCCGCCGCCGATCAGCAGGAAGTCGACCTCGCGGTCAGCCATCGGCTGGAGCGCCGTTGTCGCCGGACCCGAAGAGCGCCTTCAGGGCGTCCTCCTTGCCCGGGTCGAGCACCGCCAGCACCTCGTCGCCTGCCTCCAGCACGGTGTCGGCGCCGGGGACGAACCCCTTGCCCTCGCGCAGCACCGAGATCAGCAGGCTGCCCTCGGGCATCTGCAGGTCGCCGACCCGCCGCCCGGTCGCCCCGGAGTCCTTGCCGAGCAGCATCTCGATGATCTCCAGCTGCTCCTCCTGCAGGTCGAGCAGGTGGACGAGGCCGTACTCGGGCACCTCGTGCTCGAGCAGGCGCAGGATCAGGTCGGTCGCCGAGACCGAGGGCCTGATCCCGAGCAGGTCGAAGTGCTCGCGGTTGCGGGGGTTGTTGACCCGGGCGATGATCCGGTCGACCAGGTACTTCTCGCGCGCCACCTGGCAGATCAGCATGTTGTCCTCGTCGTCGCCGGTCACGGCGATCACCATGTCGGCGCGCTGGATCCCGGCCCGCTCCAGCACCCAGAGCTCCGACGCGTCGCCGTAGGAGACGTTGTGCTCGAGCTCCTGCTCGACCGTCAGGTAGCGGCGCCGGTTGCTCTCGATCACCGTCACCTCGTGGTCCTTCTCGAGCAGCTCGCGGGCCAGGTTCCACCCCACCTTTCCGGCTCCGACGACGATGATGTACATCC
Organism: uncultured Solirubrobacterales bacterium; assembly: GCA_963734745.1. Lineage (GTDB taxonomy): Bacteria > Actinomycetota > Thermoleophilia > Solirubrobacterales > 70-9 > CAVTIG01. The sequence goes on along the minus strand of CAVTIG010000006.1, from coordinate 116,401 downwards.
GTCCTAGCCTCCCGCCCGGTCGTCGCCCGCACCGCGCTCTCCAGCATGTCGATCGCGACCCGGGTCGGGCAGACCGTGCGCAGGCCCTGGCGCTCGTACCACTCGGCCCGCAGCGGGTCGAGGATCCGCGCGATCACGGTCGGCACCTCGTAGCGGCGCTGCGCGATCTGGGCGATCACGATGTTCGTGTTGTCGCCGTCGGTGGAGGCGATGAAGGCGTCCGCCTTCTCGATCCCGGCCGCCACCAGCGCGTCGGTCTCGAGCCCGGCGCCGACCGTGAACTGCCCGCCGAGGTCCTCCCAGCTCTTCTCGAGCCCGACCTCGAGCCGGGCGTGGGACTCCGGGTCCTCGTCGAGGCAGGAGACCTCGTGGCCCTCGCGCAGCATCGCGCGGGCCACCGAGGAGCCGACGCGCCCGCAGCCGACGATCAGGATGAACAAGACATCACCACGAGTTGGATACTAGTCAGGGACGGACGGCTCGGCCACCGGCTCTGCGGGTGTTTCCGGCGGCGCGGTCAGCAGCACCCGGCAGGGCGCCTTCTTCAGCACGTACTCGGTCGCGGCGCCGATCTCGGCCGGCTTCGCGGCGCCGATCCCGCCCAGCATCGCGCCGCCGTTGATCTTCGTCGGCGGCTCGCCGCCGATCACGATCGCCTCGGCGCCGTGGCGGCGCGCCGCCTCGACGATCCCGGCGCCGACCTCGCGGGCGCGGACCACCTCGGTGCTCACCTCGACGTCCTCGTACTCCTCGCCGACCTCGCGGGCCCGCTCCAGCGCCCGCCTCGCCTCCTCCTCCATCTCGGGCGGCAGCTCGGCGTCGAGCGGCAGCGTCAGCGGCACCTCGATCACGTAGACGAGCGCGACCAGGGAGGCTTCGACCCCTCCGTCGGCCTCCTCCCGCTCCGCCGCGGCGAGCCGCCCGGCGGTGGCGACGATGTCGTCGTCGAGCTTGGTGCCGAAGACCGGCACGAGGATGTTGCGGAAGTCGACCTCGGGCACCTGCTTGGTCAGCGCCTTCTCGGTGACCGAGACCCGCTTGGTCAGCGTCGTCCCCTCGAAGACCTTGCGGTAGACGACGTAGAAGACGAGCCCGAACACCATCCAGCCGCCGCCGACCCAGCGGGCGGTGTCGTGGTAGGCGAGCACGCTGACGAAGGCGAGGCCGCTGACGAGCGCCGCGAGGATCGCCGGCACCGGCAGCTGGGCGCCGCGCCAGGGCAGGCGACCAGGGAACCCGGAACGGCCGGGGGCGATCCGGCTGGAGAACCCGCAGGCGCACGATCGAGAGGTGGGCGATCGTGATCGCCAGCGTCGCGCCGAAGGCGTAGATGCCGGCCAGCAGCTTGACGTTGGTCGGGATCACCAGGCCGATCGCGATCACGCCGGAGATGCCGATCGCCACGTACGGGGTCGCGTGGCGCTTGCCGAGCTTGCCGAGCCAGCTGGGGATCTGGCGGTTGATCGCCAGCGTGTAGATGTGGCGGGAGACGCCGAGCATCGAGGTGTTGGCGGCCCAGAAGAGGACGGGCGCGGCGATCAGCGCGACCATCCAGCGCATCGTGTCGGCCACCCAGGCCGGGTGGTAGGCGGAGACGACGCCGAGCACCGGCTCCTCGACGAACTCCTGCCGAGCGCCGTCTCGGGGCCGTGGGGGCCGGCGACCACCGGCACCGCCATCAGCGCGATCGCCGCCATCCGCGCGTAGACCAGCGGCACCGCGATGGCGCCCACGGAGACGACCCGCTTCAGGTCGCGCGGCTCGACATCGATGTCGGGAGCGAGGTCGGAGGCCGCCTCGATCCCGGCGTAGGCGAGCATCGCGACGACCAGCGCGTAGACGATGTCGGTGAAGTTGGGGTTGGTGAAGAGGTCGAGCTGGGCGGTGAGCCGGTCGGGGTGCAAGACGGCGAGCACGCCGACGACGATCACGGCGAGCTGCAGGACGACGTCGGCGAGAGCGAGCAGGGCGAGTGAGCGCCCCTGCCGCCGCCCGGTGACGTTGAGGATGTTGAGCACGCAGACGGCGACGATGACGAGGCCGGCGATGCCGATCTCCCAGCCGGGCTTGCTGAGGCTGCCCGAGATCGGCTCCAGGTAGTGCGGCACCGAGATCGCCGCCAGGGCGATGACGATCAGGTAGTCGATCAGGATCGCCCAGCCGGCGATGAAGGCGATCAGCTCGTTGAAGGCGTGGCGGGCGAAGGTCGAGGAGCCGCCGCGCTCGCGGAACATCGCGCCGCCCTCGACGTAGCTGAGCGTGGTCAGCACGAAGAGCAGGCCGGAGGCGAGGAAGATCAGCGGCGTGAGGCCGAGGCCGCGGTCGGCGACGACGCCGAGCGCGAAGTAGATCGAGAAGCCGACCGCCGAGTAGGCGGCGGCGAACAGCCACGGGACGCCGAGGCCGCGCTGCAGCAGCGGCTCGGCCCTCGGGCGCTCCGGCGCGGGGGTGCTCACCGGCCCATCCGGGACGACGCCCAGAGCCGCCCGGCGCCGACCGCGACGAAGGCGACGCCCATCACCACCCCGACCGAGAGCGGGCCCCCGCCGTTGACGAGGGTGACGGCGAGGATCACCAGCCCGAGCGCGAGGAAGACGAGCGAGAAGGCGCGGACGGAGCCGTGGTAGATCCGCTCGGGCGAGGCCACGCTGGCGATTCTAGGCTTCGCTCGGAGACGACGATCACCCGGCAGGGCCGCTCGCCGAGCACCGTCTGCAGCGTCTTGTCGTAGAGCGGCGCGTCGTTGCGGTAGCGCAGGCCGACGACGATCGCCGCCGCGTCGATCAGCTTCGCCTCCTCGGCGATCGAGTAGCCGGCCTGGCCGGGGCGCACCCGCTCGACGTGCCCGGTGACGCGCTGGCCGCCGATCAGCTTCGCCTCCTCGATCTTGCTCTGCGCCTCGGCCTCCTGCTCGAGCATCTCGGCGTTCAGCGGCAGGTGGGTCGGCACGGTCAACATCGAGTGGATGTGGATGCCGCGGCGTCGCTTGGAGGCGAGCTTGACCGCGGTGGCGACCATCTCCTCGGAGAACGGCTCGCCGTCCTCGAAGGCGACCAGCACGCTTCGGTACTCGATCTCCTCCACCCCGAGCGGCTCGGGCAGCACCACCTTGACCGTCTCGGTCAGCGGCAGCTTCTGGTTGCGGCGGTAGAGGACGTAGACGACGATGCCGAAGACCATCCAGCCGGACCCGACCGCCAGCGTGCGCGGGTTCAGCGCCATCACGACGATCCAGGCGGCGAAGGTGCCGAGCCCGCCGAGCACCGCGGTCAGCGGCACCTCGGTGCCGAACGCCCGGATGTTGAGCGGCGGCTTCCAGGGCCGCTCGGCCCCGCCGTTGTTGCGGCGCAGCTGGATCACCGAGACGTGGGCGATCGTGAACGAGAGCATCGCGCCGAACGAGTACATCGTCGCCAGGAAGTCGGTCTGGCCCGGGAACAGGGTGATCACCGCCACCGCGGCGAAGATGAGGATCGCGATGTAGGGGGTGCGGTAGCGGGGGTGGACCTGACGCAGCCCCTCCGGCAGCTGGCGGTGCTGGCCCATCGAGTAGGTGAGGCGGGAGACGCCGATCAGGCCGGCGTTGGTGGCGATCAGCAGGATCACCGCGGCGAGGACGCCGACGTAGAAGCGCAGCGCGTCGGTGAGGCCGGCGCCGAGGCCGAGGTTCTCGACGATGCCGAGGATCGGGTCGTCGGCGAACTGCGATGCCGAGCGCGGTGGTGAAGTGCCCGGCAGCGTCCTGGGTGACCGGCATCGCCGAGAGCGCCACCACCGGGATCAGCAGGTAGAGCCCGAGCACCGCGACGACCGTGAGGCCGACGCTGCGCGGGATCGTCCGGGCGGCGTCCTTCGCCTCCTCGGCCATGTTGGAGATCGTCTCGATCCCGGTGTAGGCGATCATCCCGACCGCGATCCCGAGGGCGAAGTCGCTCCAGGTCGGGGCGACGCCGAGGTGGACGTTGTCGACCAGCACCTGCGGGCTGAGGACGAGAACGACGCCGATCCCGACCAGGACGACCTGGGTGGCGAGGTCGGCGATCGCCAGCACCAGGTTGAGCCTCGCCGACTCCTGCGAGCCGCGGATGTTGAGCAGCGCCAGGCCGGCGATCAGCACCGCCCCGCGCGATCACGTCGCCCGGGCCGTGGCCGAGCGGCGCCCAGAAGACGGCCAGGTAGTGGGGCACGAAGAAGGCCGAGATCGCGACCGTGATCGTGTAGTTGAGCATCTGCCCCCAGGCGGCGATGAAGCTGACCAGCTCGTTGAAGGCGTGGCGGGCGAAGCTCGAGGAGCCACCGGCCTCCGGGAACATCACCGTCGCCTCGGCGTAGGTGGCGGCGGTGGCGGCGAAGATCAGGCCGGAGATGACGAAGGCGACCGGCGTGAGGCCAAGTGCGAAGGCGGCGGTGACGCCGAGCGCGTAGTAGATCGAGGAGCCGACGTTGCCGTAGGCCGCCGAGAACAGCGCCCCGACGCCGTGGACCCGGCTCAACGACTCGTCTCTGGGGATGCGCTGGGCCATCTAGGCCGAATATACGGACGCCCCCGGTGGCCCATCCGGCCGCCGGGGGCGCTCGCAGCGAATGCTCTAGAAGTGGACGATCGGGATGATCAGGATCGCGACGATGTTCGCGACCTTGATCATCGGGTTGATCGCCGGGCCCGCCGTGTCCTTGTAGGGGTCGCCGACCGTGTCGCCGGTCACCGAGGCGGCGTGGGCATCGGAGCCCTTGCCGCCGTGGGCGCCGTCCTCGATCAGCTTCTTGGCGTTGTCCCAGGCGCCGCCGCCGGCGGTCATCGAGATCGCCATGAAGAGGCCGACGACGATCACGCCGATCAGCAGCCCGCCGAGCGCGTCGACGCTGAGCAGGCCGACGATCACGGGGACGACGATCGGGATCAGCGAGGGCAGGATCATCTCTTTCTGCGCAGCCAGGGTGACGATGCTGACCGTCTTGCCGTACTCCGGTTTCTCGGTGCCCTCCATGATTCCCGGGTGCTCGCGGAACTGTTTGCGCACCTCCTCGACGACCTGGCCGCCGGCGCGCCCGACCGCCTCGATCGCCAGGGCGGCGAACAGGTAGACCATCATGCCGCCGATGATCAGCCCGATCAGCACGGCGGGGCTGGTCAGGTTGAAGAGGCCGTTGAGGTCATAGCCCGAGGGCGCCTGGCTCCCCAGCTCGCTCTTGAAGGCAGAGAAGAGGACCAGCGCGGCGAGCGCCGCGGAGCCGATCGCGTAGCCCTTGGTCACCGCCTTGGTCGTGTTGCCGACCGCGTCGAGCGGGTCGGTCACGTTGCGCACCTCCTCGGGCAGGTCCGCCATCTCGGCGATGCCGCCGGCGTTGTCGGTGATCGGCCCGAAGGCGTCGAGGGCGACGATCAAGCCGCAGAGCGAGAGCTGCGCCATCACGGCGACGCCGATCCCGTAGATCCCGGCCAGCTCGTTGGCGCCGAGGATCGCCAGCGCGATCACCAGCGCCGGGAGCCGCCGTGGACTGGAAGCCCTGGGCGAGGCCCTGGATGATGTTGGTCGCGTGGCCGGTCTCGGACGCGTCGGCGATCGTCCGCACCGGGCGGAAGCGGGTCGACGTGTAGTACTCGGTGATCACGAACAGCAGCGCGGTGACGGCGACGCCGATCACGGCGCAGAGCCAGAGGTCGGTGGTGGTCACCGTGTTTGCGGCGGCGCTGAGGCCGAGCCGCACCGGGTCGCTCATCAGCCAGTGGGTGATCGGGTAGAAGGCGGCGATCGAGAGGATTCCCGAGACGATCAGGCCCTGGTACAGCGCTCCCTCGACCCGGTCGGAATTGGTCCGCACCGCGAGCGCCCCGACGATCGAGGCGAGGATCGCGACGCCGCCGATCACCAGCGGGAAGATCGCCACCTCGCGCGAGAAGTCTCCGCCGGAGCCGGTGAAGGTCAGCACGCCGAGCAGCATCACCGCGACCGAGGTGACCGCGTAGGTCTCGAAGAGGTCGGCGGCCATGCCGGCGCAGTCGCCGACGTTGTCGCCGACGTTGTCGGCGATCACCGCCGGGTTGCGCGGATCGTCCTCGGGGATCCCCGCCTCGACCTTGCCGACCAGGTCGGCGCCGACGTCGGCGGCCTTGGTGAAGATGCCGCCGCCGAGCCGGGCGAAGACCGAGATCAGCGAGCCGCCGAAGCCGAGGCCGATCAGCGCGTCGACGGCCTCCTTGTCGGTGCTGCCGGTGACGATCAGGATGCCGTAGTAGCCGGCGACGCCGAGCAGCGCCAGGCCGACCACCAGCAGGCCGGTGACCGAGCCGCCCTTGAAGGCGACGTCGAGCGCCGGCGAAACTCCACCGCGGGCCGCCTCGGCGACGCGGGCGTTGGCGCGCACCGAGAGGTTCATCCCGATGAAGCCGGCCGAGCCGGAGAAGATGCCGCCGATCACGAAGCCGATCGCGGTCTTGTAGTCCTGGAGGACCCAGAGCACGATCGCGAGCGGCACGGCGACCGCGGCGATGATCGTGTACTGGCGGGTCAGGTAGGCCTTCGCGCCCTCCTGCACCGCGCCCGAGATCTCCTGCATCCGCTCGTTGCCCGGCGACTTCGAGAGCAGGCGCTGGGTGATCAGCAGTCCGTACACCACCGCCGCCCCTGCGCAGGCGAGCGCGACGACGACTCCGTAATCGGTCAAGAAACTGGTCAAGTTAGGTTCCTCCGGCTGGTTTTGCGGCGCGGGAGTCTATCTACGAGCGCCGATGCCGGCGGTGTACGTCCGTTTCGTCTCCCGCACGGCGTCGCGGTAGACGTCTTCGATCGCGACGCCGGCGTCGAGCGCCTGCCGGGCGCGCTGCGCGCCGTTGAGACCGGGAAGCTCGACCTCGATCCCCAGCCCTGAGCGGGCCGGCTCGGTCCAGGCGAGCACACGCTCCAGCGCGGCCCGGGCCTCGACCTCGACGCCACGGCGGAAGTCGATCATCCGCCCGCTCATGCCGTGGCGGATCGCCCGCCAGAGGTTCTCCTCGATCTCGCGGTCCTCGAGCAGCCGCCCGGCCCCGTCGTAGCCGTGCTCGTCGTAATCGAGCGCCGTCTGGGCGATGCAGGCGGCGATCAGCCCGGCGAGCGCGAAGGACTCGTCCCCCCTGGTCTGCGCGTCGCAGATCCGCACCTCGACCGTGCCGAAGTGGTGGTGGGGCCGGACGCTCCACCAGAGCTGGGTCGACTCGACGACCGTGCCCGTCCGCTCCAGCAGCTCGACGAACTCGGCGTAGCGCCGCCAGTCGACGAAGGGGCTGGGGACCCCGCAGCGCGGGAAGGTGCGGGTGAAGATCTCCGTGCGCACCGTGTCCAGACCGGTGTCGCGGCGGTCGAGGAAGGGCGAGTTGGCCGAGACCGCGAGCAGCAGCGGCAGCAGCTCCCGCATCCAGTCGCAGACCGCGATCGCCCGGTCGGCGCCGCGCACCCCCATGTGGACGTGCATGCTCCAGGTGTTGTTGCGCTGCGCGACCCAGCCGAGGTCGTGGCGGAGGCGGCGGTAGTGCGGCGTGTCGATGATCCGCTGGTCGAGGTAGTCGGCCCAGGGGTGGGTGCCGATCGCGCCCAGCGCCAGCCCCATCCCCTCGACGAGGTCGAAGAGCCGGCCGCGGCGCTCGCGCTGCTTGGCGACCGCCTCGGCGAAGGTCTCCGACCGCCCGGAGCGGATCTCGATCTCGGAGGCGATCAGCTCGCCGGCCGCCGACTCGGCCAGCACGCCGTCGGCCTGGCAGGCGGCGTAGACGTCCTCGAAGCGGTGCTCCAGCTCCAGCGTCGCCGGGTCGAGGATCGCGAACTCCTCCTCGAGCCCGATCGTGAAGTCGGTGGAGGACTCGAATCTCTCCCGAACGAGGTCGAGGTCCAGGGACAAGGACTCAGGTCAGGTAGAAGTAGAGCGCGTAGAGCAGGTCGACCGCGGGGCTCGAGGTGTGGACGGTCACCTCCGGCGGCACCTGCAGCAGCTGCTCGGAGTAGTTGAAGATGATCTTGACCCCGGCCTCGACGAGGCGGTCGGCGACGTCCTGGGCGGCGCCGGCCGGCACCGCGAGGACGCCGACCACGATCTCCTCCTCGGCGACCACCGATTCCAGCTCGCCGAAGTCGCGCACCCGCAGGTCGCCGACCTCGGTCCCGACGACCGTGGGATCGACGTCGAACATGGCGACGACCTGGAACCCGTGGTCGGCGAAGATGTCCGAGCTGGCGATCGCCTGGCCGAGGTTGCCGGCGCCGAACAGGGCGATGTTGTGCTGGCCGGAGGTGCGGAGGATCTTGCGGATCTCGGCGACCAGCGAGTCGACGTTGTAGCCGACCCCGCGCTTGCCGAACTTGCCGAAGCCGGAGAGGTCGCGGCGGATCTGGGTCGGGTTGATGTGGGTGTACTCGGAGAGCTCCTGCGAGGAGATCGTCTCCCGCCCCATCTTGCGCGCCTGCGTCAGCACCTGCAGGTAGCGCGAGAGGCGCGCCGCGACGCCGAGCGAGAGCCGCTCGCCTTCCACGATCAGCCCGCCGCGCCACGTCACGCTCCTCGAGTGCCTGCTCCATGGCCCCCACAGTATCGAGCCTGGCGCGCAGGCCGGCTTCGTCGAGGACCAGCTCGGAGACGACCGCGCCGTCGACCTCGACGACCGGGATCCGCTCGAGGTGGCGCCGCAGCAGCAGCTCGTCGCTCTCGATGTCGACCTCGTGCAGCTCGAAGCGGTAGCCCTCCCCGTGCAGGGCGACGATCGCCTCCAGCGCCTCCTCGCAGAGGTGGCACCCGGGCCGCGAGTAGACGACGACCTCGGTCATGCCGCACGCGCCGGGCGGCCGCTGGCGAAGGCGTCGTAGCCGAGGTAGTCGGGGTAGGGGATGCGGCGGCGCGAAGCGCGCCGCGGAGCCGATCATCGCCGCGTTGTCGGTGCAGAGCTCCCGCGGCACCAGCTTCAGCCGCACGCCCGCGGCGCTCGCAGAGCTCCGCCACCGCCTCGCGCAGCGGCCCGTTCGCGGCGACGCCGCCGCCCAGCGCGACCGCCTCCCACTCGCCCGCCCTTCAGCGCCCGCTTCAGCTTCGCGGTCAGCTGGCCGACCACCGCCGCCTGGAAGCTGGCGGCGAGGTCGGCGCGGCGCTCCGCCACCCCCTCGGGCCCGAGCTCGCGACAGAGGTAGACGAGCGCCGTCTTCAGGCCGCTGAAGCTGAAGTCGAGGCCGGGGTCGCGGGTCATCGCGACCGGCAGCTCGAAGGCGCCGGGATCGCCCTCCGCCGCCAGCCGCTCCAGCGCCGGCCCGCCCGGGTAGCCGAGCCCGAGCAGGCGGGCGACCTTGTCGAAGGCCTCGCCGGCGGCGTCGTCGAGGGTCTGGCCGAGGACCTCGTGGCCGCTGTGGTCGCGGACCGCGGCCAGCAGCGTGTGGCCGCCGCTGGCGATCAGGCAGAGGAAGGGCGGCTCCAGCGGCTCGGGCTCGAGGAAGTTGGCGGCGACGTGGCCCTGCAGGTGGTCGACCGGGATCGAGCGGCAGCCGCCGCGCCGCGGCGATCGCCTTCGCGGTGCTGACGCCGACCAGGAGCGCGCCGATCAGGCCCGGGCCGGCGGTGACCGCCACCGCCTCGACCTCGTCCAGCGAGGCACTCGGCCTCGGCGAGCGCCGCCTCGACCACCGGCACCGTCAGCTCGAGGTGGTGGCGGGAGGCGACCTCGGGCACGACGCCGCCGAAGCGCGCGTGCATGGCGGCCTGCGAGGAGATCACGTTGGAGAGGATGCGCGGCCCGTCGAGCACGGCCGCGCAGGTGTCGTCGCAGGAGGTCTCGATCGCGAGGATCAACCGCGCCTCAGTCCAGCCACATGATCAGCGCGTCCTCGCCGTTGTCGTGGTAGTAGCGGGGCCGGACGCCGGCGGAGCGGAAGCCGAAGCGCTCGTACATGGCGATCGCCTCGTGGTTGGAGACCCGCACCTCGAGCGTGAACGGCAGCTCCCCCCGCGCCTCCGCGAAGAGCCGGCGAGAGCAGCCGGCTGGCGACGCCTGCGCGGCGGCGCTCCGGCGCCACGGCGACGTTCATCAGGTGCCAGACCTGGTCGTAGCGGGAGCAGACCACATAGCCGAGCAGCTCGTCGCCGGCGGTCGCCGCGAGGCAGATCCCGGACGGCTTCGAGAGCTCGAGCACGAACATCGCCAGCGACCAGGGCGTCGGGAAGGAGCGGCGCTCGACCGCGATCACCGCCGGCAGGTCGCTGTAGGCGAGCCGCCGCACCGCGCACCTCGCGGGTCAGCTCACTCGGCTGTTTGGAAAGAGTCTCGCTCACGCCACCGCTCCGCGTCGGGAGGTCTCAGGTAGATCGGGGCGAGCGGGCCGGCGTCCTCGGCGTCGACCGCCGCCGCGAGAGCGCAGACGTGCCGCGCGGCGACCCGGTGCACGGGATCGGCATCGTCCGCTACCTCGGACGCCATCGCACGCCAGCTCGTCGCCGAAATCGTACCGCCCCCGATCCGGCGGCCAGCGGGCGGCTCGGGCAAGCTCCGCGACCCGCTCGGCCAGCTCCTCGGGCGCGGCCGACCAACGGCTCCCAGATTCGCTCGCCGCTTTCGGAGTAGAGCGCCGCGAAGACCTCGCCGCGGCGTGCCGTCGAGCACAGCAAGGCCCGCTGTCCTTTGCCCCGTTATTTGCGGCGAAGGAACAGCGGAAGCGGTAGTAGTCCGCGGGCGAGCGCGTCGAGCGTGCAGACGCCCGCTCACCGGCAGGCCGAGGCTCGCGCCCAGCGCGCGCGCGGTGGCGATCCCGATCCGCAGCCCGGTGAACGAGCCGGGGCCGAGGCCGACCGCGATCAGGTCGACCGCGTCCCAGCCGCCCACGGCCGCAGCCGCCCGCTCGACCTCCTCGAGCAGCACCGTCGCGTGCCGTGGCCTCCCCTCGGCGGAGAGGCCGAGCAGCGACTCGTGCAGGACCTCGCCGTCGCGCCAGGCGCAGACGGCGGTGTCGGCGGTCGCGGTGTCGAAGCCGACGACGACCAGGCGCGACCGCTAGTCGGTGACCCTGAAGACGAAGGGGCCGACGCGTTTGCCCTTGACGAACCAGGTCACCCTGTGCTTGCCCGGGATGTTCGAGGTGATCTTGTTCACGTACAGCGTGCCCGTGGTCGCCTGCTGCGCTTGCGCGCAGAGGTTTTTCCCGCTCGGGAACTTGACGCAGACCGTGTAGAAGACGTCGGCGTTGATGCTTTTGAAGAAGGCGCCCTTCTTGCTCGACTTCGGGCAGACGTGCGACGGTTTCGCGTTCGGCGAAACGCCGCAGGCCACGTAGTGCGTGTACGCGGCCGCCTTCGCCGAAGCCGGCGCCGCGGTCGCCAGCAGCGCCACCCCCAGCAGCACCGCGGTCAGCGTCTTCAGTCCCTTCATGGGGCGTCTCCTTCCGTTCTCGGATCGAGTTGCCGCACCGATGCTACATCGCACAGTCACATTTCCGGAACACATGCCAAACGCGGTGGATGCGGCCCGCGGCCCCGGTTAAGGTGGACGAATCCCCATCCCGAAAGGAGAAACCCCAGTGAGCAGACTCACGCACCGAGCGGCGCCGGCCGTGGCCGTGCTGGCGATCGCCGCCGCCGGCGCCGTTTGGGCCGGCTGTGGAAGCAGCAGCACCGACAGCGCCACCGACCAGGCCAACAGCGTGATCAACAAGGCCCAGAAGCAGGTCAACAAGGGGCTCGACAAGGCCCAGAAGCAGCTCAACCAGGCCAACATCCCGGCCAAGGCACAGCAGAAGGTCAACGAGGCCAACCAGAAGCTGAACCAGGCCAAGGACAAGGTCAACCAGGCCGCCAAGCAGGCTCAGGACCAGATCAACAACTCGGGCTACTAGTCGATCTCGATCGTCCGCCGTCCCCGCCCGCGTGGTGGAGCCGCACCTCCAGCGCCCGGCGGCCGAGGTGCGGCTCCGCCGCCGCGGGCCACTCGACGAAGGCGACGCCGTCGGGGCTCAAGTAGTCGTCGAGCAGGCCGGGGTCCTCGCCTTCGAGGCTCTCGAGCCGGTAGAGGTCGAGGTGGGAGACGGGCATACGGCCGCCGCGGTAACGGTGGCCGATCGTGAAGGTCGGCGAGGTGACCGGCTCCTCGACCCCGAGCGCCCGGCAGGCGCCGCGGATCAGGGTCGTCTTCCCCGCCCCCACCTCGCCGCTGACGACGACGACGTCGCCAGGGCGGAGACGTTCCGCTATCCGCGCGCCGAGCGCCTCGGTCTCCGCCGCCGAGCGGCTCTCGAAGCTCTCCACCGCGTCGCTCAGCCGAACAAGTCGAGTTGATCTGCAGCCGGCTGGGGAGCCGGCGCCGGGCCAGCCGCCTCGTCCTCCTCGATCGGCTCGGCGGGACCGGGCAGCGGGGCTGGCGAGCAGCTCGGGAAGCCGGGCGAAGTCGGCCCGCAGGGTCTCCTTGACCGCCGGCGTGCGCAGCGCCGCGGCGGGGTGGAACAGCGGCAGCAGGAAGACGGTTCGCCCGCCCAGGTCGTGCACCTGCGGCGTCCCCCGCACCCTGGTGATCCCGGCCGGGCTGCCGCTCAGCAGCTTGGTGGCGAAGTTGCCCAGCGTGCAGACGACCCGCGGCTCGATCAGCCGCACCTGCTCGAACAGGTAGGGCTCGCAGGCCTCGATCTCCAGCGGCTGGGGGTCGCGGTTGCCGGGCGGCCGCGACTTCAGCACGTTGGCGATGAAGACGTCCTCGCGCGAGAGTCCGATCCCCTCCAGCAGCTGGTTGAGCAGCTGGCCGGCGCGGCCGACGAACGGCAGCCCCTGGCGGTCCTCCTCGGCCCCCGGCGCCTCGCCGACGAACATCAGGTCGGCGTCGGCGTTGCCGGCTCCGAAGACGGCCTTGGTGCGGGTCTCGTGCAGCGGGCACTTGGTGCAGGTCTGGACCTCCTCGTAGAGCTCGACCAGCCTGGCGCGGCGCTCCTCGGCGACTGGCTCATTTCGCCCGCTTGCCGCTTCGCGCTCGGCGAGCCGCTCGCCGCGCGCCGCCTCGCGCTCTCGCCGCCGCGACTCGTCCGGAGCGAACCCCCGCCCCGCGCGGCTGGCGCCCGGCGGCGAGACCGGCGAGAGCAGCCGCCTGGCATCGCGCGCGCCACAGGCCGGGCAGGCGGCGCTCTCGACGCCGGCGGCGACCAGCTCCTCGAAGCGCTCCCCGCACTCCTCGCACTCGAACTCGTAGATCGGCACTAACGCAGAGGCTCCCAGTCCCAGCCTTCTGGGACGCCAGGCTCTCCTGGTCGAGGTAGCGCCGGAACTCCGCCAGCTCGGCCGGCTCGACGCCGTAGACGTGGTCGGGCTCGGGGAAGTGGCGTGAGCGGACCTCTGTCGGCGTAGTCGCTGGACGGCGTCGACCATCGTCTCGTGGACGTCGGCGTAGCGCTTGACGAATTTCGCCATGCGGCCGGTGGTGATCCCGAGCAGGTCGTGGAAGACGAGCACCTGGCCGGTGGTCGCTGGGCCGGCGCCGATCCCGATCGTCGGCACCTCGAGCTTCTCGACGATCGCCTCGGTGATCGCCGCCGGAACCGCCTCGAAGACGATCGCGAAGCAACCCACCGACTGCAGCGCCAGCGCGTCCTCGCAGAGCTGGATCGCGCCCTGGGCGGTCTTGCCCTGCGCTTTGTAGCCGCCGAGCGCGGTCGCGGTCTGCGGCGTCAGGCCGACGTGGCCCATCACCGGGATGCCGGAGCGGACGATCGCCCGCGCCCGCTCGACCGAGGTCCCCCCGGCCTCCAGCTTGACCACCTGGCAGCCGGTCTCCTTGACCAGCCGCTGGGCGCTCTGGACCGCCAGCTCGTTGCTCGCCTCGTAGCTGCCCATCGGCATGTCGCCGACCATCAGCGGCGTTCTCAGCCCGCGTCGCACCGCCTTGCCGAGCACGATCATCTCGTCCATCGAGACCTGCTCGGTGCCGGGGTAGCCGAGCACGACCATCGCAGCGGAGTCGCCGACGAGGACGATGTCGACTCCCGCCTCCTCGGCCACCTGCGCCGAGGGATAGTCGTAGGCGGTGACCATCACGATCGGCTCGCCGGCCGCCTTCATCTCGGCGAGGCGCGGCAGCGTCACCGGCTTGCGCGCCTCGGTCACGAGAGCAGCACCTCCGGGTGGCTGTCGACGCCGATGACCGCGTTGTCGTCGTCGACGTGGACGACGACCGGCGAGTAGGCCTCCAGGTCGCTCTCGTCGTAGGCGCCGAAGGAGGCGACGATGACCTTGTGGCCGGGCCGGGTCAGGTGCGCGGCGGCGCCGTTCACCTGGATCGTGCCCGAGCCGGGCTCGCCGTCGATCACGTAGGTGACGAAGCGGGCGCCGTTGTCGATGTCCCAGACGTGGACCTGCTCGTTGGTGATCAGGTCGGCGCTGGCCATCAGCTCGGTGTCGATGGTGATGCTGCCGACGTAGTCGACGTCGCAGTCGGTCACCGTCGCCCGGTGGATCTTGGACTTCAACATCTGCCGCTGCATTGGGCCTCCATGTTGCGGGGTTCGGGGTTCAAGGTTCGATCAAGACGTTGTCGATGAGGCGCGCGCCGCCGACCTGGGCGGCTACGGCGAGAAGCACGGGGCGGCCGTTCAGCGCCGCCACCGGCTCCAGCCCCTCCGCGTCGCGCGCCTCCAGGTACTCGGGCTCGATGCCGGCCTCGGCCAGCTCCCGGCGGGCGGCTTCGATGCCGGATGCGAGCGACTCGCTGCGCGCCTCCTCCGCGGCGGCCCGCAGCGCCCGGGGCAGGGCGACAGCCCGCTCGCGGTCCTCGGGGCTCAGGTACGCGTTGCGCGAGCTCATCGCCAGGCCGTCCGGCTCCCGCACGGTCGGCAGCACCTCGATCCGCACCGGGAAGTCGAGGTCGCGGGTCATGCGGCGGATCACCACCGCCTGCTGCGCGTCCTTCTGGCCGAAGTAGGCGACGTCGGGCTGCACCGAGTTGAAGAGCTTGGCGACCACCGTGGTGACGCCGAGGAAGTGGCCGAGGCCACGCCGCGCCGGGTCGCCGCAGAGCACCCTGGTCAGGCCCTCGACCTCGACGTGGGTGGCAAAGCCCTCCGGGTAGACCTCCTCGGCCGCCGGCGCGTAGAGGAGGTCGACGCCGGCCTCCTCGGCGAGCCGCACGTCGTGCTCCTCGTCGCGCGGGTAGCGGTCGAGGTCCTCGCCCGGCCCGAACTGGGTCGGGTTGACGAAGAGGCTCATCACGACCACGTCGCACTCGGCTCGGGCGGCGCGGAGCAGCGAGAGGTGGCCCTCGTGCAGGAAGCCCATGGTGGGGACGAGACCGATCCTGCGGCCGGCGCGGCGCGGTTCCTCCAGCGCCTCCCGCAGCTCGGTCTTGGCGCGAACGATCCTCATGCCGCCGCTCCCTGCCGCGCCAGCTCGCGGGTCCGCTCGGCAAGCGCCTCGTAGAGGTCGACCAGCTCCGGGTCGGTGCGGCGCAGCGCCTCGAGGTGCATTCGCACCGTTGCCTCGTCGCCGCGGGCGATCGGCCCGGTCAGCGCCCCGCCGCCCTGCTCCGCCCAGTTGGCGGCGGTGCGAAGCACCAATGGCGCGAGCAGCTCGCGGCCGTCCTCGATCCCGGCGCGCGCCAGCAGCTCGGCGGCGGATTCCTCCAGCGCCACCAGGAAGTTGGAGGCGATCGAGGCGGCGGCGTGGTAGGCGGCGCGGCTCCGCTCGGGGACCTCGAAGGGCCTCATGCCCAGGCGGCGTGCGATGGTCGTGGCCACCTCGGTCGCCCGCGGCGAGGAGCCGGCGATCGCGCACGGCGCTCCGGCCAGCGCCGAAGCGGCACCGTCGGGAACCGTCTGCAGCGGGTGGAGGGAGAAGACTTCGGCGCCGCGCCGCGCCGCGGCGTCCAGCGCGTCGAGCCCGGTCGCACCGCTGGTGTGACCGACGAAGCGAAGCGGCGGCACCGCGGCCACGATCGAGTCGCAGGCCTCGGAGATCGCCGCGTCGGGAACGCAGAGCAGCGCGATCTCGGAGTGCCGGCAGGCATCGAGCGCCTCGTCGCGGCCGGCCAGGGCGACCGTCAGGCCGGCATCCGCGGCGGCACGCGAAATCGCCGCGCCAAGCCGTCCGGGTCCGACGACTGCGAGTGCGCCAAGCGCTGCCGGGTGTGAGGTCAGGTCCATGCCCATGGGGTCACGGCCAACGCCGATTATAGAGAGCGAAACTCGATCTTCTTGATTACCTTCGCCGGGGCGCCCGCCGCGATCGTCCCCGATGGGAGGTCGCTCGTCACCACCGAGTTGGCCCCAATCACACAGCGCTCGCCGATCGTGACGCCGCCGGTGACGACGCAGTTGACGCCGAACCAGCAGTTGGAGCCGATCTTTACCGGGCCCTTGGAGGTGAAGCCCTGCCAGGTGACCGGGGTGTCGGGGTCGTCGAAGCGGTGGTCGGCGTCGCCGACGAAGCAGCCGTTGGCGAACATCGTGTGGTCGCCGATCTCGATCTGCTCGTAGGCGGCGAGCATCGTGTTGCGGTTGAGGAAGCAGCCCTCGCCGATCTCGATCCGCGCCTGCGGCGCCAGGGTCAGCCAGCAGCCCGGCTCCAGCAGGGTGCCCCCTCCGATCCTCAGCCGCCCCTCGTCGAGCGCCTCCAGCACCTCACCCTCAACCGGATAGCGGACGAAGAAGCCGCCACGGGCCGCGTGACGGTCGATCCGCCAGCGCCGCAACCGGCGCCGGTTGCGCTCGTACCAGCGGCGCTTCGCCCACCACAGCCTCCAGCCTCCTAGCTCGGCCACGCCCCAAGCTTCCCAGACGAGCCCGCATAGACTGCCCCGCGTGGCGGAGCTGCGCGGCGGAATAGACCTCGGTGGGACGAAGATCCAGGCGGCGATCGTCGACCCCGACGGCAAGGCGCTGGGCGAGTCGCGCCGGCCGACCCCGACCAGCGGCGGGCCGCAGGACGTGGCGGACGAGATGGCCGCGGCGCTGCGGGAGGCGGCCGAGGGGGCAGGGATCGAGACGAGCGCGCTGGCGGGGACCGGCGTCGGCTCCCCGGGCAAGGTCGACGAGAAGACCGGCGTCGTCTCCGGCGCCCGCAACCTGCCCGGCTGGGAGGGAAGCTTCCCGCTCGCCGACGCCCTCGCCAAGGCGCTCGGCGCCGAGGTCCGGGTCGGCAACGACGTCCAGGTCGCGACCGAGGCTGAGTTCCACCTCGGCGCCGGACGCGAGTTCTCCAGCTTGATCGGGGTCTTCTGGGGGACCGGGGTCGGCGGCGGTCTCGTCCTCGACGGCAAGCCGTGGCTGGGCCGGGGCGCCGCGGGGGAGATCGGGCACATGGTCGTCAAGCGCGGCGGGGCGAAGTGCCCGTGCGGTCGCAAGGGGTGCCTCGAGGCCTACGCGGGGCGCGCCGCGATGGAGGCCGAGGCGCGCCGCCAGCACGAGGAGGGCGTCAAGACCGACCTCTTCAAGCTGATGCGCAAACACGAGCACGAGCGGCTGACCAGCGGCATCTGGGAACGCGCCCTCGACCACGAGGACCGCCTCGCCGAGAAGCTGATCGACCGCGCGATCGAGGCGCTTGGCACCGGCATCGCCTCGGCCTGCAACCTGCTCGACCCCGAGGCGGTGGTGATCGGCGGCGGGCTGGGAATCCGCCTCGGCGACCGCTACATGGAGCCGCTGACCAGGGAGATGGGCAAGCACCTCTTCGTCGACGAGCACCCGCCCGCCGTCCGGGTCGCCTCGCTCGGCGACCTCGGCGGCGCGATCGGCGCCTCCCTCCTCTTCGCGCGCTAAGCGGCCACCGGTTCGCGGCGCTTGCGCCGCGGCTTGGCCGGTTCCACCAGGCCGGCGAGGAAGCGGCCCGTGTAGGAGGACTCGACCGCCGCCACGTCCTCGGGCGTGCCGGTCGCGACCACCTCTCCCCCCTCCTCGCCGCCCTCGGGGCCGAGGTCGATCAGCCGGTCGGCGGTCTTGATCACGTCGAGGTTGTGCTCGATCACGACGACCGTGTTGCCGGCGTCGACCAGCCGTCCCAGCACGTCGAGCAGGCGCTGCACGTCGGCGAAGTGCAGGCCGGTGGTCGGCTCGTCGAGGATGTAGAGGGTGTCGCCGGTCGCGACCTTGGACAGCTCGGTCGCCAGCTTCACCCGCTGCGCCTCGCCGCCCGACAGCGTCGTCGCCGGCTGGCCGAGGCGGATGTAGTCGAGCCCAACGTCGTGGAGGGTCCGCAGGCGACGGGCGATCTTCGGCACGTTCTCGAAGAAGTCGACCGCCTCCTCGACCGACATCTCCAGCACGTCGGCGATGCTCTTGCCCTTGAACCGCACCTCCAGCGTCTCGCGGTTGTAGCGCCTGCCGTGGCACTGCTCACAGGGCACGTAGACATCCGGCAGGAAGTGCATCTCGATCTTGATCTGGCCGTCGCCGCGGCAGACCTCGCAGCGGCCGCCCTTGACGTTGAAGCTGAACCGCCCCGGCTTGTAGCCGCGCGCCCGCGCCTCCTGGGTCTGCGCGAAGAGCTGGCGGATGTGGTCGAAGACGCCGGTGTAGGTGGCCGGGTTGGAGCGCGGCGTGCGGCCGATCGGCGACTGGTCGATGTTGATGATCTTGTCGATCTGGCTGAGCCCGTCGATCCCGTCGTGGGCGCCGGGGCGCAGCTTCGCCTGGTGCAGCCGGTTGGCGACCGCGTGGTGCAGCGTCTCGTTGACCAGGGTCGACTTGCCCGAGCCCGAGACCCCGGTGACGCAGCAGAAGACGCCGAGCGGCACCGCGACGTCGATGCCCTTGAGGTTGTGCTGGCGCGCCCCGCGCACCACCAGCTCGCCGCTCGGCGGGCGCCGCTCGGCGGGAATCTCGATCTTCCGCTTGCCCGAGAGGTACTGGCCGGTCAACGAGGCGGGGTCCTTGGCGACCTTGGCGGGAGTGCCCTCCGCGATCACATGGCCGCCGTGCTCGCCGGCGCCCGGTCCGAGGTCGACGATGTGGTCGGCGGCGAGCATCGTCCCCTCGTCGTGCTCGACGACGATCACCGTGTTGCCGAGGTCGCGGAGCCGGTCGAGCGTCCCGATCAGCTTCTGGTTGTCGCGCTGGTGCAGCCCGATCGAGGGCTCGTCGAGCACGTACATCACCCCGACCAGGCTGGAGCCGATCTGCGTCGCCAGCCGGATCCGCTGCGCCTCGCCGCCGGAGAGCGAGCGCGCCGAGCGGCCCAGCGAGAGGTAGCCGATCCCGACGTTCTCGAGGAAGGCGAGGCGCTCGGAGATCTCGCGCACGATCAGCCGCGCGATCGCCCGCTCGGTCTCGGTCATCTTCAGCGCCACGATCCACTCGCCCGCCGCCCGCGCCGACATCTCGGCGAACTCGGCGATGCTGATCCCGCCGACCCTGACCGCGAGGCTCTCCGGCCGCAGCCGCGCTCCCTCGCACGCCGGGCAGGGCTGCTCGGCCATGTAGCCCTCGATCCGCTCGCGGTTGGTCTCGGAGTCGGTCTCCTCGTAGCGGCGCTGCAGCTGGTTGACGATCCCCTCGAAACGGACCCGGTAGGAGCGGCGGCGGCCGAAGCGGTTGGTGTAGGTGACCTGGTGGCGCTCGCCCCCCGTCCCGTGCAGGAAGACCTCGCGTTCGGCCTTGGTCAGCTTCGACCAGGGCTTGTCGGCGTCGATCCCGCGCTCCTCGGCGACCGCGGCGATCAGCCGCCGCCAGTAGGCGGTGACGCCGCGGTTCCAGGGCTGCAGGGCCCCCTCGGCGAGCGAGAGGGTCGGGTCGGGGACGACCAGCTCGGGGTCGATCACCCGCTGGAAGCCGAGCCCGTGGCAGCGCTCGCAGGCCCCGTGCGGCGAGTTGAAGGAGAAGATCCGCGGCTCCAGCTCGGGGATCGAGGTGCCGCAGCTGAGGCAGGCGAACTGCTCGCTGAACAGCATCTGCTCGGGTTTCGAGCCGGCCTCGCCGACCGGCTCGACCTCGACCAGCCCCCCGGCAAGCCCCGCCGCCGCCTCGACCGACTCCGAGAGCCGCCGCCGCAGGTCGGGCTTCATCACCAGCCGATCGACGACGACCGAGATGTCGTGTTTGAACTTCTTGTCGAGGACGATCTCATCGTCGAGGCGGCGCACCACGCCGTCGACCTTGGCCCGCGAGTAGCCCTCGAGGCGCATCTGCTCGAGCAACTTCCCGTACTCGCCTTTGCGCCCCCGCACGACCGGCGCCATCACCATGAACCTGGCGCCGTCCTCCAGGGTCATCAGCCGGTCGACGATCTGCTCCTGCGTCTGCCCGGTGATCTCCGCCCCGCACTCGGGGCAGTGGGGCACGCCGATCCGCGCCCAGAGCAGGCGCAGGTAGTCGTAGATCTCTGTCACGGTTCCTACGGTCGAGCGAGGATTGCGCGAGGTCGTCTTCTGGTCGATCGAGATCGCCGGCGAGAGGCCCTCGATCGAGTCGACGTCGGGCTTCTCCATCACGCCGAGGAACTGGCGCGCGTAGGCGGAGAGCGATTCGACGTAGCGGCGCTGGCCCTCGGCGTAGATCGTGTCGAAGGCGAGGCTCGACTTGCCCGACCCAGAGAGGCCGGTGATCACGATCAGCGCGTCGCGCGGCAGCTCGACGTCGATGCCCTTGAGGTTGTGCTCGCGGGCGCCCGAGATGACGATTCGGTCCGAAGCAGCCACTACAAGCCGATTCTACGCAGGCGAACGGATGTTCCCCCCACCCGCCACCTCCAGCCGCTCCTCGACGACGGCGCGCTGCTCGGCGAGCGGGCGCCCGCAGGAGCCGGGCTCGGCTCCCTCGACGACGCGGGTGGAGCCGTCGCGCAGGCGGATTCGCAACCGGCTAGGGAAGGTCATCCGCAGCGCCGCGGTGTCGAGGCGCTCGATCCCGCCGGCGCCGGAGTCGCCCGCCAGCCGCTCCCTGAGGGAGTGGCCGAGGACACGGCGCAGGCCGCGATCGGCGGCCAGCGCCCGCAACACGGCCGGGCCCGGGTTGGCCCCGTCCATGTTGGCGTCGCCGAGGCGGCGCCGGATTCGCAGCAGGTCCCGCACCCCGAGGTCCGGCGAGGCGCCCGCCTCGAGCGTCCCCAGCAGGGTCTTCGCGGTCAGTGCCGGGTCGTGGCCGACTCGAATCCGCGCCGCCAGCTCGCGGACCTGCGTCTCGTGCTCGGCCAGCCAGGCGGGGCTCAGCTCAGCCGGGGTGAGCCGGCCGGCGAGCAGCGCGATCGCCACGCTCAGCGTCGCCGAGAAGTTGACCCGCACGGGAGTCAGGTCGGAGCCCCGGCCCAATTCCTCCATCTCACAGGTGAGCCAACCGGTGTCGATCTCGATCGCCGACACCTCCGCCGCGGCGACCTCGGCGGCGCACGCCGCCTCTCCGACCGACTGGAGGTAGGCGCAACCGGGCAGCCGCTTGAAGGCGAGCGTGTCGGTGAGCCAGACCTGCCCCAGGGCGCCGAACATCGCCGGCCGCGGCGCGAAGGAGAGGCCGGCGAGAACGCCGCGCGGGTGCTCGATCACGTCGAGCGCGCCGGTGACGCCGTCCGCCGCCAGCAGAGCCGCCCGCGCACCCACGGCGGCCGGCTCGGCGGCGGTCAGCAGCTTGCTCTTCGGCCCCATGAACCCGGGCCACATCCCGTAGGGCGGCTGGTAGAGGGCGATCGCCAGCGCGTGGGCGGCGCGCGAAGCATCGAGGCCGAGGCCGATCGAGGCGGCGATCGCCGCGGAGGCGCAGTGGATCGAGGCCCAGAACTGGCCGTTGTGAGGCCCTAGGAAGAGGGCCGCCCCGAGCCTGCCGGCGACCTCGTTGGCAGCGACCTGGGCAAGCAGTGCGCGCTCGGGATCGTCGGCGAAGGCGGCGGCAGCCGGGACGGCCGAGTGGCCGGTGTGCCCCATGAACAGGTAGTCGTCCCAGTCGTGGGCGATCGAGGCGGCGGCCGAGCGATAGATCTCACCGACCGGGCCGTCGGGCGCGACCGCGGCGAACGGAGCCGCCTCCTCCTCGCCGGCCGCGCGCCCCGCGGCGACGCACATCGCCTGCAGCTCGGCCCGCTCGCGAACGCTCGCCGGCAGGTCACCCGCTTCAAGGCCGACTGCCCACTCGGCGATCTCCTCGCAGATCGTCACGGCAAAATCCTCCCAGACCCATGCCGGTGTCTGAGCGGTGTCCTGACCAAGCAGATCAAGGACGACCGAGGGAGTGTGCTCTGCACATGACCGAGGGAGGACGCCGAGATGCGCCGGCCAGGGCGCCGCTCAGGCACCGGTGCGCATCCCGTCGAGGTCGCGGCGCAACTCCTTCAACTCGTCGCGGATGCGCCCCGCCTCCTCGAAGCGGAGGTCGTCGGCGGCGGCGAGCATCTCCTCCTCGAGGGAGACGATCGTCCGCTCCAGCTCCTCGGGGTCGGCGAAGGCCTCGGCGCGCCCGCGGCGGCGCTTGCGCGGCGCCCGGTCCTCCATCGCCAGGAACTCGCTCATCTCGGAGATCCCCTTGCGGACCGTCTCCGGGGTGATCCCGTGCTCGACGTTGTAGGCGCGCTGGATCTCGCGGCGGCGGTCGGTCTCGCGGATCGCGGCGCGCATCGACTCGGTCTCGCGGTCCGCGTACATCAGCACCCGGCCGTTGACGTTGCGGGCGGCGCGGCCGATCGTCTGCACCAGGCTCGTCTCGCCGCGCAGGAAGCCCTCCTTGTCGGCGTCGAGGATCGCGACCAACGAGACCTCCGGCAGGTCGAGCCCCTCGCGCAGCAGGTTGACCCCGACCAGCACGTCGTACTCGCCGAGCCGCAGGTCGCGGACGATCTGGATCCGCTCCAGCGTGTCGACCTCGGAGTGCAGGTAGCGGACCTTGATCCCGTACTCGAGCAGGTAGGCGGTCAGGTCCTCGGCCATCTTCTTGGTCAGCGTCGTGACCAGGACGCGGTCGCCCGCCTCGGCGCGGCGGCGGATCTCGTTCATCAGGTCGTCGATCTGGTTCTTCGTCTCGCGCACCTCGATCTCGGGGTCGACGATCCCGGTCGGGCGGACGATCTGCTCGACGACCCGGGTCGACTCGGCCCGCTCGAACGGCCCCGGCGTCGCCGAGACCATCACCAGCCGCGGCACCCGCTCCAGGAACTCGTCGAACTTGAGCGGCCGGTTGTCGATCGCCGAGGGCAGCCGGAACCCGTAGTCGACCAGCGTCTGCTTGCGCGAGCGGTCCCCCTCGTACATCCCGCCGATCTGGGGAATCGTCTGGTGGGACTCGTCGACGAAGACGACGAAGTCGTCGGGGAAGTAGTCGATCAGCGTGTGCGGGGGGCTGCCCTCGGGGCGGCCGTCGAGGATCCGCGAGTAGTTCTCGATCCCCGAGGTGAAACCCAGCTCCTTCAGCATCTCGATGTCGTAGGCGGTGCGCTGGCGCAGCCGGTGCGCCTCCAGCTGCTTGCCCTCCGCCTCCAGCTCGGCGGTGCGCGCCTCCAGCTCGGCGCGGATCTCCTCGACCGAGCGCTCCAGCGTCTCGTCTTTGGTCACGTAATGCGACGCCGGCCAGACCGAGACGTGGTCGATCGTGTCGAGCACCTCGCCGGTCAGCGGGTCGAAGTGCTGGATCCCCTCGATCTCGTCGCCGAACAGGGAGAT
Source organism: uncultured Solirubrobacterales bacterium (assembly GCA_963734745.1). GTDB lineage: Bacteria > Actinomycetota > Thermoleophilia > Solirubrobacterales > 70-9 > CAVTIG01. The sequence goes on along the minus strand of CAVTIG010000006.1, from coordinate 92,856 downwards.
CCGGTAGGCCGACTCGGCGTAGGCGGGCATGATCTCCAGCACCTCGCCGCGCGCCCGGAAGCTGCCGCGCGCCAGGTTGGCGTCGTTGCGCTGGTACTGCATCTTCACCAGCTTGCGCAGCACCTCGTCGCGGTCGATCTCCTCCCCCACCTTGAACAGCTGCATTTTCTCGTTGTAGACCTGCGGCGAGCCGATCCCGTAGATGCAGGAGACCGAGGCGACGATGATCACGTCGCGGCGCGCGAACAGCGCCGCCGTCGCCGCGTGGCGCAGCCGGTCGATCTCGTCGTTGATCGAGGAGTCCTTCTCGATGTAGAGATCCTGCGCGGGGACGTAGGCCTCGGGCTGGTAGTAGTCGTAGTAGGAGACGAAGTACTCGACCGCGTTGTCGGGGAAGAACTCACGGAACTCGTTGCAGAGCTGCGCGGCCAGGGTCTTGTTGTGGGCGATCACCAGCGAGGGACGCTGCACGGCCGCGATCGTCGCGGCCATCGTGAAGGTCTTCCCGGTCCCGGTCGCCCCCAGCAGCGTCTGGAACCGCTCTCCCTCCCCCAGCCCCTCGGCCAGCCCGGCGATCGCCTGCGGCTGGTCGGCCGTCGGCGTGTAGGCGGGGTTCAGCCTGAACTCGGGCACCCGGGTGACCATAGCGGTGCCACCGCGCGTCCCATCCCGATCCGGTCAACCTCTACACGCCTCCGTCTGCCCGCCGGGACGCCTGGAGGGCGGAGAGGGCCCACTCCGCTTCGACCAGCGAGCGGTAGAAGTGCTCCACGGCTCCCCGCACCGACTTCGTCCGGACCAGCTTCAGGGTGCCGCGGTCGGCGAGGATCCTGACGTGGTAGCTGACCGTGGTCAGCGGCACGGCGAGGCGCTTGGACAGCTCCACCGGGCTGGCCGCCTCCTCCCCGTCGAGGGCGCGGAGTATGCGGCGTCTCAGCGGGTGGTTGAGGGCGGCAAGCAGGTTGTCTGGGTCTGGGCTCATCGAGAAGGAACGAGACGGGTTGAGCAGGCGGGAAATATAGAGCAGATGAAATGTTTTGTCTGTAGAGCTTCTGTCTTCAGACGCAGAAGATCACCGGCGTGGAACCGCGCCAGCGCTTCGCCGTCAATCTTCGCCAAGCGCGCCAGAAGCGCGGGATCTCCCAGGAAGAGCTCGGTTTCCTCTGCGAGCTGCACCGGACCGAGATCTCCCTGCTCGAGCGCGGCGGGCGCGAGCCGCGCCTGGCCACCCTCCTCAAGCTCGCCGGCGCCCTCGAGACGACGCCGGGCGCGCTCTGCGACGGGAATCCGCTGGCTGCCCCGCCCCGGCCGCTTCCAGATCGAGGGTGCGGTCGGCTAGGGAAGCAACTGCTGGAGCAGGCCCTGGGCCGGGCCGAGGAAGGTCTGGACGTTGTCGAGCAGCGAGCGGGCGTCCCGAATCAAGGCGATCGCCTGGTCCAGCGGCATGCTCTGGACCGCCTCCCGCAACGGCGCCGCGATGAAGGGGCTGAGCGCGCCGGCGTTCTCGGCGTCGTCGACCGCACGCACCAGGCCCGCCCGGATCGCCGCCGCCAGCTTCGCGTCGGTTATCCCGTAGCGGCGGGTGAAGCGCTGCCGCGATTGCGGCGTCGCCAGCGCCCGGGCCAGCGCCTCCCGCGTCACGCCCAGCCGGCAGGCGGCGCCATCGAGGGCCGAGAGCGAGAACTGCTCGGCGATCGCCTGGATCCCCTGCGGATTGCGCCAGGGCCGGTGCACGCAGGGGTCCTGGACCTTCGCCGGCGTGTAGGAGGAGCCGCCCGCCGCGAGGTAGATCCCAACGAGCGCAACCGAAACCACAACCGCCCCAAGGACCAGCCCTCCACCGCGGCCCGTCGGCGGCGTCACAGCTCCACCCTCCTCGCCAGGCCGATCGGGACCAGCGCCAGCAGGGCGGCGAGCGCGCCGATCAGGAAGGAGGCGCTGAAGGCGTGGGTGGCGCCGCGGTCGAGCTGGTCCTGGAGGTCGCTGCGCAGCTCGATCACCGCGGCGCGGTCGGTGGGATCGCTCGGCAGCGGGTCGAAGGCGGGGCCGATCGTCGGCACCCGGCCGCGTTCTCCTTCCATGCGGGCGACGATCCGCTGCGCCAGCTCGATCTTCAGCAGCGGGCTGACGTGGGAGTCGAGGACCACCGCCGTGCCGGCGTCGATCGCGTCGCGGCGCTGCTGGGCGATGTCGGCGGTGAAGATCGGGGTCAGCGCCAGCAGGCCGATCACGACGCCGGCGTGGCGGGCCGAGATCGTCCAGCCGCCGTGGATCGCCTGCGGCGCGCGGCCGCCGAGGGCGGTCTCGGTCAGCGCCGAGAGCACCAGCGAGAGCCCGATCCCGACCAGGACCTGGGGCGGCACGGTGAGCACCACCTCGGCCTTCGGCAGCAGCGCCAGCCCGCCCAGCCCGCCGGCGACGAGGATCGCCCCCGCCGCGGCGCGCGCCCGGGCGCTGGGGACGAGCGGCCCCAGCCGGCTGCCCGCCAGGGCCGAGAGCGGCATCACCGTGACGACGATCGCGGCGCCGATCGGGCTGAGGCGCCAGCCTTCGATCAGGAGCAGGACGAGGAGGAAGAGCGCCGCGGCGATCGCCGCCGAGACCAGCGCCAGGGCGAGGTTGGCGAGGATGTGCGGGCGGCCGGTGCGGCGCAGCTCCCGCTCGACGATCCCGGTCGCCGCCTCGTGCCTGGCCACCGCGAGGATCGGCACCGCCGCGGCGAGCGCGACCGGCACCTGGAACAGGAAGATCGACTGCCAGGAGACCAGCTCGGTGAGGAACCCGCCGATCGCCGGCCCCAGCGCCGCGCCGGTGGCGCCGGCGCCCGCCCAGACGACTGCCGCGCGGCGCTCCGAGCCGACGGTCGCCGGCAGCAGCTCCAGCGCGGCGGTGACCGCGGCCGCGCCGCCCAGCGCCTGCACGCAGCGGGCGACGATCAGGGTCGAGAGGTGCGATGAGGCCCCGCAGGCGAGCCCGGCGCCGGCGAACACGGCGAGGCCGACCGCGGCCGCGCGGCCCGGTCCGACTCGCCGCGCCACGAGCGCGGCCGGCACCGCGGCCAGCGCCATCACCAGGTTGAACGAGACCAGGACCCAGGTCACCCCGGCCACGCTCGTGTCCAGCTCGCGGTAGATCTGCGGCAGCGCCAGGACGACGATCGAGGAATCGGCCAGCACCAGGCCGACGGCAAGCGCCAGGGCGCCGACGCGCGGTCTCGGCGCGTCGGAATTCAGTAGCCCAGCTCCTTCGCGTACTGGTCGCGGTAGGCGCGCTGCTTGTCGAGCACCTCTTCGACGTAGCCGCGGGTCTCGGCGAAGGGGATGTCGTTGAGCGTCAGCCCGGGCCCGCCCCAGCGGTCGGCGTTGCCGGGACCCGGCGTTGTAAGCCGCCAGCGCGGCGACCTCGTTGCCGTCGTAGCGGTCGAGCAGGTCTCGCAGGTAGAAGGTCCCGTAGCGGATGTTGATTTCAGGGTCGGAGAGGTCGTTCAACGTGAAGGTCGTGCCGCCGCTGAGCCGCTCGATTTCGCGAGCCGTGGCCGGGGTGATCTGCATCAGCCCCCGCGCCCCGGCGTGAGAGGTCTGGTCGCGGAACCGCGACTCCGAGTAGATGACGGCGGCGATCAGCGCCGCGTCGACGCCCTTCTCCCGGGACTGCTGGCGGATGATGTCCTCGTGGTGGAGCGGCAGGGTCAGCTCCTGGATCGCCTGGTCGACGTCGGCGACCACCCCGAGCAGCACCCCGCCCGCGATACCGGCCGCGACGACCGCGCCGCCGATGACAAGCCGTCGCCGCCTCCCGCGCCTCATTCGCGCAGCTTCTCGACCAGCGCGGACAGCGCCCGCTCGAGGTCCTCGACCGTGCCGTCGTTCTCGACGACGTGCTCGGCGCGCGCCGCCTTCTCCTCCTGCGCCAGCTGGCGCGCCTCGCGCTCGCCGACCAGCGCGTGGCCGCGCGCCTCGGCGCGGGCGCGGCGAACCTCGTCGGAGGTGACGACGGCGACGGTGGTGTCGAAAGCGCCCTCCATCCCCGCCTCGAACAGCAGCGGAACCTCGACCACGGCGACCTCGGTTTCCGCCGAGAGCGAGCCCAGCCACTCGCCGATCCGCCCTCCCACCAGTGGGTGGATCTGGGCCTCCAGCCAGGTGAGCTCCTCCGGGTCGGCGAAGACGATCTCGCCGACCTTGGTCCGGTCGACCCGGCCCGCCGGCGCCGCCTCGTCGCCCCAGCGCTCGGTCAGGCGGCTCAGCAGCGGCTCGGAGTCGAGCAGCTCGTGGACGACCGCGTCGCTGGAGATCGTCGCCGCGCCGAGTCGCTCGAAGGCCGCCAGCGCCTCGGACTTCCCCGCCGCGATGCCGCCCGTGAGGCCGATCGTCAGCGGCATTGCGCTAACTAAGAATCGATTTCCTCGGCTTCGGCCTCGGCCTCGGGCTCCCGGCGCCGGCTCGCCTCGGCGCGCCTCTCGAGGGCTCTTCCGGTCGGGCTCCTCGGAGCCGTCTCCCCCGTTGGCAGCGGCTTCGAGCTGCGCTCCGAGGTCGCTCATCGGCATGTTCTGGTCCTCGACCTGCTTGATGCTGAGCGAGAGGCGGCGGCGCTCCTCGTCGATCTCGAGGATCTTCACGTTGAGCTTCGTGCCCGGCTCGACCACCTCGCTCGGGTTCTCGACGTGGTGGTCGGCGAGCTCGGAGATGTGGACCAGGCCCTCGACCCCGGGCAGGATCTCGACGAAGGCGCCGAAGGCGACGACCTTGGTCACGGTGCCCTCGAGCACGTCGCCGGGGCGGTGGGTGCTGACCACCCGCTGCCACGGGTCCTCCTGGGTCTGCTTGAGGCCCAGCGAGATGCGCTGGCGGTCGCGGTCGATGTCGAGCACTTTGATCCGCACCGTGTCGCCGATCGCGACGACCTCGGAGGGATGGTTGACGTGGCTCCAGGAAAGCTCGGAGATGTGGATCAGGCCGTCGATCCCGTCGAGGTCGACGAAGGCGCCGAAGTCGACGATGTTGGAGATCTTGCCCTCGACGACCTGGCCGGGCTGCGAGGCGGCCGAGGATCTGCTCGCGGACCTCCTTGCGCTCCTCCTCGAGCACCGCGCGCCGCGACAGCACCACGTTGTTGCGGCTGCGGTTCAGCTCGATGACTTTGCACTCGAGCGTCTGGCTCATGAACTCGTCGAGGTTGTGGACGCGGCGGATGTCGACCAGCGAGGCGGGCAGGAAGCCGCGCACCCCGAGGTCGAGGATGAGGCCGCCCTTGACGACCTCGATCACGGTGCCCTCGACCGGTTCGCCCGACTCGGCGGCGGCCTCGATGCGGCGCCATGCCTTCTCGAAGCGGGCCCGCTTCTTGGAGAGGATCAGCCGCCCCTCCTGGTCCTCCTTGGTGAGGACGAGCGCGTCGATCTCCTCGCCGAGCGAGACCTCCTCGGCCGGGTCGACCGACTTGCGGATCGAGAGCTCGTTGGAGGGGATGACGCCCTCCGACTTGTAGCCGATGTCGACCAGGACCTCGTCTTTGTCGATCCGCACCACCTTGCCGTTGACCACGTCGCCCTCGTCGAAGGAGACGATCGTCGCGGCGTAGTTGGGGACGACGTGCCCGTTGACCTGCAGCAGCAGGCCGTTCGATCCCTCGACGGGGGTGCCGGCAGGCGCGGCGTCTGCGGCAGGGCTCGCAGGGGCGATCATTGTGTCTGTGGGGGACACGGCGCCAGATAATGGCAGAATCGTTCGCGATGCCGGTGCGAGCGACCAAACGCGGTGAAGAGCGCACTCCGCTCGACGGCTCCTGCGACGTGCTGATCTGCGGGGCGAGCTTCGCGGGGCTCGCGGTGGCGCGCGAGCTGGCCGGCTCCGGGGCCGAGGTGATGGTCGTCGACCGCTACGAGATCGGCGAGCGCCAGACCTCCGCCTGCGGCATCCCGACCGAGTGGCTGCGGGCGATCGGCCTGATGGACGCCGAGCGACAGCGCTTCGACTCGCTGCTCGTGCACACCCCCCACGGCACCGCCCGCTACCGGCTGCCGTGGACCCTCTCCACCTTCGACTACCGCGAGCTGTGCGAGCTGCTGTGGGCGCAGTGCGACGCGACCTTCGAGACGGCCAAAGTGAACGGGCGGGCGGCGCCGGGCGACGGCGACGGCGCGATCCGCGTCGAGACCGACCGCGGCGTCCTCTCCGCCCCGCTCGTCGTCGACGCGCTCGGCTGGCGGCGCGTGCTGGCGAACGGCGACGGCTACCAGCCGCCCGACGCGCCGCTCTCACGCGGGCTGGAGGTGCACCCCGAGGGCGCCGGGGAGGACCTGGAGATCTGGATCGACCGCCGCTACGTCCCCGCCGGCTACGGCTGGTGCTTCCCGGCGCGCGACGAGCTGCGAATCGGCGTCGGCTCCTTCGACCCCCGCTTCCACGTGCGCGAGACGACCGAGCTGCTCGTCGAAGACCTCGGCCGGGACCGGGTCGGCTACCAGGGCAACTGGATCCCCCACAAGCTGCGCCACGCCACCGAGGGCGGCGTCTTCTTCGCCGGCGACTCGGCCGGGCACTGCCTGCCGCTCACCGCCGAGGGGATCAGGACGGCGCTCTACTTCGGGATCGCGCTGGGGCGCGAGCTGCGCGGGGTCGTCGAGGGGCGGCAGAGCCGCGAGGCCGCCGCGACCCGCTACGCGGAGTTCAACGAGTCCCACGAGTGGAAGTTCCGCTCGATGCTGTGGGTGCAGCGGCTCGTGCCCCGCATCCCGCCGCGCCTGCTCGGCCCGATGATCCGCCTGATGGGGTCGAAGCGGTTCGTCGACTGGTCATTCGGCCACTACCTCAAGATCGCCCCGCCGGAGTTCGTCGCGTCGAAGCCTCAACCGATCAGGCGTCCAGTCCCCTCGGAGTGATCTTCGCGGTCTGCCAGGGTTGAACCATCGAGTCCTGTCGGCCGTAGGGCTCGTTGCGTCGCCGATCATCCGGATCAGATGACACCGCGCAAACCGAGCGAGAGGATCTTCGCCGCGCCCGTGCTGCGAGCGCAGCCCGACCGGCGCCTGGTGAAGCTGGCGCGCGAGGGCCACGAGCCGGCGGTCGAGGAGATCGTCCGCCGTTACCGCCCGGCGCTGCTGCGCTACGCGGCCTCGATCGTTCCGCCCGACCGCGCCGACGACGTCGTCCAGGACTCGCTGGCCCGGGCGCTGCCGGGGATCGGGTCGGGCGATGCGGAGCTCCACCTGCGCCCCTGGCTCTACACGATCGTCCGCAACACCGCCTTCAACAACCTGCGCGACGCCGGGCCTCCCCACGAGCACCTGGACGAGAACTACGACGGGGTCGAGCAGCCGCCGCAGGCGCTGGAGCGGCGCGAGCGAGCTGCGCTCCCTGCTGGCCGGGCTCCAGGGACTGCCGGAGGCCCAGCGCGAGGCGCTCGTGAAGCGCGAGATGGAGGGGCTGAGCCACGCCGACATAGGCGCGCAGCTCGGCGTCTCGGTCGGGGCTGCGCGCCAGCTGATCTTCCGCGCCCGCAACGCGCTGCGCGAGGGAGTCGGCTCGCTGGTCCCGATGCCGCTGCTGCGCCAACTCCTCGACAACGCGGGGGCGAGCGGAGCGGCGGTCGCCGGGGGAGGCGGCGCCGTCGCGGTGAAGGCGGCGGTCGCGGTGCTGGCGACCGGCGCCGCGGTGACGGCGGGGGTTGCGATCAAGGAATCCCACCCCCGCTCTCAGGCGGGGGCGGCGAAAGTCGCCGAGCGCTCCGCCGGCTCCGCCGGCGTGACCGACCCGAACACTGCCGACCCGAGCACGGCTGGGCCGACTCGCCGGGATCCCTCGCGGCCGGCCGCCTTCGCCGGCGGCGGACAAGTCGGAGGCGAGACCGGCAACTCGCTTCAGACAGGCGACGGTGACGGCCACCGGGGCGGCTCGGGAGACAGCGCCCACGACGCGATCGGTGGCAGCGGCTCCCGTGGCGGTTCCGGACAGGACGGGAGCCCGGTTTCCACGGGCACTGATTCCTCGGGCAGCGGCGACTCGGGCCCCGGCTCGGACGGGGGCGGCTCCTCCGCGGAGGACAGCACCTCGGGCGGCTCGGACGGTGGTTCGGATGGCACGGCCCAGGCGACGATGGATGGTGGAGGCGACTCGAGTTCGAGCGGATCGAGTGATTCTTCGGGGCAGGGCGGGTTAACCGACTCAACCGACCAGAGCACTTCGTCCGAAGGAGGAACATGAAAGACACCCGCAGTCGTATCCGCAGGCTCGAGCTGACCCTCGTCGCGGCGCTCGGCGTGGTCGCCATCCTGGCGCTGCCCGCCATCGCGTCGGCGAAGGCGAGGGACCGCAACCACGACGGCATCCCCGATCGCTGGGAGAAGCGGCATCACCTCTCGCTGAAAGTGAACCAGGCTCCCCTCAATCAGGACAAAGACGGGCTCAACAACCTCGGCGAGTTCCAGAACGGGACGAATCCGCTCGACGCCGACACCGACAACGACGGGTTGAACGACGGGCAGGAGATAGAGGTCGGCGACGACCCCACCGACAACGACACCGACGGCGACGGCGTGGAGGACGGCCAGGAGAACGCCGGCCAACAGTCCAGTGCCGACGACCAGTCCGGCGATGACGATCCGGTCGGGGAGGACGACTCGAGCGACGAAGCGCCCGACTCGGTGCAGCAGGCGAGTTAGGGCTACTTCGCCTCCAGCCAATCCCGGCCGACACCGACGTCGACCTCGAGTGGCGGGTCGAGCTGGTAGGCGGCGCACATCTCGCGCCGCACCAGCTCGACCGCGTCGTCCATCTCCCCCGCCGGCCCCTCGAACAGCAGCTCGTCGTGGATCTGGAGGACCAGGCGGGTCTTCACCCCGGCCTCGGCCAGGGCCCGGTGGCAGCGCACCATCGCGACCTTGATGATGTCGGCGGCGGTGCCCTGGATCACCGTGTTGACGGCGAGGCGCTCGCCGAGGCGACGGGTGTTGACGTTGGAGGAGCGCAGCTCGGGGATGGCGCGGCGGCGACCCATCAGCGTCGTCACGTAGCCGTCGGCCTGGGCCTCCTCGACAACCCGCTCGCGGAAGGCGCGCACGGCGGGGAAGCGCTCGAGGTAGCGAGCGACGAACTCCTCCCCCTCCTTGCGGGAGATGTTGAGGCGGTCGGCGAGGCCGAACCCGGTCAGCCCGTAGACGATCCCGAAGTTGACCATCTTCGCCTTCGAGCGCTGGCCGACGTCGACCTCCTCGCGGGAGATGTTGAAGACCTCGGCCGCGGTCGCCGCGTGGACGTCGTCCCCGGCGCGGAAGATCTCCTTCAGCACCTCCTCGTCGGCGACCTGGGCGAGGACGCGCAGCTCGACCTGGCTGTAGTCGGCGGAGAGCAGCCGGGCGCCGCGCTCGGCGACGAAGCAGGCGCGGACCGGGCGGCCGATCTCGGTGCGGATCGGGATGTTCTGGAGGTTGGGGTTGGTGCTGGAGAGGCGCCCGGTGCTGGCCGCCGCCTGGTTGAAGGTGGTGTGGATGCGGCCGGTCTCGGGGTCGATCAGGTCGGGGAGGGCGTCGAGGTAGGTGTTCTTCAGCTTGGTCAGCTCGCGCCAGGCCTCGATCTTCTCGACGATCGGGTGCTCGTCGCGGATCTGGGCGAGGACGCGGGCGTCGGTGGAGAAGCCGGTTTTGCCGCGGCGCTTGCGGGTAAGGCCGAGCTTCTCGAAGAGGAGGCGGCCGACCTGCTGGGGCGAGCCGATCGTGAACTCCTCCCCGGCCAGCTCGTAGATCTCCTTCTCCAGGGTGGCGATCCGCTCCCCGAAGCCGGCGCCGACCTCGGCGAGCCGCTCGGCATCGAGCTTCAGCCCCTCACGCTCCATCGCCGCCAGCACGTGGACGAGCGGCAGCTCGACCTCGCGCAGCAGGCGCTCCAGTCCCAGCTCCTCCATGCGCGGCCGCTGGACCTCGGCCAACCCCGCCACCAGCCGCGCCTCCTCGGCCGGGTCGAGGCCGGCTTCGGCCTCCTCCCCGAGTGAGAGCTGGCCGTCCTCGGGCTCTTGGCCCGGGGCCGCCGACCCGGCAAGGCCGATCCCGGCGTCGGCGGCAAGCTCGGTCAACTCGTAGGTGCGGCGCTGCGGCTCCAGCAGGTAGGCGGCCAGCATCGTGTCGTGGTCAAGCTCCAGCTCGACCCCCTCGCGGGCGGCCGCGGCGAGCAGCCCGTGGCGGCCGCCGCCGAGCGACTTGGCGTCGTGGGCGACGAGTGGGTGGCCCGCGAGGGCGACGGCGAGCTCGTCAAGCGTGGATGTGCCGGTAACGATGCGGCCCCCGTCGGCCGCGGCCCAGCGGCCGCCGGCGATCGCCAGCGCCGCGGGTCCCTCGCCGAGGTCGGCGGGCGTCCCCTCCACCGTCTCGACCTCCAGCTCGGTCTCGACGCTGCGCCCCGGCACGGCCTCGCCGTCGGGCAGGCCCTCCTCGAGCCGCTCCATGATCGCCCGCAGCTCGAACTCGCGCATGAACTCGCGCAACGCGCCGCGATCTGGCTCGACGGCCATCACCCCAGCCAGGTCGAGGCCGGTCTCGATGTCGTAGTGGAGCGTCGCCAGCTGCTTGGAGAGGCGGGCGTCGTCGGCGTGCTCGACCAGGTTCTGCTTGCGCTTCGCGCCGGAGACCTTCTCGACGTTGGCCAGCACCTCCTCGAGCGAGCCGAACTCCTGCAGCAGTTGCGCGGCCGTCTTGTCCCCGATCCCGGGGACGCCGGGGATGTTGTCGGAGGTGTCGCCCTTCAGCCCGAGCAGGTCGGGGACCAGCTCCGGCGGCACCCCGTAGCGCTCGATCACCGCCTCGCGGTCGTAGACCTTGGTCTCGGTCACCCCGCGCGAGGTGCTCATCACCCGAACGCCGTCGCCGACCAACTGGTAGACGTCGCGATCGCCGGAGACGACCATCACCGGGATCCCGGCCTCCTGGGCCTGCCGTGCCAGCGAGGCGATCACGTCGTCGGCCTCGTACCCCTCGACCTTGACGTTGGCGTAGCCGAACGCCTCGACCAGCGGCATCAGGTGAGGCCACTGCTCGGAGAGCAGGCTCGGCCGCGGCGGTCGGTGGGCCTTGTAGTCCTCGTAGGCGACCTCGCGTCCCGACATCCCGGCGTCCCAGGCCACCACCAGCCCCGCCGGCCGCATCTCGGTGACGATTTTGGCCAGCATCGAGGCGAGGCCGAAGATCGCGTTCGTCGGCCTCCCGTCGCGAGGTCCCAATCGACTCCGGCAGCGCGAAGAAGGCCCGGTAGGCGAGGCTGTTGCCGTCGAGCAGGAACAACTCTGGGGCCTGCGTGACCATCGTCGCACTCTACGGCCGGGCAACTGCTTAGGGTGGCCTTACCATGTCCGACTTCCACTGTCGGCTTTCCGGCGAGGCCAGCCCCGGCCAGACGGGACGCTGAGCGCGTGTCCGCCTCGCTGCTGCTGGTGATGCGCGAGACGGTGGAGGCCAGCCTGCTGATCGGGATCCTCTTCGCCTGTCTGGAGCGGACGGAGAGCCGCAGCTACTTCGCCGGGATCTGGGCCGGCGTCGGGGCCGGGACGCTTGCCAGTGTCGTGCTCGGTGCGGCGCTCTTTCTGACGCTGGGGAGCCTCAAGGGCGTTGCCGAGGCGCTCTTCGAGGGGGTCATGATGTCGGCGGCAGCCGCGGTCCTGACCTACGTGATCTGGTGGATGCGCCGCCAGGGCGGCGCGATGGCCGGCTCGCTGCGGGCCGAGGCGCAGGCGGTGGTCGGTCGAGGATCCGTGCTGGCGCTCGGCACGCTCGCCTTCCTCGCCGTCTTCCGCGAGGGTGCCGAGGCGGTCCTCTACCTCGGCGCCGCTGCGTCGAACTCACCCTGGCAGCGGGTCGTGCTCGGCGCCTCGATGGGCTTCGCCCTAGCGGTCCTGATCGGCAGCGCGATGTACCGCGGCGGGACGCGGATACTGAGCCCGCAGCGCTTCTTCGCGGTGACCTCCGGCCTCCTCCTGTTCTTCGCCGCCGGCATGGTGGGACGGGCGACGCTCGCCTTCCAGGCGGCCGGCGTCTTCCCCGGCACCATCGCGGCCTGGGACACGAGCGCGCTGCTTCCCCAGACGCAAGGTCTCGGGCAGGCGCTGCAGGCGCTCTTCGGCTACACGGCGGCGCCCTCCGTCCTCCAGGTGATCTTCGTGCTCGGCTATGTGGCGCTGATCCTCGCCCTGCATGGCGAGATCGGCCGGCGGCCCGCTCTGGCGGCCGCTCGCTTCCGGGCGATCGGGGCGGGCTACACGAACCCGCTCTACCGGGCGCTGCGGAATCCCCGCCTCAGGGCGATCGTCCCGGTGTCGATGCTGGCGCTGCTGGTCGGGGTCCTTCTCGCTGCCCTCCTCCCGCTCCAGATCGGGCCGTTCGACAACCAGGGCTCGCTGCGCCTCGGCTCGTTCAGCAATCCCGGGACGCAGGACAACGTCTTCAACTTCCTGATGTGGATCGTCTGGCTGCCGCTGCTGACCCTGGCGACGGTCGCCTTCGGCCGCTTCTGGTGCGGCTACCTGTGCCCGCTGCGGCTGACGACCGAATGGGCACACCGCCTCGGCGCCAGGCTCGGGCGAGGCGGCGGCCGCGTGGCGGCGCCGCTGCGGCTCGGCTGGCTGCTGCCGAGCAGCTTCCTGCTGATCACCTTCCTGGTCAAGTGGCTCGACCTGCAGGGGACGGCGCGCGACGGCGCCCTCCTCTTCCTGGCGATCTTCGCGCTCGCCACGGTGGTCGGCTTCGTCTCCCGGCGCGGGGCGTGGTGCCGCTACTTCTGCCCGGTGGGCGGCTGGCTCGGGCGCGCGACGCGGCTCAGCCCGCTCGCGCTGCAGGCCGACCGCGACGTCTGCGCGACCTGTGTGGAGAAGCCGTGTCTGAAGGGCAGCGAGCTGGCCGGGCGCTGCCCCTCCTTCCTAAACCCGCTTCAGCTCGAGACCAACCGCGCCTGCATCAAGTGCTCCGACTGCGTCGTCAACTGTCCTCCCGAGCGCTCGTCCTTGAAGCTCGGCTGGCGCCTGCCGGGCGCCGAGCTGCTCGAGCCGCGCGCACCCGATCTGTGGGAGTCGCTCTTCGTCGCCAGCCTGCTCGGCATGTACATGGCGGTCGGCCAGCGCTCCCCGGCGCTCGACCGCGATCCCCTGGCCGGCGCTCTTCGCCGGCTTCGTCGCGATCGCGATGCTCGTCTACGTCGGAGCCTGCGCGCTCGCCGGCCGCCTGGCGGGCGTGCCGCTGCGCACCGCGCTGTCCACGTTCGGCTACCTCTTCCTGCCGCTGGAGCTGGCCACGGCGGTGATCGCCTTCGGCGACGACTCGCTCGAGTTCCTCGGGATCGTCCAGCCCGCCGCGATCGTCCTGCTCGCGGTCGGCTTCGTCTGGAGCATCGTCCTCGGCGTCTCGATCGTGCGCAACCAGGCAGGCGGCGGCCTCCGCGCCCTCGCCGCCGCCGCGCCGCTGGTGGCTACCCTCGTCGGCGTGCTGATGGTGTGGCTGAGCTGGTACGCGGCGGGCGGCGTCGTCGACCTGACCTGAACAGTGGCGAGCAACCTGCCCACGCAAGCGGGTCCCGTGCCGGATCGGAACGCTTACACCCTCACCTGGGCTAGGCGGTTGCCGAGGCGAGCAGCACCACGTTCGAGAAGCTCAGCGGCTTCGAGCCACCCCCCGCATCCGCTGCGGCCTGCGTGATCGCGTCCCAGGCCTCTTCCTGGGCCTCGCCTGCGTGCTGCTCGATCATCGCCCGGATCGGGGCGGAGATCGCTCTGATGTAGGCGGTGAAGTGCTCCGGGGAGTCGAACTCGAAGGTGACCTCGTCCTGCTCCACGGCGACCTTCGAGAACCCACCTCCTTCGAGCAACCCGCCGATGGCAGCGGGGGTGGACCGGGAGAGGGGCCCGGGCGTTCCGGCCGGGGGCGGGGGCACGTCCAGCCGCTCCATCGTCGTCCTCATCGGAATCGAGAGGAAGGGGACCTGATCGGGCTCGCCCCACGAGCTGATCGCCATCCGCGCGCCCGGCTTGAGGAAGCCTCGGATGCGCCCCGCGGCGGCCTCCGCGTCAGGCTCGAAGATGATTCCCCAGCGCGAGACGGCGGCGTCGAAGCTCGCATGCGGAAAATCGAGGCTGGAGGCGTCCGACTCCATGAACTCGACGTTGCCCAAGCCGGCCGCCGCCGCGCGTTCACGCCCGAACGCGAGCATCTCGGCGGAGATGTCCGTGGCCACAACGCGGCCCTCCGGGCCGGCCTTACGCGCGGCGGTGAGCGCCGGCTCGCCATAGCCGGCGGCGACGTCCAGGACCCGGCTTCCCGACTGCACGTCCGCGAGCTCCACCAGCCGCTCGCTGATGTGCCCGTCTGCGCTGTCATTGAACTCGCTCCACTCCTTCCATCCCACCGCAGCAGAGTCCCAGTGCTTGTGCTGCGCCTCGCGGAAGTCGACCGGGTCGATCGCCTTGGATTCCATGCTCGCTCCTCCTTACCACCCCATTGCAGTGCACGGCGACGCTAACCAATTCGGGTCACCGGCGGACTCGCAGCGACGATTGCATCGCTTCCGCTTCGGCTCCGGATGACGACGAACAGGAGGGAAGGGCAGGTGGCCTCCAAGGCGGTTCCGCGGAACCGCCTTGAGCGAGCCTGGATACGGCCATCGAATGCGGGTCGTTCGGGCGCGCGGTTCCGTCCGAGCGCCCTCGTACTATCGAACACATGTTCGTGCAGGGAAGTGCGATTGCCAGACGAGGGTCGGTCCGATCGGCGACTGGTTCTGCGGATAAGGACCTGATCGAGGCCCCGACTGAGTGGATCGAGCGCGAGATCGGGGAGCTGGCGGCTCATATCGCTGCCGCAACCTGCCGGTGGCTGGAGCTGGTGGCCGAGTTCGATCGGCGCGATGGGCACGAGGCCTGGGGGTTTCACTCCTGTGGGGCGTGGGTGGCCTGGCGCTGCTCGATCGATCCGCGCTCTGCGCAGGGAGCATGTGCGGGTGGCTCGGGCGCTCTGTGAGCTGCCTCTGGTCAGGGAGAAGTTCAGCAGGGGCGAGCTGAGCTACTCCAAGGTGCGGGCGATCACCAGGATCGCCACCCCCGAGCAGGAGGAGGAGCTGGTCGAGATGGCTCGGTTCGCCACCGCGGCGCAGCTGGAGCGGTTGGTGCGGGGTTACCGGCGGGCGGTGTCGCGGGAGAGCGCGGAGGCGCTTCACCGGGATCGGTTCCTCTCCCATTCATGGGATGAGGATGGCTGCCTTTGCATTCACGGCCGGCTCTCGCCCGAAGACGGGGCCCTGTTCCTCAAGGCGCTGGAGGCGGGGCGGGCAGCCATCCGCAAGCACTCCGTCGAGCAAATAGAGCCTTCTCAAGGCGGTTCCGCGGAACCGGAATCGACTCAATCGGTGAACAATGCCGATGCGCTGATGCAGATCGCCGACAGCGCGCTTGCCAACGATCCGGCGGTGCGGCCGGCTGGGGATCGCTACCAGGTGGTCGTGCACGTGGACGCTGCGGCGCTCCGTGGGGAGGGCGATCTTGCTCACTGCGGGCTCGACGATGGCCCGGTGATCTGCGCCGAGACGGCGCGAAGGCTTGCCTGCGACGCCTCGCTGGTATCGATGCTCAGCGGCCCCAAGGGCACGCTGGACGTCGGGCGCAAGACGCGGGCGATCCCGCCGTCGCTCCACAGGGCCCTGCAGGCCCGTGACCAGGGCTGTCAATTCCCCGGCTGCAACAACCGCGAGTGGGTCGACGCGCACCACATCACGCACTGGGCGCGCGGCGGGGAGACGAAGCTCGACAACCTCGTCCAGCTCTGCGGACACCATCACCGGCTCGTCCATGAAGGTGGGTTCGGGATCTCGCGGCGGGTTGACGGCACCCTTGCCTTCCGTCGTCCCGACGGGCGAGTGATCCCCGCGGTGCCCTCCCCCACTCACGGTCGATGCGGAGAGGTTCGGGTTCGCAACCGAATGGCGGGGCTGAGGATCTCACCGGAGACCGTGGCGCCGCTGGGGCGAGGTGAGCGGATGGATCAGGATCTGGCGGTGGCGGGGTTGCTGGCGCGGGCCGGCCCGTAAGCCGAATCTGATTCGATAGCTGTCTATGGCCGTCAGCGCTCAGTACAGCGTCACGATCCGCGTCGAGCTGGATGCTCGCCAGGAACCCCTGGGGAAGTTGACCGCTGCGATCGCCGAGGCCGGGGGCCAGCTGCAGGGCGTGGACCTGGTCCCCGGGGCCGGCAGCGAGGGGAAGCGGGTTCGGGAGTTCACGATCGACGCCGCCGGACCAGGAGCACTGGGAGCGGATCCTGCGGGCGATCGGCTCGACGCGGGGGGCGAAGGTCCTCGACTACGTCGACCGCACGATGCAGATGCACCGGGGCGGCAAGATCGAGCTGCACAACAAGTACCCGCTGAAGACGCGCGACGACCTCTCGATGGCCTACACGCCCGGCGTCGCGCGGGTCTGCGAGGACATCCACGCCGATCGCGCCAAAGCCTTCGAGTACACGATCAAGAAGAACATGGTCGCGGTGGTCTCCGACGGCAGCGCCGTGCTGGGCCTGGGCAACATCGGGCCGGAGGCGGCGATGCCGGTGATGGAGGGCAAGGCGATGCTGTTCAAGGAGTTCGCCGACGTCGACGCCTTCCCGATCTGCCTCGACACCCAGGACCCGGACGAGATCGTCAGGGCGGTGGAGCTGATCGCGCCCACCTTCGGCGGCATCAACCTCGAGGACATCTCCGCCCCGCGCTGCTTCGAGATCGAGGAGCGGCTGAAGGAGTCGATCGACATCCCGGTCTTCCACGACGACCAGCACGGCACAGCCGTGGTGACGATGGCGGCGCTGTTCAACGCGCTGAAGATCGTCGGCAAGCCGATCGAGGAGCTGCGGGTGCTCGTGGTCGGGCTCGGCGCCGCCGGGGTGGCGGTGACCAAGATGATGCTCGCCTGCGGCGTCACCCACGTGGTCGGCTGCGACCGCCGCGGCGCCCTCTCGACCGAACGCGAGGACTACCGGTCCGGCGAGATGAACGCGATCAAGCGCTGGTACGCGGAGAACTCCAACCCCGAGAAGCTGAGCGGCCAGCCGGCCGACGTGATCGAGGGCATGGACCTCTTCATCGGCGTCTCCGGGCCCGGGATCATCCCCGCCGAGGCGCTCGGCAAGATGAACGACGACGCGATCGTCTTCGCGATGGCCAACCCCAACCCCGAGGTGATGCCGGAGGACGCCGCCCCCTACGTGCGGATCATGGCCACCGGCCGCTCCGACTACCCGAACCAGATCAACAACGTGCTCTGCTTCCCCGGGATCTTCCGCGGCGCCCTCGACGCCGGCGCCCCGCGGATCACCGAGGAGATGAAGCTGGCGGCCGCCAAGGCGATCGCCGAGGTCGTCGCCGACGACGACCTCTCCGAGGACTACATCATCCCCAGCGTCTTCAACCGCGACGTCGCGCCGCAGGTCGCGCGGGCGGTGGTCGAGGAGGCAAAGCGCGACGGGATCGCCCGCTTCAGCGACGGAGACCGGGACCTTCGCCACCGTGGAGGTCGCTGACCTAGGCGCTGCGAGTCCTCGTCACCGGAGCCAGCGGCTTCATCGGCTCGGCGCTCTGCGACTCGCTGCTGGCCAGAGGCGACGAGGTGGTCGGGCTGACGCGCGACCCGGCAGGCGGCCCGCCGTACCAACCCCCGGGTCAACTGGCACGCCTGGGAGCCGACCCTGGAGCGCCCGCCGGCCGAGGCCTTCGAGGGCGTCGACGGCGTCGTCAACCTGCTCGGCGAGAAGATCAACCAGCGCTGGACCGACGAGGCCAAGCGGCGGATCATGGAGAGCCGGCGCACCGGCACCCACAACCTGGTGCAGGCGATCGCGACGCTGGAGCGCAAGCCCCGGGTGCTGGTCAGCCAGTCGGCGATCGGCTACTACGGCGACCGCGGCGACGCGATCGTCGACGAGTCGGCGGAGCCGGGCGCCGGGTTCGACGCCGAGGTGGCGCGCGAGTGGGAGAAGGCGGCGCACGAGGTCGAGAGCGCCGGGGTGCGGCTGGCGATCAGTCCGCACCGGCCACGTGCTCGACCCGGGCGGCGGCCTGCTCGCAGGAGATGCTGCGGCCGTTCAAGCTCGGCGTCGGCGGCCCGATCGCCGGCGGCCGCCAGTACATGTCCTGGATCCACGTCGACGACGAGGTCGGGATCCTGCTCTGGGCGCTGGACGACGAGAGGGTCAGCGGCGCCGATCAACGCGACCGCCCCCAACCCCGCCACCAACGCCGAGCTGCTCGAAGGCGCTCGGCCGCGCCCTCGGCCGCCCGGCGGTCGTCCCCGTCCCCGGCTTCGTCCTCGACCTGAAGTTCGGCCGCGAGTTCGGCGAGGTGCTGCGGGGCGGGCAGCGGGTGGTGCCGCGGCGGGCGCTCGACCTCGGCTACGAGTTCCGTCACCCTGATCTGGACGAGGCGCTCAGAGATCTGATCTGAGCGGAAACGCCTCATCGCGGTGGCTCCTGAGCTTCTGGCTGCGATGGCGCAGGACTGGCCATCGCCGCGCCCGAATTCCGAGCGATCCGGCGGTTCGAGGATCGGGAGCGAGCGGCTGTCCGGTCGGGTGGCTCGATGTAGGCGACGGCCGTCGAGTCCTCGGCCGCGCGGCGGGCGTCGGCGCCGACGACAGCCAGGCTCAGGCCGCCGCCGCCACCGCGGGCTCGGCAGGCAGACGGCGCGGACGCGGATCGAGCCGGCGCGGCCTCCCTCGCGCGCCAGCTCCCGCTTCGCCCCCGCGCACAGCGGCGCGACCACGTAGACCGAGACGGTCGCACCGCTCGAGACCCTCCCCCTCCCCCGCACCCCGCGACCAGCGCGGCGAAGGCGCAGGCGAACGAGGTAGCTGGGGCGCGGCGCACGGGCCGCGATCATAGACTCGGCCCGGATGAGAATCGGAGTCCTGACCGCCGGCGGCGACTGCCCCGGGTCTGAACGCGGCGATCCGCGCCGTCGCCCGCTCGGCGATGTAGCGCGGCGACGAGGCGATCGGGATCCGCCGCGGCTACCGCGGCCTGGCCGAGAGCGACTACCTGCCGCTCGACATGCGCACCGTCTCCGGCATCCTCCACCTCGGCGGCACGATCCTCAGCACCTCCAGCTTCGAGCCGATCCGCGAGGGCGCGGTCGGAGCGCGTCAAGCGCGCCTTCGCCGAGCAGCGAGCTCGACGCCGTCGTCGCGATCGGCGGCGAGCACACGATGGAGATCACCCGGCAGCTGCACGCCGACCACGGCCTGCCGCTGGTCGGCGTGCCGAAGACGATCGACAACGACGTCGGCGGCACCGACTTCACCTTCGGCTTCGACACCGCGGTGCAGATCGTCACCGACGCGATCGACCGCCTCCACACCACGGCCCAGTCCCACGACCGGATCATGGTGGTCGAGGTGATGGGCCGCAACACCGGCTGGATCGCGGCCTACGCCGGCCTCGCCGGCGGCGCCGACGGGATCGTCATCCCCGAGACGACCACCACGGTCGAGGACGTCGCGGCCGGGCGTCCTGCGCCGCCACGACCGCGGCAAGGACTTCTCGATCATCGTCGTCGCCGAGGGCGCCAAGCTGGCCTTCGACAGCGGCGAGGAACGGCTGATCCAGCCGATCAAGGACACCGACGAGTACGGCTACCCGCGGCTCGGCGGGATCGGCGCCGCGCTGGCGACCGAGCTGGAGACGCGGACCGGGTACGAGACCCGGGTCACCGTGCTCGGCCACGTCCAGCGCGGCGGCACCCCGACCTCGACCGACCGCATCCTCGCCACCCGCTTCGGCGCCCACGCCTACGAGCTGGCCAAAGCGGGCGACTTCGGCAAGATGGCGGCGATGCACGGCACCGAGATGGTCGCCGTCCCGCTCGAGGAAGCGACCAAGGTCAAGCAAGTCGACCTCGGCGTGCTCGAGATTGCCAAGCGCTTCTTCACCTGAGGACGAGGCGGACGAGATGAGCGACGTACCCGATTTCGGCGCGATCACCCAGGTGCAGCAGAAGACCTGGTCGGAGGGCGACTTCGCGATGGTCGCCGGGCCTCGTCATCGACGGTGGCGAGGAGCTTGCCGAGGCGCTGGACATCGTCCCCGGCGAGCGGGTGCTCGACGTCGCCTGCGGCAGCGGCAACGGCGCGATCGCGGCGGCGCGGCGGGCCTGGGGCAACACGGTCGGCGCCGACTTCGTCCCGGCCCTGCTCGAGCGCGGCCGCGAGCGAGCCGCCGCCGAGCGGCTCGACGTCGAGTTCGT
This sequence comes from uncultured Solirubrobacterales bacterium, assembly GCA_963734745.1. Classification (GTDB taxonomy): domain Bacteria; phylum Actinomycetota; class Thermoleophilia; order Solirubrobacterales; family 70-9; genus CAVTIG01. The sequence goes on along the minus strand of CAVTIG010000006.1, from coordinate 72,610 downwards.
CGAGGCCGACGCCGCAGGACCTGCCCTTCGAGGACGGCGGCTTCGACGTCGCGATGTCGATCTTCGGCGCCATGTTCGCCCCCGACCAGGAGAAGACCGCGGCGGAGCTGCTGCGGGTGCTGCAAGCCGGGCGGGCGGATCGGGATGGCCAACTGGACGCCCGACGGCGGCGTCGGCGAGATGTTCATGACGATCGCCAAGCACGCGCCGCCTGCCTCCCGGGGTCAGCCCGCCGCCTCCTCTGGGGCACCGAGGAGCGGCTGCGCGAGCTGTTCGGCGACGGCATCTCCGAGCTGCGGGTCGAGCGCAAGGCCTCGCGCCAGGCCTTCCGCTCCGCCGACCACTACCTCGAGTTCTTCCGCACCTACTTCGGTCCCGACCAAGATGGCCTTCGAGCGGGTCGGCCCCGAGGGCGAAGAGGCCCTGGACGGCGGACCTGCGCGCCTTCCTCGAGCGGAACAACACGGCCGGCGACCGCGCCCTGGTGCTCGAGCCGGAGTACCTGCAGGTGGTCGCGACGCGCGGCTTAGGACTTCGGCTGGACGACGCGGATCGCGGCGCCGATCAGGAGCACCGTGAAGAAGACGAGGCCGGCGACCGGCCCGCCCTGCCCGAGGGCGTAGGAGACCGTCGTCGCGGCGAGCGCCAGAAAGAGGGTGACGACCATTCCCATGCGGCGCCGATCCTAGCTTGGCGAGGGCGACGCGCGTCTCGCGCAGGAAGGCGCCGACCGCGTCGGCGGCAGCCTCCGGGGAGCCGGCCTCGCCGGCGGCGCGGACGAGGCGGCTGCCGACGATCACGCCGTCGGCGATCTCGCCCGACCTGGGCGGCCTGCTGCGGCGTGCCGATCCCGAAGCCGACGGCGACCGGGACGTCTCGCGTCGGCCTTGGTCGGCGGCGACCAGCTCGGCCAGGGCCGGCGGCAGCTCGTCGCGCTCGCCGGTCGTCCCGACGGTGGAGACGACGTAGACGAAGCCCTGCGCGGCGGCGCAGATCCGGGCGCGGCGCTCGGGCGGCGTGGTCGGCGCGACCAGCGGCACCAGCGCCAGGCCCGCGGCGGCGAAGGCGTCGCGCACCTCCTCGGCCTCGCCGAGCGGCAGGTCGGGGACGATCGCCCCGGCGGCGCCGGCCCCGGCGGCACGGCGGGCGAACTCCGCCGCGCCGCCGTGCGCGAGCACCATGTTCGCGTAGACCATGAGGACGACGGGAACTCGGTCCGAGACCGACTCGCAGACCTCCAGCGCCGAGCCCAGCGTCGCCCCGCCGGCCAGCGCCGCGGTCGCGGCGGCGTGGATCATCGGCCCGTCGGCGAGCGGGTCGGAGAACGGCACGCCGAGCTCGATCAGGTCGGCGCCGGAATCGGCATAGGCGGCGGCGATCGCCAGCGAGGACTCCCGGTCGGGAAAGCCGGCCATCATGTAGGGCATCAGCGCCGCGCGGCCCTCGGCGCGGGCCGCCTCGAAGGCTTTCGCGATCCTCATTGAGGAGAGAACCTCAGCCAGGTCCTTGTCTCCACGCCCCGAAAGACAGAGCACGTCGTAGCCCTCTCCCCCGCCGTTCTCGAGCAGCCAGGCGATCGCGTGAGAGGACTCGAGCGCCGGGATGATCCCCTCCAGCCGCGACAGCTCGCGGAAGGCCGCCAGCGCCTGCGCGTCGGTGACCGACTCGTAGCGGGCCCGGCCGGTGTCGCGCAGGTAGGCGTGCTCGGGGCCGACGCCCGGGTAGTCGAGCCCGGCCGAGACCGAGTGGGCCTCGAGGATCTGGCCCTCCTCGTCGGCGATCACCGCGGAGAGCGAGCCGTGCAGGACGCCGGTGCGGCCGGCCCGCAGCGAGGCGCCGTGGCGGCCGGTCTCGAGCCCCTCGCCCGGCCGCCTCGACCCCGATCAGCTCCACCCCCTCGTCCCCGATGAACGGGGTGAAGATGCCGATCGAGTTGGAGCCGCCGCCGACGCAGGCGATCACCCGCGCCGGCAGGCCGCCCTCGGCGGCCAGCGCCTGCTCGCGCGCCTCGTCGCCGATCACCCGCTGCAGGTCGCGGACCAGCGCCGGGAAGGGCGCCGGGCCGACCGCCGAGCCGATCACGTAGTGGGTCGTCTCGACGTTGGCCACCCAGTCGCGGATCGCCGCGCTGACCGCCTCCTTCAGGGTCCGGGCGCCGGCCTCGACCGGCACCACCTCGGCGCCCAGCAGCCCCATCCGCTCGACGTTGGGCGTCTGGCGGCGGATGTCCTCGGTGCCCATGTAGACGACGCACTCGAGGCCGAGCAGCGCGCAGGCGGTCGCCGTGGCGACGCCGTGCTGGCCGGCGCCGGTCTCGGCGATCACCCGCGGCTTGCCCATCCGCTGGGCCAGCAGCGCCTGGCCGATCGCGTTGTTGATCTTGTGGGCGCCGGTGTGGGCGAGGTCCTCGCGCTTCAGGTAGACGCCTCCCCGACCCGCTCGGAGAGCCGCTCGGCCAGGTAGAGCGGCGTCGGGCGGCCGATGAAGTCGCGGTGCAGCAGCGCCAGGCGCTCGCCGAAGGCCGCGTCCTCGCGCGCCTCCACCCAGGCCGCGGTCAGCTCGTCGAGCGCCGCGATCAGCGTCTCGGGCACGTAGCGGCCCCCGTAGGGGCCGAATCGCTCCTCGACCGCGCTCATGGAGCCGGGACGCTAGCCGTCTTCGCGGCCTCGAAGAAGGCGCTCCATCAGGTGCGTGGTCCTTGCGGCCGGGCTCGGCCTCGACGCCGCTGGCGACGTCGACCGCGTAGGGATGGGTGACGGCGATCGCCTCGGCGACGTTGTCCGGCCGCAGGCCGCCGGCGACGATCGCCGGCACCTGCGGAGCGGTGCTCGCGCAGCAGCTCCCAGTCGAAGCTCTCCCCGGTGCCGCCCCAGAGACCCTTGCCGCGCCGGTCGAACAGGTGGAAGTCGGTGCGATACGCCTCGGCTCCGTGGATGTCGGCGGCGCTGGCGACGTGAATCGCCTTGATCACCTTCGCCCCGGTCCGCCGCGCCACCTCGGCGCAGAAGGACTGGCCCTCGGCCCCGTTCAGCTGCACCATCGTCAAGCCGGCGTTCTCGACCGCCTTGTCGACCTCCTCCAGAGTCGGGATTGACGAAGACGCCGACGACCTCGCACTTGCGCCGGAACGCGGCGCCGATCTCCGCCGCCGCGGCCGGCTCGCAGCGGCGCGGGCTGCCGTGGAAGTGGATCAGCCCGACAGCCCATGCCCCGAGCCGCACCGCCTCGGCGGCGTCGTCGAGATTCGTGATTCCGCAGATCTTGACCCGCATGCCCCCAGGGTAAAGGGAGCTACTGCCCGAATGGGCCGGTCGAGCCCGACTGCGAGTCCTGCACCGACGCCGGCCGCTCGCCGAGCGTCACCGTGAAGCTCTTGGTCGACCCGCTGCGCAGCACGGTCATTTCCAGCGTGTCGCCCGGCTTGGCGGCGTTGACGATGTTGACCACGTCGTCCATCCCGGTGATCGTCTTGCCGTCGATCTTGGTGATGATGTCGCCGCCGAGGCTGACGTTCGGCGCCGTCGATCGTCGCCGCGGTGTTGCCGCCCTCGATCCCGGCCTTGTCGGCCGGCCCGCCCTTGACGACGTCCTGGACGAGCACCCCTTCGGAGACCGGCAGGTTGAGCGCCTGCGCCAGGTCCGGCGTGATGCTGGCGCCGCTGATCCCGAGGAAGGCGTGCTCGACCTTGCCGCTCGTCTCCAGCTGGCTGGATCTCGGTGCGCGCCGTGTTGATCGGGATCGCGAAGCCGATGCCGACGTTGCCGTTGCCGCCGCCCCCGGTCTCGATCTGGGAGTTGATCCCGATCACGTTGCCGGAGGCGTCGATCAGCGGGCCGCCCGAGTTGCCGGGGTTGATCGCCGCGTCGGTCTGGATCACGTTGGAGATCGAGAAGCCGTTGGGCGCCTGGATCTGGCGCTGCAGCGCGGAGACGATGCCGCTGGTGACGGTGCGGTCGAGCCCGAAGGGGTTGCCGATCGCGACCACCGGGTCGCCGACCTGGAGCTGCGAGGAGTCGCCGAGCGGGCAGCGGGTGCAGCTGGTCCGACGGCGCGTCCACCTTGAGCAGCGCCAGGTCGGTCGCCGGGTCGGTCCCGACGACCTGGGCGGTGTAGGTGGTGTCGGAGGAGCCGAGCTTGACCTGGATCTGGTTGGCGCCTTCGACCACGTGGTTGTTGGTGAGGACGTGGCCGTCGGTGTCGATCACGAAGCCGGAGCCGGTCGCCGTGCCGCCGCCTGGGGCTCGCCGAAGGGATCGAAGGGCGACGGCGGCTGCGCCGGCTGGTCGGCCTGGATGAAGGCGACGCCCTGCCCGTCGTTGCGGTAGATCTGGTTGACGACGTTGGTGCCGCCGTCGCTCTTGCTGACGGCCGGTGCCGCCAGGGGCGCGGCGACCGTGGTCGTCGACCCTCCCTGCGCCTCGATCCAGCCGGCGGCGATCGCGATCCAGCCGAAGAGCCCGACGACGGCGCCGCCGAGGAGAGCCGAGCCGAAAGGCCTGCGGAAGAAGTCTCGTGCTCCGGTCATCGAGGCGATGATCCGGCCCGGCGCTGAGCCGTCCCTAAACGACTCCAAAGACTTCCTAAATTCGAGCGGCCGCGCTCAGGGCAAGGTGGTGCTCGCGGGTGCCCTCGTCGTGGCCGGTCAGCTCGCGCGCCTTCGCCTCGGGGTCCGCGGCGCTCATCAGCGCCTCGCCGATCAGCACCGCGTCGACCCCGACCCGCTCCAGCTCCTCCAGCTCGGCCCGCGCCGGAGATGCCGCTCTCGGCGACGACGGTCTTGCCGGCCGGCACGTCGGGCATCAGCTCGTAGGTGGTCGAGACGTCGACCGTCCCCTCGTCGAGATTGCGGTTGTTGATCCCGATCACGTCGGCGTCGAGCTCCAGCGCCCGCTCCAGCTCGTCGTCGTCGTGGACCTCGACCAGGCAGTCGAGGTCGAGCCCGCGCGCCTCGTCGTACAGCGCCCGCAGCTCGCGGTCGTCGAGCGCCCGGACGATCAGCAGCACCGCGTCGGCGCCGTTCACCGCCGCCTCGTAGAGCTGGTAGGGGTCGACGATGAAGTCCTTGCGGAGGATCGGCAGGTCGCAGGCGGCGCGAGCGGCGCGCAGGTCCTCGAGCGAGCCGCCGAAGTGGGGCTCGTCGGTGAGCACCGAGAGCGCCGCGGCGCCGCCGCGCTCGTAGGCGCCGACCTGGTCGGCGACCGTCGCGGCTGCGGCGATCTCGCCGGCGCTCGGCGAGCGCCGCTTGAACTCGGCGATCAGCGAGAGGCCGGGGCGCACCAGCGCCTCGCTGAAGGGGCGGTCCTCGCCGCGGGCGGAGAGCCTCGACTCGAGATCGGCCTGCGGGACCTGGCGGCGACGGTCGTCCACCCCTTCCCGGGCCGCGGAGATCAGCTGCTCGATCATTCCCACTTGACAGACGAGAGCCTAGCGGGACTGGGCGGCGGCGTCGCCCTCGGCCAGCTCCGCGGTCGTCGCGACGAGCCGGTCGAGCACCTCGGCGGCGGCGCCGGAGTCGATCGCGCTTGCGGCCTTGTCGACGCCCTCCTCGAGGCCGTCGGCGCCGGCCGCCGACGTAGATCGCGGCGCCGGCGTTGAGCAGGACCAGGTCGCGGCGCGGGCCGCCCTCGCCCGCCAGCACGGCGCGCGACGGCGGCGGCGTTCTCCTCCGGGGTGCCGCCGGCGACCTCCTCCAGCTCCGCCGCGGCCAAGCCGAGCCGGCCGGGCTCGACGAACCACTCCTCGGTGCCGCCGTCGGCGACCTCGATCACCCGGGTGCGCGCCGAGATCGAGAGCTCGTCGACGCCGTCCTCGGCGGCGACGACCATCGCCCGCACGCTGCCGAGGCCGACCAGCGCCTCGGCGATCGTCTCCTGGTAGTGGCGATCGGAGACGCCGAGCAGCTGCCGCTCCGCCCCGGCCGGGTTGGTCAGCGGGCCGAGGAAGTTGAAGATCGTCCGCACGCCCAGCGCTTTGCGGACCGGGACGACGTGCGCCATCGCCGCGTGGTGGCGGGGGGCGAACATGAAGCCGAAGCCGACCTCGTCGATGCAGCGGGCCACCTCCTCGGGGTCGAGCTCGATGTTGACGCCGAGCGCCTCCAGCAGGTCGGCGGAGCCGCACTTGCTGGTGTTGGAGCGGTTGCCGTGCTTGGCGACGGCGCAGCCGGCGCCGGCGGCGACCAGCGCCGCCGTGGTCGAGACGTTGAAGGTCGACGGGCCGCCGCCGGTGCCGGCCGTGTCGACGAGGTCGGCGCGGATCGGGGTGACCTGGGCGGCGAGCGAGCGCATCGTGCGGGCCAGGCCGACCAGCTCGGGCACCGTCTCCCCCTTGGCCCGCAGGGCGATCAGGAAGGCGCCGGTCTGCACCTCGCTCGACCGCCCCTCCATGATCTCGGCGAGCACCGCCGCGGCGTGGTCGGCGGTCAGGTGGTCGCCGGGGCAGACCGCGTCGATCGCCCGTGTGACGACGTCGTTGGGCATCAGCCTTCTCCGAGGAAGTTGGCGAGCAGGTGCTTGCCCTGCGGGGTCAGGACCGACTCGGGGTGGAACTGGACGCCCTCGGCGGGCAGCTCGCGGTGGCGGGCGCCCATCACCACGTCGCCGAGTGTCGCGCTGACCTCCAGCTCGTCGGGAAGGTCGGGGTCGGCGACCAGCGAGTGGTAGCGGCCGGCGACCAGCGGGCTGGGCAGGCCCGCGTAGATCGTCCGCCCGTCGTGGCTGATCTCGGCGTCCTTGCCGTGGACCGGCTCGCCCTGGACGGTGCGGCCGCCGAACGCCTCGACCAGCGACTGGTGCCCGAGGCAGACGCCGAGCACCGGCGTGCCGGCCTCGGCGAAGGCGCGAACGGCCTCGACCGAGATCCCCGCCTCGGCGGGCGTGCAGGGACCGGGCGAGACGACGAGGCGGTCCGGCTCGCGCGCCAGCAGCTCCTCGACCGTCGCCTTGTCGTTGCGCACCACCTCGACCTCCGCCCCCAGCTCGCCCAGGTACTGGACGAGGTTGTAGGTGAAGCTGTCGTAGTTGTCGATGACCAGCACGTTCATGCAGCGAAGGCTACGGCCAGTCCGGCTGCTCGCAGGCCAGCTCGACGGCGCGGAAGACCGCCTTGGCCTTGTTGACCGACTCGTTGTACTCGTAGGCCGGCTTGGCGTCGGCGACGGTGCCGCCGCCCGCCTGCACGTGCACCTGGCCGTCCTTGACGACGACCGTGCGGATGTGGATCGCCGTGTCGAGATCGCCGTTCCAGGAGAGGTAGCCGATCGCGCCGCCGTAGGAGCCGCGCTTGACCGGCTCCAGCTCGTCGATGATCTGCATCGCCCGCACCTTCGGCGCGCCGGACAGCGTGCCCGCCGGCAGCGCCGAGCGCAGCACGTCCATCGCGCTCACCCCCTCGCGCAGCGTGCCCGAGACCTGGCTGACGATGTGGAGGACGTGCGAGTAGGTCTCGACGACCATCAGCTCGTCGACGCTGACCGTGCCGTACTCGCAGACCCGGCCGAGGTCGTTGCGGCCGAGGTCGACCAGCATCACGTGCTCGGCTCGCTCCTTGGGGTCGTTGACGAGCCGCTCGGCGAGGCGGCGGTCCTCCTCCTCGTTGGCGCCGCGCGGGTAGGTGCCGGCGATCGGCCGCGTCTCGACCCTGTCGCCCGGTCACCTTGACCAGCGGCTCCGGCGAGGCGCCGGCGATCTGGAAGTCGCCGAACTCGAGGAAGTACATGTAGGGCGAGGGGTTGACGGCGCGCAGCCCGCGGTAGACCGAGAAGGCCTCGACCGGTGCCGGGGCGGAGAAGCGCTGCGAGGGGACGACCTGGAAGGCGTCGCCGGCGTGGACGTACTCGATGATCCGCTCGACCGTGGCTTCGAACTCCTCGCGCTCCATGTTGGAGACGAACTCCGGCGCCTCGGAGACCGTAGGGTGCTCCGGGACCGGCACCGCGCCGCGCAGCCGCCCCGCATCTCGGCGATTGTCGCCGCCGCCCGCTCGTAGGCGGCGTCGATCCCGCCCTCTTCGTCGGCGAAGGCGCAGGCGAGGATCGTCAGCTCGTGGCGCAGGTGGTCGAAGACCACCATCGCGTCGGTCACCATCAGCGCCAGGTCGGGCAGCCCGAGCGGGTCGGGATTCGGCTCGCCGAGCGGCTCCACCGTGCGGACCAGGTCGTAGCCGAAGAAGCCGACGGCGCCGCCGACGAAGGGCGGCAGGTCCTCGACCGGCGCGAGCTGGAAGCGGGAGAGGTACTCGGAGACGGCGGCGTAGGGGTCGGGCGCCTCTCGCGCGGCTCCATCCGAGTCCGAGAGGACCCCGTCGCTCCAGCGCAGCACCGAGCGGGGGCGGAAGCCGGCGAACGAGTAGCGGCCGACCTGGCCCTGCTCGGCCGACTCCAGCAGGAAGCAGGGCGCCCCCTCCGGCTCCCCGGCGCGCAGCTTCAGAAAGGCCGAGACCGGCGTCTCGCAGTCGTCGACGAGGCGGGCGCGGACGGGGATGACGTTGCCCTGCCTGGCAAGCTCGCGCGCCTCCTCGAGGCTCGGCTCGAGCCTCAGCTCGGATTCAGCGGCGACGGCCATTGAGCACTTCCATCACGGCCGACTGCGGCACCTCGCGGGAGGCCAGCAGGACGCTGAGGTGGTAGAGCAGGTCGGCGGCCTCCTCGGCGACCCGCTCGTCGGACTCCTCGCGCGCCGCCCTCGCCACCTCCTCGGCCTCCTCCTCGACCTTCTCGCCGATCAGCTTCGGGTCGTCGAGCAGCTTCACCGTGTAGCTGCCCTCGGGCCGCTCCGCGGCGCGGCTGCGCAGCGTGCGCTCCAGCGTCGCCAGCGCCTCGCGCCGCGACCGGGGCGGGCGCCGTCGCCCCCCAGCTCACGGTAGAAGCAGCTGCGCTCGCCGGTGTGGCAGGCGGGGCCGGCCGGCTCGACCAGGGCGACGATCGCGTCGCCGTCGCAGTCGTATCGCAGCTGGCGCAGCCTCAGCACGTTGCCCGGAGGTCTCCGCCCTTGCGCCAGATCTCGCTCGCGCGAGCGGCTGAAGAAGTGGACCTCGCCGGTCTCAACGGTCAGGCGCAGCGACTCCTCGTTCACGTACGCGAGCGTCAGCACCTCACCGCTGGCGAGGTCCTGCGCGACGCACGGCACCAGACCCCGCTCGTCGAATTCGCCACCTCGAGCATCGAACAATCGTATGGCACGCGCAGGGGCGGTGGATGCCCTCGAACGGCGGATTCAAAGTCCGTCTCTAGACCGACTTGTCCGGGCGAGGGCATCCCCGTCACTCGATCCCAGGCGGTCGAGCAGGTCCTCGTCGCGGCGCCAGCGGCGGACGCGGACCTTGAGGTCGAGGTGGACCTTGGCGCCCAGCTCCTGCTCCAGCGAGCGGCGCGCCGCGGTGCCGATCTCGCCGATCTTGGCGCCGCCCTTGCCGATCAGGATCCCCTTCTGGGACTCGGTCTCCGCCCAGATCTCGGCGCGGACGGTGACCAGCCCGTCCTCGCGCCTCTCGACCTCCTTGACCGAGACCTCGACCGAGTGGGGGATCTCCTCGCGGGTGCGGTTCAGCACCTGCTCGCGGATCAGCTCGGCGAGCAGCACCTCGCTCGACTGGTCGCTGCGGTCATCGGGCGGGTAGAGGTAGGGGCCCTCCGGGACCAGCTCGCCCAGCCGCTCGATCAGCGCCTCCAGCCCCTCGCCGCTGCGGGCGCTGATCGGGAAGACCTCGTCGACTCCCTCAAGCTCGGCGGCGGCCGACAGCACCTCGACCGTCTCCCCCGGGCCGAGCCGGTCGCACTTGTTGACCGCGCAGATCACCGGGACGCGCGGCGCCGGTGCCGAGCAGGGCGCGGGCGATGAAGCGGTCGCCCGGCCCGATTCCCTGCTCGCCGTTGACGACGAAGAGCGCCACGTCGGAGTCGGCCAGCTCGCGCTCGACCCGCTTCTGCATCCGCTCGGTGAGGACGTCGCGGGGGCGCTGCACCCCCGGCAGGTCGACGAGGACGAGCTGGCGGCCGGTCTCGAGGTCGGTGGCGACGCCGCGGATCGCCCGCCGGGTCGTCTGCGGCCGCACCGAGACGATCGCCACCTTGCCGCCGACGATCGCGTTGACCAGCGTCGACTTGCCGACGTTGGGCCGGCCGGCGAGGCCGATGAAGCCGGCGCGGGTCATAAAAGGCCGCCGATCACCCGCGCCTGGAGCGCGAGCATCTCGCCGGCGTCGGCCTCGTGGTCGTGGCCGCAGAGGTGGAGAACGCCGTGGACGGCCGCCTCGGCGATGTCGGAGCAGTGCTCGGGGCAGATCGACGACATCGCCCAGCTCGCGCGGCCCCGGAGTGGGCGCGGCTTCGTCGATCGGAAAGGCGAGCACGTCGGTCGGCGCATCCTCCCCCCGGTGCTCGCGATTCAGCTCGCGGATGCGCTCGGCATCGACCAGCTCGACCGCGAGGTGGCCGTCGCTTACCCCGGCCGCATCCAACGCCGCCGCGACGGCGTCGCGCAGCTCCGGCGGCACGTCGGTGAGGTCGACCGTCACTGCGGGCGGCGAGATTCGTGCTCGGCGTGCTCGCCGTAGGCGGCGACGATCCGCTGCACCAGCTTGTGGCGGACCACGTCCTCGCCGCCGAAGTGGACGAAGGAGATGTCGGGGACCTCGACGAGGATGTCGCGCACGGCGATCAGCCCGGAGCGCTGGTCGGTCGGCAGGTCGATCTGGGTGATGTCGCCGGTCACCACCATCCGCGAGTTGAAGCCGAGCCGGGTCAGGAACATCTTCATCTGCTCGGGGCTGGTGTTCTGGGCCTCGTCGAGGATGACGAAGGAGTCGTTGAGGGTGCGGCCGCGCATGAAGGCGAGCGGCGCCACCTCGATCACGCCGCGCTCGAAGTAGCCGTTGACGCGGTCGGGGTCGAGCATGTCGAAGAGGGCGTCGAAGAGCGGCCGCAGGTAGGGGTCGACCTTGGCCTGGATGTCGCCGGGCAAGAAGCCGAGCCGCTCGCCCGCCTCGACCGCCGGCCGGGTGAGGATGATCCGCTGGACCTGGCGCTCGGCCAGCGCGGCGGCAGCCATAGCCACCGCGAGGAAGGTCTTGCCGGTGCCCGCCGGGCCGATCCCGAAGGTGATCGTGTGGCGGCGGATCGAGTCGACGTAGCGCTTCTGGTTGACGGTCTTCGGCGCGACCTTGGTGTTGCGGTGGCGCCAGACGACGTCCTCGAGGACCGCCGCCGGGCTCTCGTCCGCGTCGAGCGCCCCGGTGACCGCCTCGATCGTCCCAGGGGCGATCTCGTGCCCCTGCTCGATCAGCTCGACCAGCTCGTCGACCACGGTCGCGGCCGTCTGCACCTCGCCCGAGTCCCCGTCCAGGGTCAGCACGTTGCCGCGCAGGTGGAAGTCGCAGTCGAGGTGGCCGCGCAGCGCCCGCAGCACGGCGTCCTCGGAGCCCGCCAGCTCGGCGGCGACGGTGTTGTCGAGGGTCAGCTGCCTACGCGCCAAGCTTCTCTCGCACCGCCGCGCTGACTCGCTTGCCGTCGGCCCGCCCGCCGAGCTTCGGCATCAGCGCCGACATCACCTGGCCCATCTGGCGCTGCTCGGTCGCCCCGGTCTCGGCGACCGTTGCGTCGACCAGCTCCCCCAGCTCCTCGTCGGAGAGCTGCTGTGGAAGGTAGGACTCGATCAGCTCGGCCTCGGAGCGCTCGGTCGCGGCCTGCTCGGCGCGGCCGGCCCCGTGGAAGGCCTCCGCTGCCTCGAGCCGCTTCTTGTGCTCGCGCTGCAGCACGGCGATCTCGTCGCCCTTGCCCAGCTTGGCGTCCTGCTGGAGGGAGTCGACGACCATCCGCAGCGCCGCGGCGCGATCGCGATCGCCCGCTTTCATCGAGGTGCGTACGTCCGCCTGGACCTGCTCGAGGATCGTTGCGTTCATCGGGTTGCTAGAGGGTAGCCGGGTCGCCGCCCGGCACCTCCACTCGCTCGACCTCGCCCAGCGGCATCTGAAGGAAACGCGTCCCCAGCTCCTTGAAGGACTCGACCTCGCCGGTGCAGAGGAAGCGGTAGGCGCCCTCGCGATCCGGCGCCCTGGCCAGCCCGCGCGACTCCAGCGCCCGCTGCGCGGCGGCGGCGACGGCGTGGCCGCCACTGACCAGGCGCACGTTGCGGCCGAGGATGCGCTGCAGCATCGGGGCGACCAGCGGGTAGTGGGTGCAGCCGAGGATCAGCGTGTCGACCTCGGCGCGCTTCAGCGGCGCGCAGTAGGCGCGGGCCATATCGACGACGCCCTGGTCGAAGGGGGAGCCGTCCTGGATGAACGGGGCGAGGTCGGGCGCCTCCACCTCGGTCACCGCGAGGGCGCGGCCCTGGCCCTCCAGCGCCCGCCGGTAGGCGCCGCTCTCCACCGTGTTGGGCGTGGCCAGCACCCCGACCCGGCCGCTGTCGGTGATCGCCGCGGCTATCTCGGCCTGGGGCTCGACCACCGGGACGACGTCCACTCCGCGCTCCGCCGCCGCCTCGCGCACCACGTCCTCCCCGATCGAGGTCGCGGTGTTGCAGGCGATCACCAGCAGCTTGGCGCCGCCGTCGAGCAGCAGCTCGACGATCCGCCGGATCCGCTCCCGAAGCCGCTCGGGATCGCGAGTGCCGTAGGGGAACATCCCCGTGTCGCCGAGGTAGACGAAATCCTCCTCGGGCAGCGAGACCAGGCACTCGTGCAGCACGGTGAGCCCGCCAACCCCGGAGTCGAACATCGCGATCGGAAGGGAGGCGTCTGGCTGAGGGCCCGGAACGGACAGAGCGTCAGGGCTGGACGGTCATGAAGAAGATCGCCACCGCGACGATCAGGCCGGCGATTTTGCCGCCGGTGGCGAGCTTCTGGGAGACCGCCTCGAAGTCGGCGCTGAGCGTGTCGCCCGCGGCCAGATCGCGCTCCGAGAGCTCCAGCGCCTTGACCACGTTGGGCCGAAAGAAGGCGTGGGTCATCCCGAAGAGGATCACGATCGCGACGAAGCCGACCGTCACCCACGACTCGCTGGCCGGGATGTTGGCTTCGCTGAGCATGTAGATACCGGCGAGCAGCACGACGATCAGGCCGGGGCTGACCAGGAAGCGATCGGTCCGCTGAATCCCCCGCAGCACCGCCGGGACGCTGCGCGGCGAGCTCTGCTGGGCAACCCCGATGAAGATGCCGTAGCCAAAGGTCGGCCCGAAGGCAAGCACGACGGCAAGCACGTGAACGAACATGCCAACGCCGAAGCCGGTGATCGTCGCTGCCAGCATCGTCGGGAAACATATTCGACCGGGTGGCGGAAAACCGGGTCAGGCACGGCGGAGGAGGAGGGCAGCCCAATCGCCTTCGATGCGCCGCTCCGCTTCAGCAAGCCCCAACCCCGCGAACGCCGCCGCCACCTCATCCAACTCCACGGGCAAGAGGCCTGAGCAGACAAGCGTCTTGCTCTCCCAGTCGCCCGCGAGCTGTGTGGCGACCGCCTTGAGGATCGGGGCGGTGAGGTTGGCGACCACCGTGGGCGCGAGCGCGGGCAGCTCCTCGCGCAGGTTGACGTGCTCCAGCTCGACCTCGACGCCGTTGGCCTCGGCGTTCGCGGCTGCGGCTTCCAGCGCCGGGCCCTCGTGGTCGTAGCCGCTCACCGGTTCCCAGCCGAGCTTTGCTGCGGCGATCGCCAGCACGCCGGAGCCGGTGCCGAGGTCGGTGAGTGGGCCGCTCGCCTCCCCCGCCTCGGCCAGCTCCAGCAGCAGCTCCAGGCAGAGGCGGGTGGTCGGGTGGGCGCCGGTGCCGAAGGCGCGGCCGGGGTCGAGGACCAAGTCGAGAGAGCCCTCGCGCGGCTCCTCCCAGGACGGGCGCAGCCAGAGGCGCCCGCCGACCAGCAGCGGCTTGTGGAAGTCCTGCCAGCGATCGGCCCAGTCGTCCGGCACCTCGGTCGCGACCACCTCGACCAGGCCGTCCCCGGCCGCCGCCTCGACCTCGCCCAGCTCGGGCAGCTCCCCCTCCCCGCCGTAGATCGCGTACTCGACGTAGCCGGGGCCGCGCTCCTCCTCGACCCCGTTCGGCGCCAGCACGGTCAGCTCGGCGAGGACCAGCTCCGCCTGCTCCGGGGAGCACCTGACAGCCAGGCGAATCACCCGAAGAAGGAGTGGCGGACGCGCGAGAAGAGACCCTCGCCCTCGCTCCGGGAACGCAGGTTCCGCGGCCCGATCGTCTCCCCCAGCTTCTCCGCCAGCTCGCGCTGCTCCTCGGAGAGGTTTGCGGGGACGATCACCCCGACGACGATCACCAGGTCTCCGGGCGGGCCCCCGTTCGAGCCGGGCAGGCCATGTCCGCGCAGGGCGTACTGCGTGCCGTGCTGCGTTCCGGCCGGGATCTCGATCTCGCGGTCGCCCTCGTGGCTCGGGATCGTCACTGCCTTGCCCAACATCGCTTCGACCGCCGTCAACTCGACCGTGTGCATCAGGTCCTGGCCGCGAACCGGCCCGCGCCGCACGCCGAACCTGATCCCCTGGCCGCTGAAGAACATCTCGAAGATGTCCTCGATCGAGCCGAAGCCGGCGCCGCCGGGGGCGAAGCCGCCGGAGCGCAGGCCCTCGTGCCCGTAGGTGTCGTAGGCCTGGCGCCGCGCCGGGTCGGAGAGGATCTCGTAGGCCTCCGCGGCCTGCTTGAACTTCTCCTCGGCCTCCGGGTCGTGGGCGTTGACGTCGGGATGCAGCTCGCGGGCGAGGCGCCGGAAGGCCTTCTTCACCTCCGCCTCCGACGCTCCCCTCCCGACGCCGAGGACCTCGTAGTAGTCGCGTGCCATCAGGCGTCGTAGACGGTCTCGAAGTAGCGTGACAACTCGCGCGCCGCCTCGCGCACCGAGGCGATCGCGTTGGCGTAGTCCATGCGCAGCGGCCCGACCACCCCGACCGAGCCGAGATTGCGGTGGCCCAATCCGTAGTTCGCGCCGACCACGCTGACCGAGCGCAGCTCCGGCTGGGGGTTCTCTTCCCCGATCCAGCAGAACACCGAGCGCTCCTCCAGCGCGGAGTGCAGCATGCCGAGCACGTCGGCACGGCCCTCCAGCACAGTCATCAGCTCGTCGACCCGGGGAAGGTCTGCGAAGTGCGCCTCGGAGAGCAGCCGCGCGATGCCGTGCATATAGAGAGTTCCACCGTGGGGCGGCGCGGTGGCCAGGGCCATCAGGTCGGTGACCTGGGCCAGCGTCGTGGTCGTCTCCCGCATCGCCTCGTCGACCTCACGCCGCAGCCGCGAAAGCTCCAGCTCCACCCCCGCGTCGGCGGCGGGAGCCCCGGACTCGACCAACCCGTCGACGAAGCGCCGGTAGCCGGCATCGGTGGGAACCCGCCCCGCCGAGGTATGCGGATGGGTCAGATAACCAGCGGCCTCCAGGGCAGCCAATTCGGCCCGCACCGTAGAAGCGCCCCACTCGACCTCCGCCCGCTCAGCTATCTCCTTCGAGGAAACGGGCCGAGCCGATCCGAGGTACGCATCGACAACCAAGCGAAGGATGAGTTCTTGCCGAGCGGAGAGCATCAGCCCTCCATTCTAGGAACCGCTATAGCTGGACTTCCGCCTCGGCGTTGCGAATCGTCTGATTCTCGCCCTGCGCGGCCACGGTGTCGATCGTCACGCGGCCGTCCTCGACCGACTTGACGGTGCCGGTCAGGACGATCTCCGTCTCGGGGGCGCCCATGCCGCGGAACTGGACCGAGAGCCGCTTCAGCGCCTTCGGGTCGCCGCCTGCGACCTCGGTGCTGGCGCGCGCCACGAGGCCCATCATGTAGAGGCCATGCAGGATGGTGCTCGGCAGGCCGACCATCTTGGCGAACTCGGGGTCGATGTGGATCGGGTTGAAGTCCCCCGAGGCGCCCGCGTAGCGGTGCGGCAGGTACTTGTCGGGCGTCACCCGCAGCTCTGGGATCTGGTCCCCCACGCTCAGCTCGCTCATCCTCAAACCCCCCTGACGATGTTGGTCCAGGTGCCGCGGACGACCTGGTCGCCGTTCTGGTTGACCGAGACGGACTCGAAGACGTAGAAGCCCTTGCCGTCCTTCTCGTGGATGTCCAGGCACTTCGCGGTCGTCGTGATCTCGTCGCCCGAGCAGGCCGGCTCGCCCCACTCGAACTCCTGGCCGCCGTGCACCATCGCGGCGAAGTTCATCCCGACCTCGGGGTCGAACATCGCCGGGGCCAGCGCCGGGGCGCTGTAGACGACGCAGAACATCGGCGGCGCTACGACGTCGCGGTAGCCCGCCGCCTTGGCGGCCTCGCGGTCGAAGTGGACCGGGTTGTCGAGCCCGATCACCGTCGCGTACTCCCTGATCTTCTCCTTGCCCACCTCGTAGGTCGTGGTGGGGAACTCCTTGCCTATCGCTTCGGTCTTGATCGCCATGGCGGGCGATTCTAGACATGGATCGATGTAGAGGTCCTACTCGTCGATCTCGAGGACGGCGAGGAACGCCTCCTGGGGCACCTCGACCCGGCCCACCTGCTTCATCCGTTTCTTCCCCGCTTTCTGCTTCTTCAGCAGCTTCTGCTTGCGGGTGACGTCGCCGCCGTAGAGCTTCGCGGTGACGTCCTTGCGCAGGGCCTTGACGGTCTCGCGCGCCAGCACCCGCGAGCCGATCGCCGCCTGCACGGGGATGTCGAAGAGCTGGCGCGGGATCGTCTTGCGCAGCCGCTCGACCAGCGTCTTGCCCTGCTCGTAGGCGAAGTCGCGGTGGACGATCACCGAGAGGGCGTCGACCTTGTCGCCGGCCAGGAGGATGTCGAGCTTGACCAGGTCGCCGGGCCGGTTGCCGATCGTCTCGTAGTCGAGCGAGGCGTAGCCGCGGGTCGAGGACTTCAGGTAGTCGAAGAAGTCGAGGACGATCTCGGCGAGCGGCAGGTCGTAGCGGATCTGGACCCGCTGCGGGCTGAGGTAGTGCATGTCGACGTGGGTGCCACGACGCTTCTGGCAGAGCTCCATCACGGCGCCGACGTACTCCGACGGGGTGATGATCGTGGCGCGGATGTAGGGCTCCTCGATCGCGAGAATCGAGCCCGGGTCGGGCATCTCGGTCGGGCTGTGGACCTCGACCGACTCGCCGCCGATCAGCTTCACCTCGTAGCGCACGTTCGGGGTCGTCGCCAGCAGCTCGAGGTCGTACTCGCGCTCCAGCCGCTCGCGCACGATCTCCATGTGGAGGAGGCCGAGGAAGCCGCAGCGAAAGCCGAACCCGAGCGCATCGGAAGTCTCCGGCTCATACGAGAGGGCCGCGTCGTTGAGGGCCAGCTTGTCGAGCGCGTCGCGCAGGTCCTCGTAGCGGTCGGTCTCGATCGGGAAGAGCCCGCAGAAGACCATCGGCTTGACCTCGCGGTAGCCCTCCAGCGGCTCGGCGGCGGAGCTCTCGCGGGCGGTCAGCGTGTCGCCGACCCGCAGCTTGGCGACGTCCTTGACCCCGGTGATCACGTAGCCGACCTCGCCCGCGTCCATGCCCTTCGCCGGGGACATCTGCGGCCGGAAGAAGCCGATGTCGTCGATGTCGGCCTCCGTGCCGTTCTGCATCGCGACGATCCGCTCGCGCTTGCGGAAGGCGCCGTCGACCATCCGCACGTAGGCGATCACGCCGCGGTACTGGTCGAACTCGGAGTCGAAGATCAGGGCCCGGGGCGGCGCGGCGGGGTTGCCCCGCGGCGGGGGAATCCGGTCGACGATCGCCTCCAGCACCTCGACCACGCCCTCCCCGGTCTTCGCCGAGATCCGCAGCACCTCGCCGGGGTCTCCGCCGAGCAGGTCGGCGATCTCGCCGGCGACGCGCTCCGGCTCCGCCCCCGGGAGGTCGACCTTGTTGATCACCGGGATCAGCTCCAGGCCGTTCTCGACCGCCAGATAGGTGTTGGCGACCGTCTGGGCCTCGACGCCCTGCGCCGCGTCGACGACGAGCAGCGCCCCCTCGCAGGCGGCGAGGCTGCGCGAGACCTCGTAGGAGAAGTCGACGTGACCGGGCGTGTCGATCAGGTGCAGGTGGTAGGTCCGGCCGTCGGAGGCGCGGTAATCGACCCGCACCGCCTGGGCCTTGATCGTGATCCCGCGCTCGCGCTCCAGGTCCATCGAGTCGAGCACCTGGGCGCGCATCTTCTTCGGGTCGACGGCGCCGGTGATCTCGAGGATGCGGTCGGCCAGGGTCGACTTGCCGTGGTCTATGTGGGCGATGATCGAAAAGTTTCGGATGCGGTCCATCGGGGTGCGGAGTATGGCCGACGGATGCGCTCGGCCCGCGGGTCCTGTCGCCGGGGGTCGCCTGGACGCGCCCTACGCGCTGCTCCGGGCGCCGGGACGGATTCGGCGCTGAAGGGCTCAGGGCCTTGCCCTCCGCAGCCTCCGATCGCGTCCGTCCGACCCCCGGCGCCACCCGCCGGAGGAGCGTATTACCGGCAGGACGAGGGGTCGAGAGGGCCCGTCAGCCGGAAAACCGCTGTGGGGGGCTTGCGCAGGACGAGAGCGGCGTTTGGGCCTGTGGTCCAGCGGGCCGTTGGGGGGTAGGCGGGCTTGCCTGGCTTCTATGCGGTCTCGGGTGGCGATTACGTAGTCGTAGTTGCCGGCGTTGAGGAGGCGGCGCCAGGTTTGGCAGGTCGAGGGGGCTGTGAAGCCGCCGTGGGGGCGCTCGATGCCCACGTATTGGACGCGGTTGGAGAGGTCGGTGCCGAACAGGGGGTACTGGCGGGTGCTGGTAGTTGCGATGCGGGCGCCGGAGAGGGAGTTGGCCCATTTGAAGGCGGCGTCCAGGCCCTGGGTCGTGAAGCCGGGGTCGGCGTAGCGATGTCGCAGGTAGCCGCGCTGCTCGCGGTAGCCGAAGGCGACGAAAGCCAGCACAAGAACCCCCACCAGGGCCACAAAAGCCCGCCGATGGGCCTGAAATCACGCCTATACGGTGGGTTTTAGGCCGATCGGCGGGGGTTGCGGTTGGGTCCAGGCGCGGAGGCGGTCGCGCAGGGGCAGCGTCACTGGGAGCAACGCCAGGCCCAGGACGAGGGCTGGGGCTAGATAGCGCAGGCCCGATTCGAAGCCGCGCGGCATGCCGGTTGGCCCGGACGCCGAGGTGGGCGCGATCAGCCAGGCAAAGGCGACAGCGAGACCGGCCAAACCCGCGATACGAAGCGCCGAATTCGCCTCGACATGCTTCCGCTGTTCCTTTGCCCCAAATAATGGGGCAAAGGAACAGCGGAGCGTGTGGTTTGCGGGGGTCCAGGCAGAGCACGAGGCCGGCCAGGGCGAGGGCGCCGAGCAATGGCCAGAAGAGCCCGAGGCCATGGTGGAAGCCGGGCAGGAACCAGTCCGACCAGATCGAACCGTCGGTGAGGTAGCCGAACACGCTGTGCCCCTCACGGCCGCCAAGCGCCTGCTCTGGGGCCGGTAGGGAAATCGGGCCGAGGTGCCTGACCCAGGGCAGCGGGTTGCCCGTGTGGACGAGGTTGCGCAGGTACCAGTAGCCGCCGCCGGCCAGGGCCGCTAGCCCAGTGGCAGCGAGAGCGGGCAATCTGCCCCCCTTCGGCGCAATCGCCGTGAGTCCAATCACCAAGGCTGCGGCGGGCAGCAAGAAGTTGAGCTTGGTCCCGGCGGCAAGCCCAGCCGCCAGCCCGACGACTATCAACGAGCCCGTCGGGAGCCGTCGGTCGGAGCGACTCTCCCAGGCGTTGATGGCGATCGCAACAGCAGCAAGCAGGAAGAAGATCCCGACGATGTCGTTGCGCGCCTCCCCGGCCTGATCGGCAAGGGCAGGAAGGCTCAGCGCGATCGCACTCAGGGCAAGCGACACCGGAGCAACTCCGTACGGCCGCCCAATACACCACGCGGCGAACAGGCACCCCACGAACCAGCCGAGGTTCAGCAGCGGCGAGAGGATGTCCCGGCTGAACGCGACCATCCCGACGGCGTGAAATAGCTCCGAGTTCGCCGGGTAGAACCAGGCCAGGAACTGCGGGGCGATGAAGTGCAGGTCGAACGTGTTGCCGCTCTGGAAGAACCCGGCAGCGAACGGCCCGTGGTACCAGGTCGAATCGAACCCGGTCATCCCGGTGCTCAGCCGCAACCGAACGTCGGCCCCGAAGTGGATGACCGCCAGCGCTGCGACGAACAGCCCCAGCGCAGTCCACCACGATCACTCGGCTTCTGCTTCCGCTGTTCCTTTGCCCTGTTATTTGGGGCAAAGGAACAGCGGAGCGTGGGTCCTGGCAAGCATCCACGTCCCCAATCCGAGCGACTGCAACGGCCACGAGAATACGGCACGGCCTGGAACAGGCCGAAGACGCCGAGCAGCTCGGCGACCCAGATCAGGAGGGCCAGGGCCAGCACCGCGGTCGCCAGCCAAGCGGGGGGTCCCGAGAAGCGAGGAAGCAGGTATGCGCGGACGCGGGTCGGCTCCCAGGGTGGCGAAGCCGGCGAGCAGTCCCAGCTCGACGACCCCCAGCAGGTAGCGCGAGAGGCTGAGCATCTAGCGGCGGCGCAGAAGGCGGGTTATCTGCTCCAGCTCGGCGATCCTCATCAGCTTCGCCGCCGCCAGATAGGTCAGCCCACCGAGCCCGAGCGCCGTGCCGAGGGAGACGATCTGGCCGGCGAGGCCGCGTCCCAGGGCCTGGTCGAGGACGTCCCAGACGCCGAAGGCAACCGCGGCCAGGGCCACCGAGGCGAGTGACGATGCGAAGGGTCGTCGAGAGCAGCCTGCCGCATCTCCAGCCCCCCGAACTCCCGGCGCAGGATGACCGCCTGGAGGGCGGCTGCGACGGTGGTGCCGATGCCGGTGCCGGCGACGATCCCGCCCACCCCGAACGGCTCGTAGAGAGCGAGCGCGGCGAGCGCCGAGACGACGAGGTCGACGCCGGCCAGGCCGGTCGCCATCCAGGGCCGCTGGAGGCTGAAGAAGGTGCGGGTCTGGAGCAGGTAGAGCCCGTTGGTGGGCAGCGAGAAGGCGAACCAGAAGAGGGCCGTCGCGACCAGCGGTCGTCTGCGCGGCGTCGAAGGCGCCGCGCTGGTAGACGAGCCGGATCATCGGCTCCGAGAGGGCGAGCACGGCGGCGGCGGCGGGCAGCAGGACGAAGAGGATCTGCCGCATCCCGTTGGCCATCGTCGCCCGCAGGTCGTCGATCTCGCCGCGCGTCGGCGTAGCGGGCCAGGGTCGGGAAGAGCACCGTGGCGATCGCCACCGAGAAGATCCCCTGCGGCAGCTGGTAGATGCGGAAGGCCTTGTCGATCGCCGCCGGCGCCTGGTCGGAGACGAGGCTGCCGAAGAGGCTGTTGATCAGCATGTTGAAGTTGATCAGCCCGAGGCTGATCGTCACCGGCAGCATCAGCAGCAGGACGCGCCGCACCCCCGGGTTGCGCCACTCGAAGCTCCAGTTGAACTTGAACGGCGTGTGGCGAAGGTCGAAGACGGGGATCAGGAGCTGGACCAGGGTGCCGGCGAGGATGCCGATCGCGTAGGCGTAGATGCGGTCCTGGCCGTGGAAGGCCGGCTCCAGGAAGACCAGCACCGCGATGATCGTCAGGTTCCAGAAGAGCGGCGAGATCGCGAAGGCGCCGAAGCGGTCGTAGCTGTTGAGGATGCCGACGACGACGCCGCTGATCCCGAGCAGGATCAGGATCGGGAAGAGGACCTGGGAGAGGGTGACGGTGAGGTCGAGGATCTCCCCCTTGAAGCCGGGCGCGAAGAGCGGCATCACGACCGGGGCGACCAGCACGAACAGCGCCGTGATCGCGCCCAGGACCATGGTCACGATCAGCAGCAGGGTCGAAGCGAGGCGGAACGCCTCGCGGTAGTTCTTCTGCTCGAGCTGCTCGGTGAAGACCGGGACGAAGGCCGGCTGCAGCGCCGCGTCGGCGAAGAGGCTGCGGACCAGGTTGGGGACCTGGAAGGCGATCGTGAAGGCCGACATCGGCCCGTTGATCCCGTAGTAGCTGGCGGCGACGATCTCGCGGACGAGCCCGGCGATGCGCGAGGCGGCGGTGGCGATCGAGAAGAAGGCCGTGGAGCGGGCCAGCCGTCCGCGCTGCGGCGGCTCTTCCAGTGCCTCGGGGGTCTCCAAGCTCGATCTCACTCGGTATAGTCGGCCGCCCGAAACATGGCCAACATAGCCTCACAGAAGAAGCGGATCCTACGCAGCGAGCGCGAGCGCACGGAGAACCGCCTGCTCACCAGCACGGTGAAGACCCACTTCCGCCGCCTCGAGAGCGCCGTCGAGGGCAGTGACGCAAGCGCAATCGAGGCCGAGCACCGCTCGCTCGTCTCCAAGATCGACAAGGCCGTGCAGAAGGGCGCGCTGCACAAAAACACGGGTGCGCGCAAGAAGGCCCGAGCAGCCAGGCTCACCTCTTCCGCCGCAAAGTAACCAGGCCGCAGCGCCCGCTCGCCCGCCTCAGGGCGAGAGTGAACGCCAAATCGTCGCCGTAGTCGGCGCCCCCGCGACACCAGACCTCGAGGTCGGCCAGCGCGATGGTCGCGCCACGCAGGTCGGCGCCCCTGGACCGGCGCATGCGCGATGCCAGGGCGTAGATCATCCCGGTGACGCTCTCGCCCTGTTCGATCAGCCGCTCGGCGATCTCCAGGGCGGCGGCCGGGTCCTGCCCCTGCAGCGCGTCCGCCAGCGACCAGACGATGGCCTCGGAGGTGTCGGCGATCATCGCGTCGAGGTCGGCGGCGGTCACCTCGCCCCCCTCGCCCGCCCAGAGCGCAAGTCGCTCGAGCTCATGGCCGAGGCGGACCGGATTCGCCCCCATCCGGTCGACCAGGATGCGCGCGGCGGCGGGCTCGAGGCGGAATCCGTGGCGCTTCGCGTCGGCGACCAGGGCGCGCGGCATCTCGCGGGCCTTCGGCGCCTCGAACTCATGCACCTCGCCCTCCGCGGCCCTGACCGCCTTGACGAGCTTCGCCGGGGCCTTGGCGCGGGCGATCAGGACCACCGTGAGGTCCGGGGGGAGCTCCGCCAGCGCCGCGGCGACCGCCTCCTGCTGGCGGTCGCGCCAGCGCTCGACCCCGTCGGCCAGCAGGTAGCGCCGGGCCTCGGTCAGGGACATCGCCGGGATCGCGGCGAGCAGCGCCTCGTGGTCCGGCGCCCCCCGCCCCTCGCTCGGCTCGAAGACCTCCAGCGCCGCCGCGCCGCCCTCGCCCTCGGCGCGAGCCCGCAGACGGGCACGGGTGGCGTCGATCTTCGCCGAGTCGGTGCCGGCGATCAGGTAGAGCGCGCGCATCTCGGTCATGCCCCGAGTCTAGATACGGGGGCGGGCCTTCCCGCGTAGACCCCTACTTGCCGTAATGCCCGTAAGCGTGGCCGTGCTGCCGTGGCCATCGCCCGTTCCATCCGAAGGCGGTGAAGACTCGTCCTTGCCGGGGTCGGCGGCAACGGGGCTGGGCGGTTCGGCTGTGACCGCGGGAGTTTGTGTCGCTGGGTGATCGGACTTTGACTTTGAGGCCGAGGGTCTGGCGGCCTTCGAATACCCCTTGCCCTCCGCGTGTCCCTCACCCTTCCCGTGCTCGCTGCTCTTGCCGTTGCTCTGGGGCGAGCCGGCCACCGAGGCCACGGTGGAGGGCGGTGCGGATGCGGCGGGCGGCGGCTGGGAGCAGGAGCCGGATGCGGCGGGCGGCTGACTGCTGGGCGGCCCACCGGGGCGCCGTTACCGGAAGGCTGGTCGTTGCCGTGGCTCGGTGGCGGCGATGGCGCGACCGCCTTGCGCGACCCGGAGAGGCCGGAGGCGAGCGAGGCCGGCCCCGGTACCCGACGGCTTGGGCGCAACGGCGGGCTTCGACCTGGAACCGGGCGCCGGCACCTGGTTCGAGGTCGTCGGGCGCGAAGCGATGACCCGGCCGTGAACGGCGCTGTGCTCGATCGGGAGGCCGGGGATCGGGCCGCCCAGGATGTTGGGCCAGCCGAGGTTGGAGATGAACACGACGAGCCCGAGCCCGACCGCCGTCATCAGCCCCAGCAGCGCGAACGAGAGGGCCCGCGCCCTCGCCAGCAGCCCGTCGCCCGCCGGATTGGCGATAAATCGCGACAGCGGACGTCCGCGCCTGGAGAACACCAGTACTGCCATCGGTCTGAGACGGCGAAGGCGATGAGTCGGGCGGCGTGAAACCCCACTTTTGCCTCGGTGATTCGTTGATTGCGAGGCGCGCCGCGTCAATCGCCGGTGCTCACCTCGACCGAGCCTCGGTGGACCTCCAGCACGACCGTGCCGTCGAGGTCGGTGCGCAGGGTGCGGATGCCGTGGGCGGCGAGGGTCGCCAGGGTCGCGGGCGTCGGGTGGCCGTAGGGGTTGTCCTCGCCGACCGAGATCACCGCCAGCTTGGGCGCGGTGCGGTCGAGCAGGGCGCCGAGCCCGGCGTCGTCGCTGCCGTGGTGGGCGACCTTGAGCACGTCGATCGGGCCGGGGTCGATCGGCACGGCCTCGGCCTCGGCGTCGGCGGTGAGCAGCATCGAGAAGCCATGCCAGCGGGCCAGGATGACCAGGGCGCGCTGGTTGGGGTCGGCGGCGGCGAGCGGCTCGGAGAGAAGCTCGCGCGGCGGCCAGAGGACCTCCAGGCGCAGCCCGCCGGAGCGCAGCTCGCTGCCCTCGGCGACCCGGTAGGGAGCGGCGCCGGCGGCGCGCGCCTCACCGAGCAACTGCCTTCCCAGCACCGCGTAGACGAGCCGGTCGACCGGGAACCGGCCGAGCAGCTCCTCGACCCCGCCGGCGTGGTCGGACTGGTCGTGGGTGACGACCGCGGCGCCGAGTCCCTCGACCCCGGCGCCGCGCAGCTTTGCGGCGAGGTCGTCGCCCGGCGGGCCGCCGTCGACCAGGACCGCCGGCGCGCCCGCCGGCTGGAGGAGGATCGCGTCGCCCTGGCCGACGTCGAGCACCTCGACCCGCAGGCCGGAGGTCGGGCGGCGCCGTCGCCGCTCCGCCCCGCGCGAACGAGGCGCCGCAAGCAGCGACGAGCCCGACGACCCCGCCGAGGAGCCGCCGGGCCGAGGGCCGATTCGTGGCGATCGGCCTCTTGCCGGCGCCGTCGGTCGAGGCCTCTCCGCGCCGCGGCGACGCCGGCGGCGCGCGCGCGAGCCGGATGGCGACGACCACCGCCGCCGGCGAGGGCGGCGTAGGAGGCGACCAGGCCGGCGCCGCTCAGCCGGACGTGGACGTAGGCCCAGCTCGGCCGCCCGCACCAGGCCGCGACCTGGGCGATGTAGCCGAGCAGCACCGCGTTGACGGCGTTGAAGGCCTCGACCGGGAAGCCGGGCAGCTGGCCGGCGGCGGCCGAGACCATCCCCAGCCACATCGCCGGCGCCACCGCGGGCATCGCCAGCAGGTTCGCGACGAGGGTCGCGGTCGAGACCGTGCCGAAGTCGATAGGCGATCAGCGGCGCGGTGGCCAGCGTCGCGGCGATCGTCACCGCCGCGCCCTCGGCGAGGGCGCGGCGCCAGCCGCGCGAGCCGATCCGCGCCGCGATCGCCTCCCGCAGCGGCGTGGCGAGCAGGAGGATCCCCACCACGGCGGCGAAGCTGAGCTGCCAGCCGACGTCGGCGCCGACCCGCGGGTCGATCGCCAGCGTCACGATCGCGGCGATCGCCAGCGCGTAGAAGCGCGACGCCCGCCGCCCGGCCAGCGTCGCCAGCACTCCCAGCGCGCCCATCACGCCGGCCCGCTGGATCGAGGGCCCGGCGCCGGTCAGCGGCACGTAGACGGCGATCAGGCCGAGGACCCAGAGCAGGCGTTCGCGGAGTGGGATGCCAAGCGCGGCGAGCACCGGCATCGCCAGCAGCGCCAGCAGCGTCACGTTCTCCCCCGACACCGCCAGGAGGTGGCTGAGCCCGGAGCGGCGGAAGTCGTCGACCGTCCGGGGGTCGATCCCGTCGTCCTGGCCGAGCACGAAGCCGCGCGCCAGCTCCGCCTCCCGAGCCGGCATCCCCCGGCCCAGCGCGCTCTCGGCGCGCGCCTGGATCCGGTCCATGTGGAGGAACGCGATCGCCACGACCGCCGCCACGCCGAGCAGGACCGGCAGGGTCGGGCGCCGGTCGCGCGGCACCGGCGCTAGGGCTGGAGCCGGGCCCGCAGGGACTGCATCGTCGCCGGCCCGATCCCGCTCACCTGGTCGAGCTGGTCGACCGAGGAGAGGCCGCCGTGCTGGTCGCGGTACTCGACGATCTTCTGCGCGGTGACCGGCCCGATCCCGTCGATCGTGTCGAGCTGCTCGGCGGTCGCGGCGCCGAGGCTGATCGGGCCGTCCTGACGGCGGCACCGACGACGCTGACCGGTGCGCCGCCCGGCCCCTGCTCGGGGACGACGATCTGCTGCCCGTCGGCGAGGCGCGCGGCGAGGTTGACCGCCTCGAGCACAGCATTCCCGCTCGCCCCGCCGGCGCGGTCGACCGCGTCGGTGACCCGCGCCCCGGCCGGCAGCCTGTACACGCCCGGCCGCTGAACCGCCCCCGTCACGTCGACGACGACGTCGGAGCCCTGCCCGCTGCTGTCGAGGCTGAAGCCGCCGTCATGCGACGAGCCGCCGCGCAGAGGACGACGAGTACGACGGGCCGTTACTCCCCTCGGCCCGGATCGCCCGTGCGCCGACGAGCAGCAGAGCGACGGCGACGGCCCCGTAGACGACGACCTGGGAGCGGGAGACATCGGGCATGACCCGAAGCGTCCATCCCTGCGGCGCGCGAGTGGCGCGCAGAATCAAACGATTGAGCTACAAATCCTCGTCGTCGTCGTCGTAACCGTTGACTTCGGCGAGTTGACCGCCGTAGAGCTCCGCCACGGAGACCGGCGGCGACTGCACCGAGACGAAGGCCAGCTCGGCGTCGCCGTCGTTGGAGATCGAGTGGTCGGTCGCCGGGGGAACCAGGATCAGGTCGCCCTCCCCAACCCGCTGCGTGTCGCCGGCGACCGACATCGTCCCCGAGCCTCGCACGACGACGTAGGCCTGCTCGGCCTCCTCGTGGGAGCGCAGCGTCTGCTCGGCTCCGGCCGGCACCTCGAGCCAGGTAACCGACATGTTGCGAGAGCCCAGCTCGCCCGCGTCCATGAGGACGTGGGAGCGAAGGCGATGCCACTCCTCCACGGGAGCTTCGTCGAGGCGCCTGACGAGCACGGGCGCTTTGTACCAGAAAGTCTGCCCTAGGCCGTGAAAGCCCGGTTTGCGGCGCCTAGCGGACGACGAGGTTGACCAGCTTGCCGGGCACGACGACCTCCTTGACGACCTCCTTGCCGTCCAGGTGCCTGCCCACCTTCTCGCTCTCGCGGGCGAGGCGCAGCAGCTCCTCGCGGGACGCGTCGGCGGCCGCCTCGATCCGATCGCGCAGCTTGCCGTTGACCTGGACGACCAGCGTCACCGTGTCGCTCGCCAGCATCGCCGGGTCGGCCTCGGGCCACGGCTGCTCCCAGACCCGCTCCCCGTGCAGCCGCTCCCATACCTCGGCGCCCAGGTGCGGGGCGAAGGGGAAGATCAGCGAGGCGGCGGTGGCGGTTGCGAAGCGCACCGTCGCGGCGCCCGGCGGATCGCCGTAGAGGCCGTCCTTGACCCGGTAGGCCTCGTTGACCAGCTCCATCGCCGCGGCGATCGCGGTGTTGAACTGGAAGCCACGCTGGAAGTCCCGGGTCACCTTGTCGATCGCCCAGTGGGCCTTGGCGAGCAGGGCGCGACCCTCTCCGCGTCGCCGTGGAGGCGTCGGCCTCCGCCGCTCCCTTCTCCTCGACCTCCTCGCAGAGCCGCCACAGCCGCGAGAGGAAGCGATTGACACCCTCCACGCCTTCGTCGGACCAGTCCCCGCCGCGCTCGGGCGGGCCCATGAAGCAGACGTAGGTGCGGGCGGTGTCGGCGCCGTATCGCTCCACGTACTCCGCCGGGCTGACGGTGTTGCCCTTCGACTTCGACATCTTCGCCCCGTCGCGGGTGATCATCCCCTGGGCGAAGAGGTTGGCGAACGGCTCCTGCACGTCGAGCTGACCGATGTCGGCGAGCGCCTTGGTGAAGAAGCGCGCGTACATGAGGTGCAGGATCGCGTGCTCGACGCCGCCGATGTACTGGTCGACGGGGAGCCAGTGGTCGGCCGCTGCGCGGTCCCAGGCGGCCGCCTCGTTGCGCGGGTCGAGGTAGCGGATGAAGTACCAGGAGGAGTCGACGAAGGTGTCCATGGTGTCGGTCTCGCGGCGGGCCGGCGCGCCGCAACGGGGGCACTCGATGGCGACCCAGTCCTCGGCCGCGGCCAGCGGGCTGCGTCCCTGTGGCGCGTAGTCCTCGACCTCGGGCAGCTCGACCGGGAGTTGGTCGTCGGGAACGGGGACGATCCCGCACTCCTCGCAGTAGACGACCGGGATCGGGGCGCCCCAGTAGCGCTGCCGGGAGACCAGCCAGTCGCGAAGCCGGTAGTTGACCGCGGAGCGGCCGCGGCCCTCGGAGGACAGCCACTCGACGATCTCCTCGTAGGCCTCGCGGTTGCCCTTGCCGTCGAAGCGCCCCGAGCCGGCCATGGCGCCGTCGCCGGGGTAGGGAAGGCCGTCGTCGTCGCGGGCGACCTCGGGGTCGACCCCCTCGATCACCCGCTTCACCGGCAGGCCGAAGGCCCGGGCGAACTCGAAGTCCCGGGTGTCGTGGCCGGGCACGGCCATGATCGCCCCGGTTCCGTACTCCATCAGCACGTAGTCGGCGACGAACATCGGGATCTCCTCGCCGTTTACCGGGTTGACGACGCTGCGTCCGAGCGGCACGCCGGTCTTGGGACGGTCCTCGGCGCCGCGCTCCTCGGCCGACTCGCGGGCGACCTGGTCGACGTACTCGCGCACCTGCTCCTCGGCCGGCGTGCCGGCCACCAGCCGCTCCAGCTCGGGGTGCTCGGGGGCGAGGACGAAGAAGGTGGCGCCGAACAGGGTGTCGGGGCGGGTGGTGAAGACCGGGAAGTCGAGGTCGAGCTCCTCGCAGCGGAAGACGACCTCGGCTCCCTCCGAGCGCCCGATCCAGTTGCGCTGCATGGTGATCA
This sequence comes from uncultured Solirubrobacterales bacterium, assembly GCA_963734745.1. Taxonomy (GTDB): domain Bacteria; phylum Actinomycetota; class Thermoleophilia; order Solirubrobacterales; family 70-9; genus CAVTIG01. The sequence goes on along the minus strand of CAVTIG010000006.1, from coordinate 43,654 downwards.
CGTGCTCGGGCCAGGACTCGAGCAGGTCGAAGTCGGAGAGCAGGCGCTCGGCGTACTCGGTGATCCGGAAGAACCACTGCTCGAGGTTGCGTTGCACGACCGGCGTGCCGCAGCGCTCGCAGCGGCCGTCGACCACCTGCTCGTTGGCGAGCACCGTCGCGTCCTTCGGGCACCACTGGACCGGCGCCTCGGCGCGGTAGGCGAGCCCGCGCTCGAGCAGCCGCAGGAAGATCCACTGGGTCCAGCGGTAGTACTCGGGCGTGTGGGTGCCCAGCTCCCGCGACCAGTCGATCGAGATCCCCCACTCGCGGAACTGGCGGCGGAAGGAGTCGATCGAGCGCTCGGTCGCCTCGCGGGGCGGCTCCCCGGTCTTGATCGCGTTGTTCTCGGCCGGCAGGCCGAAGGCGTCGTAGCCCATCGGGTGGATCACCTCGAAGCCGTGGCGGCGCCGGAAGTGGGCGATCGCGTCGCCGACCGCGTAGCACTTGAGGTGGCCGACGTGGGGCTCGCCGGAGGGGTAGGGCAGCATCTCGAGCACGTAGGACTTCGGCTTGGAGCCTTCGAAGCCGGGCTGCCCGGGGTTGGCGACCTCCCAGGTCTTCTCCTCAGCCCAGACCTGCTGCCACTTGCTCTCGATCGCCTTCGGGTCGTAGCCGCTCATCGAACGGCGATCTTTTCAGAAGGCAGGCGAGAGGGCCCGGAGTATGTGGGGCCAGACGTAGACCTCGATCGTCGCCGCGACGACGAGGGTCGGGATCGCCAGCGCGACGGTGATGAACGTCGCGGCGAGGAGCTGGTTCCACTGGCCGCGGCGGCTGGCGATCAGCCAGGCCGCCAGCGGGAGGAAGAGGGCGGTCAGCTCGGGGAGTGCGTGCGGGAGGACGCTGAGGATGAGCGCGGCGCGGGAGATGTGGAGCTGGAAGGCGATGGTCGATCCCTGGAAGCCGAGGTAGAGCGCCTGGGTGGAGAGGGAGAAGAGGGTGACGGCGCAGACGAAGAGGATCGCCAGCTCGCCCGCCTTGACGTGGACCCAGCGGGAGAAGCCGGTGCGCTGGGCGGCGGCGATCGGCATCGAGGCGCCGGCGATGAAGCCGGCGACGCAGGCGGTGGCGTGCAGCGCCAGCACGAGCGAGTTGCGGTAGAGGATCGGCAGCAGGTCGGCGGGGCGTGTCGGCGCGGTCAGCCCCGGCAGGTGGATCGGCGTGAGGTCGGGCGTCAGCAGCCCGGCGACGAACCCAGACCGCGCCGAGCAGGGTGAGGGCGATCGCCAGGCTCAGCGCCAGCCAACCCCGCAGCACCGGCCAGGGCCGGTCGTTCCAGGCCTCGAAGGTGGCCCGCGTGTCCCGCACGCCGTGCGAGAAGACGTGCTGGTTGGCGCTCATCGCTGACTCATCGGCAGGGCTCCGGGTCGGTTTGAGGCATGGTGACAGCCCGTCAGCAGACCTCGAGCCGGTGAAAATGAACGGCAGCCCGAGTCGGCAGCACCAGCTCGCCGCTGCGGCGCAGGAGACCGGCCCCGACCAGATCGCGCACCGCCCGCTCGACCGCGTCGCGCTCGGCGAAGTTCTCCGGATCGATGACCATCTCGCGGATCAACTCGACCAGCGTGAGCTGATCGTGATGCAGCGCCAATACCAGAGAGAGAACCGCCGACTGGACGACCTCGTCCTCGCGGCGCGGTGACTGGGGACTCATCGGCGAATCCCGGAGGGCGACGGGTTAGTGGAGCTGAGGGGGCTCGAACCCCTGACCTTCGCGCTGCCAGCGCGACGCTCTTCCAGCTGAGCTACAGCCCCTGGTTGGCTCGCCCAGTTTAACGCGGCTTCCCCGCAGCACTGACTCGGCTCGATCACGAACGTATGTTCGTATACCCACCGAGCCAAAGCAAGGCTCAAACGTGACAAAAGTGCAACAAATGCGTGACGTTTGACAGCGCTACGCGGCTTGCTGCTCGGGGCCCTGGTCCTCGTCGACGTCGAGGATGAGGCTGTCGCGCTGCCGTGTGGCGGACGCGGAAGTCCAGCGGGGAGCGCTCTTCCAGCTCGCGGAGGAGCTCCACCGGCTCGTTGAGGCGCATCGAGAGGGTGGCGCGGCCCTCGGAGAAGCGCTCGACCGAGATCTCCGAGGTGGCGCCGATCTGCTCGGCGGCGTCCTCGAAGCCGACCAGCTGGGCGAAGTCGTCGAACGGGCCGATCTCCACTTTGACCAGGCCCTCGAAGAGGCCCTGGAGGCCACCGCCCAGATGGCCGTTGCCGTTCTCACCGGGCTCCCCGCCGCTCGCCGCCGGTTGCGCCTCGGCCGCCCCGGCCAGCTCCTGCGCCTTGCGGCCGACCTCGACCGCGTCGCGGAGCGCCTTCATCCGGATCCGCGTCGCCTGGCCGCGCGCCTGCGCCTGGATCTCCTCCAGCCGCGCCGAAACCGATTCCAGCGAGGCGACGCTGCGGTCGTAGCGCTCGCCCGCCTCGCGCAGCTGCTCGTGCAGGCCGCGGATCTCCCGCTCCCGCTCGATCACCATGCCCGACAGGGACGACAACTCCCGCTCCAGCTCCGCCGCGGCCGCAAGCTGTCGCTCCAGCTCGCCGATCCGGATGTCCCGTGCGGAAATTGCCGCGTCCACTTCGGGGCGGCGGTAGCCGAGGAGAACCCTCTTGAAGCTACCCATGCGCGGCACCGTAAGGGCCCCTTCGGACGGCATTTCGTGACACACGCCCCGGGTCGAACTGGTGTTCGAATCGGGCGCGTCAGGCGCTCGCGGCGGGCGATGCTTCGGCCTCGTCCAGCTCCAGCTCCAGGCGCGGCGCCTCTCGCCACAGGTCTTCAAGCTGGTAGCGCTCCCGCGCCTCGGGTGTGAAGACGTGCAGGACGCAGTCGAGGTAGTCGACGACGATCCAGCCGGCCGCCCCCTCTCCCTCCGTCCCACCGGGCAGCAGGCCCTCCTCGCGCTTCACCCGCAACTTCACCTCGTCGACGATCGCCCGCGCCTGACGCTCGTTGCGCGCCGTGCAGATCGCCAGGAAGTCGGTGTAGGAGACGAGGCCGCGCATGTCGAGGACGACGATGTCGGCGGCCTGTTTGGAGTCGGCAAGCTCGGCCAGCCGCCGCGCCAGCCCCTCCGATCCCAGCTCGCTCGTCATGAGTAGATCCCCTTCTCCTCGATGAACCTGGCCACCGGCTCGGGGACCAGGTAACGCAGCGGCCGCCCCGCCGCCGCCCGCTCGCGCACCGCGGAGGAGGAGACGCCGAACTGCGGCATCTCCAGCATCGTCGCCCGCCTTTCGGCGCCGAGGCTGCGCAGCACCGCGGCGACCTCGGTGTCGGAGATGCCCGCCCGCCGCGCCACCGCCAGCCGCGCCAGCTCGACCACCCGCTCCGGCTTGCACCAACTCTCCAATCCCACCGCGGCGTCCGCCCCCATCACGAACACCAGCTCCGTGTCGCCCCTCTCCCGCGCAAGCAGCTCCAACGTCTCATAGGTGTAGGACGGTCCCTCGCGGCCGACCTCCAGGGTGGAGACGGAGAAGCGCGGGTCGTCGGCGGCGGCCAGCCGGGTCATCGCCAGCCGCAGCTCGCGCCCCGGGTCGTCGAGCGATCCGCTTGTGCGGCGCCTGGCCGGTCGGGACGAGAACCACCTCGCTGAGCCCGAGCTGCCAGAGCGCCTCCTGGGCAAGCGCCAGGTGGCCGAGGTGCGGCGGGTTGAACGCCGAGCCGAGAACGCCGATGCCGGCCGCGTCGGACGCGCTACTCACGCACCTGGCCGTCGCCGTGCACGACGTACTTGAAGGTCGTCAGCTCGCGCAGCCCGATCGGGCCGCGGGCGTGCAGCTTCTGGGTCGAGTTGCCGATCTCGGCCCCCATCCCGAACTCGAAGCCGTCGGTGAAGCGGGTCGAGGCGTTGGTGTAGACGACGGCCGCGTCGACTCCGGCGGCGAACCGCGCGGAGGCGTCCTCGGACGAGGTGACGATCGCCTCCGAGTGGCCGGTGCCGTGGCCGTTGACGTGATCGACCGCCTCGTCGAGGGAGTCGACCACCCCGACCACCATCTTCAGGTCGAGGTACTCGGTCCCCCAGTCCTCGGCGGTGGCGGCGCCGACCTCGACGTCCCCGGCAAGCTCCCGCGCCCGCTCGTCGCCGACCAGCTCGACCCCGGCGTCGCGAAGCTCGGCGAGCGCCGCGGGCAGGAAGCTCGCCGCGACCTCGGCGTTGACGAGCAGCGTCTCCGCCGCGTTGCAGACCCCGGGCCGCTGCACCTTCGCGTTGAAGGCGATCCGCCGCGCCATCTCGAGGTCGGCGTCGGAGTGGACGTAGACGTGGCAGTTGCCGGCCGCCGCGTACATCACCGGCACGGTCGCGACCGTCCTTCAGCGCGGCCTTCAGCCCTTCCCCGCCACGCGGGAATCAGCAGGTCGACCAGATCCGTCCTGGGTAGCCAACTCGGCCAGGTCCTCGCGCCCACCGCCGGCCAGCAGCAGCACCGCGTCCTCGGGCAGCCCCGCCTCGGCGAGCGCCTCGCGGACGATCGCCGCCAGCGCCCCGTTCGAGCGCTCCGCATAGCTGGACCCGCGCAGCACGATCGCGTTGCCGCTCTTGATCGTCAGCGCCGCGCAATCGATAGTCACGTTGGGCCGCGCCTCGTAGACCACCGCGACCACTCCGAGCGGCACCCGGACCTTGCGCAAATCGAGCCCGCTCGCCAGCGTTGCGGTGCTCCAGCTCCTCGCCGATCGGGTCGGGCAGCGCCACGATCGCCCGCACCCCCTCGGCCATCGCCGCAACCCGCTCCTCGCGTCAGCGTCAGCCGGTCCCGCAGCGCCTCGGTCAGCCCCGCGGCCCGCTCGTCGGCCAGATCGGCGGCGTTCGCCTCGAGGATCTCGGCGGTCCGCTCGCCCAACAGCCGCGCGGTCGCCTCCAGCGCGGCGTTCTTAGCCTCGGTCGATGCGGCGCCAGCCGCGCGCCGCCCGCTGCGCCGCGGCGCAGGTCTCCGCGACGGTGGTCGTCGTCACTGCCATATGCGACTAAAGGTAGCTGGCAGGGACCTACAGGAGCACGAAGCGGTCGCGATGAATCACTTCATCCGCCGCATGCGGAAGCAGCTCTCTGACCTGCTCGCTCTTCATGCCGATGACGCGAGTGAGTTCAGTTGCCGAGTAGTCGGCGATGCCCTTGCCGATCACCGAGCCGTTGGCGGTGACTTCGACAGCGTCGCCTGCGTCGAAGTCGCCCTCGACGCTTGTGATGCCAACCGGCAGGAGGCTCGAGCCGCTTTCTTGAAGCACGCGGGCCGCTCCGGCGTCCACGGCTAGCATGCCGTGGGACGGCTTCGCGTACTTGAGCCAGAGCTTGAAGCTGGATGCCTTCGACGGCTGCGCGGCGAAGCGGGTGCCCACGGCATCGCCGCCCGCAGCCATGGCCAGCGTGCCGTCTGAGGTGCCGTTGCAGATCACCGCGGGGATTCCGGCCTCGCTCGCCATCTCGGCGGCGGCTACCTTGCTTCGCATGCCGCCGGAGCCGAAGGCCGAGGTGCGGTCGCCGATCTCCAGCCCTTTCAGCTCGGCGAAGTCGGCGACCTCGGCGATCAGCTCGGCATCGGCATCGGGTGCGGGGGTCGGCGGTGTGGAGGCCGTCGATGTCGGTGAGGAGGACGAGGAGTCGGGCATCGAGCAGGACCGCCACCTGGGCGGCGAGGAAGTCGTTGTCGCCGAAGGTGATCTCGTCGGTCGCCGTGGTGTCGTTCTCGTTGACGACCGGGACCACGCCCCACGCGATCAGCCGCCGCAGCGTCTGGCGGGCGTTGAGGTAGTTGGTGCGGGCGGCGATGTCGGCGGCGGTCAGCAGCACCTGGGCGGCACGCGTGCCGTGCTCGGCCAGCCGGCTCTCGTAGGCGCGGAAGAGATCGCCCTGGCCGATCGCCGAGGCGGCCTGAAGCTCGTCCATCGCCCGCGGGCGTGCCGGCAGCTCCATCAGCCGCATCCCCCGCGCGATCGCCCCGGAGGTGACCATCGCCACACGCTCGCCGCCCTGCTCCAGCGCCGCGACCTGCGCGCAGACGGAGTCGAGCACGTCGACGCGCAGCTCGCCATCGTCGGCGGCGACGATCGAGGATCCGAGCTTGACGACCAGAGTCATGGTTCCCGCAGTCTAGGAAGCGGGGTCCAGTTCGAAGACCTCCTCGCCGATCCGCACCTCGTCGCCCGGCTCGAAGCCGGCCCTCTTCAGCGCCGCGATCACGCCGATCTCTTTGAGCCTCTGCTCCAGGTAGCCCAGCGCCTCCTCATTGGAGAGATCGTGGCGCTCGAACAGCAGCTCGACGCCGCGACCGACCACCCGGAAGGCCCCTTCTCCCTCGGACTCGACCCAGAAGCCGCCCTCGCCGGCCGGGCGGTAGACCCGGTGCTCGGCCTCGAACTCGGCGGGCTCGACCGGCCCTTCGGCCCTCGCCTCCGGGATCTCGGGGACCTCGGCGAGGATGCGGCGTCGCAGCTCGTCCAGTCCCTCTCCCGTAGCCGAAGAGACGGCAAGCACGCCGAGGGCGCGATCGCCGAGCCACTCGCGCCACTCCTCCACCGCCTCCTCGACCTTCGCCTCCTCGATCAGGTCGCGCTTGGAGAGGACGACCAGCTCCGGAAGCAGGTCCAGCCCGGCGCCGTAGAAGGAGAGCTCGTTCCGCACGGCCTCGTGGTTCGCGACCGGATCGCCCTCCAGCGGGGCCAGGTCGACGAGATGGACCAGCATCGCGCAGCGCTCCACGTGCGCGAGGAACTCGTGCCCCAGCCCGGCGCCGTCCGCCGCTCCCTCGATCAACCCCGGGATGTCGGCCAGCACCGCCTGGCGGTCCTCCCCGTCGATCGTCCCCAGCACCGGCTCCAACGTCGTGAACGGGTAGTCGGCCACCTTTGGCGCCGCCCTCGTCAACCGACTCAGCAACGAGGACTTCCCGGCGTTTGGCAGGCCGATCAACCCGATGTCGGCGAGCAGCTTCAGCCGCAGCTCGATCCACCCCGACTCGCCCTTGGTCCCCGTCTCGGCAAACCGAGGGGCCTGCCGCGTAGAGGTGGCGAACCGCTTGTTCCCATGCCCCCCGCGTCCGCCATGGGCGACGATCGCTCGCTGGCCCGGCGCAACCAGATCGATCGTGCTGTCGTCGACGGCGACGGCCTGAGTCCCGGGAGCCACCGGAATCACCTGGTCCTCCCCCCGAGCCCCATGCCGGTTCGATCCCTCGCCATGCCGCCCCCGCCCGGCCCGAAAGTGCTTGCTCCCCCGCAGCGCCCCCAGATCCCGCCGCGACGCATCGCAAACGAGCACGACATCACCACCGTGTCCACCATCTCCCCCGTCGGGCCCGCCCTTCGGCACATGAGCCTCCCTCCGGAAACTCATGCACCCATTCCCCCCGGCCCCGCCCTCGACCCAGATCTTCGCCTTGTCGTACATCTCGGGTAGAGGGTATGGGCCAGGCAAGGGGGTCGGGGGTGCCTCCTGCGCGCGGCGTCCTGTTTTTCGCACCGACCACTCAGCGAGAGACAGCGCACTTAAAGGCGAAAAACCCAGCGCGCAGGAGGCACCCCCACCCCCTCCCCGCTTGGTCCTAGTCCTGAAGAACGCGGATCGTCCGACCGCGCCGCGACGGCTTGAACTGCACGACCCCCGCCTGCGTCGCGAAGATCGTGTGATCGCGGCCGAGGCCCGTGCCCTCACCGGGCCAGAACCGGGTCCCGCGCTGCCGGACGATGATCTCGCCACCGGAGACCTTCTGCCCGGCGAAGACCTTGACCCCGAGCATCTTGGGGTTGGAGTCGCGCCCGTTGCGGCTGGAGCCGAGCCCCTTCTTATGAGCCACGTTTGCCCCCTGTCATTTTGATTCCGGTCACCTCGAGCTTGGTCAGCTCCGAGCGGTGCCCGGCGCGGCGGCGGTAGCCCTTCTTCGGCTTGTATTTGAAGACCTTGATCTTCGGGCCGCGCAGGTGCTCGGCGACGGTCGCCTCGACCTTGACCTTCTCCAGCTCCTTGGGCTCGGCGATCACCTCTTTGTCGCGGAACATCACCGGGCGAAGGGAAACCTTCTCCCCCTCTTTCGCGCTGAGGCGGTCGACGAGCAGCGAGGTGCCCTTCTCGACCTTGTACTGCTTGCCTCCGGTTTCGACCACTGCGTACATGTCTATTCCTTGCTGCCCTGGGTGGAGCGCGACCGCCCGCGACCGCCTCTGCGGCCACGAGGGCTCCTGCGCGAGGCGGCGGATTCTAGCTCCTCGCCGTCATCCCCATCTTCGCCGGCCTCGTTGCTCGGCTCCACCCCCGGCAGCGAGGCGACCGCGGCGGAGCGCTCGACCCGTTCGATCCGCACCAGCTTGCGCTCGCCCACGAACCGCCCGCCGCCGGTGACGCTGACGATGTAGGAGTCGACCCGGGCGACCGCGTCGTCGGCGTTGTACATGTGCGGCTCGTCGATCTTGACCAGCACCTCCTCGCCGACCTTGAAGGGCAGCGCCCGCTCCTCGATCTTCTCGCGGCTGCCCGACTCGACCAGGTCGAAGGTCTCGATCGAGAGCGCGTCGCCGCCCTCGAAGTGGAACTGCTTGCCGGTCTCGGCCTCCAGCTCGGCCAGCCCGCTGTCGGGGTCGATCAGCTCCGCCGCCACCTTCGGATTGACCCTCAGCAGGAAGGCATCCGGCTCCGGGTTCTCGGCGGCGACGTCGCGCAGCTTGCGCAGCCCCTCCAGCGCCACCGTCTCGGCGGAGAGGACGACGCCTTCGCCCGCGCAGGTCGGGCAGGGCCCCGTGAGGATCTCGCGCACCCCGTCGGTGACGTTCTGGCGGGTCATCTCGACCAGCCCCAGCGGCGAGACCTCGACCACGTAGCTCTTCGACTTGTCGGCGTCGAGCGCTTTGCGCAGCGTTTTCAGCACTTTGTCGCGGTTGCGGGCATGCGCCATGTCGATGAAGTCGATGACGATGATCCCGCCGATGTCGCGCAGCCGCAGCTGGCGGACCACCTCATCCGCGGCCTCGGTGTTGACCCTGGTGATCGTCTCCTCGAGGCCGCCTTTGCCGCGGCCGGTGAAGCTGCCGCTGTTGACGTCGATCACGGTCAGCGCCTCGGCGTAGTCGATGATCAGGTAGCCGCCGGAGGGAAGGTCGACCCGCCGGTTCAGCGTCGACTCGATCTCCTTGTCGATCCCCCATTTCTCGAACAGGGGCTTCTTGCCCTCGTACAGCTCGACCCCGCCGACCAGCTCCGGCGCGGTGCGCTGGAAGAAGGAGGTGACCCGGTCGAACTGCTTCTGGGAGTCGATGATCGCCTTCTCGAAGTCGACCAGGAAGACGTCGCGCAGCACCCGCACCGGGAGGTCGGCCTCCTGGAAGATCAGGTCGGGCGCCTTGACCTCGGCGGCGCGCCGCTGCAGCACGTCGTTGAGCTTGTGCAGATAGCCGACCTCCCGCACGAAGTCCGATTTCTTCGCCCCGTGCGCCGCGGTGCGGACGATCAGCCCGCCCGGGCCCTTGTAGGTGCGATCGACCATCTTGCGCAGGCGGTCGCGCTCGGAGTCGCTCAGCCGGCGGCTGACGCCGACGCCGCTGCCCTGCGGCGCATAGACCAGGTAACGGCCGGCGATCGAGACGTTCATCGAGAGCCGGGCGCCCTTCGTCTTCAGCGGGTCCTTGACGACCTGGACGACGATCTCCTGCCCGGGTTTGATCAGCTCGTCGATGCGCCGGCCCGTGCCGCGGCCGCGCTTCGGGGCCTGCTCGCCGTTCGGCAGGACGATCTCGTCGACGTGCAGGAAGCCGTTGCGCTCGAGGCCGATGTCGACGAAGGCGGCCTCCATGCCGGGAAGGACGTTGTCGACCTTCCCCTCGTAGATGTTGCCGACGATGGAACGCCGGCCGCGGCGCTCTATGTAGAGCTCCGCCACGTCTTGCTTGCCGCCTTTCGTCTTCGACTCGAGGACGGCCACGCGGGTCTCGCCGCGATCGGCGGAAACCAGGATTGTCTTTTTCATTCGGTTAGCTCAGTTCAGATTGGTACGCATCCGCCCGGCCCTCGTTCGAGGGGATCACCGGACGAACCTGCCTCTCTGGCTGAGCCGCGCTTGCATGTGAATGCTCTGAAGAACTCCGATCGCCAAGAACGTCGCGAGCACGGAGGATCCTCCGTAGCTCATCAGCGGTAGGGGGATCCCGGTGATCGGCATGATCCCGAGGCTCATCCCCACGTTGACGAAGACCTGGAACAGCAGCATGACGGCGATGCCGCCCGCCACGAGGGTTCCGTAGGAGTTCTTCGAGAGAGTCACAATCCGCAGCGCCCGCCAGATCAGCAGGGCGTAGAGGGACAGGACGAGCGCGGCTCCCAAGAATCCATAGCGCTCACCGATCACCGCAAAGATGAAGTCGGTGTGCCGCTCAGGGACAAAGTCGAGCCGCGTCTGGGTGGCCTGATTGCCACGCCCGGTCTTCTCCCCGGAGCCGATGGCGATCAAGGCCTGATGCTGCTGATAGCCCGCGTCGCGCGGGTCCTGGCTGGGGTGCAGGAAAGAGGTGAGCCTCTGCTCCTGGTAGCCCTTCAGCACTGGCGTCCCAACTGCGGGCGCCACCACCAGGACCAGTGTCACGAGTGCGACGAGGGCACCGCCGATCACCGCGAAGTGCGTCCAGCGGACGCCTCCGAAGTACATCACGGCGAGTGTTGCGACCGCGAACACCAGGGAGGTGCCGAGGTCGGGCTGCAGGAAGACGAGAGCAGCCGGTGCCAGGCCGAGGCAGAGGCAGCGCACCGTGCGCTGCCTCGGAGAGCCCCGCCTGGCGCCATCGATCACGAACCCGGCAAGCGCAAGCACGAGCAGGAGCTTGCCGAGCTCCGATGGCTGGAAACTGAAGAACGGCAGGTCGAAGGCGCGCCGTGAGCCGCGCGCCGCAAAGCCGAACAGGAAGACCATCGAGACGCTCACGCAGAGGAAGGTGTAGACGCCGACCCGCAGCTCGCGGAAGCGCGAGTAGTCGACCCTGGCGAGCAGCAGCATCCCGACGATGCCGAGCCCGCCGTAGATCGCCTGGCGGTCGACGTAGTAGTGGGGGTTGCCGGGCACATCGCCGAGCGTAGCCTGACCGAGCGTGAAGACGCTGAAGCCGGCCAGCGCGATGGCGGAGAGTCCCAGCACGCCGTCCATGTAGGAGAGCCCGAGGCGGTCGGCGATGCCGGGCCGCGTGGAGAACGGCTCGGGGTGAGCCTGGCGGGCGCGCGTCGCGTACATCAGCCCGGGCTCCCCCCGTTGGGGCCGGCGGTGCCGGTCGAGTGCTTGTCGAAGTAGGCCGAGAGGATCTGCTCGGCGGCGGGCGCCGCCGCCTGCGCGCCGAAGCCGCCGCCCTCGATGGTGACGGCGGTGACGATCTGCGGGTTCGGGTAGGGAGCGAGCACGATGTACCAGGACTGGTCGGGGTGCAGGTCGCGCTGAGCGGTGCCGGTCTTGCCGGCAACCTGCACTGGGAAGCCGCCGAACACAGCGTAGGACGTTCCTCCGGGAGCCTGCGCGGCCTCGTGCAGCCCCGTGAGGATTGCAGCTCGGTACGTCGGGTCGACGTGAACGTGGCGCTGCGGCGGCGGATCGAACTCTCGCACGACGCGGCCGGCGGCGTCGTCGACCTGCATCCCGACGTGCGGGGTGACCACGGTGCCGCCATTGCCGAGCGTGGCGTAGGCGATCGCCATCTGCAGAGGGTTGGTCTGCAGGTCGCCCTGGCCGGTGGCGAGCAGAATGTTGTCGCCCACCGACCAGGGGCGGTCGGTCAGCCCCTTCTTGTAGAGGCGGTCGCGCCAGCTCGGAGTCGGCAGCAGGCCGGTCGCCGCACCGGGGAGGTCGATCCCGGTCGGACGCCCGATCCCCAGCATGTGCCCCCACCTCTGCAACGCCGGTGTCCCGTTCATGCGGGCTCCCAGCGTGTAGAAGAAGACGTCGTCCGATACCTGCAGCGCGGAGACCAGGCTGAGGGTGCCATAGGCGGCGCCCCCTGCGTTGTGAAAGGTGATCCCTCCGGCGGTATAGCCGCCGTTGTCGGTGATCGGCGTGTCCGGCGTGATCACGCCGCTGCTCAGCGCCGCCATCGCGGTGATCAGCTTGAAGGTCGAGCCGGTTGGGTAGAGCCCCTGGATCGCGCGATCGAAGAGCGGCGCGCTGGTCGCGTCGGAGGTGAGCGACTTGTAGGTCGCATTGGAGATCGGGTGGGTGAAGATCGAGGGGTCGAAGGTGGGATAGGAGCCGAGCCCGAGGATCTGGCCGTTGTGGACGTTCATAGTCACGAACCCGCCCGGCAGGCCCTGGGCGGCAAGGGCCGCCTCGCCGGCCGCCTGCACGTCCGAGCGGATAGTCAGCCGCAGGCTGTCGCCCGGCACCGGCGGCTTGGAGACCAGCCGCCCGTGCGGGGTCGGCTGGCCGAGCGCGTTGACCTGGATCCTGGTTGCGCCGGCAGTGCCCCGCAGGTAGCGGTCGTAGGCGTACTCGACTCCGGCTTTGCCGATCTCATCGCCCGACTGAACCCCGCGGTAGCGCGGCTCCTTCAGCTCCTTGGGGTCGATCTCGCCGACGTTGCCGAACAGGTGGGCTGCAAGGTTCCCATCCGGATAGCGCCGCACGAAGACGCGCTGGACCTGGGCTCCGGGGAAGCGGTCCTGGTTCTCCTGCAGGTAGTAAACGAGGTGGAAGCCGACGTCGCGGCGAAGCGTCACCGGCGCGCTCGGGTCGATTCGCAGCTCCCGGCGCATCGTTCGTCGCACCTGGCGCGGGCTCATGTGCGCCATCGAGCCAAGCCTGGCCAGCTCGGACCGCCGGGCGGCCGGGCGGGCCGGAAGCTTCTGCGAGTTGACCTGAAGCGCCAGGCTGGTGCGGTTCTCGACCAGCACATTGCCGTTGCGGTCGAGAATCTCGCCGCGGGGGGCCGTGACGCGGATCTCGCGGGTGCGGTTGTTGTTCGCGTCGGCCAGGTACTTGGCGCCGGAGAGCACCTGCATGTACCAGAGGCGGAAGAAGATGACCGCGAAGAGGACGAGTGCCAGGCCGCCGATCACGGCGATGCGGAGCGCCAGGCCGTTGTTCATCTGAGGGCGCCTGTCGTCTGAGCGCAGGTACATCTCGGCTCAGGCTCCCAGGACCGTCGGCTGCTTGCGGCGCCGCACCACCTGCTCCTCGACCAGAGCGGGGCGCAGCGCGCGCCGCACGCCGAGGTAGATCGGCCAGCCGAGGAAGAAGGCGTAGATGCTCTTGACCGCCATGTCGCGAACGACCAGGCCGCTGACGGGGGCGCCGTCGACCCCCAGCGCCAGCTGGAGCGCCGCGAACATCAGCTCGGCGAACAGGGTCAGGCCCATGCAGAGCAGCGGCGCGACGAAGCGGCTGGAGATCGCGAAGCGCTCGCGGTAGAGGCCGGCGAGGTAGCCGGTCGTCAGGAGCACCAGGGAGGTGGCGCCGAGCGCCTCGACCAGCAGGCAGTCGACCAGGAACCCGATCGAGAAGCCGCTCACCGCCCCGGTCATGCTGCCGCCGAGCAGGCCGAGCGAGACGACCAGCGCCGGCAGCACGTCGGGGCTGACGTGGAAGACCGCGACCCGCGAGAAGAAGGAGAGCTGGAGGACCACCCCGGCGATCACGATCGCGACGAGGCGGGCGAGGATCTTCGGCGTGACGATCATCCGCGCGAGCCCCCGGTCAGCACCTCGACGAGATCGAGGTTGCGCAGGTCGGCGAAGGGGCGCAGGTGGACCTGCTGGCTGGCCTCCTGCGCGACGATCGAGGCGTCGGTGACGCTGCCCACGGGGATCCCGTGGGGGAACAGGGAGGCCCCCAGCCCCTGGGCCCGCCAGCCGGCGGTGACGACGGTCTCGCCCCGGTGCACGCGCCTGCTCGAGTCGATGAAGTCGAGGACGAGGTCCTCGGGGTTGCCGACGTCGGGCCTGATCAACCCCTGCACCCCCTGCGGCACCACCTCGGCGGAGACGGCGCTGGTGTGATCGGTGATCAGGGTCACCTGCGAGGAGCCGCCGTTCACCGAGGTCACCCGCCCGATCAGGCCGTCGCCGTTGACGACCGGGTCGTCGACATGGACCCCGTCGCCGCTGCCGGCGTCGATCGTCACGGTCGAGTACCAGATCGTCGGCGAGCGGGCGATCACCCGTCCCGCGACGCGGTGGTATCCGGTGGGGACGGGCAGGTTCAGCAGCTTGCGCAGCTGGACGTTCTCGGCGCTCGCCGCCTCGCCGGCCGCGACCTTGTGACGCAGTGCGTCCAGCTGCGACCTGAGCCGGCTGTTCTCGCCGCGCGCGTCGAAGGTCCGGTCGAACCAGTTGACGAGGTCGCGGGCGGGCTTCAGCGCCCGGTCCGCCACCGTCTGGAGCGGGCTGAAGATCGCGCTGACGCCGCGCTGCAGGCCACCCGAGCTGTGCCCGTAGGTGAACGTCAGCAACGCGAACGAGCCGATTACGAGGAGTGCGAGGACCGCTCTACGGCGGCGTACTTGCTTTCGGTACACAGTGGAGCCCTAAGTTTGCAGCTTGTTCTGAGCGGTGGCTAAGCAAAGCGCCTCGCTCCCGAATTCTTGCTGGCGCGGTGAATCGCCTCGAACTCCTCCAGCGAGATGCCCGACCCGACCGCCACACACGTAAGCGGTGACTCTGCCAGTTGGCAGGGCATCTGGCACTCGTCGCGCAGGCGCTGTTCGAGTCCTTGCAGCAGCGCGCCTCCCCCGGCCAGCGTGATTCCGCGGTCCATGATGTCGCCCGCCAGCTCCGGCGGCGTGCGGTCCAGGGTGTCCTTGACCGCGTCGACGATGTGCCCGACCGGCTCGTCGAGCGCCTCCCGCACCTCCTCCGAGGACAGCGTGATCGTCTTCGGCAACCCGGAGACGAGGTCGCGGCCGCGAATCTCGGCGCGCACCTCCTCGGGAAGCGCCGAGGCCGAGCCGGCCTCGAGCTTCACCTCCTCCGCGGTCTGGGTGCCGATCGCCAGCTTGTACTCGTGCTTGCAGTGGTTGACGATCGCCTCGTCCAACTCGTCGCCGCCGACTCGGATCGACTGCGAGACGACGATCCCGCCGAGCGAGATCACCGCGACCTCGGTGGTGCCGCCGCCGACGTCGACGATCAGCGAGCCGGTCGGCTCGGCGACCGGGAGGCCCGCCCCGATCGCGGCCGCCATCGGCTCCTCGATCAGGTAGGCCTTGCGGGCGCCGGCCGAGAGACAGGCCTCCTCGACCGCCCGCTTCTCCACCCCGGTCACCCCGGAGGGGACGCAGACGACGACGCGCGGGTGGGCGAAGCGGTTCGAGTGCACCCGCTTGATGAAGTGGCGCAGCATCTGCTCGGTGATGTCGAAGTCGGCGATCACCCCGTCCTTGAGCGGGCGGATCGCGGTGATCGTGCCCGGGGTGCGCCCCAGCATCCGCTTCGCCTCGACCCCGACCGCGTGGACCTGGCCGTTGCGGGTGTCGATCGCCACCACCGAGGGCTCGGAGAGGACGATGCCGCGGCCACGCACGTAGACCAGGGTGTTGGCGGTTCCGAGATCGACCGCCATGTCGCGGCTGCCGAGTCTGGTCAGGTAGCTGAATATGCCCATGCGTGGGTGAAGTCTTGCGGGCGAATCATCCCAAAACCGCGGGTTGGGACACTGGCGCTTCCGCGACCCGGGGCGTATAGTCAAAAATACTGGAGTGATAAAAGCCCCGCAAAACCGGGCAGAGTGACCGGTGACACGCGCGACAGGGATAGCCAGACCAGAAGGAGCCGGCTCGACTTTCGAGCAGTTCCTTGAGTTCGTGCCCGACGCGATCGTCGGGGTCGGCCGGAAGGGCGAGATCGTCCTGGCAAACCGGCACGCCGAGGAGCTGTTCGGCTACGGGCGGGACGAGCTGATCGGCCGGCCGGTCGAGATCCTCGTGCCGCGGCGCTTCCGCAAGATCCACCCCGGCTACCGGGCGGACTACTTCAACGAGCCGGGGACGCGGCCGATGGGCGCCGGGATCGAGCTGTTCGCGGCCCGCAAGGACGGAACCGAGTTCCCGGCCGAGATCAGCCTCTCCGGCATCGCGACCGAGCAGGGGATGGTCGCGACGGCGGCCGTCCGCGACATCAGCGAACGGGCCGAGAGCGAGCGCGAGAAGGCGCTCCAGCTGCAGCTCGACCGGGCGCGGCGGCTGGAGAGCGTCGGCCAGCTCGCCGGCGGGATCGCCCACGACTTCAACAACATCCTCGGCGTGATCATGAACTACGCCGAGTTCGTCGCCGACGAGCTGGACCCCGACTCCCAGGCCCATCAGGACGTCGAAGAGATTCGCCGCGCGGCCGAGCGCGCCGCGGCGCTGACCCGCCAGCTCCTGATCTTCAGCCGGCGCGAGGTCGTAAAGCCCGAGGTCCTCGACCTCGGCGAGCTGTTCGCCGAGCTCGAGAACCTGCTGCAAC
This sequence comes from uncultured Solirubrobacterales bacterium, assembly GCA_963734745.1. Classification (GTDB taxonomy): domain Bacteria; phylum Actinomycetota; class Thermoleophilia; order Solirubrobacterales; family 70-9; genus CAVTIG01. Next base: position 27,213 of record CAVTIG010000006.1, on the reverse strand, counting down.
GGGCGCTCGGCGAGCGGGTCGAGCTGAGCGTCACTTCGACGACGACCTCACGCCGATCGAGGCCGATCCGAGCCAGATCGAGCAGGTGCTGGTCAACCTCGCGGTCAACGCCCGCGACGCGATGCCCGACGGCGGCCGCCTGGTGATCGAGGCCGAGAACGTGGTGCTCGACGAGGAGTACACCTCGATGCACCCCGACACCGAGCCTGGCCCCTACCTCCGCCTCAAGGTGAGCGACACCGGCATCGGGATGGACGAGGAGACGGTGGAGCGGATCTTCGAGCCGTTCTTCACCACGAAGAGCGACGGCACCGGGCTTGGGGCTGGCGACCGTCTACGGGATCGTCACCGGGGCCGGCGGCCGGATCGACGTCTACTCGGAGCCCGGCAGCGGCACGACGATCAAGATCCACCTGCCGGCGACGTCGGCGACGCCCAGCGACGCCGAACCCGACGCCGGAGCGACGGCGGCGGGCGCGGCGAGGTCGTCCTGGTCGTCGAGGACGAGCCCGACGTGCGGCGGATGGCCGAGCGCATCCTCAGCAGGGCCGGCTACTCGGTGATCGGCACCGCGAACGGCGTCGAGGCGGTCGAGATCTGCAAGCGCCGCGACCAGCCGATCGACCTGCTGCTGACCGACGTGATCATGCCCGAGATGCTCGGCCCCGAGATGGTCGAGCAGATCGAGTCGATCCGCCCAGGCCTGAACGTCGTCTTCATGTCCGGCTACAGCCACGAGGTGCTGGCACCGGGGGCGCTGGCCGAAGACGATGGCAGGGCCTTCATCGAGAAGCCGTTCAACGCGAAGGCTCTCCTGGAGACGGTTCGAGCGCTGCTGGACTCCGACGGCCCCGGGAGCGCCGCCGATGTCGAGGCGGGCACGACAGCGGCCCGCAACACGATCGAGCCGGCGCAACCCGAGCGCATCCTGGCCGTCGACGACCGCCCGGAGGTGCTGCGGCTGGTCGAGCGGACGCTGGGGAAGCGGTATGGCTGCGAGTTCGCGACCAGCGTCGCCGAGGCCAGGGAGAAGCTCGCCGACGCGGGTTCCACCTGGCGCTCTGCGACATCCAGATGCCGGGCGAGTCGGGGCTGGTGCTGGTCGAGGAGATCGCCCGGGAGCACCCGGAGACGGCGGTGGTCCTGGTCACCGGCGTCGACGACCCCGAGGTGGCGGAGCGACCTTCCGGCTCGGCGCCCACGGCTACCTGGTGAAGCCGTTCTGGCCCGGTCAGCTGCTGATCACGACGATGAACGCCCTGCGCCGGCGCGAGCTGGAGATGGCGGAGAAGGCGCGCAGCCGGACCCTGCTGGCGAGCGCGGAAAAACGGGCGGAGTACTTCCGGGACGAGCTGGCGCTGGCCCAGCAGCAGGCGATCGAGGAGCTGCGCTCCTCCCGCCAGGAGACCGTCGAGCGGCTGGCCAGGGCGATCGAGATGCACGACGGCGAGACCGGGCGCCACGTCCACCGGATGGCCTCGATCGCGGCCTTCCTGGGCAGTCGATCGGGGCTCGATCCCGAGCAGGTGCTGCTGCTGCGCGCCGCCGCGCCGATGCACGACGTCGGCAAGATCGCCACCCCGGACGAGATCCTCCACAAGCCGGGGCCGCTCACCCCCGAGGAGCGCAAGCAGATGGAGTGCCACACGACGGTCGGCCACCAGATCCTCGCCGACTCCGAGAGCGAACTGCTGCGGATGGCGGCGACGATCGCCCTCACCCACCACGAGTGGTTCGACGGCAGCGGCTACCCGCAGGGGCTGAGTGGCGAGGACATTCCCCTGGTGGGCCGGATCGTCGCCGTCGCCGACGTCTTCGACGCCCTGCTCAGCGACCGCAGCTACCGGCCCGCGATGTCGACGGAAGAGACAGCCGAGGCGATCCGCGAGGGCAGGGGCACCCACTTCGACCCAGAGATCGCAGACATCCTCCTCCAACACCAGGAGGAGGCGCTCTCCCTGCGGGGCTGATCCAGTCACCCGGGCCGGGCCGATCGGACCCGGCCCGGGTATCAGCCCTCGAACAGCTCGGGCGCCAGCTCGAACAGCAGCCCCACCGGCAGGCCGACCACGTTGGAGATGCTCCCCTCGACCCGCTCCACCAGGGTCGACCCGAGCGTCTGGATCGCGTACCCGCCCGACCGCCCCCGCCACTCCCCGAACCGCACGTACCGCTCCTTCGCCGCCTCGTCCAGCTCCTTGAACACGACAGTCGTCCGCTCCAGCCCACTGCGCTCCTCCCCATCGGCGAGCACCACCAGCCCGCTCAGCACCTCATGGGCCCGCCCCGACAGCAGTTCCAGATACTCGCCGCGCCTCCGCCTCGTCTCCCGGCTTTCCGAGAGCGCGGCCGTCGACGACGACATCGGTATCGCAAGCGATGACCAGGCCATCCCTCTCCACCGCCTCGGCCTTGAGGCGGGCGTTTTCGAGGACTTCGATCTCCGGGTTCCCACCCGTAAGTTCCTCGACATCGGGCACGACGACCTCGAATTCGATCCCGAGCTTTTGCAGGATCTCCCGGCGCTGAGGAGAGCCGGATGCGAGATACTCAGCAGCTCTGGGAACCAGATCCCGATCTCGCGCTCGGCGGACTCGTCGGAGTCGGAGCCGTGGACCATGTTGAAGGTGACCTCGAGGGCGAAGTCGCCGCGGATCGAGCCGGGGGCGGCCTCGACCGGGTTGGTGGCCCCGATCAGCTGGCGGGCGGCGGCAACGGCTTCCTGCCCCTCGAGCACCATCGCCACGAGTGGGCCACCGGTGATGAAGCTGACCAGCTCGCCGAAGAACGGCTTCTCGGAATGCTCGGCGTAGTGCTCGTTGGCGATCGCCTCGTCGGCCTGCATCAGCTTCAGGGCCTTGATGCGGAGTCCCTTGCGCTCGAAGCGGGCGATCACCTCGCCGGTCAGGGCGCGCTCGAAGGCGTCAGGCTTGACGAGGATCAGCGTCCGGCTCACGGCTGGGGCTCCTTTGCGGTCGTTTTGGGGTTTCCGTCTCCTTGGAGACGGTGCGAGCCGGTTCTTTCCTTGTGGTCGCAGATGGTTTCTTGCGCGCGGCCGGTTCACGTCTCTGGGCTTTCTGAGGCCGTCCGGCGCGACGCGGCAGGGCCGTCTCGCAGTAGGGGCAGAGCGCCCAGCGCGGGTCGACCGGCTTGCCGCAGCTGGGGCAGGGGTCCTTGAGGCGGCGCTGGCACTGGGGGCAGCGCAGGAAGTTCTTCTCGACCGGGTAGGCGCAGTTGGGGCAGGACTGCTCTGTGAGCTGGCGCACCCGCAGCTCCGCCGCCCTGATCTCCAGCTCGCGCTCGTGGGCGTCCTCGCGGAACTCCGGCGGCCGCACGATCACGTAGACGGCGGTGCCGATGTAGGGGAAGAAGGAGGCGATCGTCGCGCAGGCGACCAGGAAGGGGTCGGAGAGGCGGCGCCTGGCATCGAGGTACGTGTAGACGATCAGGGCGAGCCAGATGACGACCATCGCCAGGATGAGAAGGCTCACGACCAAGTTGAGGCCGCTGTTGCTGATGCCGAAGATCGCGAGTGACATGGCTGGGGTCCGCCGGGAGGGGAGCGGGCAGTCTACTTCGCCGCGGGGTTCGCGAACCCTGTCCGCACGAGGAACGGGGAAGTCAGAGGAACAGCCTGCCGAACAGGTAGCCGACGCCGAAGAAGACGAGGATCACCGCGGCGACGACCGCGGCGACCAGACCCATCATCGAAAGCAGCTCGGAGCCCGCTCCTCGTTCCATGGCTCGAATCCTCGCACAGCCGCGACGGCGTCAGGCCGCTGGGGGCACGCCGAGCGCGGCGCGGGCGGGCGCCAGCAGGTAGTGGGAACCGGTGACCAGGAGCACCCGGCCGGGAGGCTCGGCGGCCAGCTCCCGAGCCCGTCGCAGCGCCCGGTCGAAGCCCGGCTCGGCCTCGGCGGCCAGGCCCGCGGCGCCGCAGAGGGCCGCCAGCTCGCCGGCGGGATGCGAGCTGGACCCGGACCGCCCATAGGCGTCCGAGCGCGTCGGCGGGAAGCTCGGTGCAGACGGCCCGCTCGAGGGCGGCGGCCAGGGCTCGAGCCATCGCGGCGGCGTCCTTGTCCGCGAGGATCGCCAGGCAGGCGACGACGGGGCGGTCGCCGGCGACCTCCGGCAGGGCCTCGGCCAGCGCGGCGGCGCCGTCGGGGTTGTGGGCGGCGTCGAGGAAGGCCGGCGGATCGTCGGCGATTCGCTCCAGCCGGCCCGGGATCGAGACGGTCGCGGCGACCTCGGCGACGCGGTCGGGGTCGAGCTCGCCCAGGAACGCCTCGGCGGCGGCACAGGCCAGGGCGAAGTTGCGCCGCTGGAAGCGGCCGGGGGCGCGGAGGCTCAGCCCCGGGCCGGGGTCGTCCGGGGCTTGGACCAGCCTCGCCCCCCGCTCGGCGGCGGTCCGCTCCGCCAGCGCCGCAACCTCCGGGCTCACCCTTCCCAGCACCAGGGTCGAGTGGTCGCGCAGCACGGCGAGCTTCTCGGCGGCGATCTCGACCTCGGTGTCGCCGAGCCACTCGGTGTGGTCGAGGCCGACCGAGGTGAGCACCGTGACCTTCGACGGAATCGTGTTGGTCGCGTCCAGCCTCCCCCCCAGCCCCGCCTCGATCACGGCGGCCTCGACGCGGGCCGCGGCGAGGGCGACGAAGGCGGCGGCGGTCGCGACCTCGAACTGGGTCACGGCCTCACCCTCTTCCAGGGTTCTGTTGACGACCTCGGCGGCCTGCGCCGTGCGCTCCATCGCGGCGGCGAACTCCGCCGCCCCGATCTCCTCGCCGTGGATCAAGGTCCGCTCCGACCAGCGCGCCGAGTGCGGGGAGACGCAGGCGCCGGTGCTGACGCCGTGCGCCTCCAGCAGCGCCGCCGTCATCCTGGTGACCGAGGACTTGCCGTTCGTGCCGACCACGTGGATCGAGGCGAAGCGGTGCTGGGGCATTCCGAGCATCGTCGTCAACCGGTGCATGCGGTCGAGGCCGAGCTTCCACCCGATCGGCTCGAGCGAGTTGAGGTAGGCCTCGGGGTCTATTCGGAGAGCTCCTCGAGCTCGGAGCGGTAGCGCTCGAGCTTGGCCCGCTCCTCCTCGACGACCTCCGGCGGGGCCTTGGCGACGAAACCCTGGTTGGCGAGCTTCCTCTCGCCCCGCTCGACCTCGGCGCGCAGCTCCGAGCGGCGCTTCTCCAGCCGCCCTGCCACGGCCTCGGCGTCCAGCTCGGCCGAGGCGAGCACCTTGACCGGGCCGACCGAGGCGACCGGGTCGCCACCGTCCTCGGCGAACTCGACGCGGGCGAGGCGGCCGACGAACTCCTGCGGCTCCACCGTGTCGGCGCGCGCCGAGAGGACCGTCCCCGCCGGAACGTCGACCAGGTCGCGCCAGGCACGCAGGCGACGGGTCAGCTCGATTCCCGCCTGCACCTCGGCCTCGGCCTCGGGATCGAACAGCGACTCGTCGGCCTCGGGAAACGGGTGGACGGCGAGGTGGCCCGTCGCGGGACGGGTGGTAGGACCAGATCTCCTCGGTGACGAAGGGCATGATCGGGTGCAGCAGCGCCAGCACGCGCTCCAGCGCCCAGAGCAGCGTCGCCGAGACCTCCGCCTCGCCCTCGTAGAGGCGCGGCTTGACGATCTCCAGGTACCAGTCGCAGAGCTCCGACCAGAAGAACGAGTAGGCCTCCTGCACCGCGTGGGCGAAGTCGTAGGCCTCCAGCTTCCCCGTAACCGAGGCGATCGTCCGCTCCAGCCGCGAGAGGATCCAACGGTCCTCGACCCGAAGCCGGTCGCGGCTCCGCCTTCGACCTCGGCGGCGTTCAGCAGGATCAGGCGGCTCGCGTTCCAAGCTTATTGGCCAGGTCCGCCCCCTGCTGGACCTTCGCGTCCGAGTAGCGCACGTCCTGGGTCGAGGACATCGCCAGCAGGCCGAAGCGCAGCGCGTCGGCGCCGTGGACGTCGATCTCCTCCAGCGGGTCGATCCCGGTGCCGAGGCTCTTCGACATCCGCCGCCCGTCGCGGGCCTGGATCACCGAGTGCACGTAGACGTCGCGGAAGGGGACGTCGCCGGCGAACTCGATCCCGGTCATGATCATCCGCGCCACCCAGAGGAAGAGGATCTCGCGCGCCGTGGTCAGGAAGCTGGTCGGGTAGAAGGCGCGCAGCTCCGGCGTGTCGTCGGGCCAGCCGAGCGTCGCGAAGGGCCAGATCGCCGAGCTGAACCAGGTGTCGAGCACGTCCTCCTCCTGGCGCAGCTCGCCGTCGCCAGACGCCGCAGCGCTCGGGTGCTGCTCCCCGACGACTAGATCTCCTCGCAGGCGTCGCAGTACCAGACCGGGATCCGGTGCCCCCACCAGAGCTGGCGCGAGATGCACCAGGGCCGGATCTCCCGCATCCAGTCGAGGTAGACGCGCTTCCACTGCGACGGCGTTATCCGCACCTCGTCGCGCTCGACCGCCTCGATCGCCGGCTTCGCCAGCTCGTCCATGCGGCAGAACCACTGCAGCGAGATCAGCGGCTCGATCCGCTCGCCGGAGCGGTGCGAGAAGGGGACCGAGTGGACGTAGGCCTCCTCGGCGCGCAGCAGGCCCTGCTCGCGCAGCGCTGAGACAACAGCCACCTGGGCCTCGGCGGCGGTCATCCCGGCGAAGCGCCCCGCCTCCTCGCTCATCCGCCCGTCGGGGCCGATCGCGACGATCTCCTCCAACCCATGCTTGCGGCCGATCTCGAAGTCGTTGGGGTCGTGGCCGGGGGTGATCTTCAGCGCGCCGGTGCCGAACTCGGGGTCGACGTGCTCGTCGGCGACGATCGGCAGGCGGCGGCCGACCAGCGGCAGCACGCAGTGCTGCCCGACCAGGTCCTTGTAGCGCTCGTCGCCCGGGTTCACCGCCACGGCGGTGTCGGCGAGCATCGTCTCCGGGCGGACGGTGGCGACGGTGAGCACCCGGTCGGAGCCCTCCACCGGGTAGTCGATCGAGAAGAGCGTGTCCTCGACCTCGCGGTTTTCGACCTCGAGGTCGGAGATCGCCGAGTGCGAGCCCGGGTCCCAGTTGACCATGTAGTTGTCGCGATAGATGTAGCCCTTGTCGTAGAGCCGCTTGAAGACGCGGTAGACGGCGCGCACGTAGCCCTCGTCGAGGGTGAAGCGCTCTCGCTCGTAGTCGCAGGAGGCGCCGAGCCGCTTGTACTGCTCGACGATCCGCGAGCCGTACTCCTCCTTCCAGGCCCAGACCCGCTTGACGAACTCCTCGCGGCCCAGCTCGTGCCGAGAGATCCCCTCGGCCGCCAGCATTTTCTCGACCACCGACTGGGTCGCGATCCCGGCGTGGTCGGTGCCGAGGACCCAGAGCGCGTTGCGCCCGCGCATCCGGTTCATGCGGACCAGCGCGTCCTGCATCGAGCCGTTCAGGGCGTGGCCCATGTGCAGCGCCCCGGTCACGTTGGGCGGCGGGATCGCGACCGAGAAGTTCTCTTCCGGCGTCCCCGTCGCCCGCGGGTGGAAGTAGCCGCCCTCGACCCACTCGGCGAAGACGCGCCGCTCGACCTCGATGGGGTCGTACCGGGTCTTGTCCTGCAGCGGGTCTCGGCGCTTCTCTGTCACAGAAGCGCGAGTTTAGTTTCCGCTAGGCGGACTCTTCAGTCAGCTCGTCGGCGCCGCCGATGTCCTGGTGCACCGCCTCGGTGACCAGAGTCGGGCGGCGACTCTGGACGATCGTCTCCCTGGTGACGACGCACTTGGTGACGTCGCGGCGCGAGGGCAGCTCGAACTGCACGTCGAGCAGCGTCTCCTCGAGGATCGAGCGCAGCCCGCGGGCGCCGGTTTCGCGCTCCAGCGCTTTGTCGGCGATCGCCTCCAGGGAGTCCTCGGCGAAGACCAGCTCGATGTCGTCGAACTCGAAGAAACGCTGGAACTGCTTGGTCAATGCGTTGCGCGGCTCGGTGAGGATCGTGGTCAGGTCATCGCGGCTGAGCTGATGGATCGCGGCGACGACCGGCAGGCGCCCGATGAACTCCGGGATCAGCCCGTACTCCAGCAGGTCCTCCGGCAGGACCCGCTCGAACCACTCGCCGGTGTCCTTGTTCTCGCGCGAGGAGATCGCGGCGCCGAAGCCGATCCCGCGCTCGCCCACCCGTCGCTCGATCACCTTGTCCAGCTCGGCGAAGGAGCCGCCGCAGATGAAGAGGATGTTGGTGGTGTCGATCGTCAGGAACTCCTGGTGGGGGTGCTTGCGCCCCCCCTGCGGAGGCACCGACGCGGTCGTCCCCTCGAGGATCTTCAGCAGCGCCTGCTGCACCCCCTCGCCGGAGACGTCGCGGGTGATCGACGGGTTGTCGGCCTTGCGGGCGATCTTGTCGATCTCGTCGATGTAGATGATTCCCGTCTCCGCCTTTTTCACATCGAAGTCGGCGGCCTGGATCAGCTTCAGCAAGATGTTCTCGACGTCCTCGCCGACGTAGCCGGCCTCGGTCAGCGCCGTCGCGTCGGCGATCGCGAAGGGGACGTTGAGGATGCGGGCCAGGGTCTGGGCGAGCAGCGTCTTGCCGCAGCCGGTCGGGCCGAGCAGCATGATGTTCGACTTCTGAAGCTCGATGTCGGCGTCCTCGGACTGGGCGATCTGGACGCGCTTGTAGTGGTTGTAGACGGCGACCGAGAGGGTCCGCTTGGCGGCCTCCTGCCCGACCACGTACTCCTGCAGCACCTGGTGGATCTCGCGCGGCTTCGGCAGGTTCTCCAGCTCGAAGACGGGCGGCGGGGTCAGCTCCTCGTCGATGATCTCGTTGCAGAGATCGATGCACTCGTCGCAGATGTAGACGCCGGGACCGGCGATCAGCTTCTTGACCTGACGCTGCGACTTGCCGCAGAAGCTGCAGAGGAGCTGCTCGTTCGAGTCTGTGGGACGTGCCAGCGGAATCCCCTCCTTGCGGGGCGGTAGTTGCCTACCGGCATCGCCCTCCTAGCTTAGACGGGGGCGCAAGCCGGGCCTGTAGGCGGCCATTTACTCCGCCGCGGCGGCAGTCCCTTCCGCTGACCGCGGCCTTGCGCCTCAGCTCCGCTGTTCCTTTGCCCCCTTATATGGAGAAAAGGAACAGCGGAAGCTGGTTTCAGCTGTAGCGGTCCCAGCGGCTCAGGACTGGCTTGGGGTCGATCGGGGTGCCGTTGACGTGGATCTCGAAGTGGAGGTGGCAGCCGACCGTGCGGGCGTTGCCGGTCTCGCCGACCGCGCCCACCCGCTCGCCGGTCCAGACGTGCTCGCCGTGATGGACGAGGGCCGGGCGGGGCATGTGGGCGTAGAAGTAGCTGCGGTGCTCGCCCTCGCCGTGGATCAGCAGGTAGTTGCCGTAGAGCACCGGGTCATAGCCCGTGCGCAGCACCTTGCCGGTGCCGGCCGCGACCAGCTCCGTCCCGCAGGCGGCGACGATGTCGAAGCCCTCGTGGGTGCGGCCGCCGCTGCGCGGCGCGCCGAAGTCCCCGATCGGGCCGCGCGTCCAGTGCGGCCCCTGCACGGGGAAGACGTGGCCGTAGTAGGAGACGCCGCCGTCGGGGCTGGAGATCCGGGCCGCCGCCGGGGAGATGCAGGCGAGAGGCGAGGAGGCGAAGGCGAGGGAGCGCGGCGCGCTTCAGTGGTGCTCGATGACGCGGTCGACGAGGTTGTATGCCTTCGCCTCCTCCGCGCTCATGAAGTAGTCGCGATCGGTGTCTTTCGTGATCTTCTCGAAGGGCTGGTTGGTGTGCTTGGCGAGGATCTCGTCGAGGCGGCGGCGGACATCGATGATCTCTTTGGCGTGGATCTCGATGTCGGTCGCCTGACCTTCGAACCCGGACGACACCTGGTGGATGAGGATTTTCGAGTTGGGCAGCGCCATTCGCTTCCCGTGGGCGCCACCGGCAAGCAGCAGCGCCCCCATGCTCATCGCGATGCCGACGCAGATCGTCTGCACGTCGGGCTTGATGAACTGCATCGTGTCGTAGATCGCCATGCCGGCGTAGACGGAGCCGCCCGGCGAGTTGACGTAGAGGCTGATGTCCTTGTCGGGGTCCTCCGACTCCAGGTGCAGGAGCTGGGCGACGATCAGGTTGGCGATGTCCTCGCTGATCGGGGTGCCGAGGAAGACGATCCGCTCGTTGAGCAGGCGCGAGTAGATGTCGAAAGCGCGCTCGCCACGCGAGGTCTGCTCGACCACCATTGGGACCAGAGGGCTCATGCTCAGCACTCTATAGAAGGCGTCAGGCGTGCTCGCCGCGCTCAGTCTGAGCCTGGAGTCCAGAGCGAGCCGGCCGCCTCACGCTCCTTCTCGGGAGTCCAGAGCTTCTCGCGCGCCTCGGCCTGCTCCATCGGGATCGGCTTCGCCGCCTCCGCGACGAGATCGATCGCCTTGCGCACGCGGATGTCCTCGCGGACCATCGCGTCGCGGCCGTTCGCGCGCAGCCGTTCCAGCAGCTTCTCGGGAGTGGTGCGCTCGTGCTCGGCCGTGTGCTCCAGCGCCTCGACCATCTCCTCCTCGGTGACCTCGATCGCCTCGGCTTCGGCGATCGCCGCCAGCACCGCCTCGCGCTTCAGCTCCCGCTCGGCGTCGGGCTTCGACTCCTCGATCACCTCGTCGCGGGTCTTCCCCTGTATCTGCAGGAAGGCGGCCGGATTCATGCCGCGGCCGGCGATCTGGCGCTCGACCCGCTCCCAGCGCTCGGCCGCGCGGGCGGCGACGATCTCCTTGGGAAGCTCCATCGTCGCCTTCTCCACGGCCGCGTCGATCGCGGCGAGGCGGAAGTCCTGCTCGATCCGCTGCCCGACCGCCTCGGCGAGCCGCGAGCGGATGTCGGCGCGAAGCTCATCGAGGGTGTCGAACTCCGAAGCCTCGGAGGCGAAATCGTCGTCGAGCTCGGGCAGGATCTTCTCGCGGACCTCGTTGACGCTGACCGCGAAGACGGCCTCCTTGCCGGCCAGCTGCTCGGCCTGGTAGTCCTCGGGGAAGGTGACCTTGACCTCGCGCTCGTCGCCGGCCTCGGCGCCGGCCAGCTGCTCCTCGAAGCCCTCGATCAACTGGCCCGATCCGAGCTCGAGCCTGTAGTCGTTGGCCTTGCCGCCCTCGAACGGCTCGCCGTCGATCGAACCCTCGAAGTCGATCACCAGCGTGTCGCCCTCGGAGCCCGCCCGCTCAACCGGTTCGAGGCGGGCGAGGCTCTCGCGGATGCGCCCGACCTCGCGCTCGACGATGTCGTCGGGAACCTCGGCATCGGGCCGCCCCACCTCCAGGCCGAGGTAGGTGCCGAGCTTCGCCGCCGGCCGCACCCCCACCTCGAACTTGAAGCCGAGCGGCTCGCCCTGGGCCTCGGGAGCGGCGGTGATCTCGATCGTCGGGTCCCCGACCGGGCTGACGCCCGAGTCGAGCAGCGCCCGCTCGTACCAGTCGGGCAGCGAGTCGCGGATCGCCTCCTCGAGCACGGCGCCGAATCCAAGCCGCTGGATGACCAGCGAGGGCGGCGCCTTGCCCCTGCGGAAGCCCGGCATCCGCATCTCCCGCGCGAGCCCGCGCGCCGCCCGCTGCGCGCCGCGATCCACCTCGGCGGGGGGTACCTCGACCTCGACCCGCACGCGCGAATCGGGCAGCTCTGTGACCGTGGTCTTCACCGGCGCCGGACCCTAGAGCAAAGCAACACGCCGGCTACCCACGGCGCTGCGCCAACCCGCGGCGCAGGGCGACGGCGAAATCGATTGCGAAGGAGAGCCCCCGCCCCACCGGGCCGGTGACGAGCCAGGCCCTCGCCCTATCCACTGATCCGCTCCTCGAGACGATCTCCCTGCCCGGCGGCGACCGCCCGCTGCGCCCGCCGCTCGTCCAGGGCCACGCCGCGGTCGTGCGCAAGGTCGAGCAGCCTCTGCTTCTCGCTGCCCTCGCGGGCGGCCTGGAAGAAGACCCAGGCGAGGACGCCGAGAGCCAGGAACGTGCCCTCGACCATCATGATCACCCCGGCGGTGCTCTGGTCGGCGAGCGGCGAGATGCCCCATTCGCGCTCGCCCGGCGCGTAGATCGGGTAGAGGACCGCCCCAGACCACATCAGGACGTTGCCGAGGATCGCCCCGGTGAAGCGCACCGCGATCACGTAGCCGACCTTCCAGCCGGCGGTGAACCACTCGGGCTTCGGCAGCGGGCCGAACACCGGCATCCACATCATGCAGCCGAAGAAGACGAAGGTCGTGTGCTCCAGCGCGTGGACCGGGGCGGTCCCGTAGGCGGCGTCGTAGATCGCCGGGACGTGCCAGAGGAAGAGGTTGAGCGCCCAGAGCGGGAAGGCCACGGCGGGGTGGGCGAGGACGCGGAGGCGGTCGAGCGGGCCGATCGCGAGAATCGGCTGCAGCAGCGGGCCGGTCAGGCCGAGGACCAGCAGCAGCGTCGCGACGTCGCCGAGCAGAAGGTGCTCCCCCATGTGGGCGATCACCAGCTCCTCGGAGATGTGGCCGATCGGGGAGAAGAGCGCCACCGCGACGACGAGCAGCCCGGAGGCGAAGCAGGCCTGCCTCCACACCGGCACCGGCCGCCCCCTCCCGGCAAGGGTCACGGCGCGCTTGGCGTAGAGCGTCGCCGCCACCGCCAGCGGCACCAACTCCAGCGGCGCGAAGGCGCCTGCGACGTGGGCGATCGGGAGCGTCACGGCAAACTGAGCGTAGCGCCGCCTTCGAGGGGCCGCGCCCGGCGGCGCTGCTAGCTTGGCGGCGCCTTGAGCCCGCGCACGAACCGCTTCCCTCCGATCGGCAGCTACGGGTTCCTCTCCGACTGCCACACCAGCGCCCTCGTCTCCTTCGCGGGCTCCGTGGAGTGGCTGTGCCTGCCGCGCTTCGACTCCCCCAGCGCCTTCGCCGCGCTGCTCGACCGCGGCGCCGGCCACTTCAAGCTCGGGCCGTCCGGGGTGGTGGTGCCGATCAGCCGTCGCTACGAGCCGGGCACGCTGATAGTCGAGACCGCCTGGGTGACGCCGACCGGCTGGGTAACGATCCACGATGCCCTGACGATCGGCGAGTGGGCGGCGCAGGGCGGCGAGCGCGGGCGACCGCGGACCGAGCACGAGTCCGACCACTCGCTGCTGCGCTTGATGACCTGCATCGACGGCCACGTCGACCTGGAGATGGAGTGCGCGCCGCGCTTCGACTACGGCGCCGCGGGCGCCACCTGGAGCGGCGGCGAGCTGGGCGAGGCCTTCGCGAAGGGCGGCGGCGCCGAGCTGCACCTGACCAGCGACATGGACCTGGCCCTGGAGGGCGGCGTCGCGCGCGGCCGGATGCGGCTGCGTGAGGACGAGACCGGGTTCTGCGCGGTGTCCTGGGGAAACGGCGACCTGGGCGGCCCGCGCAGCGCGCCGGAGGCGCTGGAGCGGATGGAGTCGACCAGGGAGTTCTGGCGCGCCTGGCTGCGTCACGGCGACTTCCCCGACCACCCCTGGCGCATCCACCTGCAGCGCTCCGCGCTCGTCCTCAAGGGCCTCACCTACACGCCGACCGGGGCGATCGTCGCCGCCCCGACCACCTCCCTCCCCGAGACGCCCGGGGGAGAGCGCAACTGGGACTACCGCTACAGCTGGATCCGCGACTCGACCTTCAGCCTCTGGGCGCTGCACACGCTCGGCTTCGACGAGGAGGCGCGCGACTTCATGCGCTTCATCGTCGGGGTCTGCCGGGAGGACCACAACCTGCAGATCATGTACGGGGTCGGGGGCGAGAAGGACCTCACCGAGCGCACCCTCGACCACCTGAGCGGCTACGCGGACTCGCGGCCGGTGCGGATCGGCAACGGCGCATTCGACCAGCGCCAGAACGACGTCTGGGGCGCCCTCCTGGACTCGATCTACCTGCACGAGAAAGCCCTGCGGGGCAGCGGCGCACCCGCCGACCGCGAGCTGATCCGCCAGCAGGTCGAGGCGGCGATCGCAGCCTGGCCCCACCCCGACCAGGGGATCTGGGAGTCGCGCGGCGAGCCCCGGCACTACGTCTCCTCGAAGCTGATGATCTGGGTCGCGGTCGACCGCGGCGCCCGGCTCGCGCGCAGCCTCGGCTTTGAAGAGATAGCCGAGGAATGGGAGGAGACGGCCGAGCGGATCCGCGAGGAGATCCTCGAGCGCGGAGTGCGCGACGGCGTCTTCCGCCAGCACTACGACACCGACGCGCTGGACGCCTCCAACCTGCTGATCCCGCTGCTCCGCTTCCTGCCGCCCGACGACGAGCGGGTGGTGGCGACGGTGGAGGCGATCGCCCGCGAGCTGACCGAGCACGGCCTGGTCCTCCGCTACAGGGTGGACGAGACCGACGACGGCCTGCGCGGCGAGGAGGGCACCTTCCTGATCTGCTCCTTCTGGCTGGTCTCGGCGCTCTCCGAAATCGGCGAGCAGAGACGGGCGCGGGCGCTCTGCGAGAGGCTGCTGGAGGCGGCCGGCTGGCTCGACCTCTACGCCGAGGAGCTCGAGGCGCAGAGCGGGCGGCACCTCGGCAACTTCCCGCAGGCGTTCACCCACCTGGCGCTGATCAACGCCGTCTCCCACGTGATCGCCGACGAGCAGCGCGGGGACGGCGGCGTCACCGCCGTCTTCAGCGAGATGGGCGGCGTGCGCGAGGACGCCTGAGCGGGCTCCTCCGCATGGCCGCCGCTACCCGCCGAAGTCGGCGGAGAGCCACGGGCCGGCGAGGGAGACGGTCGCGATCGCCAGCGCGAAACCGGCCAGCAGCGACCCGACCAGAAGGGCCTGCCGCAGCCCCGCCCCCGCCAGGGCCGCCTCGCGCCCGCCATGCCGGCGCCAGTCGGCGACCGCGGTGCGCGGCAACTCGAGGACGTGCCCGAGGACGTGGATCGTCATGAAGCCGAGCCAGAGGACGAAGCTGACCTTGTGCAGGAGGCCGAGGGTGCCCGAGGGCGGGCCACTGAGGAGCAGGGCGATGCCGCTGGCGAGGAGGGCGACGCTGGTGACGACGACGCCGGGAGCGAGGAGCCGGAGCAGGACGTGCGGCGGGCCTTTGCGCCGGTACGCGGGGCTGCCGGCGTAGTAGCGGACGAAGCGGTAGCCGGTGCTCGCCATCTTCAGCAGCACCGGCGGGATCAGCAGCATGCCGATGAAGACGTGGACCGCGATCAGCGAGTGGAGGCGCAGAAGCGTCACCCCCTCGGCGGCGAGCAGGCCGAGCAGCAGCACGGCCGCGGCGCCGGTGAGGCGCTCGTTGCGTCGAACGTCAACTGACATCGCCGGCATGCTCAGCCGGGACGATTACCTTCAGCTAAAGCCGGCGTGAGAGTTCTCTTCGGCATCCGCCGCGCCTGGAGGTAAGAGCTTTCTAAGGCGGTGCTCATCCCCGCTTAGAGAACTCCACGGAGGATGCCGCGGATGGATGACCTCCGCCGCCTCGAGGCCAAGGGGCTCGCCCGCGCCAAGATCCGCTCGAAGCGCCGCCGGGCCTCGCTGATCCGGCGCCGCACGATCCGCGGCTCGCTGGCGCTGTTCGCGATCGCCTGGGCGGTCATCTTCGGCCAGCTGGCGATGGGCAACGACCCGGCGCTCAGCCACGGCAAGGTCGCGCGCCGGCTCCTCGCCTCCGCGCGCCACGCGAGATCGGCGCCGGCTCCGGCCACAACGCCGATCCCGGTCCCAGTGACCCCTGCACCCACGCCCGCTCCCGCCCCCGTCCCCACTCCCACCCCCGCTCCGGCGCCCCCGCCCCTGCCCCCCGTCGTCACCTCCTCCTCGTGACCCCGGCAGGCAGGCCGTGACCTCTGCCGGGCCGCACATCTTCTGGATCACCAGCCGGGCCGCCGGCACGGCGGCGCTGGTCCTCGCCAGCGCCTCGGTCTGCGCCGGGCTGCTGATCAGCGGGCGCGGCAGCCCGCGCAAGGGCCTTGGCGGAGACGCCAAGGCGCTGCACGAGTCGCTCTCCCTCGCCACCCTGGTCGCGATCGCGATCCACGGCGTCGCCCTGCTCGGCGACCACTTCCTCCACCCCACCCTGTTCGACATCTCGATCCCGTTCACCGGTGCCTACCGCCCCTTCTGGACGGGGATCGGGATCGCGGGCGGCTGGGGGCTGGCGGCGCTTGGCCTCTCCTACTACGCGCGGGACCGGGTCGGCCAGTCGCGCTGGCGGAGCCTGCACCGCTTCACCGCCCTCTTCTGGGCGCTGGGCGTCGCCCACTCGCTCGGCTCCGGCACCGACGCGGGGCGGCTCTGGTTCCTCGTCGCCCTGCTCGTCTCGGCCGCCCCGGCCCTGGTCCTCCTGCTGGGGAAGCTGGCTGGGCCGGGCGCCGAGCGCCCGCGGGCAAGCGCCGCGGCGCGGCCGGTCCCGCCCGCCCCCCGTCGCCAGGACGTTCTCGTCAGCGGCCGGGAGGGCTGAGCACGAGGTGGCGGAACTCGGCCTGGAGGCGGGACTTCAGCTCCGTCGCTGCCGCGTTGCCCGCCGCGTCCTGCACCGGGCTGCCGGTGGCCAGGATCACCTCGGTGGCCGGAAAGCTCTGCAGCTGGTCTTCGACCGCCTGCACCAGGTCCTCGTCGCCGACCCGCCCCTCGGCCGCGATGTCGGCCTTCGCCAGTGAGGCAACCGTGATCACCAGATTGCGCTGGGCCTCGCGGCGGGCCCCCTCGACGTCCGAGGCCCAGCGATCGAGGAAGCCGATTCTCGCGGGCGAGAGGACGAGGACCTCGGCTTCGGCCCCCGGGCCCTCGACGCGCGCCTCGTGGGCGATCCGCTGAACGGCCGCCGGGTCCTCGACGGGGCGGCTGGCCACGACCAGGATGTGGCGGCGGCGATCGGCAGGCGCCGGCGGCACGATCGGCCCGCGCGGGCGCTGAGCCACCGCGACGGCGACGATCGCGACCGCGGCGAGCGCCCCGACCGCGACGCCGACCCCTGGGCCACCGAAGAAGAACGCGGCGGCGATCGGGAAGATGATCGCCGCGACGATTGCCGGCAGCTTCCAGGGGGCCATCCAGCCGCCTACGCCGTCGGTGCAGCCTCGGCAACCTCGGACAAGGGAGCCGCTGGAGTCGCGGGACGCGCGTAGACGACCTCGGCGCCGGCCATCCAATCCTGCAAGCCGCGCCGGCGCTTGGTGAAGAGGATCGGCAGGAAGCCGACCCCCAACGTGAGGACGCAGAGGTCGAATCCGATCAGCCGCTTCACCGCGCGCCAGGCGCCAACCTCGGGCGAGCCTCGGGCGAGAAGGTGGATGCCCATCAACCGCATCCCGGGCGTCTGGCCGGCGGTCGCCCAGAAGGCGAGAAAGTAGAGCGCGGCGCCGACCGCCCAGGCGGTCGCGCCGACCGCGACCACGGCGGCGTCGCTGGGGAAGACAACCGACGCGGCAAGCGCAAACAGCCCCGAGACGACGAGGAAGAGGGCGTTGAGGATGCCGGCGTCGAGGGCGAGCGCCATCAACCTGGTCACGAACCCCGCCTGCGCGGGCCGCTCGCTGCGGCGACCGCGCCGCAGCACCGCTCTCGCCGGTCGCTCGACCGCCCCGTCGAGCTTTTGCGCCACGTCGCGCGCCTGCTGCGCCAGGTCCTCCAGCACCCCCCTGCTCTGTGCGGCGACCGCCTCCCGCAGCTCGGGCGCCTCGGCGATCCGCACGATCAGCTTCTGCGTCTCCTCGCTGTCCAGCAGCCGCACCCAGATGCGGTCGACCATCTCGCTGTCCAGCGCATCGATCACCGAGCGCTCGACCGCGGACTCGACCACCCGGTCCAGCCCCGTCGCCCCGACGACCCGGCGCGCCCTCCGCGCCCCGCCGCCGAGGATCCGGCCAGGCAGGGTGGCCGGCCGGCCGTTCTGCTGCACCGCGCCGGCAGGGGATTCAGGCGTGGTGGGCTCGTCCCCCATCGCCATCGAGTCTAACCCCGCGAGGGGGCTGTCTCAGCGCAGCCGGGTGGGAGGGCGGCCATAGAGCTGCTGCCACGCGTCCGTCTCGCTCTGCCGGGTGGAAGAGATGAGGCGGTTTCCGCAGGCCGGGCAGCGAGCCACACCCCAGCGAATCTCGCCGTTGGAGAGCTGGCGGCAATGCGGGCACTCGAGCCGATCCTCCTCTGCGGCCGCCTGTCCGGATTCGATGCTTTGAGATCTGACTGCCATTCGCTCCTCCGGTGATCGAGTGGCCTGCCAGCGGGATTCTTTCCGCTGGCTACGGTCCAGTCATCGGGGACAGTCCGCGCTCTAACTACGGCTTTTCCCCGATGACAGCCGATCCCGACGGTCGTAGGTTCCGGCCATGACGGAGCCGGGCATCATCGACCGCGGCGTCGAGAAGGCTCGCCTCTGGGCCAAGAACGCAGCCGAGCGGCGCGGCGCCGATGACGCGCCGCAACCGTTCGCCGACATCCTCTGCGCAGTCGACGGCAGCCGGGGCAGCGCCGAGGCCGTGCGGCAGGCGATCGCGCTCTGCGACTCGGGCACCGCAATCCGCTTCCTCGCCGTCTACTACGCGGTCGGAGTGGGACTGGCCGCGCAGGCGGAGTTGAGTGAGCAGCGGGCACGCGCCGCTCTGGACGAGGCGGCGTTGCTCGCTCAGCGGGCCGGCGTCCACGCCTCCATCGAGCTGCGCAGCGGCGCCCCGAAGAGCGACCTGCTGCTGGCCGAGGGCGCCAAACACGATCTCCTCGTCCTCGGCTGTCGCGGTGGCTCGCGGATCGGCGGCATCATGCTCGGCAGCACCGCCACGCAGATCGCCCACCGGACCGAGCAGGCGCTGCTGGTGGCGCGCCGCACCGCCGACGGCAACGAGTTCCCGCAGAGCATCCTGCTCGCCACCGACGGCTCACCCGGCTCCTGGGCCGCAGCGCGGATTTCCGCTCGCCTGGCAGAGGCGCGGGACTCCGAGCTGCGCGTCGTCTACGTCCCCGACGGCACCCACCCCGAGCGCTACCGCGAGGTCCTCAAGCAGGTCACCGCGATCGAGAAGGCGACCGGCGCGGCTCCGGCCGTCATCGACGCCCCCGGCCACGCCGCCGAGCGGATCATCGAGGCCGCGCGAGCCGGCCAGTCCTCGCTGATCGCGATCGGGCGGCGGGGTGTGCGGGGGGTCAAGGCCCTCGGCAGCGTCAGCGAGCGGGTCGTGCACCACGCGCCGTGCTCGGTGCTCGTGGTGCCACCCGATGGAAAGCCAAAAAAGGAGAAATAGGTGTATCGGAAGATCCTCGTCGGCTTCGAGAACACAGAGCAGGGCCGCGACGCGCTCGAGCTCGGGCGGGTGCTTGCGCGGGCCAGCGGGGCGACGATGCTCGTCGCCTCCATCTCGGCGCCGGACGGCAACGGGCGAGTCGAGCTGGAGCCCGGCGCGGAGCGGCTCGCCGCATATGTCTCGGCGCACCTGAACGAGCTGGACATCGCGATCGAGGGTCGATGCGTGAAGGCTTCCTCGCCGGCCTCCGGGCTGGCACAGCTGGCGCAGGCCGAAGACGCCGACCTGATCGTCCTCGGCTCCACCCATCGGAGCGGCCTGGGCCGCGTCGTCCCCGGCAGCACCGCGGAGCGCCTGCTCGCCCACTCGCCGTGCGGCGTGGCCGTCGCTCCTCACGGCTTCGGCGGCGCCCAGCGCGGGGAGCCGGGCTGGCGACCGCTGAGCGAAGCGACCAAAGACTCCGGGGTGCGCGTGATCGGGGTCGGCTACGACGGCTCGCCCGAGGCCGACGATGCCCTGCAGGCGGCGACCGAGCTTGCCCTGCGCAACCGAGCCGCGCTGCGCGTCCTCGCGGTAATGCCTCCCCGCAGCACGAGCGGGGAGGCGGAGATCCAGGCGGCGGCGGCCTTCGGCGGTATTGAGCTGCGAGAGATGCTGGATCGGGCCGTCTCGGATCTCCCCCCCGAGGTCAGGGCGGAAGCGTCCTTCCTTCACGGCTCCCCGACCACCGAGCTCATCGATGCGGCCGGGAAGGGCATCGACCTTCTGATGCTGGGCTCGCGAGCCGGCGGGCCGTGGCGGCGAACCCTGCTCGGCAGCGTCTCGAGCAGGGTCGTTCGCGGAGTTGGCTGCCCGGTCCTGATCTCACCCCGCGGCGCCGGCTCGCGTCACGCCGTTCCGGCCTGACGGAGACCACTTCCGCTTCTGGATCTGATCAGGTGGCCGCCTCGGCGGCGGTGAGGTGACGGGAGAACCAGTCTCCCGCAAGCTCCGCCACCCGCTCCAGGGCGCCGGGCTCCTCGAACAGATGCGTGGCGCCGGGGACGACCGCAACCTGTTGCTCGCAGCGCAGCAGCTTCGCCGCCTGCTCGTTCAGCTCCAGGACCTGCCAGTCGGCTCCGCCGACGATCAGCAGGGTCGGCGAGACGACCTCCCCGAGGCTCTCGGCGGCGAGGTCGGGACGGCCCCCGCGGGAGACCACGGCGCGGATCTCGCCGCCCAGCCGGGCGGCGGCGCGCAGCGCGGCGGCGGCGCCCGTCGAGGCGCCGAAGTACCCGAGCGGGAGGTCGCTCAGCTCCGATTCGCCTTCAACCCAGCGCGTCGCGGCGGCCAGGCGGTCGGCCAGCAGCCCGATGTCGAAGACCTTGCTGCGATCGGCGGCTTCCTCGTCGGTGAGCAGGTCGAAGAGCAGCGTCGCAAGCCCGGCCCCGTTGAGGGACTCGGCGACCTCGCGGTTGCGGGGGCTGAGCCTGCTGGAGCCGCTGCCGTGGGCGAAGAGGACCAGGCCGACGGCGGGCTCGGGACAGCGCAGGTCGCCGGCCAGGCGCAACCCCGGGGCGACCTCGATCTCGACGGGTCGCTCGGCGACGGGCGGCGGATCGGCCGCGGCGGCGACCCGCGGCGCACGCGCCGCGCCCAGCAACCCGATCACCTCGTCGTCGCCGAGCTGTTCGAAGTTGACGTAGAACTGGCCGATGCCGAAGAAGCCCTGCGGCTGCTCGAGGCAGACGACCTCGTCGAAGTCATCGCCGAGGCGCTCCTCCGTCCCCGGGGGGGCAACCGGCGCCGCCAGGATCACGCGTGCGGCGCCGCGAGCTTTCAGCGCGCGTCCGGCGGCCACCGCGGTGCCGCCGGTGGCGATCCCGTCGTCGACCAGGATCACCGTGCGGCCCTCGACCGGAATCGGCTCCCGCTCGCCGCGGTAGAGACGTCGCCGCCGCTCCAGCTCGGCCGACTCCCGGGCGACGACCTCCTCCAGCTGCTCCTCGCCGATCCCGATCAGCTCGACGTCGCCCGTGCGGACGAAACGGATGCCTCCCTCGGCGATCGCGCCGATGCCGTACTCGGGATGAGAGGGCGCTCCGAGCTTGCGAACCAGCGCGATGTCGAGCGGGGCGTCGAGGGCTCTCGCGATCTCATAGCCGACCGGCACCCCGCCCCGCGGGAGGGCGAGCACCACCGGCCCCTCGTCCCGAAAGCGCTCAAGTGCCCCGGCAAGCCGCCGGCCTGCATCTCGGCGATCCACGAACAGGGCAAGGCGATCCACCACGACAACCCAACCTATGGCCTGCGCGACCGACGTCCATCGGTGCAAGACCCCAATTCCGCTCCGCCCAAACCACGGACCGGCCCCTCGAGTCAGGTTATACTGAACCGTATGACTCATAAGGTCGGAGCAAAGGGACAGGTCGTCATCCCGAAGGCGATCCGCGAGGAGATCGGCATCGAGCCCGGCGACGAGGTGGTGTTCGAGCCGAACGGCAAAGAGGTGCGGGTTCGCCGCCTTGCCGACGATGCGGAGGAGCGCCGTAAGCGGATCGAAGCTCTGCGCGGCGCATGGGCCGGCATTCCCGGCCTCTCCACCAAGGACCTGGAGGCGGAGAGGCGCGCGGAACGCGCGCGTGAGGAGCGCAAGGCGCAGAGGTTGCTTGGCGATAGTCCTTGACACCTGGGCCCTGCTCGCCCATCTGCGCGACGAGCCCGCCGCGGAGCGGGTGCGTCAGGCGTGGCTGAAGTCGGGCGCCGCGATGTGCTCGGTGAACCTCGGCGAGGCGCTGTACATGGAGATGCGGGCGCGAGGCACGCAGGATGCGGGAAGCACCATCGAAGCCGCGCGCCGCGAGTTGATCGTCATCGATCCCGACTGGAAGCTCGTCACGTCTGCGGCCAAAGTCAAGGCCCAGGGAGGGCTCTCCTTCGCCGATTCGTTCTGCGTCGCCACCGCAGAGCGCCTGGACGCCCCCCTTTGGACCGGCGACCCGGAGATCGTCGACCGAGTGGACGATCTTCCCTGCGACATCACAGACCTGCGGGCTTCGAGGGGCTGACCGGAGCCACACGCCCGTGTGGCTCCGTGTGTTCGTCGCTGCGCTGAGGACTGTCGAACCCCGGGTTAGGACGACATCAGCGCGACCGGCACCGAGAGCCCGGCGGAGCGGCGCAGGGTGGCGATGCGTCGGCTGGGCTGGACGGCGGGACGAATCTCACCGACGCGGTCCCCAAGCGAGGCGACGGTCGCATCCAGGTCGGGTGCGACGAAGGCGAGCCCCCAGAAAAAGGCGGGATGGTCCCCACCGGCGCGCTCGATCGCCTCCTCGGGCTCCTGGACGACCTCGAGGATGACCGAGCCAAGCCGAAAGAACGCCTGACGCGGAGCACCCGCCGGAGTCGGCTCCTCGCGGATGCGACGCAGATCGAGACCGGAACCCTTCATCCGGCTCGCGGCGCCAGATCCGGCGTGATCGCGACCACGTGGTCGAGCCCGGTGATGCCGTTGGGATGCACTGGCCGCTCGCTCCAGGCCGATCCGACCACGACGTGAAGGAAAGCCAGTTCCTCGATCAACTGATTTCCCCCAATGGAGCCAAGCTCGTCAAGCCCGACGCGTGGTGAGCTTGAGATCACCGGAGGCAACCCTACAATTCTCAGTAACCTCCACGCTCGCCTCTACCGCCTCTACCGCCTCTCCCGCCTCTACCGCGACGACCTCGACGACCTCGCCTCCCTCGTCCCCTCGCTCATGTACTTCGCGGTCCTGCCCTACCTAGGTCCGGAGGCTGCGAACGAGGATATGCAGGCCTCGACGGGCTGAGCACGGCTGCCGGTCTACAGCGGCACCACGCTGCCGGTGAGGCCGCTGACCTTCCACGCGCCGCCTTGCTGGACCATCGGCAGCTCCGACAGCGTGCCCTGCGCCGTCCTTATAGAGGATGAACGCCAGATCGCCTTTCACCCGCAGGCTGAGCACGCGGATCTTGGCCGCGGAGCGCAGGGCGGCCTGCGGCGCCCGCGCGGTGAGGGCCGCCATCATGCCCGCGCAATCCTTGCCCGAGGATCCCGGCGCTTTTTTGGCGAACACTTTGAGCTCCGGCCAGGACCGAGTCGGAGAGGTAGGAGCAGGCCTCGTCCCAGCGGCCCGCCGCCTGGGCGTCGAGATAGGCCTTGGCGGTGGATGCCGCCTGGACGCGGTCGCCGCTGTTTGCTTCGACGCCGTAGGTCTGGATGCTGTTGTCGCCGCCCTTGGTGGTGGCCACTCCGGGCGCCGCGGCCTTGGTGCCCTGGTTGGGCAGCGGGTTGGGGTCGGTGGGCGCCGGGACGTTTGGCTGGCTGGGCGCGGTGCTCTTCGACTTGGGCGGTGGAGCCGCTCTTCTTCTCGCCCTCGCTTTGCTTGGGCTTCGGCCGCTGGGGCGGAGCCGTGATGGTGTTCTGCCGGGTCGTGGCGGCGCTCGTGCTCGCCGTGTCGCCTCCCCCGCCGCAGCCGGCGAGGGCCAGCGCGGCTGCGGTCGCGATCGCGATCAGCGCTTTCGGGGCGAGGCTCATCCGGCTGGGCAAGGTCCTAGTGGGTCGCATGCTTTCGGTGATGTCCCTTTCGATGGTGGCGCTTGATGCGATGGCGGTGGTGGCGCGGCGGAGGTCGCTCCGCCGGCGCGAGCGTTGCCGGGCGATCGGTGAGAGCAGGGCGACGGGCGAGAGGGGCGCATCGAACCCGCGCCGACCGAGGTTCCCTCGCTTCGTCCCCGTCGAGGACTGCCGGCTCCGGGGTCGCTTGCGATCGTCCCCGAGCCGTCGCCGCCGCTGCTCGGCGCCGAGGAGACCGTCGGCGGCAGCGGCGCGGTTAGTGGTCGCCGCCCCGGGCGGGTAGGCGTAGACGCCGGCCAGGGCGGTGTTTCCCGAGGTGACGTAGACGCGGCTCTGGGTGGCGCCGCCGCCGTTGTCGACCGCGAGGCCCGCCGGCAGGGGGTCGGAGATCATGTATTTGAGCTGGCCCTCATAGGCGCCGGTGTGGTCGAAGACGTAGACGATCGCCTTCGGTTTCTCGGTGTAGGGGGCTGGGTGTTGTCGACGACGTAGACCTCCCCGGTGACCTTGTCCACGGCGATCGCGGCATCGCGCAGGGAGATGAATTTGGCGTTGGGGGTGTCGGCGGCGTCGATCTGATCGATTGGGTTGGCTTTGTCCGTTGCCGGGTCATAGACCTTGACCGTGTTCGTGGCGGCGTCGGGGACGTAGAGATAGCCGGCGGTGCCCGGGTACTGGGAGAAGGCGATCCCATAGGCGTTCTGCAGCGAGCCGACGCCGATCCTCAGCGGGTTGCCGCCGTCGTCGACCGGCGCCCCGGCGGAATCGAAGACCGCGACGTAGGTGCGATCGTCGACGTAGACGTAGCCGGTGACGGGATCGACGGCGACGCCGGTGGGGTGGGTGGAGTCGACCCCGGCGCCGGCGATCGTCGTGCCCGTCCCGAAGGAGGGAGAGGCGTTGAACTTGACCACGTTGCGGTGGTAGTTGTTGACGTAGAGGTGGTCGGTGGCGTCGAAGGCGAGGCCGCAGGGGCCGTCGAGGGGGTCCTCGTTCGCGAGCTGGGTGATGTAGCCGGTGGCGTCGTTCGAGGGGTTTTTGTAGTTGGCGGTCGTTGGCTTTGAAGACGTCGACCGTTGTGGTGGTAGTAGTCGGAGATGTAGAAGCGGCCGGTCGAGTCCACGCCCACCCCGCAGGGGCCGTTGAAGTAGGCCGGTAGGGAGGCGGGATGGGCGGGGCGAGCGGCGGTGGCGGAACCGGCACGTAGACGAACAGCGGGTCGCTCGAGCTTGCCTGCGCCGGCGCGGCCGCCGCGCGAGCGCCAGCGCCGCTACGCAGATCGCCGCCGGCCACGATCGCCTGAAGCCCATGCCCCCTCATCGCCCACCTCGCTTCCGATCTCGCTTGTGCTTCCTGTGGTGTCATTTGTGGTGCTTCTTCTTCTTGTGGCACTGCCCCCGCAACCTGGTCGTGAACTCCGCGCCGATGTTGTTCTGGGCGATCGCTTTGACGCTGGAGACCGGCGGGGAGAAGCAGATGTCGGCCGAGTTGACCAGCAGGCCGTGCTTGCCGCCGTCAAGGGTCATCGTGAAGCGATCGAGCGGCTCGTCGGGCAGGTCTGAGAACAGCGCCACCAGGCTGGCGCCCTTGCGGGGGCCGATCTTTCCCTCCAAGACGATCCGAACGGCGCCGCTGTAGAGGTCGGCCACCAGGTCTGGGATCTGTGTGCCTGGCGCGGAGCGCAGGTAGACGTTGCCGCGCAGCGGCTGATCGAGCAGCGGGGTGTAGGCGACCGCGGAGCCATAGACCGAGTCCGCCGGGCAGTTTTGGGCGGCGAACTGAGCCTTGGTGCAGATCCCGCGGATGTGGTTTTGGGCCAGGAACTCCTGGTGGGGGATCGTCACCGAGATCTCCTTGAGGTTTGAGTCGTTGGGCCCCCGGGCGGCGAAGGTCGCCCGCAGCTGGGGGTAGCCGCCGCGGCGGGTGCCGCCGCGCAGCCGCACCCCGAGCCTCGGCTTGAAGCCGAGGATGCGGCAGTTGAGCAGCTGGAAATACGCCGAGGAGGTCGAGGTGGAGTCATCGCTGGGATCGTCGAAGCGGGGGCCCGAGCCCCTCAGCGTGGAGATCAGCTTCGACGCCGCGCAGCTCGAGGGGTTGTGGGTGAACTGGGGCCGGTCCATGTAGATGCGGATGTCTCTGAGGTGCAAGACGATGCCGTCGATGATGTGGGGGATCGGGTCCGAGGCCGTCGAGTCGAGCGCCAGCTGCGCGGTCAAGGGATCGACCGTGAAGGCGGAGTGGATCACCACGGTGCCGAGGTCAAAGGGCCCAACCGTCGCCGGGTTGATCGTCACCAGGGAAAGCGGCGCCCCGTGGAAGGGGCCGGCGAGGTAGACCCGCCCGGCGGTGTAGGTGAGCGCGGAGCCGACCCCGTAGCCGGTGTAGGTGTGCCCGACCTGGCTGGCCGCCGGGCAGGAGGGGTCCGCGGCCTCGGCGACGCCCCGGCGGTGGCGCGCCGCCTCGATCGCCGCGTCGGGGCAGAAGGGGATGCCGGCGAGTTTGCCGGTCACCCCCTTGGGCAGCTCCAGCGAGTAGGAGGTGATCTCCTGCTCGGTGTCCTGGCGGCTGATGTGGACGAAGTAGGGGGTGTAGGAGTTGACGTTGGAGTTGACCCCGCCGGCGCTCACCCCCGGGGCAAAGGGCGGCGTGCCGGAGGGGCAGGGCCCGCCGTTGATCCCGGTTTTGATCAGGGTGTAGCTGTCGGCGTCGAGGTTCGCCGCTTTGCCCCACGGGGCCATCTCGATCTGGGAGTCGACGTAGCCGCAGCGCGGCGGGCGTGATCAGGAAGGAGCGCTGGCCGGAGCGGAAGTCGATCTCCAGGTTGGTATAGGGGATCTGGGGCAGGCCGTCGAAGGTCGCGGTGAGGGTGCCGGTGGCCGGGTCGGGGACGATTTTGCCCGCCAGCTTGACCATCACCCCCCGCTGCGGGGACTTGGCCAGCATGTAGACCGCGATCAGGCTGTCGAAGGGGTTCTCCGCCCCCGGAGTGGCGGTGGCCGGGTCGTCGGGCTCGGCCAGGTAGACCGCACCGGTCATCGAATCGGCGAAGAGCGGGGTGTCGACGCTCAGCGTGCCGATCTTCGAGGCGTTGGGGCAGCCATTTCCCTCTCCGTTGTACGCGCGTCTCCGCCGCGAACTGGGCCGGCGTGCAGACCCCCAGCCCCGCCCCCACCGAGGGGTTGATCGTCGTCCCCTCGGGCAGTTTCACCACCGCCGTCTTCGGCGGCGAGACGTCCAGCAGGTTGGGATTGGTGAGGTTGTGGTGGTCGATGTTGAGTCGGAAGGCGAAGCCGCTGGCCGAGGAGGCCCTGGTGTTGTCGAGATGGCCGACGGGCTGGGGGCTGAACTGCTGGAAGCCTGCAGCTCATCTGCGCCGGCTGGCCGCCGGAGGTGCGGTTGACCGCCGTCGCGCTGACCTGCGCCGGCTGCTGCCAGGCGCTCGCGGTCGCGTCGAAGGCGAGCTGCCCCGAGCACTGCGGGGGCAGGCTCAGGTAGGCGGCCGGAGGA
>CAVTIG010000005.1:0-146021 GCA_963734745.1 uncultured Solirubrobacterales bacterium | reverse complement strand
CAAACCATGGAGGACGACACAGTCACCCTCCGCGACCGCGACACCCTGGAACAAACCCGCGTCCCGATCGAGGGACTGGGCGACGAGCTGGCCGGGCGCCTCGAGCAGCCCTGGCGCAGCCCGAAGCTGGGCTAGCGAGCCGCTACGACCCGGGCTTGACGAGGCCGATCAGGTGTCCCTCGGGGTCGGTGAAATGGCCGAGCACCATGTCGTCCATGATCGTCTCCGGGCCCATGACCCGCGTTCCGCCGAGGCTCTCGGCCTTGACGAGGGCAGCCTCCACGTCGGGCACCGCTACGTAGAAGGTGACGTGGCCTTCGTATCCCTCGGGCCCTCCCCCGATGCCACCGCCGATTCCGATGCCTTCAGCCGAGACATTCCCCTCGCGCTGGACGATCCCGTAGTTCATCGGGTTGCTGGAGTCGATCTCCCAGCCGAACAACTCCGAGTAATAACCCTTCAGCTTGTCCCCGTCCTTCCCAATGACCTCGAAGTGGACTACCGGCTGTCCCATGTCGTCTCCTTCCGTCCGCGCTCGCGATGAAGCGCCCTTGGTTCCTACGCACTCTAGAACTGCGGAAAGGCCGCCTCAACCCCTGCCCGAGAGCCGGTCCCAGGCGCGGCGAATGGGGCTACGGAGGCTGCCTTTGACGAGGTCGCCCGGGTTGACCGACATCGCGGCGGGGTTCGCGTTCGGCGGGGGAAGCCGCTCGGCCTCGGCGGCATCGATCTTCAGCACGACGCCGCGCTCGTAGATCTCCGCGACCTCCGGCCCGTCGACGAACCGGTGGCCGCCGGGCAGGGCGGTCGTGTCGAGCACGAAGCCGTCGAAGACGTCGAGGCCGGGGGCGGCGAGAACCCGCGCCACCCGTCCGAGGTCCTTGCCGTCGCTCGAGTACACGCGCACCCCTTTCTGCAGGGCAAGGTACGAGCTCGGCTGGCCCAGATCCTCCATACCGCCGAGCCTAGCGAACGGCAAAGTGCGCCTTGCCCGGCGGGCCGGCGGCTGGCTATGCTCGCGCGACCGGGTTCTACGGATAGGAGAGAGACGATGGCGATTCATCAAGGGGTAGCGGCCGCGGTGGGCCTCAACCTCGCCTCGATCCCGATCGACAGCGCCGAGCGGGTCCCGGCCAGCCCGGCGATCCGGCTCGGCGAGGCCGAGCTGTCCTACGCCGACCTCGACGACCGCAGCGCCCGGCTGGCGACGCTGCTGCGGGAGAAGGGGCTCGAGGCCGGCGACCGGGTTGGGGTGATGCTGCCCAACGTCCCCGAGTTCCCGATCGCCTACTACGGGGTGCTGCGGGCCGGCGGCGTCGTGGTGCCGATGAACGTGCTGCTGAAGCGGCGCGAGATCGCCTTCTACCTGGAGGACTCGGGGACGAAGCTGCTGCTCGCCTGGGAGGGCTTCGCCGAGGAGGCGCGGGCGGGCGCAATCGAGGCCGGGGCCGAGCCGATCGAGGTCGAGCCTGTCGCCTTCGCCGCGGCGCTGGGAGAGCTGGAGCCGACCCCGGGCCTGGCCGACACGGCCGATGACGACACCGCGGTGATCCTCTACACCTCGGGCACCACCGGCAAGCCGAAGGGCGCCGAGCTGACCCACCTCAACCTCTCGCGGAACGCGGAGATCGCCTCCCGCACCACCTGTCAGGTGGGTGCGGGTGACGTCGTCCTCGGCGCCCTCCCCCTCTTCCACTCGTTCGGCCAGACGGTCGGCATGAACGCCTCGCTGCGGGTCGGCGCCTGTCTCACCCTCGTCCCCAAATTCGATCCGGGCGACGCGCTGGAGACGATGCAGCGCGACGGCGTTACCCACTTCTACGGCGTGCCGACGATGTTCGGGGCGCTTCTCCACCACCCCGAGCGCGAGCGCTTCGACACCTCGACCCTGCGCACCTGCATCACCGGCGGCGCCTCGATGCCGGTCGAGGTGCTGCGCGGCTTCGAGGAGGCCTTCGGGTGCGTCGTGCTGGAGGGCTACGGCCTCTCGGAGACCTCGCCCGTCGCCTGCTCCAATCATCCCGGCAGGGAGCGCAAGCCGGGCTCGATCGGCACCCCGATCGAGGGCGTGGAGATGCAGGTCGTCGACGAGGACGACAACCCGGTGCCGCAGGGCGAGGTCGGCGAGATCGCGATCCGCGGCCACAACATCATGAAGGGCTACTGGCAACGGCCCGACGCGACCGCGGAGGCGATGCGGGGCGGCTGGTTCCACAGCGGCGACCTGGCCCGCACCGACGAGGACGGCTACTTCTTCATCGTCGACCGCAAGAAGGACCTGATCATCCGCGGCGGCTACAACGTCTATCCGCGCGAGGTCGAGGAGGTGCTCTACGAGCACCCGAAGATCCGCGAGGCGGCGGTGGTCGGCGTCCCCCACGACGAATGGGGCGAGGAGATCGGCGCCGCCGTCGTCCTCCACGACGGCGAGGAGCTGGCGCCCGAGGAGGTCAGCGCCTACGTCAAGGACCGGATCGCCGCCTACAAGTACCCGAGGGTCGTCTGGTTCCTCGACGAGCTGCCCAAGGGCCCGACCGGCAAGATCCTCAAGCGGGAGATCGAGGTCCCGGCGGTCGTCTGAGCCGGCGTCAGCCCGTCCAGATCCTGGCTGCGCAGCCAGGATCACGCTAACCTGCCCCAGCCAGTCGCGTTGGGGCCCAGCCAAAGGAGAGAGATGAGCGTCGCATCCCAGAACCCGATGGAGAACATCACCTACGAGGACCTCTACCGCCGCTGGGAGCAGGGCAACTGGAGCGCCTACGACATCGACTTCTCCGAGGACCGCAAGGGCTGGGAGGCGCTCAGCGACATCCAGCGCCGCTCGGCGATGTGGATCTACTCGATGTTCTTCTACGGCGAGGACCGCGTCGCTGACACCCTCGCCCCCTACATCACCGCAGCCCCGACCGAGGAGCAGGCCTACTTCCTCGCCACCCAGCAGGTCGACGAGGTGCGCCACTCGGTCTTCTTCCACCGCTTCTTCAAGGAGGTGATCGGGGTCGGCGGCGACTCGATCCAGCAGACGCTCTCCTCCACCCTCCCCCAGCTCAACTGGGGCTACCGCGGCGTCTTCGACCGCCTCGACCGGATGGCCGAGGAACTGCGCAAGGACCGCTCGCTGCCGAAGTACGCGCAGGCGATCACCCTCTATCACCTGATCGTCGAGGGCAGCCTCGCCCAGCCGGGCCAGCACTTCATCGAGGACTTCTTCGCCTCGGAGGAGACGATGCCGGGGTTCAGCGCCGGGATGGCCAACGTCTCCAAGGACGAGCAGCGCCACATCGGCTTCGGCGTCAAGGTGCTTTCCGAGCTGCTCGCCGAGTCCGAGGAGTGCAAAGCGGCGGTGACGGAGCTGCTGCGCGAGGTGCTGCCATACGGCCCCGCCGTCTTCTCGCCGCCGAACCTCGACCGCGAGTACACCGAGTGCTACGGCTTCAGCCTCGAGGACATCTACGCCTTCGGGCTGAAATTGATCCGCCAGCGCTGGCGCACGATCGGCTACCCCACCGAGGAGATGCCGCCCGGCGTCTTCCCCTTCGACCCCGAGATGTCCGAGGAGGAGGTCGCCCAGCGCCAGGTCAAGTTGATGATGGCCGGGATCCTCGGCCGGCCGGACGGGCCCCCGCCCCAGTCCTCGCCGGAGCTGCAGCGCCTCTACTTCGACGTGGTCACCCGCGTCGCCGACCCGGCGGCCGCCAACGGCTCCCGGCTGGTCTATCAGTGGCGGTTCTCCGACGCCGACCCGTGGCACCTGGTGATCGACAACGGCTCGACCCGGGCCGAGCCGGGCGAGGCGCCCGACCCCACCGTGGTCTTCGAGACGAGCTGGAGCGACTGGATCGCCTCGGGCAAACCGGACGCCAGCCCGCTGAAGATGATGCTGCAACGCCGCATCCGCCCGCGCGGCAGCCTGCGCGAGCTGGCCCGGGTGCGCAAGGTCTTCAGCTAACCAGCTTCCGCTGTTCCTTTGCCCCATATAACGGGGCAAAGGAACAGCGGAGCGGGGTTAGGAGATCGGCGGGCTGGCGTCCGCCCAGGGGCGCTCGGCCTCCATCTGGGCAGCGAGCGAGAGCAGGGTGCCCTCGTCGCCGGGGCGACCGATGATCTGCACCGAGAGCGGCATGCCGTCGGCGGCGAACCCCGCCGGGACCGCCATCGCCGGGTTGCCGAGGTGGTTCCAGGGGATGCAGTAGGGGTAGAAGCGGCTCATACCCATCAGCGTCCAGAGCGCGCTCCGGCCCTCCCAGCGTCGCACCGGGATCGCGGTTCCCCCCATCACCGGCGTCATCAGCAGGTCGAAGGATTCGAAGATCGCGTCGATCCGGGCGCTGTCCGTCGCCTGCGCCCGGCGCGCTTTCTCAAGCACCCCGTCCGGAATCAGCCGCCCGATCTGCGCGAAGCCGCGGGTTCGCCGGTCCAGCCGCTCCGGACGCGGCACCCGCTCGAAATCGCCGAGGATCCCGCGCAGGTAGCGCGGCACCATGTTGTTGCCGACCATGCCCCAATCGGGGTCGCGCGGGGCGGTTTCGTGGCCGAGCGAGCGCAGCAGCTCGGCGGTGTCGGCGACAGCCGCCTTGGCCACGGCGGAGACGGTCGGCGGCGCCGCGGCCCGCGGTGCCGCGGTCGAGAAGGCGACCCGCAGCTTGCCGGGCGGAGTCTTCGCGTACTCGACGAAGGGCCGCTCGGGCGGGGGCGGCGCGCCCGGCTCCTCGGAGCCGCCGCCGATCACGTCCAGCCACAGCGCCGTGTCGATGACCGAGCGACTGACGCAGCCGTTGACCGAGAGCCCGTTCCAGTGCTCGAGGTCGGGCGCAAGCGAGACCCGGCCCCGCTGCGGCTTCAGCCCGAACACCCCGCAGGAGGCGGCGGGGATGCGGATCGACCCGGCCCCGTCGGAAGCCGAGGCAATCGGGACCAGGCCGGCGGCGACCGCCGAGGCGCTGCCGCCGCTGGAGCCCCCGGGACTGCGTTGGGGGTCCCAGGGATTGCGGGTGACGCCCCAGGTGGCCGACTCGGTGAAGCCGCAGATCGCCAGCTCGGGCAGCAGCGTCTTGCCGACCACGATCGCCCCGGCCTCGCGCAGCCGCCGCACCATCTCGGAGTCGGCGGCGGCAGGGTCGGGGAAGGCGTCGGTGCCGTGCGTGGTCAGCTCGCCGGCCAGGTCGGCGGAGTCCTTGAGCGCGATCGGCACGCCCAGCAGCGGCCGCTCCTCGCCTCCCTTCAGCCGCGCCTCCGCCTGCTCGGCCTCAAGCAGCGCCCGCTCGGCGAGCACCACCCGGAACGCGTTGAGCTGCGGATCGAGCCGCTCGATCCGGTCGAGGTGAAGCCGCACCAGCTCGGTCGGGGAGACCTCCCCGGCTCGCACCATCTCGGCCTGCCGCACCGCTCCCGCGAATGCGACGTCATCGCTCACGGCTACTCGTTGACCAGCAGGTAGCGGGCGGATGCCGCACCCGCCGCGAGGGAGCCGCTGTTGTCGCGCTCGGGGTCCGAGAGAGCCTGGAGGGCGAAGCCGTCGCCGACCGCGAACAGGTAGGAGACGACCGCCTCGGCGTCGTAGCGGAGGTTGAGCACGCCCTCGCGCTCCTTTGCCTTGAGCACCTCGGCGACGTGGGAGCGGGTGCGTTCGAAGAGCTGGCCGACCTCGTGCCTGATGTCGGGGTTGCTCCGCCCGGCGCTGAACAGCTCGTAGAGGAGGAGGAAGAAGGCGGGCTCGTTCTCGATCATGTCGGTGAGGCCGGCGAGGAGGACGTCGATCACGTTGTCGACGCTCTTCGCCTTGGCCAGCGACTCGTCGAG
Organism: uncultured Solirubrobacterales bacterium; assembly: GCA_963734745.1. Lineage (GTDB taxonomy): Bacteria > Actinomycetota > Thermoleophilia > Solirubrobacterales > 70-9 > CAVTIG01. The sequence continues at coordinate 140,222 of CAVTIG010000005.1, read as the reverse complement.
GCGGGCGACGCGGATCTCCGCGTCGCGGCGCACGACCTCGACCAGCAGCCGTTCCTTGGTCCCGAAGTAGTAGTGGAGAAGGCCGCGGCTGACGCCCGCCTCGGCGGCGACCTGCTCGAAGGTGGAGCCTGCCGCCCCGCGTTTGGCGACGCTCTCGCGCATCGCGTCGACGATGCGCTGGGCCTTCTCGCCGCTCAGCTCGCGTTCTTTGGTCGCCGCCTCCATCGGGGGATCAGTCTAGTGCCGACTGACGAGGCCCAGGCGCCGTCGGGCAAGGACGCAGGGAGCGTGGCGTGCTCTGCACGCGAGCGACCGAGGACGCAGGAGGTGGGTGTGCACGCGCGCGCCAGGCGCGCCCGACGGTGCCTGGGGCCGTCAGGAGCCGTTGATGCTGGTGGTGCTGGTGTACTCGAACTCCTCCTCGGCACCGAAGAGGGCGTCGAGCACGGTCTTGCGAGCGTCCTCGCTGAGGACGAGCGCAACCGCGGCGGCAACCAGGCCGAAGAGGATGAGGCGGCCGAGGCGGCTCTTGCGCTTCTTCGGCGCCCGCAGCTGCTCGGAGGCGTCGCGCAGGTTCTCGGCCGCTGCCCGCAGGTCCTTCTGGACCTTCTTGTTGCTCGTCATGGCCTTGACAGGGCCCCTGCCGTTGCTGGTCGCCCGGCCGTAGGCGCCGCGAGCGGCCTCGAAGGCCTTCCGCAGGCTGTCGCGCAGCTCGTCGTCCTCGATCAAGCGCTGCACATAAGGATTTTCCCGCGCGGTCGCGTAAAGGTCAGATGCCTGGGTCGCCCTCGTCTTGCTCATGCCCTCTCCTCGCTGGATTCTCCGATCTGGTCAGGATAACCCCTGCAAATAGTTCCGGTGGCACGCATGTCACCCGGGACCGATTCCGTCCAGCAGGATCCCGTTGCTGCGGAAGCCGAGCGGCGCGCTCTGCACGAATCGCATTCGCAGCGGCGCCAACCCGGGGCCGGGGAGCGAGTAGCGCCTCACATACAGCCGCCCCGCCCGCTCGTCGCCGGCCGGATGGAAGCCGGGGCCGAGCCGCCAGGCCGGGACCGGCGGCGCCGGACCGTTGGAGACGAAGTCGACCTCGTGGACCAGCCACTCGAAGCCGTCGGCCGGGGAGACCTGGAAGGAGCCGGTCGAGAGGTAGTAGCGAAGCGATGCCTCTCCCAGTGTCCAGGTGACGATCGCCCGCGGGGCGACCGGCTCGCCGAGCCTGGCCGCGACCGTGTCCCAGGCGGGGCGCTGGAGGGACGGCGAGAGGCTCGCCCAGACGCAGAAGCCGAGGAAGTAGGCGAGCAGCGCGGCGCCGAGGACGGCGCCGGCCCGGCGTGCCCCCCGCAGAGTGACCGCGATCGCCACCGCGACCAGCAGCGGGACCAGCGCGGGCATCAGGTTGCGGGCGAGCACGTAGTCCTTGCCGGGGGAGATGAGCGCCAGGGCCAACGGCATCGCGACGGTGGCGGCGGCGATCGCGAGGACGACTCCTCCGGCTCGCCGCTCACGCGTGTCCCCCCGCGCGGCGAGCAGGGTCAGCGCCGCGGCGACGAGGGCGAGGGGGGCCAGGGCCAGCAGCGGCCGCAGCGGCTCGGCGATGATGTCGCCGGTCTCCCCGGCCATGAAGGCCACCGCCGTTCGGCCGAGGCGCTCGGGCAGGCTGAAGTTGCCGATCCACTCGGCGTGGCCGATCGACATCTGGTGGATCGCCAGCGGCGCCAGCAGGAGGCCGGCCACGACGACGATCCGCATCCCGGCGACCGCGATCCGGCCGTGGCGGCGCAGCAACCAGACCGCCTCCGCGGCGACCGGGAAGACCGCGAAGTAGTGGGTTGCGAGAGCAAGCGCGGAGGCGATGCCCCAGCGGACGAAGTCGCGACGGCGCCCGCCGTCCAGCGCCCGCACGAAGTAGAGCAGCGCGACCGAGGTGAGCAGGGCAAAGAGCGCGTAGGCGCGAGCCTCCTGCGAGTACCAGACGAGCATCGGGTTGGTAGCGACGAGCGCCGCGGCGACGACCCCAACCCAATTCGTTCCGCTGTTCCTTTGCCCCATATAACGGGGCAAAGGAACAGCGGAGCGGGGTTTTGTCAGCTCGGTGGCGATCAGGTAGGCGACGGGGACCATGGCTGCGCCCGCCACCGCGGAGATCGAGCGCAGGCCCCACTCCCCCGTCCCGGTCAGCTGCATCCAGAGCCAGGCCAGCGCGTAGTAGAGCGGCGGCGCCGACTCGCTGAACCCGACCGCGTCCATCGCGTGCCAGAAGTTGCCGCGCAAGATGCGGCTGGCGGTGACGATCTCGTCGTGGTGATAGGCCTGAAGGCCGAGGGTCGAGAAGCGGATCGCCGCCGCGAGGGCGGTCAGCCCGGCGACGATCCAGAAGGCGCGCGAGCGCTCCCGCACCGCCTGGCGGAGAGCCTGTGCCAGCGTCGAGAGGCTGCCCCTCCCCAGCGCCGCCGCTTCCATGGCGGCTAGGCCAGAGCCTCTTCGATCGCCTTGGAGACCTCGTCCACGTAAACGAACTCCAGCGCGCTGCGCTCGTGCTCGGGGATCTCCGCCACGTCGCCCTCGTTGCGCTCCGGCACGATCACCCGCTTTATCCCCGCCCGCTGGGCGGCCAGGGACTTCTCCTTCAGCCCGCCGATCGGCAGCACCTGCCCGGTCAGCGTCACCTCGCCGGTCATCGCGACGTCGTTGCGGACGGGCCGGCCGCTGACCAGCGAAGCCAGGGCGACGGTCATCGCGACCCCGGCCGAGGGCCCGTCCTTGCGGACGGCGCCGGCCGGCACGTGGATGTGGAGGTCTTGGTTTGCGAACCAGTCCTCCTCGAGGCTCGGCGCCAGCTCCGACCAGTGGCCGCGCACGAAGGAGAGCGCCGCCTGCGCGGATTCCTTCATCACGTCGCCGAGCTGGCCGGTGATCGTCAGCTTCCCCGAGCCCGGCATCGCGGTCGCCTCGATGAAGAGGACGTCGCCGCCGGTCGGGGTCCAGGCGAGCCCGGTGGCGACGCCGGGGTCCTTGGTGCGGCGGCGCTGCTCGGCGAAGAAGCGACGGCGCCCGAGCAGCTCGCGCGCCCGCTTTGCCGAGATCTTCACCTTGCCGTTCTTCTTGCCGTTGCCCTCGGCGACGTCGCGGGCGACCTTGCGGCAGATCGTGCCGATCTGGCGCTCCAGGTTGCGGACGCCGGCCTCGCGCGTGTACTCCTCGACGATCGCGGTCAGCGCCGGGTCGGCGAACTCGATCTGGGAGGGCTTCAAGCCGTTGGCCTCGATCTGGCGCGGCACCAGGTAGCGCTTCGCGATGTGGAGCTTCTCGTCGAGCGTGTACCCCGCCAGCTCGATTACCTCCATCCGGTCCTGGAGCGGCCCGGGCACCGTGTCGAGGACGTTCGCCGTAGCGATGAACATCACCTCGGAGAGATCGAACTCGAGGTCGAGGTAGTGATCGCGGAAGGTGTCGTTCTGTGCCGGGTCGAGCACCTCCAGCATCGCCGAGGAGGGGTCGCCGCGGAAGTCGGCGCCCATCTTGTCGATCTCGTCGATCATGAAGACGGGGTTGCGGGAGCCGGCGTCGCGCAGGGCGCGGACGATCGTCCCCGGCATCGCCCCTATGTATGTGCGGCGGTGACCGCGGATCTCGGCCTCGTCGCGGACACCGCCGACGGAGATGCGCTCGAACTCCCGCCCCAGCGCCCTGGCGATCGAGCGGCCGAGGCTCGTCTTGCCGACCCCGGGCGGGCCGACGAAGCAGAGGATCGGCCCGGGCGAGTCGGGCTTCAGCTTGCGCACGGCCAGGTACTCGAGGATGCGGTCCTTGACTTTCTCGAGGTCGTAGTGGTCGGTGTCGAGCACCTCGCGGGCGTGGCCGATGTCGAGGTTGTCCTCGGTCCCCTTCGACCAGGGCAGCTCGACCAGCCACTCGAGGTAGGTACGGATGACCCCGTGCTCGGCGGCGGCCGGCGGCAGTTTCTCGAGGCGGGACAGCTCGCGATCGGCGGCCTTCTGGGCGTTTTCGGGCAGGCCCGCCTCGGCGATCCGCTCGCGCAGCTCGTTCACCTCGGCCTGCTGCTCGTCGCCCTCTCCCAGCTCGTCCTGGATCGCTTTCAGCTGCTGGCGCAGGAAGAACTCGCGCTGCCCTTTGTCGATCTCCGACTCGACCTGGGACTGGATCTGGGTGCCGAGCTGGACCACCTCCAGCTCGCGGGCGAGGATCTGGGAAAGATGGCGCAGGCGCTTGGCGACGTTGACCTCTTCGAGCAGCGCCTGCTTCTCCTCGGTGGCGATGCGCAAAGCGCCGGCGATCAAGTGGCCGAGGGCGGCGGGGTCGTCGATGTTTGCGACCGCCATCTGCAGCTCCTCGGGCAAATAGGGGATCTGCTCGATGATTTCCGAGAAGGTGCGCTGCACGTTGCGGGTCAGCGCCTCCAGCTCGGGGCTGGGCTCGACCACGTCGGGCTGCTCGGCGATCCTCGCGACGAGGTAGGGCTCCTCGGCGACGTAGGGGCCGAGCTTCACCCGCTGGGTTCCCTGGACGAGGATGCGGATCGTCCCGTCGGGGACCTTGAGCATGCGAGCGACGACGCCGACCACACCCACGTCGTAGAGGTCGTCCGGGCCGGGCTCCTCGTTCTCGGGGTCGCGCGCCGCGACCATCGCCAGCATCCGGTTGGCGCCGAGCACGTCGTTGACCAGCTTGATCGAGCGCTCCTGCCCCACCGCCAGCGGAGTCAGCGTGTCCGGGAAGGTGACCATCTCTCGCAGCGGCAGGACCGGCAGCGCGTCGGGCAGCGGCTCGTTCGCCCGGATCGCCTCCTCGGCGTCGCCGGTGTCGATCACTTCGAGGACCGGCGCGCCCTCCATCAGTCCCGCCCGATCGGAACGCGCCGGGTGGTTTCGGCGGGATCGCGCAGGGGCAGGTCGATCCGCAAGATGCCGTCCTCGTAGGTCGCCTTGGCGCGCTCGGCATGGACGTCGACCTGGAGCTCGACGACCCGGCGGAACGGGCCGGACGGGATCTCGACCTGCTGATACACCCGCCCCTCCGTCTCCTGCACGGGCCGCTCCCCGGTGATCGCCAGCCGGCGGGCGCTGACCTCGATGCTGACGTCGGCCAGCTCGACCCCGGCCAGGTCCACCTTCACCACCGCGCGCTGCGGGTCGCCGCAGTAGTACACGTCGACGTTGGGCGAGAACCCGGTGGTGCGCCGGCTCACGTACCCACCGCGCCCCCAGGCATCGCCCAACATCTGGTCCATCTCCCGACGCATGCGGGCGAAGTTGGCAAATAGGTCACGCTCGGACATCGAAGGCCAAAACCATAGCCAGAGGGCTCGGCGCGCGGGTCGAGGGGCTCGGGGTTAAGCCGCTCGAGATTCCGATGCCCAGCGCGGGGCGCGCATCAGGAGGACTGGCTGACGGGGCGGGACGAGGCCTTCGGGGCGGTTGGGGCGAAAGGTGGCGCAGGGCTCGCTCAGCTCGAGGGCGCAAAGGAGGTTCTTGTGGAAGTAGCAGTCCTCGCAGCTCGGGGGCTTGGGCTTGCGTGGCATGGCGGCGCATGTTGGCACCGCCGTGACGCTTTCGCGACCCGCGTTTCCGCAAATCGCAACCTCTTTGACACAGTCTCGTCACATCTTCCCCGCGTCTTGCGAGAGCCGCGCCGTCCGCCGCTACCATTCGACTTGGGATGGAAGCCCATAACCGGACCGAGAAGCTCGCGGCCTCCCCACAGCTCTTCGAGAGCGACTTCCTCAACTTCTTCTCCCGCGTGCACCCGGCGATCCCGGCGATCGTCTTCGTGCCGGTGGTCGTCGCGATGGAGTGGCTGGGGGCCGACCGGGGATACGCCGCCTGGCAACTGGCGCTGCTCACCCTTGGCGGGGTCGGGATCTGGACGCTGACCGAGTACTGGCTGCACCGGCTCGTCTTCCACTGGGAGCCCGATAACGGGTTCGGGCGCCGGATGCACTTCATCATCCACGGCATCCACCACGACCACCCCAACGACAAGCTGCGACTGGTGATGCCTCCGGCGGTTGCGATCCCACTGGCGGTGCTCTTCCTCTTCGGCTTCACGCTGCTGTTCGGGACACCGGCCGCCTACCCGCTGTTCGGCGGCTTCATCGGCGGCTATCTCTTCTACGACTACACGCACTACTACCTTCACCATTTCGTGCCCAAGTCAGACCTCGGCAAGCGCCTGCGCGAGCAGCACATGCGCCACCACTTCCAGGACCACCGCTACGGCTTCGGCGTCTCCTCGCCGCTCTGGGACGTAGTCTTTCGGACCCTGCCCAGCAAGCGCCAGCGCTGAGGCAGGGCCCTGGGTAGGGGTTCCGCTTAACTTTTTCGGTGGGACGCGGGCGGCTTGCCGCGGGCGAATCGCCGAAAAAGTACAAGGCGCTCCACCCCTACCCAGGGCCCCTGTAACCCGAGCTACCCACCCGCGTAATAGCCCCGATGAGCAAAGCCGAGAAGACCGCAAACCTGGGAGCCGTCGTGATTCCGTTCCTGGCGACGATCGCGGCGGTCGTGCTGCTTTGGAACAGCTTCGTTAGTCCGGCCGACCTGATGATCGCAGCAGTGATGTACCTGCTGACGGCGATTGGGATCACCGTTGGGTTCCACCGGCTTGCTGACCCACCGGGCGTTTCAGACCTCGAAGCCGGTCGAATATCTGTTCGCCGTACTTGGCTCGATGGCCGTGCAGGGGCCGGTGATCTCCTGGGTCGCCGATCATCGCAAGCACCATGCCCACACCGACAAGGAGGGCGATCCGCACAGTCCCCACGTCGGTCACGGCGACGGGATGCGCGGGGTGCTGGCGGGGCTGTGGCACGCCCACTCCGGCTGGTTGATGTCCACGCAGGGGCGGGCGGACTGGAAGCGCTATGCGCCGGATCTCTATGAGGATCGCGGGATGCGCTTCATCGGCCGTCGCTTCGTCTCACTCGTCGTCCTCAGCCTGGCGATCCCGGCAGGGGCCGGCTACCTGGTCAGCGGCACGCTGGTAGGTGCGGCAACCGGGCTGCTTTGGGGTGGGTTGGTGCGCATCTTCTTCGTCCACCACATCACCTGGAGCGTCAACTCCGTCTGCCACTTCCTCGGCACGCGCCGCTTCGACACCGACGACGAGTCGACCAACGTGTTCTGGCTGGCACTGCCCTCCCTGGGCGAGTCCTGGCACCACAACCACCACGCCTTCCCGCGCTCCGCCGTGCATGGGCTGAAGCGCTGGGAGCTTGACCCCTCGGCACTGGTGATCGGAACGATGGAGAAGCTCGGACTTGCCTGGAACGTGGTGAGAATCTCACCGGAACGCCAGACCCAGCGAACCGTCTAACTTTACGAAGTTCTTCTAGACCAAATGCACAGTCACACTGACTGTGACCATGTGCGACACTGAACCTTGGCAGAAGCCTTACTGATTGAAAGGGAAGAAATGGCAAGCATTTCCAGTGTGATCGACGAGGCTCGCGAGCTGCTCGAAAAGCGCATCGCCGAACTCGACGAAGAGCGGCACCGTCTCGAGAACGCCCTCATGAACCTGATTGGCGGCAAAACAACCACTCCCCGCCGCCGTCCGGGCCGTCCACGCGGTTCCGCCTCTAAAAAAGCAGCCGCTCCCCGCCGCCGGCGCGGCCGTCGCGGTGGAACCCGCGCCGACCAGGCGGTCAAGCTGATCGCGGACAACCCTGGCATCAGCGCCTCGGAGATCGCCAAGACGATGAAAATCAAGCCGAACTACCTCTACCGGGTCCTCGGCGACCTGCAGAAAGAGGGAAGGGTCACGAAGAAGGGTCGCCAGTACAGCGCCAAGTAGGCGCTGGGGCCCATCCCGGTAGGGGTTCCGCTTAACTTTTTCGGTGAGGCGTTACTCGCCGTCCGAGGTTGGATCGCCGAAAAAGTACAAGACGCTCCACCCCTACCGGGATGGGCCCGATGGGCCCTAAACGAGGCCGAGTCCGGCGACAGCTGCGCGCTCCTCGCGCAACTCGGCGACGCTGGCGTCGATGCGCGGTCCGTGAGAAGTCGGGGACCTCGAGGCCCTCGACGATCGACCACTCTCCCCCGGCGCAGACGCACGGGTAGCCGGTGATGATCCCCTCCTCGATCCCGTAGGAGCCGTCAGCCGGCACCGACATCGAGACCCAGTCGCCCTCGGGGGTGCCGAGCACCCAATCGTGGATGTGGTCGATCGCCGCGTTGGCGGCGGAGGCGGCGCTGGAGGCGCCGCGGGCCGAGATCACCTCGGCACCGCGCTTGGCGACCCGCGGAATGAACTCATCCGCGATCCAGGCCTCGTCGTCGACCGCGTCCCAGGCGCTCCTGCCGTTCACCTTCGCGTTCACCAGGTCCGGATACTGGGTGGTCGAGTGGTTGCCCCAGACGGTCATCTTGGTGACGGCGGTGACCGGTTCGCCGAGCTTGTTGGCGAGCTGGGAGATCGCCCGGTTGTGGTCGAGGCGGGTCATCGCGGTGAAGCGCTCGCGCGGCACGTCGGGCGCGTTCGACATCGCGATCAGGCAGTTGGTGTTGGCGGGGTTGCCGACCACCAGCACCTTGATGTCATCGGCGGCGCCGGCGTTGATCGCCTCGCCCTGGGGCTTGAAGATGCCGCCGTTGGCCTCCAGGAGGTCGGAGCGCTCCATGCCGGGCCCGCGCGGCCGCGCGCCGACCAGCAGCGCGACGTTGGCACCGTCGAAGGCCCGTCCGGGGTCGTCGAAGATGTCGACCCGGTGCAGTAACGGGAAGGCGCAGTCGTCCAGCTCCATCGCGGTGCCCTCCGCCGCCTTGACGGCGTCGGGGATCTCCAGCAGGCTCAGCTCGACGGGAGTGTCGGGGCCGAGCATCTGGCCGCTGGCGATCCGGAACAGCAGCGCGTACCCGATCTGCCCGGCGGCTCCGGTGACGGTGACTTTGACTGGAGTGCTCACGAAATCGTCTCCTGAGGTCGTGGTTTGCCGCCGATGGGCCTCAAATACGCCCCATAGGCGTATTTGAGGCCCATCGGCGGAGAAGTGACGCTACGCCATCGCTTCTTGAAGATTCTCGTCGATCGAGGCTAGGAACTCCTGGGTGGTCTGGAACTCCTGGTCGGGACCGACGAGCAGCGCCAGGTCTTTGGTCATCTTGCCGCTCTCGACCGTCTCGACGCAGACCCGCTCGAGGGTTTCGGCGAACCGCGAAACCTCGGGCGTGTCGTCCAGCCGGCCGCGGGCGGCGAGCCCGCGAGTCCAGGCGAAGATCGAGGCGATCGGGTTGGTGGAGGTCGGCTTGCCCTGCTGGTGCTGGCGGTAGTGGCGGGTGACGGTGCCGTGCGCCGCCTCCGCCTCGACCTCTTGCCGTCGGACGTCATCAGCACGCTGGTCATCAGGCCGAGCGAGCCGAAGCCCTGGGCGACCGTGTCGGACTGCACGTCGCCGTCGTAGTTTTTGCAGGCCCACACGTAGCCGCCCTCCCACTTCAGCGCGGCGGCGACCATGTCGTCGATCAGCCGGTGTTCGTAGGTAAGGCCCGCGGCTTCGAAGTCCGCCTTGAACTCGTCCTCGTAGACCTCGGCGAAGATGTCCTTGAAGCGGCCGTCGTAGCGCTTCAAGATGGTGTTCTTGGTCGAGAGGTAGACCGGGTAGCCGCGCTCGAGGCCGTAGCGCATCGAGGCTCGGGCGAAGTCGCGGATCGAGTCGTCGAGGTTGTACATCGCCATCCCGACGCCGCCGCCCGGGAAGTCGTAGACGTCGAGCTCGACCGGCTCGGAGCCGTCCTTCGGCGTATAGGTGAGTGTCAGCGTCCCCTCGCCGGGGACCACCAGGTCGGTGGCGCGGTACTGGTCGCCGAAGGCGTGGCGGCCGATCACGATCGGCTTCGTCCAGCCGGGGACCAGGCGCGGAATGTTGGAGATCACGATCGGCTCGCGGAAGATGACGCCGCCGAGGATGTTGCGGATCGTCCCGTTCGGCGAGCGGTACATCTCCTTGAGCCCGAACTCCTCGACCCGGGCCTCGTCGGGGGTGATCGTCGCGCACTTGACGCCCACCCCGTGCTGCTTGATCGCGTTCGCGGCGTCGACCGTGATCTGGTCGTCGGTCGCGTCGCGGCTCTCGATCCCGAGGTCGAAGTACTTCAGCTCGACGTCCAGGTAGGGAAGGATCAGCTGCTCTTTGATGAACGCCCAGATGATCCGGGTCATCTCGTCGCCGTCGAGCTCGACGACTGGGTTTTTGACCTGGATCTTGGGTGACCCCGCTGCCATGGCGGCGGCGATCCTATCGACGGAGCCCGAGTTCGGCGGTGTGGCCGTGAGGGCACCCTAAGACAACGCCGGTCAAATGGTGGAAGAATCGGGCAATGGCTACTGTCGAGCGTCAACGCGGAAGCACCCACGAGGTCTTCAACCAGCCGCCGCCGCTGGAGGACTACAACCCCTTCGACTCCGACCGGCCGCTGGTCGAGGCGGTGCGGCGCGAGGGCGCCGAGTGGGCCGAGGGCCGAGCCCGCGAGCTGGGCGCGATCTGCGGCTCGCACCAGACGATCCGCTGGGGCTTCGAGGCGAACGAGAACAAGCCAAGCTGCGCACGCACGACCGCTACGGCCACCGCATCGACGAGGTCGAGTTCGACCCCTCCTGGCACGAGCTGATGCGGATCGGGATCGGCCACGGTCTGCACGCCCTGCCCTGGCGCGAGCCGCGGCCCGGCGCCCACGTCGCGCGGGCCGCGATGTTCATGCTGCCTGGCGCAGGCCGAGGCCGGGGTCGGCTGCCCGATCTCGATGACCTACTCGGTGATCCCGGCCGCTGCGCAAGCAGCCGGAGCTGGCCGAGGAGTGGGAGCCGCGCTTCCTCTCGCTCGACTACGACGAGCGCTCGATCCCCGCCGACCGCAAGAGGGGGGCGCCTGGCGGGATGGGGATGACCGAGAAGCAGGGCGGCTCCGACGTGCGCGCCAACACCACCGTCGCCACGCCGCTCAACGGCGGCGGCCCGGGCGCCGAGTACGAGCTCGATCGGCCACAAGTGGTTCTGCTCGGCGCCGATGTGCGACGCCTTCCTCGTCCTCGCCCAGACCGACGGCGGGCTCTCCTGCTTCCTGCTGCCGCGTTGGACGCCCGACGGCGAGCGCAACGCTTCCGCATCCAGCGACTCAAGGACAAGCTCGGCAACCGCTCCAACGCCTCCAGCGAGGTCGAGTTCGACGGCGCCTGGGCGCGGATGATCGGCGAGGAGGGCGCGCGGCGTGCGGACGATCATCGAGATGGTCAACCACACCCGGCTCGACTGCGTGATCGGCGCCGCCACCGGGTTCCGGGCCGGCGTCGTGCAGGCCCTCCACCACGCCGCCCACCGCTCCGCCTTCGGCAGCGAGCTGATCGAGCAGCCGCTGATGCGCAACGTCCTCGCCGACCTCTGCGTCGAGTCCGAGGCGGCGACGATCTCGGCGATGCGGCTGGCCCGCGCCTACGACGAGGTCGCCGCCGGCGACGAGGAGGCCACGAGCCTTCAAGCGGATCGCCAACGCGGTGCTCAAGTACTGGATCTGCAAGCGGGCGCCCTCGCACGCCGGCGAGTGCCTGGAGTGCCTCGGCGGCAACGGCTACGTCGAGGAGTCGGGGATGCCGCGCCTCTTCCGCGAGAGCCCGCTGAACTCGATCTGGGAGGGCTCGGGCAACGTCCAGTGCCTCGACGTGCTGCGGGCGATGGTCAAGAGCCCGGCCACGGTCGACGCCTTCTTCGCCGAGGTCGAGGCAGGGCGCCGGCGCCGAGCCGCGGCTCGACGCCTACGCGCAGCAGCTCCGCGCCGAGTTCCCGGGCGACGTCGAGACGATCGAGGTCGCGGGCCCGCCGCATCGTCGAGCGGATGGCGCTCGCCCTCCAGGGCTCGCTGCTGGTCCGCTACGGCGACGAGGCGGTCGCCGACGCCTTCTGCGCCTCGCGACTCTCCGGTGACTGGGGTCAGGCCTTCGGCACGCTGCCGGCCGGCACCGACTTCACCCGGATCATCGAGCGCCACCGGCCCGTAATCGCGGCGTCGCGAAGCGCCCGGCCGACCTGCTCGAGCGTGATGACGCCGCTGAGAGCGGCCGTCGGCGTCGACCGCCATCAGGGCGCCGAAGCGGCGCAGGTTCTGGTTGCTCAGCAGCGAGTCGAGCGGGGCGTCGTCGCGGACCTGGAAGATGCCGTCGTCGCGCTCGACCACGTCGGAGACCAGGAGCGTGGCGCGCGAGACCTCGGGGACCTCGTCGGCGCGGTCGCGGACGACCAGGCCGAGGAAGCGGTGGGCGGCGTCGACGACCGGGAACCAGGGCCAGCGGTAGCGCAGGAAGTACTCGTCGAGCGCCTGCTCGACGCTGAGCTCGCCCGGGATCGCCACCGGCTCGCGGTCCATCACGTCGGCGACGCGGACGTCCCTCGATGCGGCTGGTAGATCGCCGTCTGCATCGTCGCGCGCGCGGGCCGAGCCGTTGATCACCATCCCGATCAGCGCCAGCCAGACGCCGCCGAAGACCCAGCCTGTCGACAGACCAGCAGCAAGCCGCCGGCGATGAAGAGGTAGGCGAAGACGCGGCCCGAGGTTGGCGGCGAAGCGGGTGGCGGAGGTGCGGTCGCCGGTCCGCCACCAGGCGATCGCGCGGACGACCCGGCCGCCGTCCATCGGAAAGGCCGGCAGCAGGTTGAAGACGAGGACGAGGAAGTTGATCGAGGCGAGCCAGGCGACCATCGCCAGGACGCCCGAGGTGCCGGCGCTGCGTCTCGACCAGCATCGCCTTGCTCGAACTCGTGCGGCGCCGGCGGCGGCGAGGCCGACGGCGGTCGAGGACGACGACGATCGCCAGCGTCACCAGCGGGCCGGCGATCGCGACCTTGAACTCGGTGCGAGGGGCTGTCGGACTCGCGGTCCATCCGCGCCACCCCGCCGAAGATCCAGAGCTGGATGCTGGAGATGCCGATCCCGTTGCGCAGCGCGACGAAGGCGTGGCCGAGCTCGTGGAGGACGATCGAGCCGAAGAAGCCGAGGGCGCTGACGACGGCGAGCACGAACGGCCCGGTCGAGCCGAGCTGGACTCGCCGAGCACGTCGCCGTAGAACTGCGAGAGCCAGAAGATCACCAGGAAGAGGACGAGGAACCACGACCAGTCGACCGCGATCCGGATCCCGCGGACGTGGAAGAGCGTGATCGAGCCACCGCCGAGCATGTACCAATGGTAAGCGGGTAGCTTCCCGGTCCCATGGCCATGGGCGCCAAAGACGCGGGGCCGATCGCCGAACGGCTCGGGGCACCCGACCAAGACTGGCTGCGCGAGCTGCTCGAGGAGCTGGAGCAGATCGACCGCCCCTCGGCGTCCGAAGGCGAGCGCGGAGCCGCCGAGTGGCTGGTCGGGCGCTTCGCCGAGCTCGGCGCCGAGGCGCGGATCGAGGCCGAGCCCGCCCACGGCACCTACTGGTGGCCGCTCGGGATCGGCGCCGCCCTCGGAGCGCTCGGCGGCGTCGCGGCGCTGCGCGGCCGGCGGCTGCTCGGCGGCGCTGCTGGCGGCGCGCTCGGCGCGGTCGGGATGGCGGCCGACTTCCCGCCGGGCAAGCGGCTGCTGCGCCGGGCTGCTGCCGCGCCGCACCACCTACAACGTCGTCTGCGAGCTCGGCCCGGCCGACGCCGAGCGCACGGTCGTCCTCGATCGCCCACCACGACGCCGCCCACTCGGGCCTCGTCTTCCACCCCGAGCTGCCCCAACATCGCCGACCGCCTCGGGCTGATCGAGCGCACCGACACCAGCCCGCCGCTGATGGCCCCGGTCATCGGCGGCCCGATCCTCGCCGCGCTCGGCGCGCTCACCGGCAGGCGGCTGCTCGCGAAGCTCGGCGTCCTGCTCGGCCTCGGCTCGGCGGCGGCGATGGCCGAGATCGGCCTGCGCGAGGTGGTCCCGGGCGCCAACGACAACGGCACCTCGGTCGTCGCCCTGCTGGCGCTCGCCAAGCGGCTGCGTCGAGGAGCCGCCGGAGGGCGTGCGGGTGATCCTGCTCTCGACCGGCTCCGAGGAGTCCTTCAGCGAGGGGATGAAGGCCTTCGGCGAGCGCCACTTCGCCGAACTGCCGCGCGAGAGCACCTTCTTCCTCTGCCTCGAGTCGATCGGCTCGCCGCACCTGCTGGTCCTGCGCGGCGAGGGCTTCCTGAAGATGCGCGAGTACCCGCCGCGGGCGCTGGCGCTGATGGACGGCCTGGCCGAGGAGCTCGGGCATCTGGCTCTTCCCGAACCTGCGCCTGCACAACGGCACCGACGGCCTCGAGCCGCTGGCGGCCGGGTACGAGACCGCCGTCGCTCTGCGGCTGCACCGACCTCAAGCAGCCGGCCAACTACCACTGGCCGCAACGACATCGCCGAGAACGTCGACTTCGGCACGTCGCCGACGCGGTCCGCCTCATCGAGGCGGCGATCCGCCGCCTCGGCGAGCGCTGGCTGTAGCCGGAATCCTTCGACATTAGCGGGGGTTTCAATTCCGACTTCGCGCGTCGGATTTCGCTCTATAGGATCCGCCCTCGTGCCAACCCATGACGTACTGGTGATCGGTGCCGGCCTCGCCGGACAGCGGGCCGCCCTGGCGGCCGCCGAGCAGGGCGTGTCGGTCGGGATCGTCAGCAAGGTCCACCCGGTGCGCTCGCACTCCAACGCCGCCCAGGGCGGGATCAACGCGGCGCTCAACCCCGACGACTCCTGGGAGTCGCACGCCTTCGACACGATCAAGGGCTCCGACTACCTCGGCGACCAGGACGCGATCGAGGTGATGTGCCGCGAGGCGCCGGAGGAGATCCTCCACCTCGAGCACCTCGGCGTCACCTTCCACCGCAACGAGGAGGGCAAGCTCGGCACCCGCGCCTTCGGCGGCGCCTCCGCCGCCCGCACCTACTACGTCGCCGACATCACCGGCCAGGCGATCATGCACGTGCTCTACGAGCAGCTGATGAAGCACTCCGACCAGGTCGCCCGCTACGAGGAGTGGTTCTGCACGGCGCTGGCGCTGGACGAGGAGGGCGAGTGCTGCGGCGTCGTCACCCGCAACGTCGCCGACGGCTCGATGGAGCTGTTCAAGGCGAAGGCCGTGATCCTCGCCTGCGGCGGCAACGGCCAGGTCTGGAAGCCGACCACCAACGCGCTGATCTGCACCGGCGACGGGATCGCGATGGCCTACCGGGTCGGGCGCCAAGCTGATGGACATGGAGATGATCCAGTACCACCCGACGACGCTGGCCGGCAAGGGCTTCCTGATCACCGAGGGCGCCCGCGGCGAGGGCGCCCACCTGCTCAACGCCAAGGGCGAGCGCTTCATGGAGCGCTACGCGCCGAACAAGATGGAGCTGGCCTCGCGCGACGTCGTCTCCCGCGCCGAGCAGACCGAGATCAACGAGGGCCGCGGCTTCCCCGACGGCACCGTCGCCCTCGACATCACCGTGGTCCCGAAGAAGCGCATCCACGAGGCGCTGCGCGAGATCGTCCTCGTCGGCCGCGACTTCGCCGGCGTCGACATCACCAAGGAACCGATCCGCATCAAGCCCGGCAACCACTACACGATGGGCGGCATCAAGACCGACGTCGACGGCCGCACCGACATCCCCGGCCTCTACGCGGCCGGCGAGGCCGCCTGCGTCTCGGTCCACGGCGGCAACCGGCTCGGCGCCAACTCGCTGCTCGACACGCTGATCTTCGGCCGCCGCTCCGGCGTCGACGCCGCCGCCCGCGCCAAGCGGATCGAGGGCTCGCAGCCCTCGAAGCAGGTGCTCGAGGACGAGCAGGCGATGATCGACGCGACCTCCTCGCGCGAGAAGGGCTCCGGCCGCCGCGTCTCCGAGATCAAGCTCGAGCTGGGCCGACGATGGACAAGCAACGTCGCGGTCTTCCGCGACGAGGCCGGCATCCAGGAGGCGCTGGAGACGGTGCGGCGCCTCAAGGAGGAGGCCAAGACCGCCTACATCGACGACCACGGCACCGTCTTCAACCAGGACGTGCTCGGCGGCGATCGAGCTCGGGTACATGCTCGACAACGCCGAGTGCACCTGCGTCGCCGCGCTCGAGCGCAAGGAGAGCCGCGGCGCCCAGTACCGCACCGACTTCCCGGAGCGCAACGACGAGGAGTGGCTCAAGCACATCGACCTCCAGCAGAGCGACGACGGGCCGGAGATCTCATACTCAGAGGTGACGATCACCCAGTGGGAACCCGAGGAGAGGACGTACTGATGGCCGAGTACACGCTGAAAGTCCGCCGGTACCAGCCGGAGAGCGGCGATGCCCCGTACTGGGAGGAGTTCAAGGTCGAGCTCGACCCCTCGCTCTCGGTCCTCGACGGGATCCTCCAGGCCAAGGACCGCGACGACGGCTCGCTCTCGGTCCGCTGCTCCTGCCGCGCCGCGATCTGCGGCTCCTGCGGGATGAAGATCAACGGCCAGTCCGGCCTCGGCTGCAAGACCCAGATCGGCGAGGCGCACGACGCCGCGAACCGGCGCAACGGCGGCGACAACCCGATCGTCGTCGAGCCGATGGGGAACATGCCCGTGGTCAAGGACCTGATCACCGACATGGAGTCGACGCACTGGAAGAAGATCCGCCGCGTCACGCCCTGGCTGCTGCCGCACGGCGAGCCGCCCGAGCGCGAGTACATCGTCGAGCCGGAGTCGATGATCGACATCACCCAGTCGATGGCCTGCATCCAGTGCGGCGCCTGCGTCTCCTCCTGCCTCTCGATGGAGGCGGACCCCGACTTCATCGGCCCGGCGGCGCTGGCCAAGGCCTACCGCTTCGTCGGCGACCCGCGCGACGCCGAGACCAAGGAGCGCCTGCACGACCTCGCCGACGACCCGCACGGGCTCTACGACTGCACCCACTGCTTCAGCTGCGTCGACGCCTGCCCGAAGGGCGTGGCGCCGATGGACCAGATCATGCGGCTGCGCCGCCGCGCCGGCGAAGAGGGCATCGAGGACCCGAACAGCGGCCACAACCACGAGATCGCCTTCGTCAAGATCATCGAGAAGAAGGGGACGCTCGACGAGTCGCTGCTGCTCCAGGAGTCGTTCGTCCCGGGCATCAAGGGCAAGCTGAAGCCGAGCAAACGGGCGATCAAGGAGATGATCGGCTCGCTCCCGACCGCGATCCGCGGCATCAGGACCGGCAAGATGCGGTCCCTGAAGCTGATCCCGGGCCTTCACCACAAGCTTCCCGACGGCGCCCAGGACGAGGTGAAGGCGATCTACGCCCACGCCCAGGAGCACCGCGAGGAATTCAACCTGTACATCAAGGGCGAGGAGGGCGACGAGTAATGAGCGACCTGAAGGTCGCCTACTGGCCGGGCTGCGTCTCGCGCGGCTTCACGACGGAGCTGCACGGCTCGATGGCGCTGGTCGCCGAGCGGCTCGGGATCGAGCTGGTGACGCTGGACCGCGCCAACTGCTGTGGCGCCGGGGTGATCGCCGAGCACAACCAGGAGCTGGCCGACACGCTGAACGCTCGCACCTTCGCGCTCGCCCAGCAGACGGGGCTCTCGATGATGAACATCTGCTCGACCTGCCAGGGCGCCCAGTCCGAGTGCCAGCAGCGGCTCGACGCCGATGGCGCCTACCGCGCCCACATCAACGAGGTGCTGAGCGGCCAGGGCCTGGAGTACGTGAAGGGCAAGGACGGCTTCACCAACAAGAACTTCCTCTGGCTGCTGGTCGAGGACTACGGGCTCGACAAGCTCGCGGAGAAGGTCGTGCGGCCGCTCTCGGGGCTGCGGGTCGGCCCCTTCTACGGCTGCTACGTCGTGCGCCCGAAGGAGCGGCTCGGCTACGACGAGAACCCCGATCGCGACCTCTACCTCGAGCAGGTGATCGAGACGCTCGGCGGTGAGGTCGTCGACTACGACGGCGCCCGCAAGTGCTGCGGCTTCCCGGTGATCACGATGAACCGCGAGACCTCGCTGCGCCAGGCCGGCGCCCACCTCGGCGACGCGCTCGACGCCGGCGCCGACTGCCTGGTCACCCCCTGCCCGCTCTGCCACCTCAACCTCGACATGCAGCAGCCCGAGGCGGCCAAGGTCGTCAACCGCGACCTCGGCCTCGCCGTCCTGCACCTGCCGCAGCTGGTCGGCCTGGCGCTCGGCTTCGAGCCGAAGCAGCTCGGGATGAGCCGCCACATCGCCTCGACCGATTGGGTCGAGGAGCGGCTCGCCGCGCTCCCCGCCTGACGAAGCGCTCCGGCCGCGGGGTTCCCTGTCACGGGGAGGTGCGGCGCGCCATCCAGCGGGCGCCGATGGTGTCTGTGAGGCCGTGGGCGACGATCGAGGCGATCACCGTTATCGCGGCGATGTCGAAGATCAGCTCGCCGTTTCCCACCTGAGACTTCAGCACGAAGAGCGCGAACAGCATCGAGGCGACGCCCTTCGGCCCGAACCACGCCATGAACCGCTTCTGCGCGGGCGGCAACCCGGTGCGGATGAAGGAGAGCAGGACCGCCGCGGGCCGGGCGACGAGGAGGGCGAAGGCGACGAAGGCGACCAGCGGCGGGATGTTGTGGTCGAAGCCGGTGGCGACGATCAGCGCCCCGAAGACGAAGAAGGTGATGACCTGGAGGATCGCGCTCGCGTTCTCGGCGAACTCGATGAAGCCCTGCGGGACATCGTGCTCGGTGGCGCCCATCGCGATCCCGCAGACGAAGGCGGCGATCAGCCCGTTGCCGAAAGTGACGTCGGAGAGCCCGAAGGCGACGAGCGCGAACCCGACCGAGTAGATCCCCTCGTAGCGCGGGGTCAGGCCGCCGCCGGGAAGGCGCTGGTGCAACCAGCCACCGAGGTAGCCCAGGGCGAACCCGACCACGGCCCCGACCGCCGCCTCGCCGGCCAGCTTGACGGCCTCCGTCTGCGCGTCGCCGGTGGGTGAGGCGAAGACGAGGAAGAAGAGCACGAAGGGCAGCGCCAGGCCGTCGTTGAGCCCGGACTCGAGGTTGAGCGTGTGGCGAACCGCCGAGGGGACGAGCCGCGAGGTGACCACCGATGCGGTGACCACCGGGTCGGTCGGGGCGAGCACCGCGCCGAGCAGGAAGGCCTCGGGCCAGCTCAGCTCCGGGAAGAGCGCCTTCGCGGCAAGGCCCAGCAGCCCCATCGTGATCGGCATCGCGATCACCAGCGAGCGGGCGACCGGGCTCCAGTGGCGGCGCAGCAGCTCGCGCTCGACGAACATCCCGTCGGAGAAGAGGGTGAGGATCAGCGCCAGCTCGATCAGCTCGACGATCGAGGAGCTGGTGGCGTCGGCGCTGACCACGCCCGTCGCGGCGAGGCCGATGCCGAGCCCGACCGACAGCACCGAGGCTGAGAGCACCGTGCCCCGTATCAGGCCGGAGAGGGCCGCGACGATCGCGAGGAGCCCGCCGAAGAGCAGCAACGCATCGCCGAAGCCGATGTCCATCGGCCTAGGTGCGGGCCGGGATCAGGCCGCGCTCGATCAGCAGCTCGGCAACCTGGACGGCGTTGGTCGCCGCTCCCTTGCGCAGGTTGTCGCCGACGATCCAGAGGTTGAGACAGCGCTCGTGGCTGGGGTCGCGCCGGATGCGGCCGACCAGGATCTCGTCGCGCCCGGCGGCGTCGATCGCCATCGGGTAGCGCCCGGAGGCGGGGTCGTCGACCACGACGACGCCGGGGGCCTCGCCGAGCAGCGCCCGGCAGTCCTCGGGCGAGAGGTCCTCGCGGGTCTGGACGTTGACCGACTCGGAGTGGCCGGTGACGACCGGGACGCGGGCGCAGGTGGCGGAGATCCCCACCTCCTCGCCGAGGCCGAGGATCTTGCGCGTCTCGGCCATCACCTTGCGCTCCTCGGTCGTGTAGTCGTCGCCGTCCTTGAACACCTCGACCTGGGGCAGGACGTTGAAGGCGATCCGGTGCGGGTAGACGGCGGCGGGCGGCGGAGCGGCGCCGCCCGCGAGGACCGCGGCGGACTGCGTGCGCAGCTCCTCGATCGCCTTCTGCCCGGTGCCGGAGACCGCCTGGTAGGTGGAGACGATCAGACGCTCCAGGCCGGCGGCGCGATGGATCGGCGCCAGCGCCACGATCAGCGCCATCGTCGTGCAGTTGGGGTTGGCGACGATGCCGCGGTGACCCTCGACCGCATCGGGGTTGACCTCCGCCACGACCAGCGGCACGTCGTCGTGCATGCGCCAGTAGCTGGTGTTGTCGACGACGACCGCGCCGGCTTCGACCAGGCGCGGAGCCCACTCGGAGCTGACCGCCCCGCCCGCCGAGGAGAGGACGACGTCGAGGCCCTGGATCGTCTCTTCGTTCAGCGGCCGGCACTCCAGCACCGAGCCGTTCCACTCGATCTCGCGGCCGGCAGAGCGCTCCGAGGCGAAAGGCACCACCTCGGAGGCGGGGAACTCGCGCTCGGCGAGGATGCCGAGGATCGTCGCGCCGACGGCGCCGGTCGCGCCCAGCACGCCTACCCGGTAGCCGCTCATGACTGAACGGTGGGCCGGTGTTCGGCTCCGGTTGGGTCCTCCCGCTTGACCGCTTCGGCGCCGAGGTCGAAAGCTTGGTGGAGAGCTTTAACCGCGTCGGGGACGCGGTCGGCGTCGATCACGCATGAGATTTTGATCGGCGAGGTGGAGATCATCTCGATGTTGATCCCCTCCCCGCCGAGCACCTCGAAGACCTTGGCGGCGACGCCGGGGTGGCTGCGCATGCCGGCGCCGACGATCGAGACCTTGCCGATCCGCTCGTCGGTGTGCACCCCGTTGCTGACCCCGCCGAGCCCCGCGATCGTGTCGGTGGCCGTGGTCAGCTCGGAGCGGTCGACCGTGAAGGAGAGGTCGGCGAGCCGCTCGTCGCCGACCGGCTCGTTCTGGATGATCACGTCGACGTTGACGCCGGCCTCGGCGAGCGCGCCGAAGATGCGCCCGGCGACGCCGGGCTCGTCCTGGACACCGGTCAGCGTCACGCGGGCCTCGCCGTCGGAATGGGTCACTGCTGTAACGAAGGGTTGTTCCACGGTCTCGTCCTCGGCAACGACGAGGGTACCGGGGCCGTCCTCGAAGGAGCTGCGGCAGTGGATCGGGACGCCGTGGTTGCGCGCGTACTCGACCGAGCGAAGCTGCAGCACCTTGGCGCCGGAGGCCGACATCTCCAGCATCTCCTCGTAGGAGAGGGCCGGCAGCTTGCGGGCATTGGGGACGATCCGCGGGTCGGCGCTGAAGACGCCGGCGACGTCGGTGTAGATCTCGCAGACGCTCGCCCCGAGTGCGGCGGCAATGGCGACCGCGGTGGTGTCGGAGCCGCCACGGCCGAGCGTGGTCACGTCACGGCTCTCGGTCGAGACCCCCTGGAAGCCGGCGACCAGCACGATCCGGCCCTCCTCCAGCGTCTGCCGGATCCGGTCGGCGCGCACGTCGATGATTTTCGCCCTGGTGTGGGAGGAGTCGGTGACGATCCCTGCCTGGGAGCCCGTCAGCGAGATCGCCTCGTGCCCCATGTCGTGGATCGCCATCGCGCAGAGCGCGCAGGAGATCCGCTCCCCGGTCGAGAGCAGCATGTCCATCTCCCGCGCGACCGGCCGCTCGGAGATCTCCAAGGCCTGAGCGACCAGCTCGTCGGTCGTCTTGCCCCGCGCCGAAAGCACCGCCACCACCCTTTTCCCTGCTTCCCGCGCAGCAACGATCCTCTGCGCGGCGCGCTTGATCTCGTCGGCCCCCGTAACCGAGGTACCGCCGAACTTCATCACAACGATGTCGGACTTGGTCCCGGTCATAACGCGAGCGACTGAGCATAGTCACCCCCAAAACCTCGCTCCGCTGTGCTTTATCCCCACATAACGAGGAAAAGGAACAGCGGAAGCTCTGTGGTTGTCTGTCGAGGTAGATTCCGGCCCCGATGTTCGACGCACTTGCGCGCCTTGCCGATCGCCGTGCCCGCCGGGTCGGCCTCATCGCGATCCTCTTCTTCGTCCTCGCCGCGGCGCTCGGCGGCTCGGTCGCCAAGCGGCTTGACCCCTACGGCGCCGACGATCCCGCGACCGAGAGCGTCAAGGCAAGTGAGACATTGCAGAACGCCGGCTTTCGCGCTCCCGGAGCGATCGTGATCGTCAAGAACGCCCCGGTGGCCTCGCCCGCCACCCGGGCGCGGGTCGAGTCGATCGCGCGCGAGCTGCGCCGCCGCAAGGACGTCGCCTCGGTGACCGGGTTCTACGAGACCCGCTCTCGGGCCTTCGTCTCCAACGACGGCCGCTCCACCTACCTCGCCGTCGGTCTCACCCCGACCGAGGACAAGCAGTGGCAGGCGGCGGGCGCCCACGTCGCCGACCAGCTCGCCGCTCGGCCGGCCGTCGCGGTGGGTGGACCCGCCGTCTCCCAGGAACAGGTCAACAAGCAGGTCGAGACCGACCTGCAGAAGGCCGAGATGCTGGCCTTCCCCCTCCTCTTCCTGTTCTCGTTCGTCTTCTTCCGCAGCCTGATCGCATCGCTCCTGCCGGTGCTGATCGGGGCGCTGGCGATCGTCGGCACCTTTCTCATCCTCCGCGTGCTCAGCGAGCTGGGCTCGATCTCGATCTTCGCGCTCAACCTGACCACCGGGCTGGGGCTGGGGCTGGCGATCGACTACAGCCTCTTCATCGTCTCCCGCTACCGGGAGGAGATCGCCAAGAGCGGGCCCGGGCTGGCGGCGATGCGGCGGGTGATGGCGACCGCCGGGCGCACCGTCTTCTTCTCCTCGCTGACCGTGGCGGTGGCGCTCGCCTCGCTGATCGTCTTCCCGCAGCGCTTCCTCTACTCGATGGGGTTCGGAGGCCTGCTGGTGACGCTGCTGGCGGCGACGGTCTCGCTGACCGTGCTCCCCGCCGTGCTGACGCTGCTGGGCGGACGCGTCAACGCGCTCTCGCCGCGCTTCCTGCGGCGTCGCGCCGAGGCCGATGCCAGCCCCGACGAGCAGGGCTTCTGGTACCGGCTCTCGCGCTTCGTGATGCGCCGCCCGGTGCCGATCGCGACCCTGAGCGCCCTCTTCCTGCTCGTCCTCGGCATCCCCTTCCTGAGCATCAGGTTCACCGCCGCCGACCCGCAGATCCTGCCCAAGGAGGCGAGCGCCCGCCAGGTCTACGACACGATGCAGGCCGATTTCCCGCCCCACCGCGACACGCCGATCTGGGTCGTCGTCAAGGGCGGTGGGCCAGGGGCGGCCTCCCGGGCCGCCGCCCGGGTGCGCCGGGTCGATGGCGTCGCCGCGGTCCTGCCACCGCAACGTCTGCGCGGCGGCGTCAGCCTGGTCGAGGCGATCTCCGGCGCCATCTTCCGCTCCGAGGCGAGCCAGTCGACGGTCGAGGCGATCCGCAAGATCGATGTCCCCGGCGCCACCGTCCAGGTCGGCGGCGCGACCGCGGACTTCGTCGACTTCCAGAGCAGCCTCGCCAAGCACCTGCCGATCGCTCTGGGGATCGTCGTCCTGGCGACCCTGGTCATCCTCTTCCTGATGACCGGCTCGGTGGTGCTGCCGGTCAAGTCGCTGATCATGAACTGCCTCAACCTCAGCGCCGTCTTCGGCCTGCTGGTGCTGATCTTCCAGGACGGGCGGCTGGAGGGATTCCTCGACTACACCAGCCAGGGGGCGTTGGAGCAGACGATGCCGATCCTGCTCTTCGCCCTCGCCTTCGGCCTCTCCACCGATTACGCGGTCTTCCTGCTCTCGCGGATCAAGGAGGCTCGCGACGGCGGCGCCTCGGATTCCGAGAGCGTGGCGATCGGGTTGGAGCGGACCGGGCGAATCGTCACCGCCGCGGCGCTGATGTTCGCGGTCGCGATCGGCGCCTTCGCCACCTCCCAGATCATCTTCGTCAAGCAGAACGGGGTCGGCACGGCGCTGGCGGTGCTGATCGACGCCAGCATCATCCGGGCGCTGCTCGTCCCCTCGCTGATGGCGCTGCTCGGCAAGTGGAACTGGTGGGCGCCGGCGCCGCTGCGGCGGCTGCACGACCGGTTCGGGATCAGCGAGACGAGCGCGCCAGACCAAATCTCCGCCTCTGAGCCGGTCTGACCAAGCAGATCAAGGACGCAGTGAGCGAAGCGTGCTCTGCACGCGAGCGAGCGAGGACGCCGATATGCGCCGGTCAGACCGGCTCAGGCGAAGGCCTGGGCGGCGCGGCGGCGCAGGTCC
The DNA here is from genome assembly GCA_963734745.1 of uncultured Solirubrobacterales bacterium. Taxonomy (GTDB): domain Bacteria; phylum Actinomycetota; class Thermoleophilia; order Solirubrobacterales; family 70-9; genus CAVTIG01. Next base: position 116,093 of record CAVTIG010000005.1, on the reverse strand, counting down.
GCGTTGAGCAGCCCGGTCACCTGGCTGGGGCTGTCGCCGGCGGAGGGCACGGCGTCGCCGATCAGGCCGGTGGCCCGGTAGCCGAAGAGCGGTGCGACGAAGCCGACCTCGCGGACCTTGCGGACCAGCTGCACGGCGTCGGGGGTGCTGGCCTGGGGGCCGCAGAGGACGATCGCGGTCGGCTCCAGCGCCCGCAGGGCCCGCTCCAGCCGCTCGTCGCCGAGCTCGGTTGAAAGCATCAGAACGCGGAAGCCGGCGCGGCGCAGGGCGAGGTCGAGCGCCTGGGCGTGGACCGCCTCATGGTCCTGGCCGCGACTGGAGTCGAGCAGCAGGATCCCGGCCGGCCGCGAGGCGGCGGAGGCGAGGCGGCGGGCACCGTGCAGCCAGCCCATCGCCCAGCGGCTGGCGAACTCCACCTCGGCCTCGCGCTCGGGGTCGGCGGCAAGCGCGTCGACCGCCGGCAGCAGCAGCTCTTCCACGGTGCGCTCCAGCGGGCGCAGCACCAGGCTCTCCTCCATTGCCCGGTCGGCGGCGGGCTCGTCGAAGCTCTCCAGCGCGGTGCGCAGGGCGTCGCCGGTGGCCGGCGCCGACTGGCGCTGTCGGGACAGCTCGATCGCCGAGGAGATGTTGCCGGTCTGGGCGAGCGCGTCGCGCAGCGTCTGCAGCTCAACCAGCTCGTAGTTGCGGTGGTTGCCGGGAGTGCGCTTCGGCTGCGGGTAGCCGTAGCGACGCTCCCAGCTGCGGAGCGTGTTGGGGCTGACGCCGAGCACCTCGGCGGCTGCGTTTGTGCGGATTCCTGACATTTCTCAGAAGCTACTCGGGGCGCGAACGGTGATTCGTCGCGCGGGCGCCATTCTCCCACCCGATTTCCAGGTTTACGCCGGTTATGGACAGATTCCGCCGAAACTGTCAGCGATCTTGCAGATCGCCGATCCCGACCGGCTGGCCCAGCGAGCGTGCCCGCCACATCGCGGTGTCGGCCTCGCGCAGCAGCCGCGCGGCCGCCGTCCCGTGCTCCGGGCAGGAGGCGACGCCGGCCGAGACCGTCACCCGCAGCCCGCCGGCGGCCTCCCGCTTGGCCAGCACACGCGCCAGCCGCTGGGCCATCTGCACCCCGTCGACGGTGTTCTGGTTCGGGGCCAGCACGCAGAGCCCGCTCCCGTCCAGGCGAAACGCCTCGTCGGCGAGCCGGATGCTCTCGCGCAACGCCGATCCGACCACCGTCAGCACCGTCTCCGGCCCGGCGCCGTCGACGCCGTCCCTCGTGCCCGGGCCCTCGGCGTCGAGCAGGACGAGCGAGAAAGGGTGACCGTAGCGGTCGTGCAGGGCGAGCAGCTGGTCCAGCCGGCGCCGCATCTGCACCTCTCCGTAGAGGCTGGTGATCGTGTCCCGCTCGGCATCGGCGCGCTCCAGCAGCGTGTCGATCGCCGTGGCCGCCACCGAGCCGAAGGCGTCGGCGAGGCGCTCGGCGGCGTCGGCGAACAGCTCGGCGTCGGCGTCCGCCAGCTCCTCGCGGAGGCTGACGAGCAATCTGGTCTGGAGGGTGGAGACCTCGCGGGCGAGCCGCGCCGCGGGCGAGCCCGGGCGAGCCTCGGAACCCATGGGAGAACGGTGCGACACGCGAGAACCTTGTCGGAACGGCCGGACGGCGACGCGCCGCGATCCCGCTATTTGCGGGCCGATACTCGTTGAGTTCTCCGGTCCCTACTCGAGGCTGCGGCGACCGGCCAGGGCCTTGCCGAGGGTGACCTCGTCGGCGTGCTCGAGGTCGGCGCCGACCGGGAGGCCGCTGGCGAGGCGGGTGACGGCGACCTGGCCGCGCAGCCGCTCGGCTATGTGCAGCGCGGTCGCCTCGCCGGTGGTGGTCGGATTTGTGGCGAGGACGACCTCGCTGACGCCGCCTTCCCCGACCCGCCTCAGCAGCTCGGCGATCTTCAGATCCTCGGGGTCGATCCCGTCGATCGGCGAGAGGGCTCCGCCGAGCACGTGGTAGAGGCCGCGATACTCGTGGGTGCGCTCGATCGGGATCACGTCGGCGGGCTCCTCGACCACGCAGATCGTCGCGCGGTCGCGGGAGGAGTCGGAGCAGATCCGGCAGCGCGGCCCCTCGGAGAGGTTGAAGCACTCCTCGCAGAGCCCGACCTTCTCCTTCATCTCGCGGATCGCATCGGCGAGCGCAATCGCCTCCCCGTCGGGGGCGCGCAGCAGATGGAAGGCGAGCCGTTGCGCGGTGCGCTGGCCGATCCCGGGCAGCCGCGACAGCTCAGCGACGAGACGCGCGAGCGGCGCTGGGCCTTCGGTGCTCAAGCCCCCGGGAGGCCCAAGCCGCCCATGCCGCCAGGCCCCCCGAGCCCGCCGGTGATCCCGCCCATCTTCGAGGTCGCCAGCTCCTGGGCGGCGCGAATCGCCTCGTTGACCGCCGCCTGCACCATGTCGGAGAGCATCTCGGCGTCCTCGGGGTCGACAGCCTCGGGGTCGATCGAGATCTCGCGCAGGACCAGGTCGCCGCTCATCTTCACCTTGACCATGCCGCCGCCGGCGCTCGCCTCGACGACCTCCTCCTTGAGCTGCTCCTGCGCCTGCATCATCTCGGCCTGCATCTGCTGAGCCTGCTTCAGCAGGGCGTTCACGTCGAAACCGCCGGGACCGCCGCCTCGTGCCACCTAACTGACCTCCTCCGCGTCGAACTCGCTCTTCAGCCGCTCCAGCAGCTCCGCCTCGTCGATCGGCTCCTCCTCCGGTGCAGCGTCTGCCGCCGCCTCGCCGTCGAGCACCACATACACCGGCCGCAACCGCTCGCCGGTCACAGCCATAAGCGCCTGGCCGACCCGCTCGCGCTGGTCGGGCGCCTCCGCCTTGCGCTTGTTGAAGGTTGAGCTTGCGGGGAAGCCGACGGTCAAGGTGGACTCCTCACGGTCGACCCCGACCGGGCGCGCTCCCTCGAACAGGGCAGCCAGCGCGGGGGCGCTCGACTGCCGCAGCTGGTCGAGGACAGCGGGCCAGAGGCCCGTGATCCGATTCAGGTCGAAGGCGTCGGGGCCGGCAACGTCGTCGGGAGCAGCAGGCGCCTGAGCTTCGGGCTCGGGGAGGTCCGCCTCTGCCGCGGGTGGTGCGGGAGGAGGGGCCGAGAACGGAGCCGCCGCACCGCCCGCAGGCCCCTCCTCCCGCGACAGGACCCGCGGCCCAGCGACATTCGTCCCTTGTTCGAGCTTCTCAACCCTGCGCAGCAGCCCCTCGGTCGAGGGGTCGAGGTCGGGGCGGGCTGCTTTGAGCAGGGCGATCTCGACCGCCATGCGGGCGTCGTCGCCCTCGCGCACTGCGGTCAGGGCGGCCGCCAGCTCGTCGATGGTTCGAACCAGGGTTGCGGCGCTTATTGCGCTGGCTTGTGCCGCCAGGCGGTCGGAGTCGGATGCGGTGACTACAAAGGTATTGGGGACTTCGCCGATCGTTTGGGTGACCAGCAGGTGGCGGAGGTGGGCGAGCAGGTCGCGGGCGAACCAGGCAGGGTCGCGGCCGGAGCGCGCCATCTTCTCGACTCCGAGCAGGACGGCCTTGGGGTCCTCGGCCACTACCGCGTCGACCGCATCGAAGAGCAGCTCGGCGTCGACCGCGCCGAGCAGCTCGAGCGCCTCGTCGAGGCCGACCCGCTCGCCGCCGAAGGCGACCAGCTGGTCGAGCGTGCCCAGCGCGTCGCGGAAGCTGCCGGAGGCCGAGCGGGCGATCGTCGCCACCGCGCCCTCCTCGACCTCGATCCCCTCGGCCTCGGCGACCCGGTTCAACACCTCGGAGATCTGCTCCAGCGAGGGCCGCTGGAAGTCGAATCGCTGACAGCGGTCGGCGATCGTCGCCATCACCTTGTGGGCCTCGGTGGTGGCGAGGACGAAGACCGTGTTCGGCGGCGGCTCCTCCAGTGTCTTCAGGAAGGCGTTCCAAGCCTCCTTGGTCAGCATGTGGGCCTCGTCGAGGATGTAGACCTTCCAGCGCCCGGCGGCGGGGGCGTAGGCGACCCGCTCGCGCAGGTCGCGGACGTCGTCGACCGAGCGGTTGGAGGCGGCGTCCATCTCGATCACGTCGATCGAGGTGCCGGCGGCGATCGTGCGGCAGGACTCGCACTCGCCGCAGGGCGTGACGGTAGGCCCGCCCCGCTCGCAGTTGAGCGAGCGCGCGAGGATCTTCGCCATCGAGGTCTTGCCGGTCCCGCGCGATCCGACGAACAGGTAGGCGTGGTGGACCTTGTCCCGGCTGACCGCGTTTCGCAGCGTGCGGACGACGTGCTGCTGGCCGACCACCTCGTCGAAGGAGCCGGGGCGATGGCGGCGGTAGAGGGAGGTCGAATCGCTGGGAGAGGGCACCGCAGCCAGTGTATCTGCGCCTATACCGTGCGCCGGTGCTCCGAAAGTGGCTGACTCCGGCCGCCTGGGTCGGCGCCGTGACGGCGGCGCTGCTGCTCGTCTTCCCGGTCGGCTTCCCCAACTACGACACGATCTACGCGCTGGTCTGGGGACGGGAGCTGGCGCACGGGATCAGCCCCGACTACGGCTCGGCGCTGCCCCCCACTCCCCACCCGCTCGCTGACCTCGTCGGGCTGATCGCGACGCCGCTGGGCGACGGCGCGATCACCGTGACGATGGCGATCGCCTACGCCTCGCTGGGGCTGGTCGGCTACCTCGTCTACCGCCTCGGGTCGCTGTGGTTCGACCGCTGGATCGGCGCCGTCGCCGCGGCGATCGTGCTGACCCGCGCCCCATACCTCTCCAACGGCCTCCGCGCCTACGTCGACATCCCCTACATCGCGCTCTGCCTCGGCGCCCTGGCGATCGAGACGAAGCGTCCGCGGGCCGGCTGGCCCGTCCTGGCCCTGCTGGCCCTCGCCGGCCTATTACGCCCCGAAGCTTGGCTCTTCTCGCTGGCGTATCTAGGCTGGCTGGCGCTTGCATCGACGCCGGGGGAATCGGGTGAACGGCCCCGTGCAGGGGAGAAGAGGGTGCCCCTCGAACGGGCGGATACTCAAAACGCCGGCCTAATTAGGCCGGCGTTTGTCCGGGCGAGGGGCACCCTCTTCTCCCCCCACGGCGCTGCCCTTGTCTCGCTGGCCCTCGCCGCCCCGATCGCCTGGGCGCTCTTTGACTGGATCACCACCGGCAGTCCCACCTACTCCTTCACCGGCACCCGCGACACGGTCGAGACGCTGAACCGCCAGACCGGGCCGGTCGATCTCTTCCTCTACGGCCCGCGCCGCCTCGGCGAGGTGCTTCAGTGGCCGGGGATGATCGGCGCCGCCGGTGGGGTCGTCCTCGGCCTCGCCTTCCTGCGCCGGCGCTCGACGATCGGCGCCGCGGCGGCTGCTCTGGCGCTCGGCGCCTTCGCCGTCCTCGCCTGCGCCGGGCTGGCGATCCTCCCCCGCTACACGATGCTCGCGGCCGCGGTGCTGGCCGTCTTCGTCGCGCTGGCCCTGCTCGGCTGGCGACTGCTGGAAGCCGGTCATCCCTGGCGCCGCCGCTGGCAGCTCTTCGCCGGGCTCGTCGCACTGATGTTCGTCCTCTGGCTCCCCAACCAGTGGGACCTCGACTCCAGGGTCGACACCGACCTCACCAACCAGGGAAGGATCGAGGGCGACCTCACCGACCTCGTCGACGCGGGGGCCTTCGAGCCGCTCTGCGGGCCGATCGCCGTCCCCAACCACCGCGCCGTCCCCCGCCTCGCCTTCGGCCTGGACATCAAGCCGACGCAGATAGTCAGCGCCACCGAGCAGCGCCCGCCGCGGCGCGGCTACTTCGTCGACCCGGCCAGCCCCTTCGTGATCCACAACTTCATCCTCGACCCCAACGACCCGACCCGCTTCTCGCGGAGCGTTGTCCCTCCCGGCTACCGCCTGGTCGCCCAAAACGAATCCTGGAAGGTCTACCGCCGCTGCGGCTGAGGTCGGCACGCCCAGGGGCATGAAGTTGGACCGTGCACCCGCCCCTCGAAGCGAGGCCCCCGGGCGTGTCCGTCGCGTTTGGCTCAAGCCGGGCTCGCCTGCGGCACCCGCGGCATCCGCTTAAGGCTGCTTCCTTCCGGACCTGACCTGGTTCGCGTGCCCACGTCGCGCAGGACCCGGCCGTCAACGCCGCCCGCGGCGTACTGACCCCGAAGGCCAGCCCCTTGGAACGGGATTCGGCCCCGCTAGAGCGGATTGCGGGTTACAGGGCACCGCTAATTCCCCACCTAGCACGGTCCGCTGGTGATCCTACCGATGCCCCCACCCGCCGCGCTGTTCCTTTGCCCTAAATAACTGGGCAAAGGAACAGCGCGGCATAGGATCGACGCCCGTGATCCGGAATTGACACAGCCGTGATCCACGTCGACACCGAGTCGTTCTTCGTGATCGTCGTGATCGCCGCGCTGGCGGCTGTCACGGTGGCGGTGGTGCCGCGCCGCTTCGCGCCGCCCGTGGTCGTCGTCGAGCTGCTGCTGGGGATCCTCGTCGGCCCTCAGGTCTTCGACCTCGCGAGCATCGACGACTTCATCCAGTTCTTCTCGAATCTGGGCCTGGGGATGCTGTTCTTCTTCGCCGGCTACGAGATCGACTTCGAGCGAATCAAAGGCACGCCGCTGAAGCTCGGCGCCTGGGGATGGCTGCTCTCGGTGGCGCTCGCCTACGGGATCGGCGGGGCGCTCGCCGCCGCGGGGGTGGTGCTCTCCTTCCTCTACGTCGGCTCGGCGATGGCGACGACGGCGATCGGCACGCTGATCCCGATCCTCCGCGACAGCGGCGAGCTGAAGACCCGCTTCGGCACCTACCTGCTGGCGGCCGGCGGCGCCGGGGAGTTCGGCCCGATCCTCCTGGTCACCCTGTTCCTCTCCACCGACCACCCCCTGCACGAAGCGGTGATCCTCCTCGCCTTCGTCGCGATGGCGATCGCCCTGGCCCTGGCCTCGGTGCGCCTCGCCTGGCGCGGCTGGCCGGCGCTGGAGCGCACCTTCGAGACGAGCAGCCAGCTGGCGGTTCGGATCACCGTCGTGCTGGTCTTCGGGCTGGTGCTGCTCGCCGGCAAGCTCGGCCTCGACATCCTGCTCGGCGGCTTCGTCGCCGGGATGATCACCAGGATGGCCCTCAGGGGCCACGAGCTGAGCGTCTTCGAGTCGAAGCTGACGGCGGTCGGCTTCGGCTTCTTCGTCCCCTTCTTCTTCGTCACCAGCGGCATCGCCTTCGACCTCGACGCGCTCGGCACGGTCACGGCGATGCTGAAGCTGTTGATGTTCTTCGCCCTCTTCCTCGTGGTTCGAGGCACCCCGGCGCTGCTTCTCTACCGAGGCGTCCTCGCCGCCCGCGACCGTGCCGCCCTCGCCTTCTACTCGGCGACCGAGCTGCCCCTGGTGGTGGCGATCACGACCATCGCGACCAAAACCGGCCACATGAAAACCTCGACCGCGGCGGGGCTGGTAGGCGCCGCAATGCTCTCCACGCTGATCTTCCCCTTCGTCGGCCTGGCCCTGCGCAAGGAGCCCGAGAAAGAGGCCGGCGAGGAGCCCCCGGCCCCCGCGGGAGAGGTCGCCCCCGCGCCCCTATGATTGCCCTCTCCGGGCGCGTAGCTCAGTGGGAGAGCGCTCGCTTCACACGCGAGAGGTCGCTGGTTCGAAACCAGCCGCGCCCATCGACCGCTGCTAATCGAACTCGATTCGCGGGGGTCAGAAGCAATTTGACCCACATAGCCCTGAGAGGCTCACCTACGGCTACGCTTCTCCCTCTTCCTCCTGCACCTGCTCCAGGCTGTGTTGGATGTGCTGGGCGATCATGTCGGGACTCTGCAAGAGGCAGACGTTGTCGTCGTCGCTCAACTGAATCAACCTCCCCGACATCGTCTCAAGCGCGATCAGCTTCCGCTTGAAGTCCTGGAAGTCCTGCACCTCGTCCGAAGGGGTCGTGGTCCGCGTTGAGCAAGCTCGGGTCGTGACGCCAGTTCACTCGCCGGTATCAAGCTGCCGCAGCACGCCTCGGGTTACTCGGCGTACCGCGGTCTCAGCTGCAAGCTGAGTCTCCTCATATCCGCTGCGGACCAGCTCTCGGGCGGCAGCGGCGATAGCCGCCTCGTCCTCGTCAAGTCGCTGGGCCGCACGGAGCACGCGTCCGCGCATCTGCGGAGCTGAGCGAACTTCGGTAGCAATTTCTTTGCCGAGCTTGTCGAGTCGGTGGCGATCGAGTTCCGTGACCATATTGTTGGTTGGCAGGCCGTCGCGCAGCGCCCTTCGGGAAGGGGTGGAACGGTCGAATGAGTTGAACCTTCAGCTCATCCTTGACCCAGGTGAAGGAACGCTCGTGAGGCTCGTCGCTCCGGCGCAGGTCGTTCTCCTCCAGGTGAGCAACGACCCGATCGACTGCGTCGGTCTCGACGCCAGCATCGACATCGCTCGTCGGCGTGAGCGCCACGTCATGCTCGTCAAGGGCGATCTGCACGGCCAGGGCCCCGATGACGACGACATCGTCTCGGATTGGCTCCAGGACCGCTGCAGCGTCCTGCAACAGACGGGTCGGCGCGACAACCCTCACCAGTTCATCTCATCTCGGATCGCGTCGGCGGCCTCGAGGGCGCGTTCGCCGGCGCGGCGGCAGTCGAGGTAGAGCTGGACCGGATCGGCGACTTGGACGTGGTCGTGGCTCGTGGCGAGTGACAGCACGAACGGATCCGGCGCCAGGTAGGCGGTGATCCGACCGGGGCCCGGACGAGAGGAGACGGCCATCAGCTCTTCCGCCCAGCGCTCGGGATCGTCGCGGGCGATCCAGACGCTGACCTCCGCCGGCTCAACTACGCGGCGCACGAAAGCTGCCCCCGCCAGGCCGCCGACGGCATAGGGGAGGTCGAGATGCTTGGCTGCGGTGCGGAGGCGCTTGAGCGCCTCCGGCACATCGCGGGCCCCAACGTCCCAGGTCAGCCGGCGTGGACGGCGCGCGACGGTTGCGCGCTCGAAGGCGTCGAGCAGATCTCCCGGGTTACGCAGTCGCACTATGCGACGCCGCGCGTCGGCGGGGTCTGAGTCGACCGCGACGAGACCGTCGTCCGCGAGCGCGCGCACGGTTCGGGACACCATCGCCTCGCTCAGCTCAACCGCGGTGGCCAGCTCGCGGAACGAGGGGCGCTCGTCGGCGTGAAGCAAGAGCCAGCGCGGCAGCCGGCTGGCGCGAATCGCGAAGGGTGCTGACGGCACGGGAGCTGACGCGACAGCGCGGCGACGTGCCGGTCGCTCGACATGAACCGGAGGCGCGTGCACGAACAGCTCGCCGCCGGCCCCCGCGTACGAGAGCCCATGACGCCGCAGCAGCTCGCGGGCCTGCGGCGAGGATCGTTCGAAGACGACGAGTCGGCCCTCGGCGCTTGCAGAGGTCAGCGCCTCGGCGCGGGCGGCAGTCAGAACCTCCTCACGCTCGATGTCGAACGTCGCCACACGCTTGCCATCCATGATGAGGCCGGCGCTGCGCTTGCCGAGATTCAGCTCGACGTGTTCCCTGCTCGGAGTCGCTTGCGTTAACACAATGCTTAACTTTTACTGCAAGTAAGTTACATTTGCAAGCATTGCCCGGCTGCGTGCAGGTCAGCTACCCAGTTCGGGGATATGCCGCTCTATGTGGCGGTCGATCGTCTCACGGACCCAGCGTTGGGTTTCGGGGTTGGCCATTCGGTAGCGGCCCAGGAGCATTCTCTGGTCGGTCAGGGGGAGGCCGGCTATCTCCCAGCGGACCGCGAGGCGCTCGAATAGGAGCTCCGAGCGGCGGCGCCAGGCGTCGTCGAGGGAGGCGGCGTCGCCGGCGGGCCCTTCGCCGATCTTGGCGATCGTTGCGGAGCTGAGGGACTGGCGCAGGGTCAGCGTGTTCCCCTCGCCGTCGACGTAGTCGACGGTCGGCGGCTTCTCCCGGGGAGGGCGTTGCTTGCGCTTGGCCATATCGGGTCCGAGTTTGCCACTAGGCGCCGGCGGTGACTGTTTCGGCCGCCGCGCGAAGCTCGTGAGGGCGATCGGTGCCGATCGCATCGGGAGCGAACTCGAGCACCCGGCTGAGGAGCTCCGGGTGGTTCACAGTGCCGGCGTTGATACTCAGCCCGGCGTCCCGAAGCACCCCGACCAACCGCTCGGTCAGCAGGAAGTGCTCGACCGAGATCCCGCCCACTCCGCTCCGGAGAGCCCAGGAGGCAAGCGCTTCGGGCGCGTAGTCGGCCCAGATCACGAGGCGGGACGGGATCCCGTTTGCGGAGGCGACAGCGCACGCCTCGCCATGAAAGCTGATCACCTCGACTCGGTCGCGGATCGGCTCCCCCCGAAGTCGCTTGCAGAGCGCCTCGGCGGTACGGCGGGCGAGGGCCGGGTCGGCGTGCGCCTTGACCTCGAGCTGGAGGCCGACCGCTTCCGGCACCAGGTCGATCAGCTCCTCGAGCAGGAGCGGGTGCTCCGCCGTCGGCTCCCCCGCGGAGTCGCGGATGAGCGCCGATCGGATCTCTTCGGCGGTCCTCTGGCGCGCCCAGCCATCGAGCGTGGTGCCGAGGGTGAGCAGCGGATCGTGCAACAGAACCAGCCGATCGTCGGCGGTCAGGCATACATCGGTCTCGAGGCCCTCGACCGGACCGGTCAAGGTGTGGCGAAGAGCGGCCGCCGAGGAGTCCGGACCGTAGTGGCGGCCGAGCCGGTGTGCATATAGCGGGGGCAGTGCCGAGGCCATCTCCGATCCACCCGAATCGGACCACGAAACACCTCCGGAGCTGTTAAGGCCCTGGAAAACAGATGTTTTGTTCGCGTGAATGAACCGCAGCCCGCCCCCGCGGGACCGCGGTCAGTCGAGCGGGCCGGAGCGGAGCGCCCCGATCACACGCGGATGGCCGTCGATCAGCGGCGAGTCGCTCAGCTCGAAGCCCTCGAAGCCCGCATGGCGGGCCATCGCATCCAAGCCGGCGGGGGTGAAGCCCCAGTACACGAAGTCATCATGGGCATAGACCTCGCCCGCGACGGGGATGTGAGCCGCCGCCGAGGAGTCGAGAGCCCGATCCGCCGCCCCGTGGGTTTCGAGCAGCACCTGCCCGCCGCCCGCGAGGCGCCGCCGAAGGGTCTTGAGCAGTCCCAGCGGATTCTCCACCCGGTGCAGGATCCCGAAGCAGAGGATGAGGTCGAACGTCTCGTCGAGCTCGTCCAGATCGAATGCGTCGAGACGGTGATAGTCGACCTCGGAGTCGAGCAGTTCCCGGATTGCGGCAAATCCCTCGCCGCCCTCCAGCTCAACACCCCAGCGCGAGCTGACCCATTCCCTGTATTGCTCGTTGTCGACCGCGACGACCCGCCCCGCCCCGCGCGCCTCGGCGAGGAACGCATAGAAGCCGTCGAAGGTGCCGACGTCCAGCACGCTCATCCCGCTGAAATCCTCGGGCAGAGCGGGGATCCGGTAGCGGTGATCGCGAGCGACGCCGTGGGTGTAGAGCTCCCTGGAGCGGTCGAGCGAGAAGGTGTGAAACCAGAGCGGCACGCGATCGAGAACGGCCCTGGCGATCTCCGGATCGGCCTCGATCGGGATCAGATCGGCCACCTGGCGCTCGGCGGCGGTTGGCTCAGGGGGGTCTTCTGACGGTGCGGGGCTCCCCGGTACAGCGGTCACGCTCGTGGTGGCGCTGTCCAGTCCCTGCGGTGCGAAATCCGGACGCTCTGACGTGAAATCGGCGTTTACGGCGATGAGGTCTCCTCGGTTGGGGCCTCCGAGACTATCGGTGCCACGCCCCAGCTTCGGGCGAACCTCAGTCCTCTGCCTCCGGCCGCCGCCTCGCTTGCTTGCGCTCGGCCGCGCGGCGCTTCTGCTCGAGGCGGCGCTGCCGAGCGGCCGGGCCCGGCTTGGTCGGGCGGCGCCGGCGCCGCACCGCAAGGCCCGCGGCGATCTTCTCGGCGAGGCGCTCCAGCGCCAGCTCGCGGTTGCGGGCCTGGCTGCGCGAATCCTGGGCGACGGCGGTGACGGCCGGGCCGACGCGCTCGAGCAGCCGCGCCCGCTGTGCCTCGGTCAGCACCGTCGACGCTTCGACGTCGAATACCGCCTCGACTCGCGAGGCTGTGACGTTGGCGTGCTGCCCGCCCGGGCCCGACGAGCGGCTGGTGCGCAGCTCAACCTCAGCGAGCGGGACCGACAGCCGGTCGTCGATTCTCAGCTTCTCGATCACCCACCAAACGTACCTCTGGCTCAGAACACCTGGCAGCTCTGGGTGCTGACGCAGTCAGGCGAGGGCGTCGACCTTTGCGGCCAGCTCGAAGTCGGCGTCGGTGAGGCCGCCTTCGGCGTGGGTGGAGATCGTCACCTTGACCTTGCTCCAGGAAATCTCCAGGTCGGGATGATGGCCCATCGCCTCGGCCGGGTTGACGAGGCTCTCGACGAACCTGACCGAGCCGACGAAGTCGCCCCGGTCGAATGTCCTGGCGATCGCCTCGCCCGCACGCTCCCAGCCCGGCAGCTCGGCGAGCCTGGCTTCGATCTCGGGATCACTGAGTAGGGCCATCGACTCGCACCGAAGTCAAGCAGAGCAGTAGCCCCCGGCCGCCGAACGGCGGTAGATGCGAACGGGGTGCCGCGAAGCCGCCCACATCTCACGGGGGGAGACGACGCCGCAGATGCCCGATACCCACTGGCGATCGTCATGGATCAGGAAGAGGCCGTACTCGTGGTCGATGCGGCGGGGGAGTGCGCAGGCCGAGGCGCGGTTGGAGCTGCGCACCGAGAGGATCCGACCAGGCTCGATCATGCCCCCACCCCGGTAGACGCGCTTCACCCGGTAGCGGTAGTCGGCGCGAAAGTCCCCGCGGGGGACCACGCTCACCAAGCGGCCGACGATCGCCGCATCGGCTCGGGCCATCGACTCGGATGGGGTTGCCGGCGCGCAGGAACAAGCCTGCGCACTCCCGGTGAAGACCAGACCCAGCAGCGCGACGAACACCCCTGCGATGACTGGGCGTCTAACTCGCACCCCGTCACTTTATCCAGGAACGTGTCGGTTCACAAATATTTTGCTAAGCCGACGCACAAACTCGTCCGCGCACTCACTACGGCGTCAGCACGATCTTCAGCGCTTCGTGCCGGTCGTAGAGCGCGTACGCGTCGGCTGCCTCGTCGAGCTTCATCCGGTGGGTGACGAGCGGCGACGGATCGAGCACGCCGGCGCTCATCAGGGCCAGCACGCGGTCGACGTGGGCGATCACGTTGGCCAGCCCGAGGCGAAGCGTCAGCCCCTTCAGCCAGGCGAGGCCGAGCAGGACCTCGCCGCGGCCGGCGTAGGCGCCGATCCCCGACACGGTCCCGGCGTCGCGAGCCAGGCTGATCGCCATCTCCAGCGGGCCGGGGTCGCCGACCGCGTCGACGACAACGTCGACGCCGCGACCCTCGGTCGCCGCTCGCACGGCGCGCTTCGGGTCCTCCTCGGTGAGGTGCAGCGGCGTCGCGCCGAACTGCCGGGCCATCGCCAGCCTCGGCTCGACCGTGTCGATCGCGAAGACCTGCGCCGCCCCCGCCGCGCGCGCCGCCTGCACCGCGCAGAGGCCGACCGGGCCGAGGCCGAGCACGGCGACGGTGTCCCCCGCGCGCATGCCCGCGTGAGTCACGGCGTGAAAGCCGGTGCCCATCACGTCGCCCGCGAACAGCGCGACGCCGGCGGACATCCCCTCCGGCACGCGGCGCAGCGTCATATTCGCGCGTGGCACGAGCAGCTGCTCGGCCTGGGCGCCCTGGAGGTCGCCGAGCTTGGACCCGTGGCCGAAGGTGCGGCCGTGCTCGCAGCGGTGGTAGTCGCCGCGCAGGCAGGCGACGCAGGTGGCGCAGGCCGTGTGGAAGCAGCCGAGGACGCGGTCGCCGACGGCGACCCGCTCGACGTCGTCCCCGGCCGCCAGCACGGTCCCGACGAACTCGTGGCCGATCGTGAAGCCCGGCTCGACCGGCACCCGCCCGTGGAAGATGTGGAGGTCGGAGCCGCAGATCCCGCTCGCCTCGACGCGGACGACCGCCTCGTCGCGAGCGCCGATCTCCGGGTCGGGCTTCTCCTCGATCCGGACCTCGCCCGGAGCCTGAAAGGTGACGGCGCGCATTGCGCCCCGAACCGTATCTAGCCGACGCTGATCCCGGGCACCTGGAAGCGGCCGTTGCCGTTGCCGTTGCCGGGGCTGGCCGTCTCCTCGATCCGCGCCTCCAGCGCCAGCTCCTTCTCGAAGTCGGCCGCCTCGCCGTGCTGGAAGGAGACGTCATTCCCCTCGAGCAGCTCGACGAAGACCTCGACGAAGCGGGCGTCCAGCTGCTTGCCGGCGACACGGCGAAGCTCCTGGATCGCCTCGTAGGTCGAAATCGGAGAGCGGTATGAGTCCCGCGCGGTCATCACGTCATAGGTGTCGGCGACGGAGATGATCCGCGCCAGCTCGGGAATCTCCTCGCCGCTGAGCCCGCGCGGGTAACCCTTGCCGTCGATCCGTTCGTGGTGGGCGAGGATGATCTCGGCGACGGGCCCGTAGCCGTCCAGCGCGGAGACGACCCGGGCGCCCTGCTGTGGGTGGCGGCGGATCAGCATCCAGTCCTCGTCGGTGAGCGGCACGTTCGCCTTGAGGATGCGATCGGGGAGGATGAACTTGCCGATGTCGTGCAACAGGGCCGCGATGTGGACCAGCTCCTCCTCGCGGCGCGAGTAGCCGGCCCGCTGGGCGATCGCCCGCGAGTAACGGGCGACGGCGGCGGAGTGCCGGGCGGTCATCTTGTCGCGCAGGTCGAGCGTGCGCAGCATCGCGCTCAACATCCCGACCTGGAAGCTGGCGAGCTGCTTGGTGCGGCGCTCGAGCTCGTGGGCGCGCTGCTCCGAGAGCAGCAGCTGCCCGAGCAGGTACTGGAAGGTGACCAGTACAACGCCGAACAGGGCAATTGCCGAGATGCCGATCTCGTGGTAGATGAAGGCGACCGCGACGGCCAGCATCGCGCTGGCGAACTCGGATGGCAGCACCGGCGGCAGCACGCGCAGTTGGCTGGCAAATGTGGCGCGCTCCACGTACGCGCGATACCCGGCGGTCAGCACGAAGTTGAGCGCAAGGGAGAACTGGAACAGGCCGAACACGAGCAGGTAGAAGGATGCATCGGCCTGCCCTAAGCCGGTTGCATGCGTGACTGCCCTGAAGACGATCCCACCAACCAGCGGGAACAGCGCATAGGTCAGCAGGTTGTTGAGCAGGTAGTGGCCTTCGTCGCGCCAACGCAACCAGCCGACGAGGATCGTCGCGACGCCGATCAGCGCCGCTGGGACACCGCCGAGGAAGACCATGGCGACCACCAGTGCCAGGAAGCTGCCCGAGACCTTCACCTTCGACTCGGTGGAGACCGCCGTCAGGTCGCTGAAGACCGAGAAGGCGAGCAGGACCGCGAACAGGCCAAGGTCCCAGTTGCACTCCGGCGCACGCCAGACGCCGGCGGCTGCGGTCGCCGCCAGCGCGGCAACCATGCCGGCGATTGCTAGACGGGTTGGACGCTTGTCAGCCATCGGCCTTCTTTGTGCAGGGTCGCGGTAGGGATCGCGGCGGTGGCTAAAGGTTCACGGGCGGACGCCCATTCCCTGCGCCACGGCCGACTGTCCTGCATCGAGCGCAATTTGCGCGCCTCCACGGTACTGAGGAGACCGAGGGCTGGCAAGACAACTGGCCACATTGCCAGCAGCTTCCCAAAGCGGTCAACCGGAGCGCATCAGGAGGGAAGCGGGACATGGATCCCGAAAACACGAAGGGCGCCCCGCGCGGGACGCCCTTCAAACAGCTGTGCGAACGCTTGCGTTCGCTGAAGATCTAGTTACGAAAGCCCATTGTCTTCCCTTTCCTTGGTTGAAGCCCGCCAGTAGTTGTGCACTGCCTTTGGAAACTTCTAAATCGTGGGCTGTTTGTAGCACAGCTTGGCGAAAACTTGTGCATCTGCAGGAAATCTTGTGCATAAATGCAGTAAGACGCATGGCCACCTATGCGTAAGCCACGCCTGACCGATCCCTTACGCCGGCCCCTCTTCCGACGCCTCGCGACGACCTACGCGGTCAACGAGCTGGGCGACTGGATGGGGATCGTCGCCCTCTCGGTGCTCGTCTTCGACCGCACCGGCAGCGCCCTCGCGATCGCAGGCCTCTTCCTGGGCACGCGCTTCCTCCCCTCCCTGTTCGCCCCCATGCTCGTCGCCAAGGTCGAGCGCCCGCCGCCTCGTTTCGCGCTGCCCGTCATCTACTGCGGCGAGGCGGCTGCCTTCGGCGGCTTGGCAGTGCTGGCGGGCCACTTCTCGCTGGCCGGTGTGATCGCACTCTCCGCGGTGGACGGGACACTGGCGCTGACCGGCCGTGCCCTGACCCGCGCCGTGGTCGTCGCGCTGCTCGAGCCCACGGGCGACCTGCGAGCCGGCAACGCGATCCTCAACGTCGCCTTCACCGGCGGCGCCGCGGTCGGCCCGGCCGTCGCCGGCCTCGTCGTCGCCGGTTTCGGCGTCCAGACCGCGCTCCTGCTCGACGCCGTCTCCTTCTACCTGATCGCCTGGATCCTGCTGACCGCCGGCCCGATGCCCCGGGCCGAGCCCGACGGGGGGAGCATGCGCGAGCGAGTCCACGCCGGCCTCGCCTACATCGGCCGGCAGGTGCGACTGCGGCGGCTGCTGATCGCCCAGGGAGCCGCCTTCATCTTCTTCGCGGCGGTGATCCCGATCGAGGTGATCTACGCCAAGCAGACTCTCGGCGCCGGCGACTCCGGATACGGATTGATGCTTGCCAGCTGGGGCGCGGGAATGGTGCTGGGCAGCATCGTCTTCGCCACCCTGCGCCGCGCGCCGCTTCCGTACCTCCTCTTCTTCAGCACGATCTTGGTCGGAGTCGGGTATCTCGGCATCGCCGCCGCGCCGACCCTGGCGGTTGCCTGCGGCGCCTCGGTGGTGGGCGGAGTCGGCAACGGCGTCCAGTGGGTGGCGGCGGTCAGCGCGATCCAGGAGCTGACCGCGCAGAACATGCAGGCGCGGGTGATGAGCGTGCTCGAGTCGGTCGGCGCGGCGATGCCCGGCGTCGGCTTCCTGGTCGGCGGCGCTGATCGCGACCGGCCACAGCCCGCGCGCGACCTTCCTCGTCGCCGGACTTGGGGTCATCGCCATCGCGGCCATCGCGGCCCCCCTACTTGGGACAAGTTGGCCTGAACGCAGGGAAAACTCTTATGCGGGAGGGATCGTTGACGCCGCCGACGAAGTTATGGTGGAGTTGATTCCTGCGGGAGCGTCGTCCACCGACCCAGTCGCCCCTTGCGGGCGCCGGGTCTGACTCGGGGGTAATGAGTTGAGGAAGCTTGGCGCGGTTGTATCGGTCTTGATCCTCGCGGCGGTTGCCGCCCTGGGCCTGGCGGCCTGCGGCAGCTCGCGGCAAGGAGGGCGGCACCCTGCAGGGCAGCCTACGCCTCCTTCCCCGACTACATCGACCCGCAGCTCTCCTACACGGCCGAAGGCTGGACGGCGATGTACAACACCTACATCCCGCTGCTGACCTACGCCCACGCCGACGGCGAGGCGGGCAGCAAGGTGGTGCCCGGGCCTGGCCGAGAGCCTGCCGAAGATCACCAACGGCGGCAAGACCTACACGCTCGTCCTGCGCAAGGGCCTCAAGTACTCCGACGGCACCCCGGTCAAGGCATCCGACTTCAAGTTCGCGGTCGAGCGCATGTTCAAGCTCGACTCCGGCGGCTCGTCCGTTCTTCACCGACATCGTCGGCGCCGCCCAGTTCCAGAAAACCAAGTCCGGCGACATCTCCGGGATCAAGACCGACGACAAGACCGGCAAGATCGTCATCGACCTGATCGAACCGCGCGGCACCTTCACCAACGAGCTGGGCCTGATGTTCACCGCGCCGGTGCCGCCGGGCACGCCCGACGAAAGACCAGTCGCCCAACCCGCCGCCCGCCACCGGGCCCTACGTGATCACCAAGTCCGAGCCCGGGCGCGGCTGGTCCTACGCGCGCAACCCGCAGTGGGCGAAGAACAACTCGAAGCTGATGCCGGACCTGCCCAGCGGCCACGTCGACAAGATCGACATCACGGTGATCCGCAACGACTCGACCCAGGTCAACGACGTCGAGCAGGGCAAGCTCGACTGGATGTTCAACCCGCCGCCGCCGGACCGCTACACGGAGGTGCAAGCAGAAATACGAGGGCACCCAGTTCCGGGTCGAGCCAACGATCAGCACCTACTACTTCTGGATGAACACGACGAAGCCGCCCTTCGACGACCTCAAGGTGCGCCAGGCGGTCAACTACGCGGTCGACCCCGCAGGCCCTGGACCGGATCTACAGCGGCCAGCTGGCGCCGACCCAGCAGATCCTGCCGCCCGGCATGCCCGGCTACAAGAAGTTCGAGCTGT
Source organism: uncultured Solirubrobacterales bacterium (assembly GCA_963734745.1). Taxonomy (GTDB): domain Bacteria; phylum Actinomycetota; class Thermoleophilia; order Solirubrobacterales; family 70-9; genus CAVTIG01. The sequence goes on along the minus strand of CAVTIG010000005.1, from coordinate 97,717 downwards.
ACCCACACGACATGAACAAGGCAAAGGCGCTGATCAAGCAGGCGAACCCCTCCGACCGCAACATCACCGTCTGGACCGACAACGAGAGCCCCAACGACGACGCCGGCGCCTACTACCAGGACCTGCTGAAGAAGCTCGGCTTCGACGCGAAGCTGAAGATCATCAACGCCGACAACTACTTCACCGTGATCGGCAACCTCTCGACGCCCGACCTCGACACCGGCTGGGCCGACTGGTTCGAGGACTACCCGCACCCGAACGACTTCTTCGAGCCGCTGCTCGCACGGGGCCAGCATCCTGCCGACCAACAACGGAAACTTCGCCCAGATCGACGACCCGTCGCTGAACAAGAAGATCGACCAGCTCGGCACGCAGCAGCTCGGGCCGTCGCAGGACGCAGCAGTACGCGGCGCTCGACAAGTCCTACATGGAGCAGGCGCCCTGGGTGCCCTACGGGAACGCGGACGCTCTCGACCTTCGTCTCCAGCGCGATCGACCTCGACAAGGTGATCTGGAACCCGACCTTCGAGGACGACCTGACCAGCTTCCAGTTCAAGTAGCCAAGAGACGCCACCCGCTGCTTCACAATGGGCGGGTGGCCTCGGAGCCCTACGCTGAGCCGGCTCTGCCGGGGTCGGGACCGGATGACGATCGCTTCCCCCCCGCGCCCGCGGGCGTGCCGGTCGAGGGCCGCAGCCCGTGGTACCTCGCCTACCGGCGGCTGCGGCGCAATCGCGTCGCGCTCGGCTTCCTGGCGCTCTTCGTCCTGATCGTCGTCTTCGTGCTGGCGGCGCCGCTGTGGGCGAACGACGTCGCCCACACCGGGCCGGACACCACCCACACGCTGGAGAAGATCACGGTCGACGGCCAGAAGCGGGACGTCGTCGCTCCGGACGGCACCCCGATCGGGCCCGTCTGGCTCGGCGCCGGCGGCAGGTTCTTCCTCGGCGCCGACGGCCACCTCGGCCGCGACGAGATGGTGCGGCTGATGTACGGGGGGCGGACCTCGCTGTTCATCGGCGTCGATGGCCGCGATCATCACCACGCTGCTGGCGGTCGTGCTCGGGCTGATCGCCGGCTACTACAAGGGCTGGCCCGACTCGGTGATCTCGCGGACGATGGACGTGATCTGGGCCTTCCCGGTCGTCCTGCTCGGGATCGCCCTGGGCACGGCGCTGGCCGTCGGCGGGCTGCAGCTCGGCCCGATCTCGATCTCCAGCGGCTCGATCTGGATCCCGATCCTGATCATCGGCTTCGTCTACACCCCGTACATGGCGCGGCCGATCCGCGGCGAGGTGATGGCGCTGCGCGAGAAGGAGTTCGTCGAGGCCGCGATCGCCCAGGGGGCGGGGCCGCTGCGGGTGATGTTCGCGCGAGCTCCTGCCCAACCTCTGGTCGACGATCATCGTCTTCTTCACCCTCAACATCGCCAACAACATGCTGCTGGAGGCGGCGCTCTCGTTTCTCGGCGCCGGCGTGCAGCCGCCCGAACTCCTCCTGGGGGACGATGATCTCCGACGGCTACCAGTCGCTCTACAGCGCCCCGCTGCTGACGATCCTGCCGGGGATGATGATCCTGCTCAGCGTGCTCTCGCTGAACGTGTTCGGGGACGGGCTGCGCGACGCGCTGGACCCGAAGTCGAAGGTCCGCCTCGAGGCGCACGCCGGCAAGGTCGAGCCGGAGGGGACGGCGATCTGATGGGGCGCTTCGTCGTCAGGCGGCTGCTCGGCATGGTGCTGGTGCTGTTCGCGATCTCGGTGATCGTCTTCCTGATCTTCAACGTGATCCCCAACTCCGACCCGGCGCAGCGGATCGCGGGCAAGAACGCGACGCCGCAGCTGGTCGCCAACATCACCAAGGACTGGGGCTTCGACAAGCCGCTGCCGGTCCAGTACTGGACGACGATGAAGCTGATCTTCACCGGCCAGCTGATCTCCTACTCGAGCCAGCTCAACGTCGACCAGCAGATCTGGAAGGGGATCCCGGCGACCTTCTCGCTGTGCATCGGCGCCGCGGTGATCTGGATGTTCTTCGGCGATCCTCTTCGGCTACCTCTCCGCCGTGAAGGCCGGGCGCCTCACCGACCGGGCGCTGACCATCCTCGCCCTGGTCGGGATCTCGATCCCGGTCTTCTGGCTGGCCGCGATCCTCCTCTACTACCTGACCTTCAAAGTGCAGCTCTTCCCGGCCGCCGGCTACACCCCGCTGACCCAGGACCCTGTCCAGTGGGCCTACCACCTGATCCTGCCCTGGGTCACCCTGGCGGTCCTCTTCATCGGCTTCTACAGCCGGGTGCTTCGCTCCAACATGCTCGACGCGATGCACGAGGACTACGTGCGCACGGCGCGGGCCAAGGGGTTGAGCGAGCGCCAGGTGACGATGCGCCACGTGCTGCGCAACTCGCTGATCCCGATCGTCACCCTGTTCGGGCTCGACTTCGGCGCGGTGATCGGCGGCGGGGCGATCCTCACCGAGTCGATCTTCAACCTCAACGGGGTGGGCGCAGTACGCGGCCGACTCGATCACCAACCTCGACCTGCCGCCGATCATGGCGGTGACCCTGTTCGGCGCATTCTTCATCGTCCTCTTCAACGCGCTGGTCGACATCGCCTACGCCTACCTCGACCCGCGCATCCGGCTGGGGACATCCGCCGCATGAGTCCCCGGGCGCTGCTCGCCGTGCACGACCTCAGCGTCGCCTTCGCGACCGAGGACGGGCTGCTGCGCGCGGTCGACGGCGTCTCCTTCGAGCTGGCCGCCGGCGAGGTGCTGGCGATCGTCGGCGAGTCCGGCTCGGGCAAGAGCGTCACCGCGCAGACGCTGATGGGGCTGACCCGCTCGGCCAACTCGCGAATCGCGGGCTCGGTGCGGCTGCGCGGCGAGGAGCTGCTGGACGCGAGCGAAGCCGACCTCCGGAAGGTCCGGGGCAAGGAGATCGCGATGGTCTTCCAGGACCCGATGACCTCGCTCAACCCGGTCTACCGGGTCGGCGCCCAGATCGTCGAGGCGATCCGCGCCCACGAGGGCAAGGTGGGCGAGGACGAGGCGCGCGAGCGGACGATCGAGCTGCTGGGCTCGGTTGGGATCCCCGACCCGGCGCGGCGCGTCGACGACTACCCGCACGAGTTCTCGGGCGGGATGCGCCAGCGGGCGATGATCGCGATGGCCCTGGCGCTGGAGCCGAGCGTGCTGATCGCCGACGAGCCGACCACGGCCCTCGACGTGACGATCCAGGCGCAGATCCTCCGCCTGTTGGAAGACCTCAACCGGGAGCGCAACCTGGCGACCATCCTGATCACCCACGACCTCGGGGTCGTCACCGAGGTCGCCGACCGGGTGCTGGTGATGTACGCGGGGCGGGTCGGTCGAGGAGGGGACGCTCGACGAGATCTTCTACGACCCCCAGCACCCCTACACCTGGGGGCTGCTCGGCTCGCTCACCCGGCTCGACCGGCCACGGCCGCACCGGCTGCCGCAGATCCGCGGCGCGCCGCCGTCGCTGCTGGCGCCGCCGCAGGGATGCGCGTTCCGGCCGCGCTGCCCGCATGCCTTCGATCGCTGCACCGAGATACCGGGGCTGGAGGCGCGGGTGGCGGATGCGCCGGGCCACCGCGACCGCTGCTGGCTCGAGCCGGCGCGCAAGCTCGAGCTTCGCGAGGTCGAGGGGCGAATCGGCCTGGAGGCGCCCGCATGACCCCCAACCCCCCCGCCGATGGGCCGAAAAGTCAGTCGGACTGACTTTTCGGCCCATCGGCCCCCGTTGCTGGAGGTCACCGACCTCGTCAAGCACTTCCCGATCAAGCACGGGTTGCTGATCGGCCGCGAGGTCGACCGGGTGCGGGCGGTCGACGGCGTCAGCCTCGCGGTCGACCCGGGCGAGACCCTCGGCCTGGTGGGAGAGTCGGGCTGCGGCAAGTCGACGCTCTGCCGCACCATGCTGCAGCTGCTGAAGCCGACCTCGGGCTCGGTCCGCTTCGAGGGCCGGGAGATCGCCGGGCTCTCGCGGCGGGCGATGCGGCCGCTGCGGCGCGAGATGCAGATGGTCTTCCAGGACCCCTACGCCTCGCTCAACCCGCGCAAGCGGGTCGGGCAGATAGTCGGCGACCCGCTGAAGCTCCAGGGCGTCGCCTCCGGCGCCGAGCTGCACCGCCAGGTCCAGGAGCTGCTGGAGCGGGTCGGCCTCTCCTCCGAGCACTACAACCGCTACCCGCACGAGTTCTCGGGAGGCCAGCGGCAGCGGATCGGGATCGCGCGGGCGCTGGCGCTGAAGCCGAAGCTGATCGTCGCCGACGAGCCGGTCTCGGCGCTCGACGTCTCGATCCAGGCCCAGATCATCAACCTGCTCGACGACCTCCAGGACGAGCTCGGCCTCACCTACGTCTTCGTCGCCCACGACATCGGCGTGGTCCGCCACGTCTCCGACCGGATCGCCGTGATGCACGAGGGCAAGATCGTCGAAGAGGGGCCCGCCGACCGGGTCTGCGAGCACCCCTCCCACCCCTACACCAAGACCCTGCTCGCGGCGGTGCCGATCCCCGACCCGCGGGAGAGCCGAGCGCGCCGGCGGCAGATCGCCGGGCAAAGGTGACCCTCCCCCTCTCTCCGCCGATCGAGCCGCAGCTGGCGCTGACCCGCAAGGAGCTGCCGCGCGGGGATGAGTGGGCGTACGAGCCGAAGCTGGACGGCTTCCGGGCGATCGTCTTCGTCGACGGCGATGACGCCTACATCCAGTCGCGCGGCGGCAAGACGCTGGCCCGCTACTTCCCCGAGCTGAGCTTCGCCCCCGGCCGCTACGTGCTGGACGGCGAGCTGGTGATTCGCGACGCCGAGGGCAACCTCGAGTTCGATGCCCTGCAGAGCCGCATCCATCCCGCCGAGTCGCGAATCAACCTGCTGGCGAAGGAGATCCCCGCCGACTACGTCGCCTTCGACCTGCTGGCCGAGCGCGGACGAGGCGCTGCTCGAATCGCCGTTCGCCGAGCGTCGCGCCCGCCTGGAGGCGCTGGCCGGGCGGACCGGGGTCGAGCTGACCCCGCTGACCGAGGACCCGGAGCGGGCCGAGGAATGGCTGCGCACGACCGAGGGCACGATGGCCAAGCAGCTCGACGCGCCGTACGTGCCCGGGAAGCGCAAGGGGATGGCGAAGGTGAAGCGCGAGCGGACGATCGATTGCGTCGTGATGGGCTGGCGCCCCGGCAAGGAGGAGGGCACGGTCGGCTCGCTGATCCTCGGTCTATACGACGGCGGCGAGCTGCGGTCGGTCGGCCACATCTCCGGGTTCAGCGCAGCGGCGAAACGGAGCATGCGCGAGCTGCTGGCGCCGCTGGAGACGGGCGAGAGCGGCACCGCCGAGCCGAGCCGCTGGACGGGCGGGCGCGACCTCGAGTGGGTGGCGCTGCGGCCCGAGCTGGTGATCGAGGTCGGCTACGACCACGCCAGCGCCGGCCGAATCCGCCACGGGGCACGATTCCGTGCGGTTCCGGGACGACAAGGCACCCGAGGAGTGCCGGTTCGAGGACCTGGACGAGGGCTAACGGAGAGGTAGGCGCTCCAGGTTCGCTCGCTCACTCGGCAGGTTCCTTCGTCACCGCGGTCTGCTCCTCGAAGTGCTTGCTCAGCATCGTCACCTGGCCCTGGTAGTTGGAGCCCTCTCCGTAGAGCCGCTCGGCCGGGGCGGCCATCCGCTCCAGCGCCAGCTTGCAGACCGGCTGGCGGTGCTCGACCATGAAGGAGACGTCGCGGGCGCGCACCTCCAGCGCGGCGCGGCTGCCGTGCCGGTCGCCGCTCGCGTCGTAGCCGAAGCCGGGGTCGAAGAACCCCGCGTAATGGGTGCGCAGCTCGCCGGCGGTCGGGTCGTAGGCGAGCATCTCCGCCGCGATCTGCGGCGGGATGCAGACCCCCTCGGCCGAGAGCAGCAGGTAGAAGACCTCGGGCTCCAGCACGATCCGCCCCCCGGCCTCGGGGAAGACGGGGTCCCAGTAGTCGGTCCAGCGGTAGGCGCGGATGCGCGAGAGGTCGATCGGCAGGCTGTTCTTCTTCGCCCGGTAGCCGACGATCCGGTCGCTCGGCCCGGAGAGGTCGACGCTGAGGAAGAGGCCGTCGGCGAGCGCCAGCTCGGACTCGCGCAGCGCGTGGGAGTCGAGGTAGAGCAGCGGAAACTCGGCCTGGAGGCGGCGCACGTCGTCGTCACCCAGGCGGGCGTCCCCGCGGGCCAGCCGCAGCTGGTTGAGCGAGAGCCCGGTCTTCACCTGGATCGCGAAGGAGCGGGGCACCACCTCCAGGTAGAGCTTCCCCCGGTAGCCGGGCCGGATCTCGTCGAAGCGGTGGTGGCGGTCGGTGATCACCCGGGTGAAGACGTCGAGGCGGCCGGTCGAGCTCTTGGGATTGGTTTTGGCCCGCACCTCCGGCGGCAGCGCCAGCTCCTCGATCAGCGGCACCAGGTAGGGGCGGTCCCGCTCCAGGGTCGTGCCGTCGCGCAGGTCGATCTTCTGGAAGGCCAGCCCCTCGATCTTCTCCTCGACCGTCGAGTCGACGTCCGGGAGGAAGCTGCAGCGCAGCGCCCAGGCGAAGTCGCCGAGCCGCAGGTCGATGCTGGCCGGCTGGATCGCCTCCGGACGGATCCGGTAGTCGCCCGAGCTGACCCACTCCGCCTCGATCGCCCGGCCCAGCTCCTGGGAGGGCAGCACTCCCGCGGCAGGCGCCGCCCCTTCGCCGGCCGTGGCCGCGCCCGCTGTCGTCGCCGTCTCCGTCATCCCGCAGAGATTGTCGCCGACCGCGGACGCAGACCCGTTCCGAAAACACCGCTCAGACCGGCATTTTCAGCTTCGGGCCGGGCAGCAACTGTGAGAAATGTCTAACCCGCGCCTGAGGCGGGGATTAGCCGCAGGCGACACCGTGCCTTCATGGACTCGGGCTCGGGCCACCTTCACTCGGACGGGGACGGTCTTGCCACGGAGCGCGACCGTGGCTTGCGACGCCTCTTCGGGCTGACGCGGGGGTTGGGTGTGGCGTCGCTCGGCCTGGTGGGATTGCTCGCGGGCTACATCGTGCAGTCCAAGCCCGGGCATTCCACCGGCAAGGCTGTTGCCGCGGCAGCCGTCATCCCCCCACCCGGGCCCGTGCCCACGTTGGATACCGGCGGCGACGCGTCCGCCCTGAGCCCGCCGGCGCAGCCGCCCCTGCCCGCGTCCGTGCCGAGCCCCGTCGTCTCCGGCGGATCGTGAACGGCCTCTCTTCGATCTCCTTTCCGGCCTTGGGCACCACCGCGGCCCTGTTCGTGGTCGACCCCCGGTCTCTGGCTGCGAGCCGGGCGGTTCTCGAGCAGGAGCTCGAGGCCATCGACCGATCGTGCAGCAGATTCCGCTCCGACTCCGAGCTGAGCCGGCTCAATGCCGCAGCCGGGCACTGGGTCAAGGTCAGCGACGGATTCCTGGCGGCACTTCAGGTCGGCCTGAGGGCAGCGCGCCTGACCGACGGCGCCGTCGACCCCACGGTCGGTCGCGCCATGCGGGCGATCGGCTATGACCGCGACTTCGCTTCGATCTCGGCCAAACGGACGTCGGGGGCTGTGGTCCCCGGCTGGCAGACGATCCAGGTGGATGGGTCCAGCGGGACCGTCCGCCTGCCCCTGGGAGTCGAGCTCGATCTCGGGGCGACGGCCAAGGCCCTGGCCGCCGACCGAGCGGCCGATCGGATCGGCAAGGAGTTGAAGGCCGGAGTCCTGGTCAATCTCGGCGGTGACATCGCAACCGCGGGAACCCCGCCCCCCGGCGGGTGGCGAGTCACGATCGGCGACGACCATCGCGACCGGGCGTCGGCCAGACGCGGAGACGATCAGCATCCGCGCCGGGGGCCTCGCGACCTCGAGCACCACCGTCCGCCGGTGGCGCTCGGACCAGGGACCGCTTCACCACATCGTCGATCCGCGGCGCGGCACCAGCGCCGGAGTCGTCTGGCGCACGGCCAGCGTCGCCGCCGCCTCCTGCGTCGACGCCAACACGGCGAGCACGGCAGCCATCGTCCGCGGCGGTGAGGCCGGGGAATGGCTGGCTCGCCTCGGACTGCCGAGCCGCTTGGTCGGCAACGACGGTTCCGTGCTCCGCGTCGCCGGCTGGCCCCGACCCTCGTCCTGATGCCGCTTTCGATCGCAGCCGCACCAAGCCCACTCTGGTACGTGAACCGGGCGGCGGGGGTTGTCGCGCTTCTCCTGCTGACGCTCACCACCGTGCTGGGCATCCTGGAAGTCAACCGCTGGAGCAGCCGGCGCTGGCCCCGCTTCATCGTCGACGGGCTGCATCGCAACGCCTCGCTGTGGGCGCTGGCGGTCCTGGTCATCCACATCCTCACCACGGTCCTCGACAGCTTCACCCCGATCTCCCTCAAGGATGCGGTGATCCCGTTCTCCTCTCCCTATCGACCCATCTGGCTGGGCCTTGGCGCCCTGGCTTTCGATCTCCTGCTGGCGGTCGCCCTGACCAGCGTCCTCCGCCGCAGGCTCGGTCACCGATCTTGGCGCGCCGTGCACTGGGTGGCCTACGCCTGCTGGCCCCTGGCTGTTCTGCACGGCCTGGGTACCGGTACCGACGCGAGCCAGCTGTGGATGTTGGCTCTGACCCTGCTGTGCCTGGGCTTCGTCGTGGCTGCCTGCACTTGGCGGATCGCGTTGGGTTGGCCCGAGAACATCGAGCTGCGCGGCAGCGCCGCCATGCTGACGGTCCTGCTCCCGGTCTTCGGATTGATCTGGCTGTTTGCCGGCCCCCTGAGCGCGAACTGGGCCAAGAGAGCCGGCACGCCGGGGGCTCTGCTGGCGGCGGTCCATCCCGCTGTAGTCAAGGCCAAGGCTTCGCCGAAGCCGACCATTCGCTTCCCGCTGACCGCACACGTCAGCGGGCCGATCCAGCAGACCCAGCTCGCCAGCGGACTGGAGGAGGTCGATTTGAAGATGAGGATGAGCGGCGGCGCCAATGGCCCCCTCGACGTTCGACTGATCGGTCAGCCCCTGGTCGACGGGGGCGTGGGAATGACGCAGAGCGCAGTCTCACTTGGCCCGCCGATTCAGCCCGAGCTCTTCGGGGGAAGCATCACTTCGCTTCAGGGCACGCGGATTCAGGCCTCGGTCAGCAATGCGGGAGGCCAATCCGTGAGCCTCGCGCTCGATCTCTCGATCGACCAGGCGAGCCAAACGGTCGCCGGCACCGTGCACTCACTGGGCGTTCCGACCGCGAGTCGCCAATGAACGCCGCCGCCTTGCCGCCGAGCGGTCTGCCCCGGCTTCTCGCCGGAGTTCCGCAAGACGGGCCGTCCCGTTGGACGAGCACCTGGAGCGCTTCGGACCCGTGCCCTGGAGCAACTTCCCGTCGAGTTCCGATCTGATCGAGTGGGTCGAGGCCAGCGGGTTGCGTGGGCGCGGCGGCGCGGGATTCCCAACCGCGACAAAGATGAGCGCCGTGGCGGCCGGCCGCTCACAGCCGGTGATCGTCGCGAACGGAGCCGAAGGCGAGCCGGCGAGTCAGAAGGACCGGCTCCTGCTCACCTCGGCCCCTCACCTGGTTCTCGACGGGGCGGCCCTGGCGGGCGCCGCGCTCAACGCGCGCCAGGTTCTCATCTGCGTCAAGAGTGACGCCGGCGACGCGTGGGCCAGCCTCGAAGCGGCGCTTCAGGAGCGCGAGCGAGCCGGCGGCGACCCCGTCGATCTGCAACTGGCCGAGGTATCGGGACGCTACGTGGCGGGCGAGGAGAGCGCCCTGGTGAACGAGTTGAACGGCGGTCCCCCCAAGCCGACGTTCGTACCGCCACGCCCATTCGAGCGCGGAGTCGGCCGCCGACCGACGCTGGTCCACAACGTCGAGACCTTCGCCCACCTCGCGCTGATCGGCCGCTTCGGCCCAGCCTGGTTCCGCGAGCTCGGCACAGCGGCGGACCCGGGCACCCAGCTGGTCACCCTCTCGGGCGCGGTGGAGAACCCCGGGGTCTATGAGATCGCCGGCGGAACCGACCTGACCTCGCTGGTCGAGGCCGCCGGTGGAACCAGCGCTCCGGTGCAGGCCTTCCTGATCGGTGGCTACTCGGGGACTTGGTTCGCCGGCGGGTTGGCGCCGAAGCTACGCCTCGCTCACGCAGAACTGCGTGCGATGGGCGGATCTCTGGGCCCCGGAATAGTCATCGCGCTGCCGGTTGGCGCCTGCGCCGCCGCGGAGACGGCCCGGGTGACGCGCTACCTCGCCGACGAGTCCGCCGGCCAATGCGGGCCGTGCGTGTTTGGGCTGGACGCGGTTGCGAGGACGATGGAGGAGATCGCCGCCGGCACTTCTCCACCCTTGGCGACTGGGCTGATCGAGCACTGGAGCTCCGCGATAGCCGGGCGCGGCGCGTGCCGCCATCCCGACGGGGCTCTGCGCATGGTCATGAGCTCCCTGAAGACCTTTGCCGAAGAGATCGCCAATCACGAGGCAGGCCGGCCCTGTGCCGTTGAGCCGGCGATGCGCGATCTGTTGCCGATGCCGTCCCCGTACGAGGCGGCCCTGTGAGCACCCGGCTGAAGGTCAACCCGATCACCTGCGAGGCGCACGGGCTTTGCGCCGAGCTCTTTCCGGAGTGGATCTCGCTCGATGAGTGGGGCTACCCATTCGTCGAGGACGGCGAAATCCCACCCGGCCTGATCGAGCACGCCAAACGTGCCGCCGATGCGTGTCCGACCCTGGCGTTGCTGCTGCAGATCGATCGGGACTAACTTGCGCCGCAAGTTAGTCGCCGCGCAGCCGCTAACGGCTCGGCAGCGAAAGGCGATCAGCCGCCCCCATAGGCAACGACGAGGTCGGTGGCGATGCCGACGAAGAAGCCGAGGGCGAGCAGCCAGAGGCCAAGCTCGCGGTGGCCGAAACGGCGCATCGCGGTCCAGACCTCGCCGATTACATAGAGAATGGCGCCGCCGGAGACGGCGTAGAAGACGAGCTCGAGGGGCTGCGAGGTCACGTTGTAGCCGATGATCGAACCGAGGAAGGTCGGCCCCCCACCGACCAAGCCGGCGAGCGCCAGCCAGCCCCACGAGGGGCGCACGCTCCCAAGCGGCCCGACGATCCCGAAGCCCTCGGTCGCGTTGTGCAGCGCGAAGCCGATGATCAGCACCGTCGCGAGGCTGATCTCGCCGGTGCTTGCCGAGACCCCGATTGCAAGGCCCTCGGCGAAGTTGTGCAGGCCGATCGCCGCGGCGATCGTCATGCCCGTACGCAGCGCCCGCGCTCTGGTGGCCGCCGCCTCCCGCTCCATCGCCAGCGCGTCGTCAACCGTCAGCTCGGGGGAACCGCCTGCGATCGGCGGCGGGTCCACCCTCCTGGAGGGCATCTGGGACTCGAGCGCCGCAAGGCCGGCGCTCCCAGCCGCAAAGCCGCCGCCCAGAAGGAGCGCGAGGCCGAGTGCGTGCCCGAGGCTGCCATTGCCGTCCTTGAATCCGTTGACGGCGTCCTCGACGATCTGAAACGCGTGCCCCATAACGTCGACGAACAGGAACGCGAGCACCCCGACCGCGAACATCGCCAAGGCAACGCGGGAGCGGCCCCCAAGCAGCTGCAGCCGCGCGAAGGGCAGACCGAGGTAGATCGTGAAACCGGCGAGGGCGCCTAGCAGGACTGTCTCGGTGAAGGACAAGGGCTTCCTCTTTTCTTCCGCTGCCTCTTAAGGGAAACGCAAATTCCGACGGTTGCGGTCGGGCATCTTAGTTTAGGGCACCCTAAGAATCCGTGCGCCGACAACCGAGAGAGAAGGACGGCCGGCTGGGCGGCGACGCCGGCAGCTCCATCCAGACGTCTGCGCTGCCCGGCGGGGACTACGAACGGATCGCCGCCGTTACCGGCCTGCGGCACGAGTGGCTCGTGTCGGACGGCTCACTCGCGGAGTGAGCCGTCCGCCGGAAAAGGCGCGGCGCGATCGCTGTCGTCCGCCAGGGGCGGCCTACAGCGGTCTTGAGCGGAGGCCAGAGGAACCGGCCCCAGGAGCCAAGCGAGCCGCGGAATCCGGCTCAACAAAACGGAGGGGGTGGGATTCGAACCCACGAGCCGCCTTACGACGGCCAACGGTTTTCGAGACCGCCCCGTTCAACCACTCCGGCACCCCTCCGGGAAATCGGCCAGGCGGCTGATTCTACGGTCGCTGCTCCGTTGCGGGTTGCCGGGGCCGATCGCTGCGACGGCAGCCGGGCCCGCGCGATGTCGAGCTAGGCTTTCGATATCCCTGGAGAGGTGTCCGAGTGGCTTAAGGAGCGCGACTGGAAATCGCGTGGGCGGGGTTAACCTGCCTCGTGGGTTCGAATCCCACCCTCTCCGTTCAGCGGCGCGCTGCGAAGAAGCGCTCCAGGAGCGTCGCGCACTCCTCCGCCAGAACCCCGCCGGTCACCTGCGGGCGGTGGTTGAGGGCGGGCTCGGCGAGGACGTTGAGGACGCTGCCGGCGGCGCCGGCCTTCGGGTCGTGGGCTCCGAAGACGACCTCGGGGATGCGGGCGAGGACGATCGCCCCGGCGCACATCGCGCACGGCTCCAGGGTGACGTAGAGGGTCGTGCCTGGCAGGCGCCAGCCGCCCAGCGCCTCCGCGGCGGCGCGGATCGCGAGCAGCTCGGCATGGGCGGTGGGGTCGCGGCGCAGCTCGCGCTCGTTGCCCGCCGCGGCGAGCGGCTCGCCCTCGCGGGCGATCACGGCGCCGATCGGCACGTCGCCGTGGGCCTCGGCGCGCTGTGCCTGCTCGATCGCCAGGCCCATGAGGCGCTCGTCGGCGGATGCGAGAACGGCTGCCATAGTCCATCGGGAGTATGTGGGACCTACAACTTCGCCGGCGGGCTGGTGTTAGGGAAGAGCTCGTTCGATTGCGGGGACTTCCGCGAGCTGAGATGAACCGACGCCTCCCGATCCTCACCACAATGACCCTGCTCGCGTCGCTGATCGCGAACGCGGCGCCCGCCGGCGCCGCGACGGGGATCGCCCCGGCGAGGGATTTCGCGCCCGGCCAGGTGATCGTCAAGTTCGACGGGCAGCGGTTCGGGCGTGCGGTGAAGCTGCCGGCCCGGGTCGGCGTGCGGCGGGCCGCAACGGCCCTGCGCAAGAGCCCGCGGGTCGCCTACGCGGTCCCCAACTTCATCGCGACCGCCTCGGGGGCGAGCCGGCCGTCCGCCTTCTTCCCCAACGACCCGGGCACGCCCTCGGGGACGATTGACACGCCGGGGACGGTTGGCGCCTCGGGAAGCGTCGACGCCCAGGGGGGCTGGGCCCTCGTGCAGTGGAACTTCCTGCCTTGGGAAGGCCCCTCGACGCCGCAACTGCCGACGTCACCCGGTGGCATCGACGCGGTCCACGCATGGCAGAACCTGATCGAAGCGGGGCGCCCGGGCGCCAGGGGCGTCACGGTCGCCGTCCTCGACACGGGCATCGCCTACCGCGCGGCCAAGCTGCGGCCTCCGTACCTGGGCAAGGTGCGTTTCCTGCGACGCAGCCCGGACTTCTCGGCCAAGCAGTTCGTGCGCGGCCACAACTTCGTCGACGAGGACCAGCCGCCGATCGACGTGAACGGTCACGGCACCCACGTGGCCGGCACCATCGCCGAGCAGACCGACAACGGGATCGGCGTCACCGGGCTCGCCTACGGGGCGAAGCTGATGCCTGTGAAGGTCCTCGACTCGAGGGGGCGCGGGGACGCGAGCGACATCGCCAAGGGCATCCGATTCGCAACGGACCACGGCGCGCAGGTGATCAACATGAGCTTCAACTTCGGCTGCGGCAGGTCGGTGCCAAGCGTCGACGAGGCGCTCCGCTACGCGTCCATGAAGGGTGTGGTGCTGGTGGCTGCGATCGGCAATCAAGGCTCGGAGACCTGCATCTCCCCGCCCGCCACCGAGCCGCACGTGATCGGCGTCGGCGGCACGACCCAGGGGGGTTGCCTGGGCTGGTACTCGCTGACCGGCAAGGACGTCGACGTGTTGGCACCCGGGGGCGGTGCGCCGGTCGCCAGCTGCCCATCCGTCGCCGAGGACTCGATCTACCAGATGACCTTCACGCGCCCCATACGGAACGGCACCATGAACTTCGGCCTCGCACGCGACTACGAGGGAACGTCGATGGCGGCAGCCCACGTTTCCGGCGTTGCGGCGATGGTCATCGCAAGCGGAGTGCTGAAGAGCGCGTCGCCGAAGTCGTACGCCAGGCGGGTGGCGCAGAAGGTCGAGGACACGGCCCGGGACCTGGGCCTGCCGCAGACAGAGCAGGGCGCCGGCCTGATCGACGCCGGCAAAGCTACGGAGCCGTCTACGTAGTACGGACGATGATCACGCTGCAGGGGGCGTGATGGGAGACGTTGTTGGGAACGCTGCCGAACAGGAAGCGGCGCGCTCCCGTCATCCCCTTGTTGCCGACGACGATGAGATCGGCGCCCGTCTTCTCGGCGACGTCGAGGATGGCATCGGCGGGGTCGTCCTCGACCGGATGGGTCTGGACCTCGAGCCCCTCCTTCCTGGCCACGGCGGCAGCCGCGTCGAGGACAAGGTTGACGTCCTCACGGGGGCCGATCTCGTGCTGGACGTCGGACGGGGCCTCCAGCTGCTCCCCCTCGACGCGCCGCTTGGAGACCGGCTCATAGGCGCTGACGATGTCGAGCTGGGAGCCGGTCAGCTTGGCGAGGTCGATGGCCTGGCGGACGGCCTCAGCCGCGGTGTCGGAACCGTCGGTGCCAACCACGATACGAGTGAACACGCCCCGCCTCCTCTACACGGTCGCTGAACGCGGCCGATACTAACGCCCCTCTCGGAAGGGCGGTTGACGCTCCGCTTGGTGGGCGGGGAGGCCGCGGAAGCCGTCGCCGAGGATCTCAGTCGGCGTCGTCGTGAGGCGAGCGATCGCGATTGCCATCGAGGCGATCAGGCAGACGATCAGCAACGCCATCCCGAATTTCCACAGCCCGGGCATCGGCGGCAAGACTAGACTCGGAGTGGGATGAGGGAGGAGAAGGTCGCCGATGGGGTTTGGCTGCTGCGGGGGGATCTGCGGCGCTCGATGAACATCTACTTCCTCGAGGACGACGGGGGGGTCGTGCAGTTCGACGCGGGGAGCAAGGCGATGACCAAGGCCGCGAAGGCCGCGGCGGAGCGGCTGGGCGGGCTGAAGCGGGTCGTGCTCGGGCACTCCCACGCCGACCATCGCGGGACGGCGCCGTCGATGGGCGTTCCCGTCTACTGCCACCCCGACGAGGTGGCCGACGCCGAGAGCGATGCCTCGATCACCCCTTACATGGACCTCTCCCAGCTCCCGGTCGCGCCCGTGCGCTGGATCTACCCGTTCCTGCTGCGACGCTGGGACGGCGGCGCGGTGAAGATCGACGGCACCGTCGAGCGAGGGCGACGAGGTCGCCGGCTTCCGCGTCATCCACTTCCCCGGCCACGCGCCGGGGCTGATCGGGCTGTGGCGGGAGAGCGACCGGGTGGCGATCGTCAGCGACGTCGTCTACTTCGTCGACTCGGCGCGCCTGAAACCGCTGCCCGAGGGCGAGGCGAGCGTCCCGCACCCGGCCTGGGCGTGGGACCACGCGAAGGTCGAAGGAATCGGTGCGCAAGCTGGCCGCGCTCGAGCCGAGGGTCGTCTGCGCCGGGCACGCGATGCCGCTGCGCGGCGAGAACCTGCGCGAGACGCTGGAGCGGGCCGCCGAGAAGTACTGAGCCGGTCAGCGTCAGTTCGCCCCTGATGATCGGGACCTACGTCTCGGCGGCGCTGATCTGCGCCGCCTCGTTGCTGGTGGGGCGCGCCATCCTCGCGCATCGCGGGGCGTGACTCCTGGACGTGGCTGGAGCCGGCGGTCGGGTTCGGCGCCGTGCTCACGGTGGCCGGCTTCCTCGCCCGGGCGCCCGGGCACGGCGACCACGGCGACCGTGGCCCTCGTCGCGCTGGTGATCGCTCGGCGGCGCTGCTCGGCGCGCCGGCCCTACGCAGGCGAGCGGCGCCCTCCGCAGAGGGCCTGCCGGTCGCGCATCGTCGTCCTGCTCGTCCTCTCGATCCCGTTCGCGGTGAGCGGGCGCTGGGGGCTGCTCGGCGTCGGCTTCAACAACGACCTCGGCCTGCACCTGGCCTGGGCCGAGTGGCTGCGCAGCGGCTTCGGGCCGACGCCCGACGCCGGCTACCCGCTCGGCCCGCACGGCCTCGCCGTCGCCGACCGCCGCCGCTGCCCGGGATCGGCCTCGGGCAGGCCTTCGTCGGCGAGATCTTCGCGATCGGCATCCTCACGGCGCTGACCGCGCTGGCCGCGCTGCGCGACCTCGGCCCGGTGCGGCGCGTGCTGGCCGCGACGCTGGTCGCCCGTCCCCTACCTCGCCGCCTCCTACTTCGCCCAGGGCGCCTTCAAGGAGACCGGCCGAGGCCCTCTTCGTCCTCGCCTTCGCGGTCGGCCTCCGCGACCTGGACCGCCGACGGGCCGAGAACGTCCGCGATCTGGCGACGGAATCGGCCCGTCGGCGGGCGGCTCTGGGGTGGGCACGCATTGCGCTGCCGCCGCTGGCGCTTGCCGGCGGGATCTTCTTCTCCTACAGCTTCGCCGGGCTCGCCTGGCCGGTCGGCGATCGTCGCCCTCTGGAGCCTGACCGTGCCCGAGGTGCGACGGGCGCTGGCGCCGCGCTCGCTGCTGCGCTTCCTCCTGCGGCCGGCAACCCTGATCGCGATCGTCGTCCTCGCCGCGCTCGCCGCGCTCGTCACCGTGGTCGGGCCGTTCGGCTTCGTCCACGGCTTCAACAAAGTCGCCGGCACCAACACCTACGGCCCGGTCTCGCCGGTCGAGGCGCTGGGCATCTGGCCGGCGGGCAACTACCGCCTCGACGCGGCCGGCGGGGCGCCGCTGGCCGGCCTTGCCGGCGGCGATCGCGGGGCTCGCGGTGCTGGTCGGGCTCGTCTGGTGGGTGCGCCGCCGCGACCTCTCGGTGCCGATCGCCCTCGGCGTCTGCGCCCTCCTCTACGTCGCCTCGCTGCCCTTCAGCGGCGACTACTCCCGGCCAAGGCGCTGATGATCGCCGCGCCCCTGGCGATGCTGGTCGCGATCCGCCCCCTCCTCGCCGAGCTCCCCACCTTCCACCGCCGACGGGCCGAAAATACGCCTATACGGCGGAAAATCGGCCCATCGGCGGGGAGGGGCGGGGTTGGTGCGGCGTCGCCTGGGGAGCGCTCGCGGTCGCCTTCGTCGGCGGCGCCGTCTACTCGAGCTTCCTGGTGCTGCGCGACGCGCCGGTCGGGCCGGCCGGGCACGGCGGCGAGCTGCGCGCCTTCCTGCCGATCCTCCATGGCAAGTCGGTGCTCTACGCCGGCCAGGACCGCTACGCGGCCTACGAGCTGCTCGGCGCCGACACCCACGTGCCGCTGGTCGAGTTCCCCGACGCGGAGGTCTCGCAGAACCCCGAGAAGCCCTTCGACACCGGCGACGCCTACAGCCCGATCGACTTCGACTCCTTCTCCCGCGGCACGCTCGACCGCTTCCCCTACGTGATCACCGGCCGGGCGGCCTGGAACAGCCAGGCGCCGCCCAACTTCCGGCGGATCGCCGCGACGCCCTCCTACGTCCTCTGGAAGCGGACCGGCCCGACGCCACCGGACAGGCACACGATCCTGTGAGGGAGTCGAGGCCGGGGCGCAGGCCGACTGCGTCTCGCCCGAGATCCGCATCCTCACCGCCAACCCCGGACGGGCTTCGCTCTTCCCGTCGCCGTGGTGATCGGGCCCAAGGGGCGGTGGGACAAGGGCGCGGTGCTGGGAACCGGCGAGCGGACCTCCCAGACCATCGACCTGCCGGCGGGCCGCTGGTACCTCTCGCTCCAGTACTTCTCGCCGTTCGGCGTGACCCTCTCGGCCCCCGGCCTCCACGAATCCCTGAAGCCCGCGCTCGACGGCCAGCGCCCCAACACGATCAGCCTCGCCAACGACGGCCAGTACTGGCCCGCGGGCAGATACGCCAGCCAGGGTGGGCCGGTCAAGTTCACGATCGCCACCGCGAAGGCCACCGCCCTCCAGAGCCTCACCGGCTACGACGGCAAGGCCTACCTCGGCGAGCTGGTAGCGGTGCCGGCGCAGGCGCACCGTGTCGTGCCGCTTCGAACGGCCTGCGGAGGCTGGATTGACTGGTACGAAGCGAACGCCGCGCCCTAGGAGGCGGTCTTCGCAGCCAAGCGTTCTGGGGTAACGCGGACCACGTCCCAGATCAGGCCGAGGCGCTCGAGGGCGTCGATCACCAGCGCCGAGATGTCGACTTGCCAGCGGCCGAGGCCGTGGACTGCGGAGGTCGGGAAGGCGTGGTGGTTGTTGTGCCAGGCCTCGCCGAAGGTGGGCAGGGCGATCAGCGCGAGGTTGCGCGACTGGTCCGTGGTCTCGTAGTCGCGGCGGCCGAAGACGTGGCAGAGCGAGTTGATGCTGTAGGTGAAGTGGTGCAGGACGAAGACCCTGACCAGGCCGCCCCAGAGCAGGCCGGTGAGGGCGGCGAAGAGGGTGCCGCCGACGATGCAGCCGAGGCGCGAACGGGATCAGCAGGCCGACAATCGCCCAGAGGATGAAGGTGCGGTCGACCCAGCTGATCACCGGGTCCTCGAGCAGGTCTGGCGCGAAGCGCTCCTTGTTGCCGCGCTGGGTGTGGATGAAGAGCCAGCCCATGTGGGCGTGGAAGAGGCCGCGCAGGGTGCCGCCGAGCCGCTGCCGTGGTCGACGTGGGGGCTGTGCGGGTCGCCCTCCTCGTCGGAGAAGGCGTGGTGCTTGCGGTGGTCGGCGACCCAGGAGATGACCGGGCCCTCGATCGCCGCCGAGCCGAGGATCCCGAGCAGGCCGCGCAGCCACGGGTTGGTCTTGAAGCTGCGGTGGGTGAGGTGGCGGTGGAAGCCGACCGTGATCCCGAGCCCGGTGAGCACGTAGATGCCGACGAAGAGGAAGACGTCGCTCCAGTGCAGCGCCTTGCCCCAGACCTGCCAGGCGGCGAAGCCCAGAGCGAGGAACGGGATCACCGTCACCACGCCGGTGATGATGCGGTCGCGCGTCTCGTTGGCGACCGGCTGGATGTCGGACGGGAGTGGGCCGGCGCCTGCCATGCCCTCCGATCGATACGCTCGATCGCTGGCCTCGCAGCCAGAGCCGATGGGCCGAAATGGAACCCGGTGCCGCGTCAGCCCGGCGGCAGGTGTAGGGTCGGTGCGATGGCGTTCGCCAGCACCGCGACTGCTGCGACGGGAGATCGAGCGTCGCATCCCCGAGCGGCCGTTCACGGTCGAGTTCTGGGACGGAACGCGGCTGCCGGCGACAGCGGGCGACGGCCCGACCTTCTACGTTCGCTCGCCGCGCGCCGCCGCCCACGTCCTGCGCGCGCCGGGGCAGCTCGGCCTCGGGCGCGCCTACGTCAGCGGCGAGATCGAGGTCGACGACATCGACGCGACGATCGAGCTGCTCGACAGCTGGAAGCCGCCGCCGCTGGGAGGCGCCGACAAGGCGCGGCTGCTGCTGGGCGCGGTGCGGGCCGCTGGCATCGCCCCGCCGCCCCGCCGCCCCGCCTCCGAGCTGCGCCCCAGCGGCCGCCGCCACACCAAGGAGCGCGACGCCCGCGCCGTCCGCCACCACTACGACGTCTCCAACGAGTTCTTCTCCCTCTTCCTCGACGACTCGATGACCTACAGCTGCGCGGTCTTCTCGCGCGGGGCGGAGACGCTGGAGGCGGCGCAGGAGGAGAAGCTGGAGATGGTCTGCCGCAAGCTGGAGCTGAAGGAGGGCGACCGGGTGCTGGACGTCGGCTGCGGCTGGGGCAGCTTCCCGCTCTGGGCGGCGACCCGGCACGGCGCGACCGTGGTCGGGATCACCCTCTCGCCGCCGCAGGCGGAGAAAGCGCGGCGGCGGGCCGAGGCGGCGGGCGTCGCCGACCGGGTGGAGATCCGCGTCATGGACTACCGCGACCTGGCGGGCGAGCGCTTCGACGCGATCGCCAGCATCGGCATGGTCGAGCACGTCGGCGCCGAGCAGATCGACGTCTACGCGCGCACCCTGGCCGGCCTGCTGGAGCCGGGCGGGCGACTGCTCAACCACGGCATCGCCCGCCTCCGTCACACCGACCCCGAGGCCGGCCCCTTCTCCGAGCGCTACGTCTTCCCCGACGCCGATCCGATCCACCTCTCCCGCGCCCTGCTCGCCCTGGAGCGGGCGGGCTTCGTCACCCGCCACGTCGAGGAGCTCGGCGCCGACTACGCGGAGACCCTGCGCCACTGGGCACGGCGGCTGGACGAGAACCTCGACGAGGCGGTCGCCCTGGCCGGCCCCGAGCGAGTCCGAGTCTGGCGCCTCTACCTGCGGGCGGCGCGCAACGGCTTCGAGAGCGGCTTCACGTCCATCTACCAGGCCCTCTGCACCAGAACCTAGGCCGGCGGCCCGGCGCCGAGCAGATCGACGGCCTCAATCGCCGAGGAGCTCCTTCTGGGTGAGCCAGTAGAGCAGGCCGAGCGCCGGGAGGACGAGGACGGCGGCGGCGATGAAGACGACGATCACCGCGGCGAGGGTCTGGTGGGGCGCCGCCGACTCGGTGATCTTCAGCGAGGTGGGGAGCAGGTAGGGGAACTGGGCGACCCCCCAGCCCCAGATCACCGCGACGACGGCCCCCGCGGCGAGCGGGCGCAGGCCGCGGCGAGCGCCGCGCAGCAGCAGAGCGAAGACGGCCAGGCCGCAGACCGCGGAGAGGATGACCAGCGGCAGGCCGTCGCTGGTCAGGCCGTCGTAGACGTAGCTGGCGTCGGCGTGGAGGGCGAAGAGGCCGGCCACGGCAAGCGCCCCCGCGACCACGGCGGCGGCCAGCGCGCGGTGCGCGAAGTAGTCCTCCAGATCCGCCGCCTTCGCCCGCCGCGCGTCGCTGACCAGGAAGACCGCGGCCAGATAGGCGCCGGCGGCCACGAACAGCGCCCCGGTCAGCAGCGGCAGCGGCTCGATCCAGCTGGAGAAGGCGTCGCCGTTGCCGCCGGCCGGGACGTTGCCGGAGGCGATCGCCCCCACCACCGTCCCCATGAAGAACGGGGTCAGCACCGAGGAGGCGGCGAAGGCGGCGCCCATCGCGCGGCGCGCCTGGAAGGAGCGGATCGACTTGCGGAAGGCGAAGCCCGCCCCGCGCAGGACGATCCCGACCGCGGCCAGCGCCAGCGGCACGTAGAGCGTCGACATCACCGCGCCGAAGGCCTCGGGGAAGGCCGTCCACAGCACCACGAGGATGAAGATCAGCCAGACGTGGTTGGCCTCCCAGACGGGGGTGAGAGAGCGCTGGATCAGCGCCCGCGGCCGCTCGCCCTTCTTCTCGTCGCCGGCGATCAGGTCCCAGAAGCCGCCGCCGAAGTCGGCGCCGCCGAAGACCGCGTAGAGGGTGGCACCGATCCAGAGGATCCCGGCGGCGGCGTCGGCCCGCGTCACGACCCGGCCTCCGGCAGCGCTTCGGCCGGCCCGTACGGGACCTCGCCCTCCCCGGCGCCCTCCCCCTCCTCGCGCCAGCGCCGCGACATCGAGCGCAGGACGAGGATCGCCGCCGTGCCGAGCCCCGTGTAGAGCAGCAGCACCGCGGCGAAGCCGAACCAGATCCCGTCCGCCCGGGTGACCGCGTCGGCGGTCCGCATGAAGCCCTGCACGATCCAGGGCTGGCGGCCCACCTCGGTGACGATCCAGCCGAACCACAGCGCCAGGATCGCCGCGGCGCCGGAGACCGCGACGGCGCGCAGGAACCAGGGCGTCCGCGGGATGTCCCGCCGCCGCCACCAGACGAAGGCCAGCCAGGCGCCCAGCGCCAGCAGCGCCGTGCCGATCCCGACCATCGCGTCGAAGGAGAGGTGCAGCAGGGTGTTGGCGGGCGGGCGGTTGGCGGGCGGGATCGAGTTAAGCCCCGTCACCTTGGTGTCGGTGCTGAACCCGACCAGGAGGGAATCGAGCCCGGGGATGCCGATCGCCCCCTTCACCCCGCTGCTGGTGCAGATCCCGCCGACGTACTCGGTCTGGTTCGTGCCGGTCTTCTGGATGCACTCCATCGCGGCGAACTTGGCGGGCTGGTGGTCGGCGACGGCCCGCGCCGCGATGTCGCCGACGAAGACCTGGAACGGGGTCACGATGCAGGCGATGGTGAGCGGGATCAGCAGGCCGAGCCGGTGGAGGCGGTCGCGCCGCCCCCGCAGCATCCCGACCGCGTAGACCGAGGCGATCAGGAAGCCGGCGACCATGTAGGCGGCGAGGATCATGTGCGGCACCTCGTATCCCGTCGCCGGGTTGAGCAGGACCTTGACCGGGTTGGTCTCGATCACCCTGCCGGCCGGGTCGAGGGTGAAGCCCTGCGGCTGGTTCATCCAGGCGTTGGCGGCGACGACCGAGAAGGCGCCGCCGATTCCCGCCACCACCATCGGCGTGCCGGACCAGAAGTGCGCCCAGCCGCCCAGCCGCTTCCAGCCATAGATGTAGATCGCGAGGAAGATCGCCTCGGTGAAGAAGAAGATCCCCTCGATCGCGAAGGCGATCCCGAAGGCGTCGCCGAACTGGGACATGAAGCGCGGCCAGAGCAGGCCGAACTCGAAGCTCAGCACCGTGCCGGTGACCGCGCCGACCGCGAAGGTGACGGCGGCGACTTTCGACCAGCGCTTCGCCAGCGCCATCGCGTCGGCGTCACCCCGCCGCAGCCCCAGGTAGTTGGCGGTCAGGATCATCGCCGGGAAGGCGACGCCCAGCGAGGCCAGCACGATGTGGAAGCCGAGCGTGAACGACATCAGCTCGCGCGCCGCGAGCAGGTTGGAGGCCGACGCAGCGAGCGGGAAGGCGTCGAGCGGGGGCACCGGCTAATCCTGCCGCCTGGCGCGGCGGTAGCGGCGGATCAGCGCGTTGGTCGAGCTGTCATGGCCCAGATCGGGCTCCCCGGCGGCCTGCAGCTCCGGCACGATCGCGCCCGCCAGCGCCTTGCCCAGCTCCACCCCCCACTGGTCGAAGGAGTCGATCCCCCAGATCGCCCCCTGGGTGAAGACGCTGTGCTCGTAGAGGGCGACCAGGGCGCCGAGCGCCTCCGGCGTCAGCCGCTCGGCGAGGATCGTGTTGGTCGGGCGGTTGCCCTCGAAGGTGCGGTGCGGGACCAGCTCCTCCGGCGTCCCCTCCTCGCGCACCTGCTCGGGCGTCTTGCCGAAGGCGAGCGCCTCGGCCTGGGCGAAGACGTTGGCGATCAGCAGGTCGTGATGGTCGCCCAGCGGGTTGAGCGTTTGCATGAAGCCGATCAGGTCGCAGGGGATCAGCTCCGTCCCCTGGTGGATCAGCTGGTAGAAGGAGTGCTGCCCGTTGGTGCCGGGCTCGCCCCAGTAGATCGCGCCGGTCCGGTAGTCGACCCGGGCGCCGTCGAGGGTGACGTGCTTGCCGTTGGACTCCATCGTCAGCTGCTGGAGGTAGGCCGGGAAGCGGTTCAGGTACTGGTCGTAGGGGAGGACGGCGCAGGTCCGGGCGCCGAAGAAGTCCCCGTACCAGACGGCGAGCAGCCCGAGCAGGGCAGGCAGGTTCTCGGCGAGCGGCGCCTCGCGGAAGTGCTCGTCCATCGCGTGGAAGCCGGCGAGCATCTCGCGCGAAGCGGGCCGGGCCGATCGCCAGCATGGTCGAGAGGCCGATCGCCGAGTCCATCGAGTAGCGGCCACCCACCCAGTCCCAGAAGCCGAACATGTTCGCGGTGTCGATGCCGAACTCGGCGACCGCCTCGGCGTTGGTGGAGACGGCGACGAAGTGCTTGGCGACCGCGGCCTCGTCGCCGCCAAGGCCGCCAGCGACCACTCGCGCGCGGTGCGCGCGTTGGTCATCGTCTCCAGAGTGGTGAAGGTCTTCGAGGCGACGATCGAAGAGCGTCTCGGCCGGGTCGAGGTCGCGGGTCGCCTCGGCGAAGTCGGTGCCGTCGACGTTGGAGACGAAGCGGAAGGTCATCTCGCGGCGGCTGTAGTGGCGCAGCGCCTCGTAGGCCATCACCGGGCCGAGGTCGGAGCCGCCGATCCCGATGTTGACCACGTTGCGGATCGGCTTGCCGGTGTGGCCGGTCCACTCGCCCGAGCGGACCCGCTCGGTGAAGCGCCGCCATCCGGTCGAGCACCGCGTGGACCTCCGGGACGACGTCGACCCCGTCGACGGATCAGCGAGCGCCGGCGCGGCATCCGCAGCGCCACGTGCAGCACCGCGCGGTCCTCGGTGACGTTGATCTTGCTCGCCGCGGAACATCGCCTCGCGGCGCTCCTCCAGCCCGCACGCCCGCGCCAGCTCGCCGAGCAGCATCACCGTCTCGTCGGTGATCCGGTTCTTGGAGTAGTCGAGGTGCAGGCCGGCGCCGTCGGCCGTCGAGCCGCTCGCCGCGCTCGGGATCTGGCGCGAAGAGGTCGCGCAGGTGGGCGTCGCGAACCTCGGCGAAGTGGCGCTCCAGCGCCTTCCAGGCCGCACCGCTCGCGTCAGCGCCACTACAACAACCTCGCTCCGCTGTTCCTTTGCCCCGTTATATGGGGCAAAGGAACAGCGGAGCACTGGTTTCTTCATGCCAGCAGCTGCCCGCGCGGCCTGAGCCACCCTGCTCGGGCTGAAGCCGAACTTCTTCTGCACGTCCTTGAGCGGCGCCGAGGTGCCGAAGGTGTGCATGCCGATCATCGCGCCGCCGAGGCCGACGTAGCGCGTCCCAGCCGAGCGTCGAGGCCTCCTCGACCGAGACGCGGGCGGTGATCGACCGGCGGCAGCACCTCGTCGCGGTAGGCGTGCGGTCCTGGCGCTCGAACAGCTCCCAGCAGGGCAGGCTGACGACCCGCGAGCGGACGCCCTCGGCGCTCAGCTCCTCGTGTGCGGCGACGCCAGCGCCACCTCGCTGCCGGTCGCGATCAGGATCACCTCGGGCTCGCCCTCGCGGCGGGTCGGCGAGCACGTAGCCGCCCGCGCCGCAGTCCCTCGGCGGGGCGCGTACGTGGAGCGGTCGAGGATCGGCAGGTTCTGGCGCGTCAGCACCAGCGTCACCGGCTCGGTGGCCGCGGTCGATCGCCACGCGCCAGGCCTCGACCACCTCGTTGGCGTCGGCGGGGCGGATCACGTCGAGCCCGGGGATCGCCCGCAGCGAGGCGAGCTGCTCGACCGGCTGGTGGGTCGGCCCGTCCTCGCCGACGCCGATCGAGTCGTGGGTGAAGATGTAGATCACCGGCAGCTCCATGAGCGCCGAGAGCCGGATCGAGGGCCGCGCGTAGTCGGTGAAGATGAAGAAGCTGGAGCCGAACGGCCGCACCTTGGACAGCGACAGGCCGTTCGAGATCGCCGCCGCGCCGTGCTCGCGGATGCCGAAGTGGAGGTTGCGGCCGCCGTAGCTGCCGGGCTCGAAGTCGCCGGCGCCGTCGAAGGTCGAGGCGCGTCCGGGTCGAGCGGTGAGGTCGGCGGAGCCGCCGATCAGCCACGGCACGTTGCTCGGCGACCGCGTTGAGCACCTGCGTTCGACGCCTTGCGGGTGGCGAGCCCCTTGGCGTCGGCCGCGAAGCTGGGGATGCCGGCGTCCCAGCCCGTCCGGCAGCTCGCGCCGCTGCATCGTCTCGAGCTCGTCGGCGAGCTCCGGGTTCTCGCTCGGCGTAGGCGGCGAACAGCGTCCTCCCACTCGGTGCGCAGCTTGGCGCCGCGCGCGCCGATGCCCGCGGCGAAGTGCTCGCTCACGCCGTCGGGGACGAGGAACTTGCGCGTCCTCGGGCCAGCCGTAGACGCGCTTGGTCGCCCGGATCTCGTCCTCGCCGAGCGGCTCGCCGTGCGCGGCGGTGGTGTCCTGCTTGTTCGGCGAGCCGTAGCCGATGTGGCTGTCGACGATGATCAGGGTCGGCCGGTCCCGGTGCGGCCGTGAACTCCTCGAAGGCGCGCGCCGAGCAGCTCGAGGTCGTTGGCGTCGCCGACCCGGGTCACGTTCCAGCCGTAGCCCATGAAGCGGGCGGCGACGTCGTCGTTGTAGGCGAGTCGGGTCTTGCCGTCGATCGTGATGTGGTTGTTGTCGTAGATCCAGCAGAGGTTGTCGAGCTTCAGGTGGCCGGCGAGCGAGGCGGCCTCGCCGCGAGATGCCCTCCATCAGGCAGCCGTCGCCGCAGATCGCGTAGACGTCGAAGTCGAACAGCTCGAAGCCGGGCCGGTTGAAGCGGGCGCCCTGCCACTTGGAGGCGATCGCCATGCCGACCGAGGTCGCGATCCCCTGGCCGAGCGGGCCGGTCGTCGTCTCGACCCCCGAGGTCCAGCGGTACTCGGGGTGGCCGGGCGCGCGCGAGTCGAGCTGGCGGAAGCTCTTGATGTCGTCGAGGCCGACCGACGGGCTCGCCGAGCACCTCGTAGTCGGGGTCGACCGCCCGCACCCCGGCGAGGTGGAGCAGCGCGTAGAGCAGCATCGAGGCGTGGCCGGCGGAGAGGACGAAGCGGTCGCGGTTGGGCCAGATCGGGTCGGCGGGGTCGAAGCGCAGGAAGCGCTGCCAGAGCGTGTAGGCGACCGGGCGCCAGCGCCATCGGCGTCCCCGGGTGGCCGGAGTTCGCCTTCTGGACCGCGTCCATCGACAGCGTGCGGATCGTGTTGATGCAGAGCTGATCGATGTCCTGCGACATGACTGGTCGTCGATCCTAGCCACTCCCCGCCGATGGGCCGAAATGTGGCTTATGTCTCCACATTTCGGCCCATCGGCCCGGGATCGGCGGGGATAGAGTGCGCGCCGTGGGGGCAGACGACGAGAAGCGAATAGCCGCGGAGGCGGCTGCGGAGCTGGTCGAGGACGGGATGGCGGTCGGGCTCGGGACCGGCTCCACCGTCGAGCACCTGCTGCCGGCGCTGGCGCGGCGCGGCCTGAGTGGGATTCGCTGTGTCGCCACATCGGTTGCGACTGAGAGCCAGGCCAGGGAGCTGGGCATCCCGGTCGAGGAGTTCGGCGCGCTGGAGCGGCTCGACATCGCGATCGACGGCACCGACCAGGTGACTCCCGACGGCTGGCTGATCAAGGGCGGCGGCGGCGCCCACCTGCGCGAGAAGATCGTCGCCGCGGCGGCCGAGCGCTTCGTCGTCATCGCCGACTCCAGCAAGCCGGTCGACGAGCTGACCGCCCCGGTGCCGCTGGAGCTGTTCGCCTTCGGCCTGCGCTCGACCCTGACCCGGCTCGGCGCTGCGGTCGACCTGCGCGACGCGCCCCTCAGCCCCGACGACGGGGTGATCGCCGACTACCGCGGCGCCAAGCTGGGCGACCCTGCCGTCCTCGCCGCCCGGCTCGAAGCCGACCCGGGCGTAGCCGCCCACGGCCTCTTCCCACCGGATATGGTCAGCGAAGTACTGGTGGGGAGAGGAGGCGCCGTGGACCGTTTGAGCCTGACCTAGCGCAGCGCTCTCAATATCTCGAGTCGGCCTGCCGATACGGGAGCGGCTCATGCGAACCTCCCGATCCAGGCCCGGCCCGGCCGTTCCCCTCGTTGTGGCGCTCCTGCTCGCTCTGTTCATCGCGCCGGCCGCGATCGCGGAGCCGTCGTACGAGCCCAACGACACCCTCGACACGGCGTACGGGCCGCTCGTTGCCGGCACCACCTACTCGGACACCATCGCGACCGGGGACGACGTCGACAACTACTACTTCTACGTGACGGACCCGAACGGGACCCAGGTCCAGGTGACGATCGACGACCCGACCGTCGGCGGCGACGGCGTCTACGCCGAGCTCGACGACTCCAACGGCGACTCGATCGACTACGTCGACGTCAACAGCGAGGACTCCGCCACGCTCGACGAGAACCTCGACCCGGGCAAGTACTACGTCTCGGTCCAGTCCGAGACCTCGGACCAGACCGACGAGGCGTACAGCCTCAGCATCGCCACCACAGCCGGGGCGCTCGGCTCCTACGCCAACGTCCAGGCGCGCTGCAAAGCCGCGACCGCCGCGGTGTCGACCGCCCAGGCGGCCCTGAACCACGACTTGAAGCGGCTCAGGCAGGCGCACAGCAGCCCCTCCCACCATCGCAAGGCACAGGCGCGCCGTGCCGTCAAGATCGCGCGGACCAACCTGAAGGCTGCGAACGCCGCGATGAAAACCGCCTGCTCGATCCCCGCCTGAGTTAGTGGTATAATCTACCCACTATAGCTTTCGTCGTCCCAACCAAGCACGAGCGATTCGAGATCCGGGAGTCCCGGAGCACCCCGAAGGGGCCTCGCAGCCGCACGCTCGCCAGCTTCAAGGAGTTGACCGACGAGGTCATCGAGAAAGCACTGGCGCGATCCGCCGAGCGGCTGAGCGCCGAGCAGCTGCGTGACGCCGCAAGGCGAGCGGGCGCCCCGGTGGAACAGCCGCCCGCCGATCGAGCAGCCCGTGACCTGCTCGCCGAGTTGGGAATGGGACGAGAGCCCGAGCCAAAGCTGCGACGGCTCCTGATCGCCATGCTCGGCGACAGCCCCACGCAGGCCGTCTCCCCCGCCGACCCCGCCCGCGCGGTGGCCGAGTGGATGGCGGCCACGCCAGGTGAGCGCGGAAAGGCCCTCGAAGACCTGCTCCTACTTGCCGACGCCCTGCCACAGGGAGGACGACGGGGCAAGCCGCTGCTCTTCCCGCGAATGGAGTCGAAGCCGGCGTGAACAGGACTGAGCCGTCACTGCCGGACAAGGTCATCGCCGTCCATGAGCGACTCGCGGCGGCGAAGATCCCCCATGCGATCGGCGGCGCCCTCGCCCTCGCCTACTACGCGGAGCCGCGGGCGACGATCGACATCGACGTCAACGTCTTCGTCTCAACCGAGCGCTGGCGGAGCGTGCATGACGCGCTTGGGCCGCTCGGCGTCGTCGTCGATGACCTCGACCTCGACGCTCTCGAGCGGGATGGGCAGTGCCGGCTGTGGTGGGGGCAGACCGCAGTGGATCTCTTCTTCGCCTACGACGCGATACACGAAGAAATGCCCAAGGCAACGAGGAAAGTGCCGTTCGCGGACACGACGCTGCCGATCCTCTCGCCCGAGCACCTCGCTGTCTGCAAGGCGATGTTCGACCGCCCCAAGGACTGGCTGGACATCGAGCAGATGCTGGTCGCAACCGACGGACTGGACGTTGCCGCAATCGAGGGGTGGCTGGAGCGGATGGTTGGTAAGGAAGACCCCCGCTTGCGGCGTTTGACGGAGCTGAAGGCCGAGCTGTCGATCTCCGAGTAGGCCCGTCAGGAACCCGCGGCGGCCTCGTCGGCGACGACGGTCATGTCTGTCGTTCTCGACCCGGCCGGCGGGGATCGAGCGGTCGCCGGCGAGCAGCTTGGCGAGGGCGTCGCGCTTCTCCTCGCCGGTGACCAGCCAGACGATCTGGCGGGCCTCCGACAGAGCCGGGTAGGTGAGGGTCATGCGGCGGTGGCCCTGGTAGGCGGTCTCGGTCAGGGCCACGCGACGGCCGCTGACGTCGAGCACCGGGTCGCCGGGGACCAGCGAGGCGGTGTGGCCGTCGGGGCCGAGGCCGAGGTGGACGAGGTCGAGGCGCTCGGGCAGCTGGGACTCGTACTCGCGCGCCGCCGCCTCGAGGTCGCGCTGGGTGACCGGCATCGGCCGCAGCGATGCCTGGTGGTCGATCGAGAGGCCGAGGACGAGGTGGGTGAGGTTGCGGTCCTCGCTGCCGGGCGAGGCGATTCGCTCGTCGACCTGGAACAGCTCCGTCTCGGCCCAGGGCATCTCCCCCATCTCGCCGAGGAAGGCCAGCATCGCCCAGGGCGTGCGCCCGCCGCTCATCGCCAGCGAGAAGATCCCGCGCTCCGCAACCGCCCTCCGGCCCGCGGCGGCGATCAGCTGCGCAGCGCGTCGAGCGGCCGCCCTGGCGTCGGGAACGACCTCGATCTCGATACTCAGGAGGGCTTCTCCTCGTGCCCGCCGAACTGCTTGCGCATCGCCGAGAGGACCTTGTCGGCGAAATCGTCGAGGTCGCGCGAGGAGAAGCGCTCGTACAGCGCCGTGGTCAGCACCGGCGCCGGCACCCCCTCCTCGATCGCCGCGATCGAGGTCCAGCGGCCCTCGCCCGAGTCGGAGACCCGTCCGGCGAAGTCGGCCAGGTCGGGCGATTGCTGCAGCGCCGCGGCGGTCAGGTCGAGCAGCCACGAGCCGATCACGCTGCCCCGCCGCCAGACCTCCGCCACCTCCGGGATGTCGATGTCGTACCGGTAGTCCTCGGGGTGCTCGAGGGGAGCCGTCTCGGCGTCGGCTTCGCGCCGGGCCTTGCCCGCGTTGGCGTTGCGGAGGATGTTCAGCCCCTCCGCGTAGGCCGCCATCACCCCGTACTCGATCCCGTTGTGGACCATCTTCACGAAGTGGCCGGCGCCGCTGGGGCCGCAGTGCAGGTAGCCGTTCTCGGCCGGGGTCGGGTTGCCCGTCCGACCCGGCGTGCGCTCCGCGGAGTCGACCCCCGGCGCCAGCGTCGCGAAGATCGGATCGAGCCGCTGCACCGCCGCATCGGGCCCGCCGATCATCAGGCAGTAGCCGCGCTCCAGCCCGAAGACGCCGCCGCTGGTGCCGCAGTCGATGTAGTCGATGCCGCGCTTCCCCACCTCGGCGGCGCGGCGCATGTCGTCGCGGTAGTAGGAGTTGCCGCCGTCGATGATCGCGTCGCCCGAAGTCCAGCACGCTCGGCGACGGCGTGCACGGTCTGCTCGGTGATCTCCCCGGCCGGCACCATCGCCCAGACGGCGCGGGGCGCGCTCAGCTTCGAGGCCAGCTCCTCCAGCGAAGCGGCGCCGTCGGCCCCCTCGCCCTCCAGCTCCTTGACCACGGCGGGGTTGACGTCGTAGACGACGCAGCGATGACCGTCGGCCATCAAACGCCGGGCGATGTTCGCCCCCATCCGCCCGAGGCCGACGATCCCCAGCTCCATGTCCCAACCCTACCCACGCCCCGGCCGATGGGCCGATATGTCGCGATATAGGCGACATATCGGCCCATCGACAGGCAGTCGGATAGCCTGGCCGGCGGATGGCCGGGACCGAGGCACGACACAGACGCGGCCGACGTGCTCGTGATCTTCGGGATCACCGGCGACCTGGCGAAGAAAATGACCTTTCGGGCGCTCTATCGGCTGGAGGCCCGCGGCAAGCTCGAGTGCCCGATCGTCGGCGTCGCGCGCAACGACTGGACCGACGAGGACCTGGTCCAGCACGTGCGCGACGCGGTCGCCTCCACGGTCGAGGACCCGGACGAGGACGTCTTCGGCCGGCTCGCCGCGCGGCTGCGCTACGTCGGTGGGGATTACGGGGACCCGGACACCTTCAAGCGCGTCGGCAAGGCGATCGCCGACGCAAAGCGCCCGGTCTTCTACCTGGAGATCCCGCCCTCGCTGTTCGCCGACGTCGTGCGCCGCCTCGGCGAGGCGAGCCTGACCGAGAACGCCCGCGTCGTGATCGAGAAGCCGTTCGGCCACGACCTCGAGTCGGCCAGGGCCCTCAACGCCGAGCTGCACGAGGTGCTCGAAGAGGACCAGATCATGCGGATCGACCACTTCCTCGGCAAGGAGCCGGTGATGGACATCGCCTACCTGCGCTTCGCCAACGCCCTGCTGGAGCCGGTCTGGAACCGCGAGCACGTCTCCCACGTGCAGATGACGATGGCCGAGGACTTCGGGGTCTCCGACCGCGGCCGCTTCTACGACCCGGTCGGGGCGCTGCGCGACGTCGTCCAGAACCACATGCTCCAGGTGCTGGCGCTCGTCGCGATGGAGCCCCCGGCGGGCAACCACCACGACTCGATCCGCGACAAGAAGCTGGAGCTGTTCAAGGCGGTGCGCAGCGCCGACCCGAAGCGCTACGTGCGCGGGCAGTACGACGGCTTTCTCGACGTGGACGGTGTGGCGAAGGGCTCGAAGACCGAGACCTACGTGGCGCTGGAGCTGGCGATCGACAACTGGCGCTGGAGCGGGGTGCCGTTCTTCATCCGGGCGGGCAAGGAGCTGCCGGTCAAGGAGACCGAGGTGAACGTGGCCTTCCGGCAGCCGCCGCCCCTGGGCGTCGGCTCCGGCAAGCTGCCCGCCCAGAACCAGATGGTGATCCGGATCGACCCCACGCCGGGCGCCCGCCTGCGCTTCTTCTCCAAGAAGGCGGGAGAGGAGGCGTTCGAGCCGTCCGACCTCGAGGTGCTGTTCGAGAAGGCGCCGGGCGAGGATCCCGAGCCCTACGAGCGGCTGCTCGACGACGCCCTGCACGGGCGCAGCCAGCTCTTCACCCGCGAGGACTCGGTCGAGGAGACCTGGCGGATCGTCCAGCCCCTGCTCGACGACCCCGGCCCGGTGCACCCGTACGAGCCCGGCACCTGGGGGCCGAAGGGGGCCGACGGCCTCACCCGCGGCATCTGCCGCTGGTCCGAGCCCTGGCTGCCTTAACCCGACAAGCGTGCTAGGTTTTAGACGCCTTAGGGCCACCTAACTTCCACGCGCCCCGCACG
Organism: uncultured Solirubrobacterales bacterium; assembly: GCA_963734745.1. GTDB lineage: Bacteria > Actinomycetota > Thermoleophilia > Solirubrobacterales > 70-9 > CAVTIG01. Next base: position 65,304 of record CAVTIG010000005.1, on the reverse strand, counting down.
AGCACAGGAGGCAGCGACCAGCATGATCCCGACTTTCGTCATCGCCCTGCGAGAGGGAGTGGAGGCGTCGCTGATCATCGGGATCATCGCCGCCTTCCTGGTCAAGGAGGGGCGGCGGGACACGTTGCGGCAGATGTGGGCCGGGGTCGCCGTGGCGATCGCCCTATGCGTGGGCGTCGCCGTCGTCCTGCGGGTGGTCGGCCACGACCTCCCCGAGCGCGGGCAGGCGAGCTTGGAGACCGCTATCGGGCTGGTCGCCGTCGCCGCCGTCACCTACATGATCGTCTGGATGCGCCGCAACGCGCGCGGGTTCAAGGCGGCGCTGGAGGGCGATGCCGCGAGCGCCCTCGCAGCCGGCTCGACGATGGCCCTGGTCGCGATGGCCTTCCTCGCGGTGCTGCGCGAGGGTTTCGAGACCTCCGTCTTCCTGCTCGCCGCCTTCCAGGACGCCGCCGACACGACCGCTGCCGGCGCCGGCGCGGTGATCGGCCTGGTCGCGGCGCTCGCGATCGGGCTCGGCCTCTACCGCGGCGGCGTGCGGATCAACCTGGCCCGCTTCTTCCGCGTCACCGGCCTGGTGCTCGTCTTCGTCGCAGCGGGCCTGCTCGCCACCTCGATCCACACGGCCCACGAAGCGGGCCTGTTCAACGGCCTGCAGGGACAGGCGATCGATCTCTCCTGGCTGGTCAAGCCCAACACCGTCTCGGGGTCGCTGCTGACCGGGATGCTCGGCCTCCAGCCACAGCCGACGATCGGCGAGGCGCTCGTCTACCTGCTCTACGCGGTCCCGATGGCCCTCTACGTCCTTTGGCCGCAGCAGGTGCGCCTGCGCGGCAGCCGAGTCGGGTCGCGCGCCGCGACAGCCGAAACCCCGGCCTAAACCCCCGTTCCGCTGTTCCTTTGCCCCGTTATATGGGGATAAAGCACAGCGGAACACGTCAGCCTCCGTTCCGCTGTTCCTTTGCCTCGATATATGGGGCAAAGGAACAGCGCGGGGTTGTTGCGCTTCGTCACTTCAGACACGCACAGGTATCCACCCGGGGGCATAGCCTGGGGTGATGAGTGAGACCGGAGGGCGGGCCGACGAGCTGCTGGGGAAGCTTGGCTTCGAGAGTTGGAGGCCCGGGCAGCGCGAGGCGGTGGAGGCGGCGCTGGCCGGGAGGGACTCGCTGATCGTGATGCCGACCGGGGGCGGCAAGAGCCTCTGCTACCAGCTCCCCGGGCTTGCCTCGGAGGAGCTGACGATCGTCGTCAGCCCGCTGATCGCGCTGATGAACGACCAGTGGAAGCGCCTCACCGCGGCCGGCCATCCGGCGGCGATGATCTCCTCCGGGATGAGCGACGAAGCGGCGCGGGAGGCGCTGGCGCAGGTCCGCGACGGCCAGGCGCGGATCGTCTACTGCTCGCCGGAGCGCTTCGCGGCCCCGTCCTTCCTGGCGGCGCTGGAGCGGCGGCAGGTCGACCTGATGGCGATCGACGAGGCGCACTGCCTCTCCGAGTGGGGCCACGACTTCCGCCCCGACTACCTGCGCCTGCCGGAGGTGGTCGAGCGGCTCGGTCGGCCGACCGTGATGGCCTGCACCGCCACCGCGACCCCGGCGGTGGCGCGCGAGATCGTCGCCCGGCTCGGCCTGCGCGATCCGCTGCTGGTGCGTTCCGGCTTCGACCGTCCCAACCTCTCCTTCGACGTCGTGGCGTTGGAGGGGAGGGGGTCGAAGGCGCGCAAGCTGGCGCTGCTGGAGCAGGGCCTCGCCGAGGCGGAAAACCGGCCGGCGATCGTCTACTGCGGCACCCGCCGCGACACCGACGAGGTGGCGGGGGTGCTGCGGGCGACCGGGCTGACGGCGGTCCCCTACCACGCCGGGATGACGTCGGAGGAACGGACCGGTGCCCAGCATCGCTTCATGACCGGCGAGGCCGACGTCGTCGTCGCCACCAACGCATTCGGCATGGGCGTCGACAAGGCCGACGTGCGCTCGGTCTGGCACCTGACGATCCCGACCAGCGTCGAGGCCTACTACCAGGAGGCCGGGCGGGCTGGGCGCGACGGCCTCCCGGCCCGGGCGGTCCTGCTGGCGATGCGCTCCGACCTCGGCCGCCTCGTTCGCTTCAACGAGCAGCGCAGCGGCGATCCCGACCTCGCCGTCGCCCACGAGCGAGGCTGGCGCGCCTTCCGGGTGGTCAAATCGTTCGTCTTCTCCGAAACCTGCCGCCGCAAGAGCCTCCTCAGCCACTTCGGCGACAGCACCCCGCCCCAGCCGCAGGGCCGCTGCTGCGACGTCTGCGACCCGGAGGGCTGGCTTCCCGACCCCGAAACGATCTCGATCCGCCCCCGCCGCCCCGTCGGAAAGGCCGCAAGCCCGGCGCTCCCCGCACCGGACACGTCCCCCGCCGACGCACCGTTGTTCGAAGCGCTGCGAGCGTGGCGAAGGGAGACCGCCGGCGAGAAGCCAGCCTTCACGATCGCCCACGACAGCACCCTGAAGGCGATCGCCGCAGCCCGCCCCCAAGACGAGGATCGCCTCGAAGAGATTCGAGGCGTCGGCCCGAGCTTCATCTCAAGGTACGCAGCGGCCGTCCTGGCAATCGTCGGAGCCGTCGATCAGGACGGCGTTGTTGGCGTAGCCGGTGAAGTTGCCGCTGATGCGGCCCCAGTCGAGCGACTGGGGCCGTTTCGCTCGGTAGCGGATCAGGGTCATCCGGCCCAGGGTGACGCGCTGCACCTGCCGGAACGAGGGTGACAGGGTGGTACGGGTTCCCGGTGAGGGCGGGCGACCGCTGACCACGTCGACCTCGGCGACCGGGATCGGCGCGTGGCGCCACTGCTTCCACTTGACGCGGGTCTCCCCCGCGCCGATGTAGAAGGCAAGCGGCTCGTCGCCCTGCTCCCAGACGAGGATCGCCCGGGGCCCTCGCGGCGGGCCGATCTCATTCGCCACCGCCCGCCAGTCGTCGCGCTGGAGGGCGGGGCGGAAGTCCGCGTAGACGCAGAAGGCGAGGAGGTAGGCGACCAGGGCGACTCCGACTCCGATCCCCAGCCACCCCGCCCGCGGCGCCGCGATCCCAGCCGCGCCGACCAGGGCCAGCGGAATCAGCGCCGGCAGCAGGTTGCGCTCGAGGACGAAGTCCTGTCCCGCCGCGGCGAGGGCGAGGGCGATCAGGATGCTGCCGCCGCCGACCGCCAGCGCCACCACGGCGCCGCGCTTCTCCCGCGTCCCGCCGCGAAGCAGCAGTAGCGTGACCGCGGCGGCGAACAGCGCCATCGGCACGAGCGCGTGCTTCAGCAGCCCCGCCTCGCCGGCGAAGAAGCTGATCCCCGTCTCCCGCAGCCGCCCGGCCATGTTGAAGGTGGCGATCCAATCGTTGTTCTTGCCCTGGGCCTGGTGCAGTGCGATCGGGGCGAGCGCCAGGCCCGCCAGGGCGACGCCGCCGATCGCCAGCAGGACCGGGCGCACCCGGCGCGCCGTGGCGAGCAACCACACCGCCTCGATCGCGAACGGGAAGAAGGCGAAGTAATGGGCCGCCAACGCCAGAGCCGAGAACACCGCCCACCAGCCAAGGTCCCACCTCCCCGCCGATGGGCCGATTTTCCGCCGTATAGGCGTATTTTCGGCCCATCGGCAGCGGGAGCGCAGGAAGAAGAGAAACGCCGCCGCGCTGAGCAGGACGAGCAGCGCGTAGGCGCGGGCGTCCTGCGAGTACCAGACCAGCATCGGGTCGACCGCGACGATCGCCGCGGTGACCAGGCCGGCGCGGCGGCCGATCAGCTCCCGCCCGATCAGATAGGCGACCGGGACGGTGGCGGTCCCGAACAGCGCCGAGAGCGAGCGCAGGCCCGCCTCGTGCACCCCGAACGGGTGCATCCAGAGCCAGGCCAGGAAGTAGTAGAGAGGCGGGGTCGACTCGCTCGACCAGACCAGGTGCATCGTCTGCGGAAGGCTGGAGACGAGGACCCGGCCCGCGGTGACCGCCTCGTCGTGGCGGTAGCTTTGAAGGCCGAGCGTCGAGAACCTCACCGCCGCGGCCAGCGCGGTGAGCCCGACGACCCCCCACAAGAACCATTGCGCCTTGGGTGTGTTGGGGGGAGTGGTGAGGCCCATCCAGTAGAAGGAGTGCGGATGATCCGCGTGCGCGGCACGGCAACGGTACTGGGAGCGTTGGCCGTAACGGCAATGCTCGCCCTCGCGGCCGCCGCACCGGCAAGCGCCTCCCGGCTGCAGCCGCGGCCGGGGCAGGTCTTCTTCGGCGCCTCCGACACCGGGGTCACCTCCGAGTTCACCGAGTTCGGCGACGCGGTCGGCAAGCATCCCGCGGTGATCGAGACCTTCCAGCACTGGGGCGAGAAGCTGCACGGGTCGGTGAAGCGGTGGCAGAAGGCGGAAGCCCGGCCGATCCTCCACATCTCCACCGCCGACCCCAACTACGGGTTCGAGACAATCAGCCCGCGGGCGATCGCCCAGGGCTACGGCGACGACTACCTGATGGGGCTCAACTATCTCTTCTGGTCGCAGGGGATGCGCGCCTACGTGCGGCCCCTGGGGGAGCCGAACCGCTGCCTCAACGTCTACTCCTCCTACGACTGCGGGGGCAACCTGCGCGACTCCGCCCACCGGCCCTACTGGTACAGGCAGGCGTTCCGCCGCATCTACATCCTCCTGCACGGGGGCGGCGGAGTCGCCAAGATCGACATCCGCCTGGCGAGCGCCGGCCTACCCCCGCTGCGCAGCGCCGGCGGCACGCTGCCCACCGGCCTGCCGGCGGCGCCGGTCGCGGTGATCTGGAGCCCGCTGCCGACCGGCTCCCCGGCGGTGAAGCAGAACCTGCCCGACCGCTTCTATCCCGGCGCCCACTACGCCGACTGGGCCGGCACCGACTTCTACTCCCCTTACGCCAACTGGAAGGCGCTCACGCACCTCTACAACCGCTACCGTCGCAAGCCCTTCGTGCTGACCGAGTGGGGAGTCGAGAACAGCGACGACCCCAGCTTCGTCCAGCGCGTCTTCGGCTGGGTGCGGCGCCACCCACGCTGCCAGATGCTCGTCTACTACCAGGACTTCGGCTCTTTCAACAGCTACCGGATCCAGAACTTCCCGGCCAGCCTCACGGTGCTCCAGCGCAAGCTCGCCTCCCCCGCGTTCCCGCCCTTCGCGCCGGCCTTCCCGACGCCGCCTCCCCCGCCTCCCGGAGGGCTGGCGCCGTAGCCTCGCACCTCGAGGAGGTCCGGCGGCGGGCCGCCCGGTCCCCGCATCTGGTGGTGCTGGCGGGGATCGTCGTGCTCGGCGCTGCGCTGCGCTTCGCGACGCTCGACCTGCAGAGCTACCGCTACGACGAGGCGGTCACCGCCGCCCGCATCCTGCACCCGAGCCTCTTCGACACGCTCTCCGCCGTCCCCGGCAGCGAGTCGACCCCGCCCTTCTACTACCTGGTGGCGTGGCTGTGGTCGCGCCCGTTCGGAACCGGCGAGGTCGGGCTGCGCTCGCTCTCCGCCCTGGCCGGGACGGCGTCGATCGCCGTCGTCTACCTGGGCGCCGTGGCGCTGCCGCTGCCGCGCCGGGCGGGGCTGGTCGCCGCGGCGATGGTCGCGGTCAGCCCGGTGCTGATCTGGTTCTCCCAGGACGCCCGCGCCTACGCCCTCGTCTTCCTCCTAACCGCGCTCTCCTTCCTCTTCTTCGCCCGCGCCCTACACACCAACCCCCGCCGATGGGCCGAAAATACGCCTATACGGCGGAAAATCGGCCCATCGGCGGGGAGGTGGGACCTTGGCTGGTGGGCGGTGTTCTCGGCGCTGGCTATCGCCACTCACTATTTCGCCGGCTTCGTCGTCGCGCCCGAGGCGGCTGCTGCTCCTGCTCTGGACGAGTGAGCGGCGGCGCGTCGCCGTTGCGGTCGCCGTCGTGCTGGGCGCCGCGACGTTGCTCCTGCCGATCGCCCTCCAGCAGGCCGAGAACGCCCACGCCGGCTGGATCGCCGAGCAGCCGCTCTCCCAGCGGCTGGAGCGGGCCGGGGCGAAGCTGGCCGGCGACGACAACGGCAACGAGCACGGCGCCCGCCAGCCCGGGCCGATCCCGCTCGCGGTCCCGGCGGGGCTGGCGATCGCCGGGCTGGCGCTGCTGGCGCTGCTCGCCGACCGCCGCGAGCGCCGCGCCGCGGGCATCGCCGCGATCGTCGGCGGCGCCGGGGTGCTCGCCCCGCTCGCCCTCGGCGCGCTCGGCTCCGACTACTTCGACGGGCGCAACCTGATCCCGGTCTTCGCGCCGCTGATCGTCGTCATCGCCGCCGGCTTCGGCGCCCGCCGCGCCGGCTGGGCGGGGCTGGCGCTGGCCGGCGCCTTCTGCCTCTGCTCGCTCGTCTTCACGCTCGAGATCGACCGCCTGCCGCGGCTGCAGCGGGAGGACCTCCGCAACGCGGCGAAGGTGCTGGGCCCGGCCCGGCCCGACCGGGCGATCGTGACGATTCGCTACGCCACCAACATGCCGCTCGAGTACTACCTCGGCGCCCATCCGGCCCAGGGCCCGCTGCCGCCGCTGCGCGAGATCGACTTGGTCGGCTCGGCCCTCGCCGCCGACGCGAATGCCCGGCGCCTGCTCCCGCCCGCCTTCCACCGAGTCGAGTCGCGACCCGTCTCCTACAACTTCACCTTGACCCGCTACCGCTCCGACCGCCCCGTCCACGTGCCTTTGCGCGTGCTCGGGCAGGGTGCGCTGGTCGGCGGTGGCCACCGCTCTTCCGTGCTGATCGGCGGCGGTGGTTCTTAGGCTTTGGCTTCGGCTTCGGCTTGAACGGCTCCAGCGCGTTGATGCTCGAGTACCCGACCAGGTAGAGCCGCCGCCCGTCGGAGATCACCGGCGTGTAGGTGCCGGTCCTGTAGTGGAAGACCTGCTTGCCGGTCCTCATGTCGTAGCCGTTGGTCGAGCCGTTCGTGAACTCGGCCACGTAGACGATGTTGCCGACCGCGGAGAGCGAGCCGACCACCTCGCCACCGGCCGAGTGCGCCCAGCGGGTCTCGCCGTTCTTCGCGTCGAGCGCGTAGACGTTGCCGTCGAAGGAGCCGACGTAGACGGTCGGCGGGCTGTGGGGGGTGTTCGCCACGGTCGGCCCCGAGTAGACGTAGCCGCCGGTCGAGTAAGTCCAGGCGAGCGTCCCGTCGCGGAGGTCGTAGCTGTAGACGCGGTGGTCGTTGTTGCCGGCGTAGACGCGGCCGAAGGCGATCGCGGGAGTCGAGTAGAACTCGCCGGAGGTCCCGAACCCCTGCCCGAGCGAGCCGCTCTGCCACTTGATCTTGCCGGTCTTCGCGTTGACCGCGTTCATATAGCCGCCGTAGTCGCCCATGTAGAGGATCCCCTTGTAATAGGCGGGGGCCGACTTGATCGGCCCGCCCAGCGTCGTCGCCCAGCGCAGATGCCCGTTGCTGGTGTGCAGAGCGAACAGCTGGTCGTTCTCACAGCCGAAGTAGAGGGTGTCGCCGATCACCAGCGGCGAGGACTCCGCCCGGCCCGGCAGCCACCGTTTCCAGAGGATCTTGCCGGTCGCGGCGTTCAGCTTGACGACGTGGCCGGGGACCAGGTTGACGATGTAGAGGCGGTGCTTGTAGTAGGTCGGGGAGGAGGCGTTGAGGCGACCGATGCTGCGCTGCCAGAGCACCTTGCCGGTGTCCGCGTCCAGCGCGAAGGCGGTGCCGTTGTTGTTGACCGCGTAGAGCTTGCCGTCGGCGTAGACCGGCGGGAACTCGAGCAGCGGCCGCTCGACGTAGTGCCAGATCCGCCGGAAGGGAGGCTTGATCCCCTTCGCGGGCAGGTAGCGGGTGCGGGCGGCGTCGAAGCCGAAGAGGGGCCAGTTGACCGCCTTCGCCTTCGGCGGCTTCGGCGGCGGCTGGGGTTTGAAGGCCGCCTTGGCGTTGTGGATGTCGGGGGGGCGCTTCAGCAGCTCGTAGGCGAGCACGATCCCGCCGCCGAGCGCGACGGCGCCGAGCGCGAGGAAGATCGCCAGGCGCCTGCGGTCGCGCAGCAACCGCTTGGGGTCGCGCCACCAGCGGCTCCCAGGCCCTCCCGGCGGTGTCTTGGAAGTGGGCTTCTCGTTCGTCATCCGGGCAGCCGGTCATGGTAGACGCCGGACCTGAGCGACTTGACAAGCCGAGTCCCCGGTATAGCTTTGGCTCAGCAGTCAACTGGAGTTGAAGGGAAGCGATGGCGATCGCAGCACCCGTGGTCTTCGCAGCGCTGTTCGACCTGAGCCACCCGGCTCGCTACCTGCACTGGCACTTCTTCCAGATGTCGGTGTCGAACGTCGTCGTCATCCTGCTGATGATCGCCGTCTTCATCGCCGCGATCCTCATCCCCTTCCCGAAGCGGGAGCGGCAGCCGTGAGCACCGAGGAGGGGCGCGGCGTGTCCCCCGAGGAGCGCCGGATGTGGACGACCTGGGTGCGCGAGCGGGCGGTCGGCGCGCTGCCGCCGGAGAAGCTCCTCCCCGACCGTCAGCCCTCCTACGTCTCCTCCTGGATCTACGTCTTCGGCGCCGCCACGATCGCCGCGCTGGTCGTCGTCGTCGTCTCGGGAATGATCCTCGGGCTGAAGGGGCCGACCTGGTGGCACATCTCCAGTCTCGGGCGGTTCTTCAACGGCATCCACCTCTGGGGGGTGGAGCTGTTCTTCTTCACGATGGTCATCCACCTCTGGGGGAAGTTCTTCATGGGCGCCTGGCGGGGCGGGCGTGCCCACACCTGGGTGACCGGGGCGGTGACCTTCCTGGTCGCGATCGGCGCCGCCTTCACCGGCTACCTCTCCCAGCAGAACTTCGACTCCCAGTGGATCGCCAGCGAGGGCAAGGACGGGCTCAACTCGGTCGGGATCGGCGCCTTCTTCAACGTCGCCAACTTCGGCCAGATGTACACCTGGCACGTGATCCTGCTGCCGGTGGTCGTCGTGGCTCTGGTCGCCTGGCACGTGCTGCTGGTGCGTCGCCACGGGGTGGTGCCGCCGTACCCGGCCAAGGCGAAGGCGGCCTCGGCGCCTCGGCCCGCAGCCGGGTGAGGGGAGCGCGCAATGAACGCGGCGAGCCCCGGGCCGGGCGCCCCGGACGAATCCGCCCCCTGGCCGGGCCCCTTCGTCCGTTACGACCTGGTCAAGGAGTTCGTCGTCGCGCTGGTCGCGATCACGGTGCTGGCGGTCGTCCTCACCGCCCTCTTCTCCTCCCCCGACTACTCGCCGACGACGATCCAGAGCTGGGCGCAGGCCGATCCCGGTGACTTCGTGGCGACCGCGGTCACCGAGCTGGACGGGACCAGCGAGATCGCCGGCTACGGCCCGCCCTACAACCACACCTCCGGCGCGACGCAGAAGATCGGCCCGCTCGACCTGCAGAGCTTTGCCGGTGTGCACATCCCGATCGACACCGCCAACGACTTCGTGATCGGCCCGCTGAAGACGATCCCCGACAACCCGCGGCTGAAGGTCGCCCTCGCCGCCTACCAAGCCGCGCCGCCGGCGCTGCAGAAAACCTGGACCGACGCCTACACCGCGGCGCTGCCCAAGGCCAGGTTCGTGCGCGGGGTCGCGGTCCCGCCGCCCGGCCGCTACGGCCCGGTCGCGCCGATGATGGCCGAGCTGCTCGGGCTGGCCCAGAGCGGCGGGCTCGACGGCGACCTGCTCGCGAGCAGCCACCGCTTCTACGAGACCGACTACACCAAACCGCTGCTCTTCCTCGCCGCCGGCGGCTACTTCGAGGACCGCGCCTCCGGCCAGCACCTGCTCGGCGACCAGTGGGGCATGATGAACGAGACCGGCAGCTACCCGGGTCAGGTCTGGCTCTGGCTCTACACCTTCTGGTACCAGATCGAGCCGTTCAAGAGCTCCGAGAACGCCGACGCCCTGATCTTCGCCCTGATGGGGGTCCTCAGCCTCGCCCTCGTCCTGCATCCCGTTCATCCCCGGGCTGAGGACCCTGCCGCGCCACCTGCGGGTCTACCGCGGGATCTGGCGGGACCACTACCGCGACGTCGAGAGCTGATCAGCCGGCGACAGCGGCGGCGCGGCGCTCCGACTCGGCGGCGATCCCGTTCAGCAGCTGCTTGATCGCCAGCTTCACCACGGCGACCACGGCGGCGCCGCCGATCGGGACGGTCGGGATGGTGCGGACCACGTAGACGACCTTCGTGCCCGCGCCCTCCGGCGTCAGGGCAACGGTCCCAACGTGATCGCGGACCGGAGCGCCGGAGAGCAGCGTGTAGGAGAAGCGGCTGGGAGGCTGGTAGGCGATCACCTCCTCGCGAAGCGCCGGGCCGACCGAGTGCAGCACCCGGATCGCCCCAACCCCGTTCGGCGCCGGCTCCCCCTCCTGCTCCAGCTCGACCTTCCGCATCGGCGTGATGTCCGCGTACCCCCGATGGTCGGTAAGCACCTCAAACACCGTTTCGGGAGAAGCAGCTATCTCGCGCTCAAGAGTGAAACTGGCCACGGCGCCAGAGGCTATCGAGGAGGGGTCGGGTGCCGCTCCCCGCGGCTTGTACTTTTTCGGCAATCCATCCGCGGCCAGCCGCCCACGCCCCACCGAAAAAGTTGAGCGGGGAGTGGTACCCGACCCCTCAGCGCAAGGTCCACCTCTGTGGATCGGTTCCCTCGACCGGCGCCACTTCGCCGAGGATCGCCAGGTGGTCGAGGCAGGAGAGGACGATCTGCAGCACCCAGCCGCTGACCGGCCATTTGAGGCCCTCCGGGCCGACGATCTCGGCGACGATCTCGAACGCCGCCTTCTCGCCCTCGGCGAGCGATTCGCGCACCTTGGCGAGCAGCTCGTCCACCTGGCGCCGGGCCTCGGCGATCTTGGCGGCGGGGTCGCGGAAGGTGCGGCCGTGGCCGGGAAGCACCAGGTCGACCTCGAGCGGCTCGACCTCGTCGAGGCCGCGCATGAACTCGCCGACCGGGTCGGGGCTGTGGCCGTAGTCGAAGAAGAGCACGGTGCGGCCGAGCAGGTGGTCGCCGGAGATCATCAGCCGCCGCTCCGGCTGGTGCAGGACGACGTGCGAGGGGGCGTGACCGGGCGTCTCGTACACCTGCCAGGCGCCGAGGTCGGTCTCGACCTCCACCCCGGGCAGGAGGTCGCGGTCGGGTTCGACGATCGCCTCGATCCCGGTCCCCTCGTCGTCGCTGCGCGACTCGCGGTAGCGCTCCAGCGCGGCGAGCGGTACGCCGCTCTGCCGCGCGACCTCGAGGCGCTGCTCCAGCGCGGCGGCGGGATCGTCGGCGAGCAGGCGGATGTGGCCCCAAGCCGGGTGCATCCACAGCTCGCAGCCGGCGGCCTCGACGATCGGGGCGGCGAGGCCGTAGTGGTCGGTGTGGGAATGGGTGCAGACGAGGAGGCGGACGTCCTCCAGCCCGAACCCGGCCTGGGCCAGCGCCAGGTCGAACTGGCGCAGCCGCCCCTTGCCGCCGATCCCCGTGTCGAAGAGGACGATCCCCCCGTCGGAGGCGACCGCCCAGGCGTTGCCGTGCGGCACCCCCGGCCAAGGCAGCGAAAGGCGCAGCCGCCAGACCCCCGGCAGCACCCGTTCGGCGCGCGGCGCCTCGGGCTTTCGGTCCCCGCTCATCCCGGGAATCCTCTCAAGCGTCGCCCACCGGGTGCGTGAGGACCGTCAACCGCGGGTCACGCCCGCCGCTCAGCTCGTCGCCAAACCGATGGCGAGGAGGGGGAAGCCGGCCATCACGCCGAGATAGGCGCCGATCGCCATGCCGGTGAAGCGTGCGAGTTCCCCGGGATTTCGCGCCGGCGACAAGGCCGACGAAGCACCCGAGCCCGGCGATGCCGAGGCCGATCCAAAAGACGGAAGGCATAAGGACGGCGAGATTATCGAAATGCCCGCCGACGGGCCGAAAATACGCCTATACGGCGGAAAATCGGCCCATCGGCGGGGAGCGGTTAGGTTTTGGGCGTGAGGATCCTCGCTTTCAGCGATTTGCACCGGGACCTTGGGCAGGCGGCGGCGCTGGTCGAGATGTCGGCCGACGCCGACGTGGTGATCGGCGCCGGCGACTTCGCCTCCGTCCACAAGGGGCTGGAGGAGACGATCGGCGCCCTGGCGAAGATCGAGGCCCCCACCGTCCTCGTCCCCGGCAACAACGAGACCGAAGAGGCGCTGCGCGAGGCGTCCGCCGGCTGGGGCGCCGCCACGGTGCTGCACGGAGGCGGCGCCGAGATCGCCGCTGCCCGGTTCTTCGGCCTCGGCGCCGGCATCCCCGTCACCCCCTGGGACTGGAGCTTCGACCTCGACGACGAGGCCGCCGCCGAGATGCTCGCCCCCTGCCCCGAGGGCGCTGTCCTCGTCCTGCACTCTCCGCCCCAGGGCCACTGCGACACGAACGGCGCCGGCATGCACTTCGGCAGCGCAGCCCTGCTGGAAGCGATCGAGCAGAAGCGCCCCCGCCTCGCCGTCTGCGGCCACATCCACGAGTCCTGGGGATGCGAGAGCCGGATCGGCGAGACGCCGGTGTACAACCTCGGCCCCTCCGGCCGCTGGATCGAACTCTAGGAATTTCCGGGTTTCTTTCTCGCCAGGCGCGACGAAAGCGCCGCCCAGGTGTCTAAACTACTCGCCGTTCCGGAATACCGGTACGCCGAATCCCGGGCTTTTGCCCGAGAGCGGGGGAACCAGAGAGTTTGGGGCGAACCCCTACGTGGGGGCGCAGGCTCCTTGAGCGCCAGCCCGACAGCTAACCCCGCAGGCCGACGAAGGAGACTGGTTTGCGAACGCCCACGCACAAGCTGGAGGCGATACTCGGGGCCATCGGGGTCACCGCGGCCCTCGTCCTCGCACCCTCCACCGCCCTGGGCCAAGCTTCAGGCGGCGCAACCCCGTCGGGCTATGCGCCCAGCCCGACTCCCCCACCGGCGACCGCGCCGCCGCCCACGACGACGCCCCCCGCCCCTCCCACCTGCTCGAGCGGCGGTGGAGCCCTCGGCGGCGTCTCGATCCAGGCCGGCAGCTGCGGCCACGGCTACGTCAACCCGTTCAGGGGCGGCAGCTGGTCGGTGAGCAGGATCGACATGGGGATCGACCTGATGCCCAATCGCCGCGAGCCGGTCGTCGCGATCGGCGACGCCAAGGTCCTCGGGTCCTCGATGAACAGCGGCTGGCCCGGCGGCGCCTATCTCTGGTACCGGCTCCTCAACGGCGACCACGCCGGCGACGTCATCTACGTCGCCGAGCACCTGACGAACCTGGTCCCCGCCGGCACCAGGGTCAGGGCCGGCCAGTTCATCGCCACCGCGCTGCCCGGCTCGCCGTGGACCGAGTGGGGCTGGGCGACGCCGCGCGGGGACCCCCGCGCCTACCCCTGCTACCACGAGGGCATGCCGACCAACTCCGGCAAAGAGATGGCCCGCTTCCTCCAATCCCTGGGCGTCAGGGTCCTCGACCGGCCGGAACCCGGCCCGGACGAGCCGGTCGGCAGGCTCTGCTGACGCTGAGCAGAGGCGCTTAGGAGACGGTCCAGGTGTCGCCGGAGTGGAGCAGGTCGTCCAGGTCGGCGAGCGATGCTCCGGCGTAGGCGGTGGCCAGCTCCTGCTGGCGCCCTGCGCCGTAGACCGGCCGCTTGACGTCGCGCAGGACGCCGATCGGGGTCGGCCCGGTCGGGCTCTCGGCGAGACGTGCGAGGGCGGTGGCGTGGCTGGGGTCCTCGATGTGGGCGTCGTGGACGACGAGGGCATCCTCCCCAACCTCGGCGACGTCGACCACGGCGAGGCCGCCGTCGGCGGAGCGGATGACGCCGCGCTCGCCGTCGGCGCCGAAGCGAATCGGCTCACCGTGCTCGAGGCGGATCTGGTTCGGGGCGCCGGCCTTGCCGCGCACGGCGTCGAAGGCGCCGTCGTTGAAGACGTTGCAGTTCTGGTAGATCTCGACGAAGGCGGAGCCCTCGTGCTCGGCGGCGGCGCGCAGGACGCTCGCCACGTGCTTCTTCTCGACGTCGATCGTGCGGGCCACGAAGGAGGCCTCGGCGCCGAGGGCCAGCGCCGCCGGGTTGAAGGGATGGTCCTCGGAGCCGAAGGGGGTCGACTTGGTGATCTTGCCCTCCTCGCTGGTGGGCGAGTACTGGCCCTTGGTGAGGCCGTAGATCTGGTTGTTGAAGAGGAGCAGCTTGATCGGGACGTTGCGCCGCAGGGCGTGGATGAGGTGATTGCCGCCGATCGAGAGCGCGTCGCCGTCGCCGCTGACGACCCAGACCGAGAGGTCGTCGCGGGAGGTCGCGATGCCGGTCGCCAGCGGCAGAGCGCGGCCGTGGATGCCGTGCATCCCGTAGGTGTCCATGTAATAGACGAAGCGCCCGGAGCAGCCGATGCCGGAGATGAAGACCGTCCGCTCGGGCGGAATCCCGAGCTCCGGCATCAGGGCCTGGACGCTGGCGAGGATCGCGTAGTCGCCGCAACCCGGGCACCAGCGGGTCTCCTGGCCGGACTGGAAGTCCTGCTTGGTCAGCATTGGCAGGGCGGTGGCTCCGTTGCCGCTCCCGTTGCTGCCGCTCATGACAGGACCTCCAGGATCGCGGCTTCCATCTCCTCGGCGAGGATCGGCAGGCCCTCCATTTTGTTGTAGCCGACCGCGTCGACGAGGAACTTCGCGCGAATGATGCTCAGCAGCTGGCCGGTATTCAACTCGGGGATCAGCACCTTGGGGAACGCCTTCACGACGTCGCCGGTGTTGGTGGGCAGGGGGTCGAGGTAGCGCAGGTGGGCGGTCGCGATCGGGGTGCCCCGGTCGCGCATCCGCCGCGCCGCGGCTCGGATGACGCCATAGGTCGAGCCCCAGCCGAGCACGAGCAGCTCGGCGCCCTCGTCGGCGTCGACCTCGAGGTCGGGCATCTCCTCGGCCAGCTTCTCGAGCTTCTCCGCGCGCAGCCTCGTCATCAGGGCGTGGTTGGCGGGGTCGTAGCTGACGTCGCCGCTCCCGTTCTCCTTCTCGAGACCGCCGACCCGGTGCTGCAGGCCGGGCGTGCCGGGGATCGCCCAGGGCCGCGCACCGTGCTCGTCGCGCAGGTAGGGAAGGAACTCGTCGCCCGCGTTCGGGCCCTCCGCGAAGTTGGGATCGATGTCCGGCAGGTCGGCGCTGTCGCGGATCCGCCAGGGCTCGGAGGAGTTGGCGAGGAAGGTGTCCGCCAGCAGGATCACCGGCGTCCGGTAGCGGACGGCGACGCGGACGGCCTCCACCGCGGAGTCGAAGCAGTCGGCCGGCGTCGAGGCGGCGATCACCGGCAGCGGCGACTCGCCGTGTCGTCCGTGGATCGCCATCAGCAGGTCGGTCTGCTCGGTCTTGGTCGGGATCCCGGTCGAGGGGCCGGCCCGCTGCACGTCGATGATCACCATCGGCAGCTCGAGTATCGCCGCCAGCCCGATCGTCTCCGCCTTCAGGTCCATCCCGGGCCCGCTCGTCGCGGTGATCCCGAGCTGCCCGGCGAAGGCGGCGCCCACCGCCATGCTCGCAGCGGCGATCTCGTCCTCGGCCTGCACCGTGTGGACGCCGAAGCGGTGGTGGCGCGCCAGGTGGTGAAGCAGCTCGGTGGCGGGTGTGATCGGGTAGGCGCCGAAGAACAGCTCCAGGCCGCTCTTCACGCTGGCCGCGATCAGGCCCAGCGACAGCGCTTGAGCGCCGTCGACGCTGCGGTACTCGCCGGGCTCCAGCGGCGCGGGCTCGATCTCGATCGGGCTCGCCGCGAGCTCGGCGGTCTCGCCGAAGTTGAAGCCCGCTTTGAAGGCGGCGATGTTCGCCTCTCGGATCGTCGGCAGCTTGGCGAACTTCGTCTCCAGCCAGGAGAGCGTCGCCTCGACCGGCCGTCCGTACATCCAGGAGAGAAGGCCGAGGGCGAAGATGTTCTTGGTGCGCTGCGCCTCCGCCGGCTTGAGGCCCTCGATCCCCTCGGTCGCGCGGGTCGTCATCGTCGTCATCGGCACGCGGAAGGCCTTGTAGCCCTCGACGGTCCCGTCCTCGAACGGGTCGACCTCGTACCCGGCCTTGCGCAGGTTGCTCTCCGTGAAGGCGTCCTCGTTGACGATCAGCGTTCCGCCCAGCTCCAGCGCCTCGAGGTGGGCCTTCAGCGCCGCCGGGTTCATCGCCACGAGCGTGTTGGGGTGGTCGCCCGGGGTGAGGATGTCGCGTGAGGCGAAGTGGATCTGGAAGGCGGAGACGCCGCGCGGAGTGCCGGCCGGCGCGCGAATCTCGGCGGGGAAGTCCGGCAGCGTGGAGAGGTCGTTGCCGAGTTGCGCGGTGGCGGCGGCGAACCTGCCCCCCACCAGCTGCATCCCATCGCCGGAATCGCCGGCGAACCGGATGATGACCCTCTCTTGTTTCTTCGCTGTCGTTGTCACCTTTGGCCTGGCGCCTCAGCCGGCCAATACGCGACGGTAGCACTTAGACGCGTGTACATGCACACTGCCCCTCACGCTTCACTGACACTTCACATACGTTGCTCGACCGACGGCGATTCCTGCATGCGGCTGAGCGCGACACCTCACCGCGTCCGCGCGAAGCGCTGGACGGCCTCGAGCAGCTCGCGGCTCTTCTCGGCGGCGACCGCCTCGTCGCCGGAGGCGAGCGCACCCGCGACGCAGTGGTTGACGTGCTCGTCGAGGATCTTGTAGGCGAGGCTCTCCAGCGCGGTGTTGACCGCGGCGATCTGCGTGAGGATGTCGATGCAGTAGCGGTCCTCGTCGACCATCCGCTCGATCCCGCGCACCTGTCCCTCGATCCGGTGCAGGCGCTTGATCAGCGACGCCTTCTCGCCGGCGTAGCCGTGGGCTGCTGCTGCTCGGTCTCGCTCACGCGGTCGCCTCCTGGCGCGTGCTGCGGAAGCGGCGCAGCCGCAGCGAGTTGGTGACGACGAACACGCTCGAGAAGGCCATCGCGGCGGCGGCGATGATCGGGTTGAGCAGGCCGGCGACCGCGAGCGGGATCGCGGCCACGTTGTAGGCGAACGCCCAGAAGAGGTTGCCCTTGATCGTGCGCAGCGTGCGGCGGGCGAGGCGGATCGCGTCGCCGGCGGCGCGCAGGTCGCCGGAGACGAGCGTCAGGTCGGACGCCTCGATCGCGACGTCGGTGCCGGTGCCGATCGCCAGGCCGAGGTCGGCCTGGGCGAGCGCCGGCGCGTCGTTGACGCCGTCGCCGACCATCGCGACGGTCTCGCCCTCGGCCTGCAGCCGCTTCACCTCGTCGGCCTTCTCGCCGGGGAGCACGTTGGCGAGCACGCGCTCGATCCCGACCTGCTCGGCGACCGTGGCCGCGGTGCGCTGGTTGTCGCCGGTGAGCAGCACGGGCTGCAGGCCCGAGCCGCTTCAGCTCGGCGATCGCCGCGGCGCTGGTCGGCTTGATCCGGTCGGCGACGGCGATCAGGCCGCGGGCGGCGCCCTCCCAGGCGACCGCGACGACGGTGTGCCCCGCGCCCTCGAGCCGCTCCGCCTGCTGCGACGAGCTCGGCGGGCAGGTCGATGCCCGACTCGGCGAGGAACGCGGGGCGGCCGATCGCCACCGCGTGCCCCTCGACGAGCGCCTCCACGCCGAGCCCGGCGCGGTTGGTGAAGCGCTCGACGGGCGGCCAGCGGGCCGAGCTCGGTCGCGGCCGTGCTCGGCGATCGCGCGTGCGATCGGGTGCTCGCTGGCGTTCTCGGCGGCGGCGGCGAGCCGCAGCAGCTCGGCCGGATCGACGCCGTCGGCCGCCGCGACGGCGGCCACCTGCATGCGTGCCCTCGGTGACGGTGCCGGTCTTGTCGAGCACGATCGTCGTGATCTGGTGCGTCTGCTCCAGCGTCTCGGGGCCCTTGATCAGGATCCCGAGCTGGGCGCCGCGGCCGGTGCCGACCATCAGGGCGGTCGGCGTCGCCAGGCCCAGCGCGCACGGGCAGGCGATGATCACGACCGCGACCGCCGCCGTGAACGCGGCGGCCGCGCTGCCGCCCAGCGAGCAGCCAGCCCGCCAGCGTCAGCAGCGAGAGCACGAGCACGACCGGCACGAACACGCCCGAGACGCGGTCGGCGAGCCGCTGCACCTGCGCCTTGCCCGCCTGCGCCTGGGCGACCAGCCGCGCGATCTGCGCCAGCGCCGTGTCCGCGCCGACCCTGCTCGCGCGCACGACGAGCCGGCCGGAGACGTTGATCGTCGCCCCCGCGACCTCGTCGCCGGGCGCGACCTCGACCGGAACCGACTCGCCGGTCAGCATCGACTGGTCCACC
The DNA here is from genome assembly GCA_963734745.1 of uncultured Solirubrobacterales bacterium. GTDB lineage: Bacteria > Actinomycetota > Thermoleophilia > Solirubrobacterales > 70-9 > CAVTIG01. The sequence goes on along the minus strand of CAVTIG010000005.1, from coordinate 47,100 downwards.
GCCGACTCGCCGCTCTCGACGACGCCGTCGGTCGCGACCTTCTCGCCCGGCCGGACGACGAAGAGGTCGCCGGCCGCCAGCTCCTCGACCGCGACGAGGACCTCCTCCCCGTCGCGCAGCACGCGCGCCTCCTTGGCGCCCAGCTCGAGCAGCTTGCGAATCGCCTCGCCGGAGCGCCGCCTGGCGCGCGTCTCGAAGTAGCGGCCGAGCAGGATCAGCGTCGTGATCACCGCCGGCGACCTCGAAGTAGGTGTCCTCGGCGATCCCGCCGAGCAGCACGACCGTCGACCACGACCAGGCCGAGATCGTGCCGATCGAGATCAGCGTGTCCATCGTCGCCACCGCGTGGCGCGCGTTCAGCGCCGCGGCCCGGTGGAACGGCCAGCCGCTCCAGAACACCACCGGCGTCGCGAGCGCCAGCGACACCCACTCCCAGCCCGAGAACTGCGCCGCCGGCACCATCGCCAGCACCGCGAGCGGCGCCGACAGCACCGCGGCGACGAGCAGCCGCAGCCGGTACGGCCGTGTGGGATCGTCCTCGCCGAGCGCGTCCCGGGCCAGCGAGGCGTGGTAGCCGGCCGCCTCGACCGCGGCGATCAGCTCGTCGAGCGAGACCTGCGCCGGGTCGAACGCGACGGTCGCCTGCTCGGTCGCGAAATTGACCGTCGCGCGCGACGCCGTCGAGCTTGTTCAGGCGCTTCTCGATCCGGGTCGCGCACGAGGCGCAGCTCATCCCCTCGATCGCCAGCTCGGTGCGCGCCTCCTTGCGAGTCTCGACCCCGACCGCCATTACGTCACCTCGTAACCCGCCTGCGCGATCGCCGCGCGCAGCGCCGCGTCGTCGAGCGGCGCGCCGCTGACCGTCACGAGCTTCTCCTCGAGGTCGACGCTGACCGACTCGACCCCCGCGACCGCGCTCAGCTCCCCGCTCACGGCCGACTTGCAGTGCTCGCAGCTCATCTCCGGAACCCTGTACGTGGCGATATCCGACACACCGACTCCTTTCGATTTATATACGGGTATAGGGTATCACTAGGCGCCGCCGGTCAGCGCCTCGGCGGCTCCCCGATGTATTGCGGATCTCAGCGCTGCAGGGTGCGCTCGGTGGCCTTCTCGGTCGCTTCGCTCATCGCTGCCTGGAAGACGGCGAGGAGGGCATCGGAGGCGAGGGGGCGGAGGCGCTCGAGGGCGTCGCGGACCTTGGGCCAGTCCTGCTCGGGGCGGCCGGCGCGGTCGAATGGCTCCCAGACCTGCTTGACGAAGAGGTCGACGAAGGTGCGGGCGAGCGCCTCGGCGTGGCGGCGCATCTCCTGCAGGACGGCGAGAGAGGTCTCGGGGCCGATGCCGAGCCGGGCGAGCTCGCGGCCGGCGCGCTGCAGCACGACCTCGGGATCCTCGTCCTCGAAGGGGGCGCGCAGGGCGCGGGTGAAGTCGAGCACCTCGGTGCTGGAGCCGCCGACGCCCTCGAGCAGGCGACGGATCGCCTCCAGGTTGAGGCCGTCGGCCTGCAGCTCGCGGATCAGCTCGATCCGGACGACGTGCTCGTCGCCGTAGTAGCCGGTGCGGCCGCGCACGTCCGGCGGCGGCAGCAGCCCGCGCGACTGGTGGGCGCGGATGTTGCGGACGGTCATCCCGGTCCGCCGGGCAAGCTCGTCGATCGTCATCTGCGCGGCAGCGCCCCCGGCCATGCCCTAAATGGTACATAGCTTTATGTCACATCATTTGGTGTTACATCAGGGATGCAGCGGCAGGCGCTGGCCGTTCATCTTCGAGGCGGCGTCCGAGCAGAGGAAGGCGATCGCCTCGGCGATGTGCTCGGCGGGTGTGAAGGTCGGGAACTCCTTGCCGGGGTTCTCGGCGCGCATCTGAGGCGTGAGGATCGCGTCGACGACGACGATGTTGGCGGTGGCGGGCGTGCCGTCGAAGCCGTCGGCGAGGGCGAGGGCCCAGGCCTCGGCGGCCGCCTTGGCGGCGGCGTAGGCGGCGTTGGCGTTGGACGGCGACTGGACCTGCTTGGCGGAGACGAGGACGAAGCGGCCGTGCTCGCCGGCGAGCAGCGCGTCGTGGAAGGCGCGGGTCGTGTGCTGGACGGTGCGGATCAGCAGGTCGTGCAGCAGCGCCCAGTCGGAGAGCGGCGCCTCGTGCAGGGGCTGCCCCCCACGCCAGCCGCCGACCAGGTGCAGCAGCCCGTCGACCCGGCCGAAGCGCTCGACCAGCGCCGCGCACCAGCCGCGCGCGGCGTCCTCGTCGAGCAGGTCGACGGCGCGCCCGTCCCAGCGGTCGGCGGGGATCCCGAGCTCGTCGGCCAGCGAGTCGAGCTTGGCCTGGTCCCGATCCGTCCCGGCAACCACGGCCCCCGCATCGGCCAACCGCGCCGCAACCACCGGCCCCAGCCCACCGCCGACTCCGGCGATGGCGTACACGCGGCCGTCGAGGCTACTCATATGGGGGAGGCAGGATTCGAACCTGCGTAGGCAGAGCCAACGGGTTTACAGCCCGTCTCCTTTAACCACTCGGACACTCCCCCGACTGGTGAGAAAGGTGATTCTAAATGGAAGCCGCGGGCTAACCCGGCTCGACGCCGAGGCGCTTCGCCATCTGCTCGTTGAAGCGGGTGAGGGCGGACATCGGGCGCATGAAGACGGTTAGCTTGGCGACGCGACCGTCCTCGTCGAGCTCGAGGAAGTCGATTCCCTCCAGCTCTCGGTCCCCGACCCGGGCGGTGAAGCGAAGGGCTACGGTGCCGTCGCCGGCCAGCTCGTCGGTGTAGGCGAGGTCTTCGAGGGTCGCGGCGACGTGGGTGAGGACCTGCGTGACGAGGTCGCGGCCTTCGAAGGGGCGGAAGAGGATCGGGCTGTGGAGGATGACGTCCTCGCGCAACGTCGCAGTCAGCAGGTCGAGGTCCTTGGCCTCGGCGGCGCGGCGGAAGGGATGCGGCTCGGCCATGGGCGTTCACTCTAGGCCCTTGCCAGCTTCCGCTGTTCCTTTGCCGCGCTATATAGGGCTAAAGCACAGCGGAACGTGTGATTGGGGCTTCCGCTGTTCCTTTGCCGCATATAACGCGGCAAAGGAACAGCGGAGCGGGTTGGGGGCGTGGGATACTCGCGCCGTGTTCAGCGACCGCTTCTACACGCGGATGTCTATGGCGCTCGGGGCGACCGGGCTGCGCTGGACCGGGAAGCTGAACGTGCCGCTCTACCGGCTGAGCGGGGGACGGCTCGGCGGCAGGCTCGACCGGGCGCCGGTCCTGCTCCTCACCACGACCGGGCGCAAGTCCGGCGAGTTGCGCACCGTCCCCGTCGCCTACCTGGCCGATCGGGAGCGGCAGGTCGTGATCGGCTCCAACGCCGGCAACGCCATGGCGCCCGCCTGGGCGCTCAACCTGAAAGCGAACCCCGACGCCGAGGTCGAGCTCGGGCGGGACCGCCGGCGCCGTGCGGTCGCGGATCGCCGAGGGCGAGGAACGCGCCGAGCTGTGGCGCAAGATGATCGCCCAGTACAGCGGCTTCGACGACTACGAGGCGCGCACCGACCGCGACATCGCGGTCTTCGTCCTCGAACCGCGCTAGCTTGCTTCGCGGAGCATCTGCGCCTCGGGGAGGCGCTTCAGCTTTTTCAGGGTGTTGTTCTCGATCTGGCGGATCCGCTCGCGTGTCACGCCGAAGGTCTGGCCCACCTCTTCGAGGGTGAGGGGCTCGAGGCCCGAGAGGCCGTAGCGCAGCTCGATCACCTGGCGCTCGCGCTCGGGTAGCGCGTCGAGGGCGCGGCGCACTCCCTCCTTCTGGAGGTGCTCGCTCGCCTCCTCGAAGGGCTCCGAGACCGCGTCGTCGGCGACGAAGTCGCCCAGCTCGGACTCGTCCTCGTCGCCCACCGGCTTCTCCAGAGAGACCGGCTGCTGCGCCACCCGCAGGATGTCCCGCACGTCGCGCACCGACCAGCGCAGCTCGGCGGCGATCTCGGCCGGCTCGGGCTCCCGGCCCAGCCGCTGCACAAGCTGGCGCTCGACGTGGCCCACCCGGTTCAGCTTCTCGACCATGTGGACCGGGATGCGGATCGTCCGCGCCTTGTCGGCGATCGCCCGCGTCACCGCCTGGCGAATCCACCAGGTCGCGTAGGTGGAGAACTTGTAGCCCCGGCGGTAGTCGAACTTCTCGACGGCGCGGATCAACCCCAGCGAGCCCTCCTGGATCAGGTCGAGGAAGCTCAGCCCCCGCCCCAGGTAGCCCTTGGCGATCGAGACGACGAGGCGCAGGTTCGCCTCGACCATCTGGCGCTTCGCCAGCATGTCGCCGCGCTCGATCCGCTTCGCCAGCTCGATCTCCTGCTCGGCGGTGAGCAGGTCGACGCGGCCGATCGAGCGCAGGTAGAGGCGCAGGGAGTCGAGGCTGGGCTCGACGGTCAGGTCCAGCTCGGGGCCCTTCACCTGCCCGTTGCTCGACTCGCCCTTCTGCTCCTCATAGGCGCTGACTCCGCCCTCGGCGATCACGTCGACGCCGTGCTCGACCAGGTGGGTGTGGAGGCTGGAGACCTGCTCCTTGGTGACCTCCACCTCCTCCAGGGTGGCGGCGATCTGCTCGAAGGTCAGATAGCCGCGCTCGCGCCCCTGCGCGATCAGCCCGCGAAGCTCTTCGGCTTCCGCCAGCGGCTGCTCGTCCGACTCTTGGTCCAGCCCTTCCGGGGCTGTCTCCAGCGGCTCGATACTCACTTCCTCCGGTGAAACCCTTCCCCCTAACCCGGGGAGCCGGCCCTGAGGCTCCGGCTGCGCCGAAGTATAGGCAGAACAATCAAAGCAATGGGCCGGCGAGGGGGCGGACACCCACGGTCCGAGTTGCTTACTCTTCATAAGCTCATGGCCAGCCGGACGACCGACCTCTCCCCCGCCGCGCCCGACGTCCAGTCCGGCGTCCCGGCGACGCAGGTCAGCCTCTCGCGGGTCGGCGTGACCGGGGTCGAAAAGGTGATCCGGGTGAAGGCGGACGGGGGCGAGAACCTCTTCTACGCGGGGTTCGAGTGCTTCGTCGACCTCAACCCGCGGCAGGCCGGGGTCCACATGTCCCGCTTCGAGGAGATCGTCGGCGAGGCGATCGACGAGGTGGTGCTGGGCGAGGCCTTCCGCGCCGAGATCCTCGCCTCCCACATCGCCCAGCGGGTGCGCGAGCGCCAGGGCGGGCTGCGGGCCGAGGTCTCGGTCACGGCGCGCTACCCCGAGACGGTGTCCACCCCCGCCACCGGGCAGCGCACCCAGGAGATCTATGTGCTGCTGGGGACGGCGGTCGCCTCGGAGCGGGGGACGCGGACGCTGACCGGCGTCCAGGCCCAGGGCATGACCGCCTGCCCGTGCGCGCAGGAGATGGTCGCCGGGCTGGCCCGGGAGCGGCTGGCGGAGCGGGGCTTCGACGAGGAAGAGATCGAGCGGGCGATCGACGCCGTGCCGATCGCCACCCACAACCAGCGGGGCATCGGCACCCTCTACATCGGCTGCCCGGAGGGCGGGGAGTCGTGGATCGACGCGCCGGAGCTGCTGCGGATCGTCGAGGGGTCGATGAGCTCGGAGATCTACGAGCTGATGAAGCGTCCCGACGAGCTGGCCGTCGTCGCCAAGGCCCACTCCCAGCCCCGCTTCGTCGAGGACTGCGTGCGGGAGATGGTGCGCCGCGTCGTCGAGGACTATCCCGAGATGCCCGGCGAGGCGTTCGTGATGGCCCGCCAGGAGAACCTCGAGACGATCCACCGCCACAACGTCGTGGCCGAGCGCTACGGCACGCTCGACGACCTGCGGGCGGAGCTGGCGAGCGGCGAGCACCAGCGCCGCCACACGACTATGCGCGAGTGGCTGGAGGCGCCGAGCGCCTGAGCGGTCGGTCGATGGGCCTAAAAGTTGCCTATATCGCGACTTTTAGGCCCATCGACCGCGGCTGGGCGGTGCTCTGAGAGGCGGCGGCGCAGGCCCAGGAAGTAGTCGGCGCCGCTGATCAGCGTCGCGGCCACGGCGGCGTAGACGAGGAGGTTGGCCCAGAGGGGCGCGGGGTTCTCGGCGATCAGGGCGAAGACGGCGGCGATCTGGAGCACCGTCTTCACCTTGCCCAGCCAGCTCGCCGCGATCACTATGCCGCGCTCGGCGGCGATCGCGCGCAGGCCGGTGACGGCGATCTCGCGGGCGATGATCACCATCGCCACCCAGGCCTGCAGCCGGTGCAGGGAGACCAGCGAGACCAGCGCCGCGGTGATCAGCAGCTTGTCGGCGAGCGGGTCCATCAGCTTGCCGAAGGTGGTGACCGCGTCGCGCGAGCGGGCGAAGTAGCCGTCGAGGCCGTCCGTCAGGGCCGCCAGCGCGAAGACCGCGGCGGCCAGCGCGTCGCCGTTCGGCGTCTCCCCGAGCAGCGCGACGACGACCACCGGCACCGCGAGGATGCGCAGCAGGGTGAGGGCGTTGGGGAGGTTGAGCGGGAACATCCCGCGGGATCATCCCCCACTCGGGGGCGGCGTACCGCCGGACTCGAACGCCTCGGGGACGGAGGCGAGCGGGGCGGCGCCGAGGCCCTGGCGCAGGAGGACGAGCTGCTGGGCCTCGCTGGCGACGATCGAGGTCAGCAGCGAGCGCGGCCAGGGGGTCGCGAGCTTGGCGATCTCACCGGTGTGGGAGCGGACCAGCGAGTTCCCAAGCTCGTAGGCGAAGGCGAGGAAGCCGGCCTGGCTCTTGACGCCGGCGAAGTCGAGGGGGGTGGGTGCGGCGTCGGTTTTGCCGCCGAGCCCGCGGATCGCTTTGGTGAGGGCGTCGACGTGCTCCTGCTCCTGGGCGCGGAGCCGGCGGCCGACCGCGAGCGTTCGCCCTCGGAGCATGGGCAGGCCCCGGGTGTAGGCGTCGATCGCGGTCAGCTCGCGGGAGAGCGCGTAGTTGAGGATCTGGACGTCGGCGGCCTTGTCGCTTTCCGTCGCCGGCGTGCCGCCTCCGCCCCCGCAACCGGCTGCGACGAGGGAGAGCGACACCGCGAGAGCGAACGTGATTCGTTTACGGGACATGAAGTCGCGCAAGCCTATGGAGTCGCTGGCCGCCGAGGTCCACGCCTGCCGGCGCTGTCCGCGGCTGGTCGAGTGGCGCGAGGCCAGCGCGGCGGACCCGCCCCGCCGCTTCCGCGGCGAGGCGTACTGGGGGCGCCCCGTAGCCGGGTTCGGTGACCCAGCCGCCAAGCTGGCGATCGTCGGCCTCGCCCCCGCCGCGCACGGCGGCAACCGCACCGGGCGGATGTTCACGGGCGACCGCTCCGGCGACTGGCTCTACGCGGCCCTGCACCGCGCCGGCTACGCGAACCGGCCCGAGTCGGTGCGCCGCGGCGACGGGCTGCGCCTGCGCGACGCCTACGTGACCGCGGTGGTGCGCTGCGCGCCGCCGGCCAACAAGCCGACCCCGGCCGAAGCGCGACAACTGCCTCCCTTATATGGAGCGGGAGCTGGCGCTGCTGGAGCGCTGCCGGGCGATCGTCGCCCTCGGCAGCTTCGCCTGGGACGGCGCGCTGCGGGCGATCCGGGCGCTGGGCGGCGAGGTGCCGCGGCCGAAGCCGCGGTTCGGTCACGGGGCGGAGGCGCAGGCGGGCCGCTGGGCGCTGCTCGGCTGCTACCACCCGAGCCAGCAGAACACCTTCACCGGCAAGCTGACCGAGGAGATGCTGGATGAGGTGTTCGGGAGGGCGAGAGAGCTGGCGGGTTAGCGATCGGCCGAGCCGTCCCGCGTGGAATCCGGCGCCGGGGATTCGAAATGGAGCATGTCCACCTTCGCGTGGATCTCCTTCCCGGCGCTCTTCGCCAGGCGCATAGAACTCTCGACCTGGATCTCGAGGACCCGATCGAGGGTGTCGGCCAAGAGGGAAGCGACGTCTTTCCACCCTTGCTCGTCCACGACGAGCGCGGTCCGACTGAAATGGCGATCCGCGCGAGAGTCGAAGGTCCCGGCTTCGAGCGCCTCCACAGCGTCTCGGACGATCATCTGCACGCTGACAACCGAAAGATCCTGCCGAGCCTCGGGCGACAGCGACTTGAAGTCGCTGTCGGTGAGGAACGGTGCCGCGATGGCTCGATAGAAGTGCTCGACCGCACCGCGCCTCGGTTTGGTGTCAACGAGTTCGATGCAGTTGAACTCCTTCAGCACCTTGACGTGGTAGCTGACCTGGCTCAGGCCCTCCCCAAGCTCCTGGGCTATCTGGTTGGGGCTGGCAACGCGTTTGTGCAAGATCGTCAGGATCTGCACGCGGAGGGGATGCGATAGCGCCTTCGCCATCCGGAGACTAACCCCGCTCTGCGTCTTGGTCTTAGTTGCCGAGGCCAAACGATTCCCTCCACGAGTTGCCGCCAACAATCTGGAGCATTCCATCCTAGCTGCCTTCAAGGACTGGCCTAGACAAACTGCGGAGGGCCTGAGTTTCTCCTTATTTCTCGATTGTTGAAACTAATTCGATCAATCGGGAGGTCTATATCAACGCGTATGCCTCATTCGGGGCCTCGCGTACACGCAACGACCTTCAAGGGGGTGAAGACATTGAAGATCAGCAAGACAACGCCCGTGATTCCGGCAATTTCAATCCACAAGACCTCCTGAGCCTGCCCGGGTCCGGCCTCACCTTGCGGGGTCGGACCCATGCCTCCTCCTTCACCACCCACCCATGAGCCGACCCCGAATCAAGAAAACCACTGAGATCATCGAATCGCCGGAGGGCGATCTGTACCTGATGCGGCCCAGCGCCGGCGCCGACATTCGCATCGAGCGGCCCAACGAGGAGCAGCGGCTGCTGCTGGATTCGCTCGACGGGACCCAGACCCGGGAGCAGCTCGTCGCCAGGTTCGGGCAGGAGGCGGTCGGCGACACCCTGGCCCAGCTCGAGGAGCTGGGGGCGGTCGAGGACGCAGCGGACGACGATCGGCTGGGGAGCGAAGTGCTCGCCCGCTTCGACCGCCAGCTGCGCTACTTCAGCGACATCAGGGTCGAGGGGCCGACGCCGGCCGAGTGCCAGGAACGGCTGGCTGCTGCGCGAGTCGTCGTCTTCGGGGTGGGCGGGCTCGGCGGCTGGGCGGCGTGGGCGCTGGCCTGCTGCGGCGTCGGCGAGATGCTGCTGATCGACGGCGACCGGGTCGAGGCGAGCAACCTCAATCGCCAGATCCTCTACTCCGAGACCGATGTCGGGCGGCTCAAGGTCGAGATCGCGGCGTCGCGCCTCAAAGCCTTCAACCCGGCGGCCCGGATCGAGGTTCTCGCCCAGCGGCTCGGCAGCGAGGAGGAGATCGCGGCGGCGATCGAGGGCTATGACTTTCTCATCGACGCGGCCGACTGGCCCGCACACGACGTCGAGCGCTGGGCCAACTCCGCCTGCTTCGCGGCCGGCATCCCATACATCACGATGAGCCACTTCCCCCCGGTAGCGCGCGTGGGACCGCTGTACGTGCCGGGCCAGACCGGCTGCTTCGCCTGCCAGGAGACCGCCTACCGCCGCGTCTATCCGATGTTCGACATGGCGGTCAGCCAGCGTCGCGCCAAGCCCTCCCCCGCGGCGACGCTGGGGCCGGCCTGTGGGCTGATCGGCAGCCAGGTGGGTCTGGAGGTCATGCACCACCTCACCGGCCTCAGCAAGCCCTCGACCCTGGGCGTCGCCCATATATATGACCTGCGGACGATGGAGGTGGAGCGGGAGCCGGTCGTGCCGGAGCCGGACTGCCCGGTCTGCGGCGACCTCCAGCCTGACCAGGACCCAACCCCCGATCCCGAACAGCTTCAAGGGGCGGTGCCCGGGTAAGTTGACGGGGCCGATGAGGCCCGTTCACGTACTAGCGACCGCCGCCCTCGCCGCCGCGCTGCTGGCCGGCTGTGGCTCCTCGCCGAACGCAGGGTCGACCACGACGGGCGGTGCCGCGGCCGGCGGATCCCAGGCGCCCCCGGCGGCGAGGACCCCGACCGCCCCGGCCGGGGCCACGGCGCGGAGCTGCGGGAACACCACGGTCGCGGGGACCGAGCAGCTCCGCGTGGCCGGCGTCGGCTGCGCGATCGGCCGGGGAGTGGTCGCCGCCTGGGTCAACAAGCGCGCCTGCCTGGGCCCGGCAGGCGCCTCCCGCCCCGCCTGCAGCGTCAGCGACTACCGCTGCCTCGGCGTCCGCACCTCCCGCGGCACAGCGGTCAGCTGCGCCCAACCCGGCCGCTCGATCTCCTTCGTCGCCAAGCGCGGCTGAGCGCCGCCTCAAACTGCCCGAGAACGAACCGGCTCCGGGACGCCGGACGCGACGAAACCGCCGCTCTTAGAATGGAGCCACCCGCCGGCGTAGCTCAGTTGGTAGAGCACTTCACTCGTAATGAAGGGGTCCCCGGTTCAAGTCCGGGCGTCGGCTCTCAAAAGAGCAGCAAACGTCCAGGAGTGGATGGGCCACGCCGACATCCAGACGACGATGAAGTACCTCCACTACGCCCCCCGCGAGGAGGACGCCGCCCTGGTCGCCGAGGCGTTCCAGGTCAGCGAGCCAGGCGATCCAGGACTCGCCGGTTCCCCGCGATCAACCTCGTGAGTCGAGCTTGGAAGCCCTTGTCCTTGCGCCGAGCCTCTATGCGGCTTTCCAGGGACACGCCCGAACCCGCCGCCGCTCTCTCGGATCGCTGTGCCGCCTCTTGAGTCTTTCGTTCGTCATCCATCCTGGACACCGTATCCCCTGACCTCCGAGCCAATCCCGATAATCGCCGCGCCGTGAAAACCAACTACTACGTCGACGCATTCAATCTCTACTACGGTGCCCTGAGGGGGACGCCGCACAAGTGGCTGGATCTGGCCGCTCTGTTCGGGCGAGTGTTCCCGAGCAACGAGACGCACCGCATCCGGTACTTCACGGCACGAGTCGATCGCCGACCGCCTCACTTCCAACAGCACCAGCAGCAGCAGGCGTACCTGCGAGCGCTCGACACGATCCCCGAGCTGTCAATCCACTACGGGCGGTTTCGCACCCGACCTGTTCAGATGCGGCTGGAAAAGCCGCATCGCGTCGGTCCGAAGACCGTGCGCGTCCTCAAGACGGAGGAAAAGGGCTCAGACGTGAACCTCGCGTCATATCTTCTCCTCGATGCCTTCCGCCAAGACTGCGAGGTCGCAATCGTCGTCTCAAACGATGCCGACCTCAAGACGCCGATCGAGCTGACGAGCAGCGAGCTCGGCATTCGCGTCGGCGTCCTCAACCCTCACCCTGCAAGGAAACGCAGTCTTGTCCTGCGGCCGACCTTCTTCAAGCAGCTCCGCGAGGGGCCACTCGCTTCAAGCCAATTCGCACCGGTGCTGCGTGACTCGCGCGGTGAGATACGCAAGCCGAAGGGCTGGTAATGCCCCCTTAAATCGCTGAGGCCCGCCGAAGCGGGCCTCGCGGCCCAGCCGCCGAAGCGACTGGGGGGATGGGAAGAAGGTACCCCAAATGGCCGGCCGAATCAATCCCGATGGGGAGGTGTAGGCACCAGCGGTCGATTCGATGCGGCTTCGCTATCCGAAGCCCACCGCCACGTGCTTCGCAACCGGCCCCGCCGAAACCGGCGCGACGGCCTGCACTGGCCCCGGCGCGACAGCCTGAAGTGGCCCCAGCGGTCGAGGGACAGCAACAGTGCTGGTGGGAAATCTAGGCCGCTTCGGGATTGCCAAGTTCTTCGGGTTCTTCGGACGGCTTCCACCAACCTCCGTCCCCGGCGGGGGAAGATGCTGAACGCCCTGATCGCAATCGTCGCAGTCCTCACCCAATCCTGAGTCAGGAGCCGGGGTGATTAAGCAGCTCGTCGAAGAAATCATCGTCGTCTGCCTCATTCGGCCCTAGACCCTGCGTCGCCACTGATTGGGCGGATGGTATCCACGGCAGGGCCAGCTTGATCACACCTCCCTCGGCAAGGTTGGGTAGGGCCGCACGGGCACGCGACACGAAATCAGAGGTCACTCTTTGAGCCGGCACCTGATCAATGAACGGGAGCAACAGATCCGCCACCCCTGTGATGATCTTGCCGAACTCCCAGCTGCGCATCTCCCCCTGCAGCTTGCGTCCCTGAGTGAGGTGCAGCATCTCCTTGTTCGCCCGCGTGCGCACGCCGTCAAGAAATGCTGTGGACTTGGCCTCCCAACCCGGGATGAAGTCGACAGCAATGATGTCGGTGCCCTTGGCACTCGGCGGTGGACAAGCGAAGTCGACCAAGTTCCTCGTGTGAAGGAGAAGGGTCTCAAGCCACGAGTTCATGATGAACCGCGGCCACTTTTCACCGGATAGCTTCAGCGCAGTCAGAGCCCGAAAGCTCTCATCGAGCATCTCAAGCTCGTAGAGGATGTGACGGGAATCCTCGATCAGCTGAGCGTCGGTGCGCGAGGGCCGACTCATCGCGGAGTTGTGGGCGTCGTCGTTAACAAGATCATCGAATCTCACCCGATGGTTCGGTCGGAACGTCCTTACAAGGCGGAACCTGACTAGGCGTTTCGTTGCTTGGCTCGGCGCTCGCGGACGCGAGCGGCTCGGCGGCGGCGAGTATCGAGGTCGGCCCGCCAGCGCTGGTAGCCGTCACGCCGGAAGCGCTCGCTGAGCCGCTCGTCGTCGGCGAGAACGGCGGCGAAGGGATCGATGCCAAGCTCGCGATAGAGGGCCTGGGCGTCGTCATCGGAGCGGGCGAAGCGGTAGATGCGCTGGTTCCACGCCATCACGTGGCGACGGCGCTGGACGATGTCCACCTCCTCGGAGTCAAGAAGGCCGCGCAGGAACTCGCGGGCGCAGGGGATGGAGACGCGTAGCTGGCGCAGGGAGTGACGGCCTCGCTGCCGCAGGCCGATCACGTTGTGGACGCGGCTTTGCATGCAGTGAACGGGGTTCATCACCCAGAAGTGGACGGCCTGGCTGCGGGGAGGCTGGTAGCGGACGCGAACCGCGCGCGCAACGACATCGCGCTTGGCGAGGCCGTAAGGGGCGGTGATCACATCGAGGATGCGCTCGTGGCCGTCGCTGTCGCGAAAGCGGACGAGTCCGGCGTTGGGAGTGACATGGTCGATCTCGGGCAGCAACGGCTCGCCGCCGAGCAACCTGGCGGCGCGCACCACGGTGTCGCGGTTGCCGCAGAGGTCGAGATCCTTGCTGGTCGGCGGCGCGCCGCGCAAGAGCGTCGGCTGCTGCGCGGAGAAGTAGTAGGCCCAGAAGTAGACGGCCTGACCACCGACGACGACGGTGTGGCCCTTGTCGGTCAGCTCCTCGAGTCGACGCAGGACGCGGCGCACCTCTTGGGGGAGAGCGGTGGGGTTCCGCCGGCGCTCACGGACTCGGGTCGATGAACCCGGCGAAGTCGACGGCGAGGCTCTCGCGCGGGAAGGCGAGGAGGCCGTTCTCGCGGCGCAGTTGGGCCGCGGACTTCTTGCCACTCGCCAGGTCGCGGCCGTCCGCGTCGCGGGCGGCCTGCTTGGCAGCGGCGCGGGCAGCCGGATCGAAACGCTGGGCTTGGCGGGGGTTCATCGTGTTCGGATCGTAGCTTGCGAGGGGCGTCTGCTGTCCCGAATCTCGGCCATCGCCTCAGCCGGGGTCGAGATTCGGGACAGCGGAGTCGAGGGGCACGCATGGCGAAGCGCCGCGGCAGGTCAACCTGACGCGGCGTGCCGGCCTGGAAATCCGCGGCTGGTGCTTCCCCGTTCCCTGCTGGCGCGGTGACGCTGGCTGCCAGGTGGAACCATTCTAGCGGTGGGGTCAAGAGGTCTGGTTTGGGTTCAGGGCTCGGTTTGCGGCGGCTTCGGCAGCTCGCGGATCACCAGCTTCGGCCAGTGGTGCTCGCGCCGCCAGGCGCTCCAGCTGCTTGCGCGGCTGCGGCTTGGCGAAGGCGATCACGGCGTCATAGCGAGCCATGTGCGTCTCGAGGATGTCGCGGACGTACTCGCCGCTCCTGCCAGCGCAGGCGCACGAGGATCGCGTGGCGCTCGCCGCCGACCTCGACCACCGCGTTGGGGCGGTAGCCGCGCATGCCCTGCTCGCGGACGATGCTGCGGGCGCAGATCCAGCGCGCCTCGGGGGCGCGGCGGGCGATGTGGAGGCGAACCTCGTTGACCGCCCGCATCCGCGCCATCGCCCCCACCTTCGGACGGCCGACTCTGAAACCCGGTGGCGGAGAGGAAGGCGCCGCGCCAGCTCAGCCACAGCCAGTGCGGCTCGTCGTGGAGGATGCGTCCGTAGTCGGCGTAGCCGACCTTGGTCAGGTGCTTGGCGACCCGAGCCGCCTGGCAGCTCCTCGCTTTCGAGGAAGCGGGCGAGCTGGTCGAAGGGGATCGCCCCCTGCTCGGCGAGCAGGCGCAGCAGCGCGAACTCCCACGGCTCGGGCGCGGGCAAGGGGCGACGGCCGCGGCGGCGCGGTTGGGCTCGCGGCTGCCGGCGCGCTCGTCTTTGCGGCGACGGCCATCGGCCTCACTCCTCCTCGTCGAGGTAGGCGATCTGCTTCGGCGCCGCCACCTCGACCGGCTCGTGGGGACGGTCGAGCGGCGCGGGCTCGGGCAACGCCGCGCCCGCGGTGGCGGGCGCCCGCTCGATCGCCACCTTGGCGGCGCGGCCGCGGCGGATCACCCAGGCGGTGCCGGTCGTCAGGGCGCGGATCTCGTCGGGGTCGACCTTCGGTCGCTGCCACTGGCGGGCGAAGCCCTCGCGGCGGCGGATGCCCTCCTCGTAGCGGTGGCTTAACTCGACCACCCGCTTGTGACCGGCCAGCGCGGCCAGCTCATCGGGCTCGTTGAGGGCGTGGACGATCACCGTCTCGACCGAGCCGAGGATGCGGTCGCGCTGGGTGCGCGGTCCCATCCCCGAGGGGTTCTGGGGCACCAGGACCATGCCCGCGTTGAAGCCGCGCGCCTGCTCGACCTTGATCGCCACGTCTGAGGCGGCGGCGATCGCGGCGAACTCATCGGCGAAGAGCAGGCAGAAGCGCTCGCCGCTCCTTGCGCAGGGCGAAGTAGTGGGCGAAGTCGGCGAAGAGCACCCGCGCCGTCCCCGCCGCGTCCTCGCCGAGCGCCACCGAGTCAAGCAGCAGGTAGGCGGCGTCGGCGTCCTCCCAGGACCACTCGCCGTCGAGGGCGCAGCCGAGCTGGCCGAAGAAGGCCTGGTAGCGCATCCGCACCTGGCTCACTTTGTCGCGCGGCAGCGAGAGCAGCGCGCTGCTTGGCCCGTGGGCGTTCAGCAACAGCTCGTAGTCGAGACGCTCCAGCAGCTCGGCGCTCGAGCGCGGCGGCCCGTCGGGGTGGTTGCAGGCCAGCTGCAGCGCCGTCTTGGCGATGTCGCGGTAGTAGGCCGCCGGCCCCTCGGGGGCGAACTCGATCACCTCCAGCAGCCGGTTGGCGATCCCGCGCCAATCGCCGCGCCAGGCGTCGAAGGGCTCGTTGGGGAAGACCCGCACCCGTCGCCCGGCCGCGCGCATCAGCGCGCTGAAGCGCTCCGCCGCGCCGCGATCGCCCTTCGCGTCGAGGTAGAAGACCTGGGCATCGGTCTTGATGGCCAGCTCGTGGGCGATCCGCATCGAGGTCTCGGTCTTGCCGGTGCCGCTGGCGCCGAGGATCACCGCGTGGCGGCGCATCTGCTCGAAGGGCCAAAGCAGGTTCGGCCCGCTCATCGGCAGCGCCCGCTCGCCGGCGAGGCGGCGGCCGAGGACGACGCCCTCAGGAGGAGGGGCGGCGGGCAAGGCACCGGCTGGCGCCTCCCCTCAACATGGCTCGCCCTCCGGCACCCGGCGCACGACCAGCTTCGGCCAGCGGCCCTCGGCCTGCAGCCGCTTCAGCTGGTTGTAGGTGTAGGGGCCGCAGAAGTAGAGGACCGCGTCGTAGCGGTTTGCAGTGCTCGGCGACGATGCGGCGGATCTCGCGGTCGCGTTTGCGCGAGAGCTCGGCCTCGATCGCGTGGCGCTCGCCGTCGATCTCGAAGACCGCGTCGGGCAGGTGGTCGTTGGGGTCGCGCCGGCGGTAGACGGTGCGCTCGCAGAGCCAGCGCCCCTGCGGCGCCCGATCGGCCAGGTGCAGGCGCACCTCGTTGACGGCGCGGCGGTGGGCTAGGAAGGCGACATCGGGGACCTTGTAGTGAAAGCCGGTGGCGGCCGCCACGGCGCCGCGGCGGCTCGGCCAAAACCAGGGGTGGTCGCGAACCAGGAAGCGGCGGTGCTCGACGCAGCCCGCCTCCTCGAGGCCCTGCAGCAGCGCCACCGCCTCGCCGAGCGAGCCGCCCAGAAAGCGCGCCAGCTGGTCGAGCGGGATCGCCCCCTGCTCGGAGAGCAATCGCAAGACCACGGCCTCCTCGGCGCTGGGCTGATGGCCGCCGACGACTGCGCCGCGCGATCGCCTTCTGACCTGGGTTGACTCTGGCTGGGCGTGCATGGGCAAGCGAACGCACGCTTTGCGTGCCATCCTGAGCGAAGCCGCACGCCCAGCGTCAAGCCAAGGCTCCGCGCAATCGCGGCTCCTCCGTCTTCGGCCAGGCGGCCGCTGCTCACCTCGCGTCGCTGAGCAGGCGGTCGCGAAATCGTCGCGCCGGCGGCGATCCCTGCAAGCCCTCTGCACGCAGAGGGCTCCTTGCGGCCCTCCCCTGCGGCTCGGGTTCCGGGATCGCCTGGCCGGCGCATCGCGACCTCCGTCAACTCAGCGACGGAGGGGGCTCAATTGCCTACCGCGGGAGAGGTTCCGCGAAGCGGCGCTCGGCGCCGCCAAGCCGAGAGACTGGCCGAGCAGCTCTGCGCCAGCCATCGCGGGTGGCTGCTTGCGATCGCCAGGCGCAACAGCGCCAGCGCCGAGGAGGCCGAGGAAGCGCTGCAGGACGCCCTCATCCTCTTCATCGACCGCTTCGATCCCGCCGGCGACGCCCCGCCACTGGCCTGGCTGACCTTGACGCTGAAGCGCGAGTGCTGGGCCCGCTACCACCGCGAGCGCATCCTGCAACGCGAAGGCGCCGCGCTCAGCCCGGTGATCCCGGTCGGCTCGGGCCCGGAGACGGTCGCCGATCAGCGCCGCCGCCCCGACGAGCTGGCCGAGCTCCACGACGGGGTGCGTCAGGTGCGAGCCGAGCTGGCGGCGTTGAAGCCCGACGAGCGCCGAGCCCTCGGCCTCCTCGCCCTCGGCTACAGCTACCGCGAGATCACCGAAATCACCGGCTGGACCCACACCAAGATCAACCGCTGCGCCTCCGAGGGGCGCAGCGCGTTGCGCGAGGCAAGGCGCCGCGATGGGGACGGCGAGGGCCTTTGAGGACACTGGCTTGGGGTCGCTCAGAGTCCCGACGGGTGCGGTTGACCGCACCTACGGCGCCAGCGGGAAGACTCGCACCCATCGCGGTGGGGGGCACAGTGCCGCGCAGCCATAGCTGGAGCCTTTCCAGGAGACGTGGAGATGCGCGTTTGACCCCGCGTGGGCCGGGTCTCCGTGGCCCGGGTATCCGTTGTAGCCGATGAACTCGATCGCCGCAATCAGCGGACAGGTGGGAGCCACGCCCGATGCCCCACAGTACCCGCGCCAGCCGAGATCCAGCGCTGCCCGCAGGGCGGTGTCGTCCCAGCCGCGTCCGGGGGCCGGGACCATGTCCACGGCGGTGCCGTCGCCATGGGTCTGGTGGCCGAGCTCCCTGGCGGCGCTGGCTCGCAGGCCATAGGTGGAGAGCAGCCAGACCACGTCCGGCCAGATGCGCGAGTCGACCGCCTCCGGCTTCCCACCGCCAACCCACAGCGCGGCAGGGATGGGCTTGAAGGCCAGGGGTGCTTTGAGCGTGAGGGCGCTGCGCAGCGTGGCGTTGCCGCCGCCGAGAACCAGGTCTGGCCGGCAGACCACCGTGCCGCCGAACCTGGCGGCCACGGACTCGACCTTCTGCACGTACCACTCGGCGTGGTTGTAGGCGAAGATCGCCGCGCTGCCAGTTGCCCGGGGCGCCGGAGGCGTGCAGGTAGTTGGCGGTGGCGAAGACCGAGTCGGGGACGCTGTAGACGTCCTTGTGGCCGTCGCCGTTGGCGTCGACCCCGTAGGTCGCCCAGGTCGAGAGCAGGAACTGGCCGGGGCCGGCGGCGCCGGCCGAGTTGGTCCCCGAGCGCCACGCCCGGGGAGGGTCGAGCGGCCGAAGTCGGACTCGACCTCGTGGATCGCGGCGACGATCGCAAAGCCGCGCGGGCCGAGCCGGTACTTGGTCGCGGCGCGCTGCAACCAGGGGACGTAGGCGGTGGGGATGCCCGCCGCCCCCGTGCCGCGCACCGCGCACACCTGCCCGGCGCCGCTTCCGGTCACCGGGCTGGCCGCGGCGATGAAGAGGCCGGCGAAGAGCAGCAGGGGCAACAGCACCGCGGCGGCCGCCAGGGCGATCTTCCATCCCGCCACGGCGCTGAGGCCCCTGCCAACGGCGACAGCGATCATGCGCGGCTGCGGCGGATCCTCGGAGCGCGGAGCTGAGTCGGATCGACTCACTCGCCCGCTCCGTCGGCGAGCCAGGCCCCTCCGCGGTGCTCGAAGAGGAAGGAGAACCGCTCGGAGCCGCCGCGGCGGCGGGCAACTCCGCTGACCACTGCGCGTGGCGGCAAGACCGAGACGAAGGCGATCTCGATTCGCCCCAGCCTCGCCGGCGGCGGGAACTCACCCGACGCCGGCGCTCGGGGCGCCGCCGTCAGCAGGCCGGCGGCGAAGCCGTGGCGTCGCCGAAGCGCGCAGCGCCCGCCTGACGCTCGGCGCCGTCTCGCCGACCTCGTAGCGAAAGAAGGCGGAGAGGAAGCGGCGCGCCGAGCGCTTCACCTCCCGGCGCAACTGCCGCATTCGGAGTCGCGGGCGCTCTGCGACCCGCGTCCGCCAGGCTCACCTGCATTGCCAGGACGTCGATCAGCCGCGGCGGGCGGCGGGATCGGCTGACCACCGCGCAATGCAAGAGGAGCGCCGCCGCGAGGAGCGCCGCGGAGACGGCGAGGAAGAGGACGAGGCGCGCTTGCCGCGCATCGTCCACCGGTTAGCCCCCGCGCGAGAGGTTGCGCCGCGGCGCCAGATGAGTCGCGGAGCGGCGCTGGCGCTGTAGGCGCCGCAGCCGCTCGCGGCGCTGCGGCCCCGCGCCCTCGCCGCGCTGGCGCAATCCCTCGGCTGCCTGGCGGCCGCGCCCGGCGATCCGCCCGGGTTGTGAGGAGGCGACCTCGAGGCGCTGGCGGTCGCGCTTTGGTCGCCTTCTCGATCGCCTCCTGGGCCCGCTCGCGCTCGGGGCCTCGCAGCTGCTTCGAACTGGGCGCGGTCATAGCCGGCGCGGTGGGCGTGATCGGCGGGATCGTTGGAGCGCTCGAGCAAGGCGCGATCCTCGGCGGCGAAGCGCTGCAGATCGCGCTCGACTCCAGCGCTGCCCGCTGCGGCGCTGATTGCGATCGGCCCGCGCCACAAGCTCCCTGGCCCCCTCGTAGCGCTCGCGGTCGGCGCCGAGCTCTCTCCAACCCCACGTTGCGCCTTGCCCGCTGTTGCGGCGCCCGGTGCCCGCTTCGCGGCGGGGCGGGCGCCGGCGGCTTCGGTCCCCGGAGCCCGCGAGCGTGCTGCCGTGCCTCGCGGTAGCGCTGGTCGGCCAGGGCGCGGGCGCTGTCTTGCAGCGAGCCCCGCGCGGTCTCCCGCGTCGCCTCGGCGCCCTCCACCGCGCGGGTTCGGGTCCACTGCGCGCCGCGGCGACCGACGCCTTTCAGCGCCCCGCTCGCCGTCTGCGACATCCGCCGCGCCAGCGTGAAGGCGGCGATCTTGCCGACGAATCCGCCCGCGCCGCCGCGCTCGGCCTCGCCGATCGAGATCCAGGCGACCAGCTCGGCGCGCTTGAGGAAGACCGACCAGGCGAAGGCGGCGGCGAGCAGGAAGCCGGTGGCCGATCCGGCGGCGCCATCGACCTGCGCCGAGGATCGCGATGCCCGCCAGGACGACCGAGAGGAAGGCGGCGTAGATCACCTTGGCGAGCGATCGCGCCGAGCAGGGTCAGGCCCCAGGTCTTAAACGCCCGCCGCCCGAGTCGCCGAGCAGCGGGAAGAAGAGGGCGAAGGGCGCGGCGAGGAACAGCACGAAGGCGATCGCCGCCTGGGTGAAGAGGCGGATCGC
Source organism: uncultured Solirubrobacterales bacterium (assembly GCA_963734745.1). GTDB lineage: Bacteria > Actinomycetota > Thermoleophilia > Solirubrobacterales > 70-9 > CAVTIG01. The sequence continues at coordinate 27,040 of CAVTIG010000005.1, read as the reverse complement.
CAGCCAGGCGAGGAGCAGGATCGCGCCGAGCAGGCCGATCGCAAAGAGGGCGAGCATCGAGAGGCGGGTGAGCACCCCGTCGCCGCCCTGGGCGGCGACTTTGGGCTTGTAGGCGCTGGTCGCCGTCGAAGTAGTCCCAGAGCGCCTGACGCGCCGGGCTGCCCGGCGAGGAGCGCAGGTAGAGGTCGATCACCCGCCTGGGGCGGCCGTAGCGCTTGGCGGCAAAGCGCGCGCAGGCTGCCTTGGCCTGGTCGCTGCCGAGCTTGGAGAGCACCGCGAGCAGGGCGAGGGCGCCGACGTCGTCGCAGAACTTCTCATCGGCGCGTCTGCACCGCCTCGGCGGGCGGGCGGCCGAGCGCCCAGCGCACGTCGGAGAAATCGAGGCCGGCGAAGGGCACCTCGACCAGCCGCGCCCAGGTCGCCGACATCGCCTCCGCGTAGCTGCCGGTCGGGCGCGAGACCGAGCCCGACTGCGGGGCGCTGATCACCGCCAGGGCGACGTCGTCGGAGAGGCCGGCGAGCTGGCCGACCGTGTCGCGCGGGCTGGTGGACCACCCAGAGCCCGACGACCAGCATCGCGATCGCCGCCAGGGTGCCGCCGACACCGGCGGCGACCTCGCGGCGCAGCAGGCCCTTGTAGGCGAACCAGATCCCGCCGCAGACGACCAGGGTCGAGAGCCAGGGGTCGGTGATCTCCGCATAGATGCCGCCCCAGCGCGGCGGTGATGCTGGCTCATCGTCTGCCCGTCGCGCGAAGGGGTTGAGCCGAAGGCGAGGCCGAGCAGGGAGAGGACGAGCTTGAGGACGAAGATCAGGCCGAGCCAGATCCCGTTGAGCACGGTGGCGAAGCCGTAGGTGATGTCGCCGACCGGGTGGGTGACGCCGGTCGAGATGAAGATGTCGAAGCCGTAGTTGGAGGCCGGGTACTCGCTCTCCGGGGTGCCGTTGGCCTCGCAGGCAAGCCGGGTCTGGCGATCGCGGATCTCGCCCGGCCGGTCACAGACCGGGTTGCGGATGCCGAGGCCACGTGAGCGGGTCGACCTGGCCGGAGGCGCCGAGGTCTTTGGCGGCCGTGCCGGCGTCGAGCCTGGGCTCGGCGAGGTGAGCTGGGTCCGGCTTGTGGCGCCGGCCGGCGGCGGTTTGTGCCTGGGGGTGCTTGCCGCGGCGCTCCGCCATGAGGTCGCGGTGGCGCGGCGGGCGGCGACCGGGACGGCGTCGCCAGCAAGGCCAGCGCCGACCAGCCCGAGCGGGCGGGCCAGGCTGCAGCGTCAGCCGCCGCATCCTCGGCCTCGCCGTCGGCGGGCGAGGAGGCGGCGCGCGGCGGCGCCTCCTCGCGCCGCGGCGTGGTGTCGAGCTCGCCCAGCAGCCAGGGCGGCGGGTCGATCTGGATCGGCGCCACCTGGCCGTCGAAGTCGCGGAAGTAGCAGCGCCCGGCCCGATAGCCGATCAGCCGCTGCGACCGACGCCTCGTCGTCTGGGTCGAGGCGCAGCAGCGCCAGCGCCTTGCGCGCCTCGGCCTCGGTCTCCACGCCGAAGGCGAAGAGCGCCCCGACCAGCGGCTCGAGCTCGGCGGCGTCGCCGAGCATCTGGGTGGCGAGGATCGGGGTGATGTTCTGGCTGCGCCCGAGCCGGCTGATCCGCTCCAGCAGGGCCCGACCCTGGGTAGTCGGAGGTCAGCGCCCAGGCCTCATCCATCGCCAGCACCGAGTGGCGAGTCGGGGTCGGTGGCGCAGAGTCGCAGCGCGTAGGCGGCCAGCAGCCGCAGCACCGCGAGGCTGGTGCGCTCCTCCTCGAGCAGCTCCGCAGCGCGCCGTGCCGGCCAGCGGCAGGGTGAGGTTCCTGATCCGCAGCGAGACCACCGCGGCGTCGCCGACCTCGGCCAGCTCGGTCGCGGCGTCGCCCGAGGCCGAGCTTGGCGAGGCCGCCGCGAGCCGTGCACCGCGATCGCCCGCGCGGCCTCGACCGCGTCGGCGCTCGCCCGAGGCGGCGCAGGCGCTCCAGCACCTCGCCGCAGCTTGCGGCGCCGGCGGCGGCGGCCTCGGAGATCGCGAGACGCAGCTGGGTCTGCCACTCGGGCTTGACCGGCGCCGGCAGGATCGAGACCAAGAAGTTGTAGGTGAGGTCCTCGCGGGTCTCCGGCGAGCCGATCCGCATCGGGTCGAGCAGGCCGCGGTAGCGCTCCTCGGGCGCCAGCTCGATCGTCTCGATCCGCTCGGCGATCCCGGGCAGGCGCTCGAGGCGGTGATCGCCCTTGGGGTCGATGTCGACGATCGGCCCCGAGCCCTGCAGGAAGGCCTGCCAGACCGCCAGCTCCAAGAAGATCGTCTTGCCCGAGCCGAGGCTGCCGGCCAGCAGGCAGGTCGGCGGGCGGTTGCTGCTGGCAGGCCTCGGCGAGGTCGAACTGGATCGGCGCGCGCGAGCCGGTCAGGGTGTAGCCGATGTAGGGGCCGATCGCCGAGCCGGCGTGGGAGATCGCGTGCGGGCACCATCGCCCCGAGCTGGTCGGGCAGCAGGTGCTCGCGGTACTCGGGGAGGGGAAAGCGCGTCGCGGGCAGCGAGGCGAGGAAGAGGCGGTGCTGCTCGCCGAGCGGGCGGTGCAGCTGCACCCGGCCGTAGCTGTCGCGCAGCCGCTCGACCCGCTCCTCCAGCTCCTCTTCGCTGCGACCGGCGACGGCGAGGCTGAGCGCCGAGCGCAGCAGCGGCGGGCGATCGCCGACGCCGAGCACCGCCTCCAGCTCGCGGGCGGCGAGCGGGCGCTCGGCCCCGCTCACCGAGGGGCCGTGCTCTCCCGCCGCCTCCTCGCGGGCGATCTGATCGGCGTCGATCTTTCGCTTCGCCGCCAGCCGGCGCGCCTCGCGGTTGGCGAGGAACTCCACCGAGAGGGTGGCGTCGACCCCGAAGCCGAGCTCCAGCGGGGTGAACATCAGCTCCGCCGCGGGGCCCGGGCACCAGCGCCTCCTCGGGCATCGCGCCGAGGACCATCAGCGCCTGGTGGGCGCGGCCGCGCTCGGAGTCGACGACGAGCGAGCGCCGTCCCACCGTGACGCGGCTCTCGTGCAGGCGCAGGAGGTCATAGCCGTAGGGCTCGAAGCGCTCCTCGCCGCCTGGGTCGAGGAAGCGTGAGCGCCTGCGGCGCGAAGGCCTCGTCGGCGTCGGGCTCGCCGAGGCCGCGGGTGTAGGCGCGGCGGATCAGGGCGGCGAGGCGGCGGGGGCCGATCCGCGAGCACTCCAGGTAGCCGAGGACGCGCTCGAAGACCGCCTCCTCGGCGCGGCGCAGGGCGGCGATCTGGCGTTGGCCGAGGCCGCGCGGCCTCCTGGTAGCCGAGGCGCGCGGCGAGGACGCGCCACAGCTCGGCGGCGCCGTCGAGCGCGCCGCCGAAGGGGCCGGTGCCACCGGCCGCCCCGAGGCGCACCGCCAGGTAGACCTCGGGGCGGATCACGGCGCGGCGCTCGAACTCGGCGCGGTGCTCGGCGAGGTGGGCTTCGAAGCGCTCTCGCCGGCCGTGGCGGGGGTCGAGCGTCGTGAGCGCCCGGCGCACGTAGGCCTCGGCGTCGAAGGTGCGGGCGACGCGGAGGATCTGGAAGTCGGCCTCGATCGTGTAGGCGAGCGCCTCCAGGCGCTCGCCTACCTCGACCTTGCGCGAGTCCGAGAGGCCCGGATAGCTCTGGCCCTCCAGCTCATAGACCGCCCAGGCGTCGGTCGGGGTGCGCAGGACGAGGTTGCCCCAGAAGAAGTAGTGCGGCGGCCTCACTCGACCGCGCCCCGAAGATCACCGTCCGCCCGGCGGGGATCGCGAGCGTCTTGCCCTTGTGCAGGGCGGGACCGCCGGCCGGGCGCAGGCGCCAGCGGCCGGGCCGCCGCCAGCGCTGCTTGGGGTCGTCTCCCCGTGCCGCTCGCGGACGCCGCTCCAAGCGCAACCTCGTACCGGGTAGCGAAGCAACAGCCTCGCCGGCCCCGCGAGCCTTGCCCCGCGGGTAGTCGGCGGCACTGAGGTCGGGGCCAGGACGAGGCGGTGGAGCGGCGCCAGCTCGCTGCCCGCGGCCGGGCAGCGGCGCAGGCCGGCCAGGCAGCGCGAGGTCGCAGCCGCCAGAGCGCGAGCGCCGAGCAGGGCGCGGTGAGGAGCGCGCCCGTCGATCTCCCAGCGCGAGAGCGCCCAGGCGGCGGCGATCGGCAGCCGCGACCAGGCGCAGCGAGGTCGGCGGCGGCGGCGATCGCCGCGCCGGCCAACGGCAGGCGCGAGAGCGCGAGGATCGCCGCCAGAGCGCAGAGCCAGTAGGCGAGCGGCGCGCAGCTCGAGGCCGCCCGGCAGCGGGATCCGCCAGTTCTGGAGGCGAAAGAGCCGCCAGCGCCGCTCGAAGACGAGGCGGTAGGAGCGCACCACCTTGGGCGAGCGCTCAGCGGGCATCGGAGCGACCCAGCGTCGCTCACTGCGGCCAGGTGGCGCCCGTGGCCAAGCAGATCCAGGACGCAGGGAGCGTGGCGTGCTCTGCACGCGAGCGACCGAGGACGCCGATATGCGCCGGGCACGGGCGCCACCTCAGAAGACGGCGTTGGCGATGCCCTTGGCCAGCGACTCGATCGAGGCGGGCGCCAGCAGGAAGATCAGCCCGATCAGGCTGATCACCACGATGCCGACGCTGGCGCCGATGTTGCGCGAGGCGAGGGTGCCGACCAGCAGGCAGCCGGCGAGGACGATCAGCACCGGCACCGCCCAGCCGCTCAGCAGGGTGCCGAGCCGGTTGCCGGCCCCGGCGACGTTGCCCCCTCCGCCGCCGGCGAGGGACTTGCTCACCGCGGCCTGGGCCTGCGCCGGAGCACCGGGCGGCTGGGGCGCCGAGCTGCCGGGCGCGGCGGCGAGGGCCGCCAGCGCCAGCGCGGCGCCGGTGGCGGTGATCGCGATTTTGCGTTTCATCTTGAACCTCCCTGTCTTGGTGGCGTTTGGCTCAGCTGTCGGTCGGGATGACCTCGATGAAGTCGACGTAGGGGCGCTCGCGATAGGCGAGGCCGAGCTCGTAGGTGAGCGTGTAGGTGGCGCCTCGCGAGTCGGCGGCGGTGACGGTGGCCAGCACCGCGCCCGAACCGGGGCCGGCGACCCAGACCACCTGCTCGACGCTTTCGCACCCGCAGGGCGACGGTCGGCAGGGTGACCACCGGCATCGGGGCTGAGGTCGGCCTTCAGGTTCGGCGCCGCCGCCGGCGAGGTAGTTGCGCACCACCCGGTCGACGACCGCGAAGGACGGCGCGGTCGTCGACCTCGGTGTGCGACGGCCGCCGCGCCGGCGGTGTCAACCGACGGCGCGCCGACGAAGGACGGGTAGTCGACCAGCGACAGCGCCCGGCCGCGCTCGTGGCGAACGGTGACCGCCAAATAGACCGGCGCCCGCTGGGTCGAGACCTCGGCGGCGACCGTGATCACCCGGCCTCCGGCCAGCGCCCGCTGGTTGGAGGCGACCTCCGCCCAGCGCACCCGCTGGGTGCCTGAGGCCGGGCTGAAGCCGCCGTCTGAGGCAAGGCCTGACGGCGACGAAGGGCGCGAGCGCCTGCAGCCTGGCGCCGGGATGCGCGGCGTCGAAGGTGAGGTAGGCGCGCGCGAACTGCAGGGCGAAGTCCTCGGCCGGCGCATCCGCCGGTGCGCCCCTCGCCACGGGCGGGGGCGGCGCGGCGGCCGGGAAGAACGCCGCGCGCAACCCGAGCGCGAAGAAGAGCGCGAGCACAGCGCTCGCCAGGTAGCGCGGCGCTCGCGCGAGGTAGCGGGCGCGCCTGACGCTCTCCCAGCCGACCGTCACCCTTGCACCGAGCGGCGGGGGATCTGAGGCTCGACCCTCCACGATCAGCGCTCGAACCCGAACTCCTCCCTCCCACCCGAGCCGCCGCGACCACCGCTGGTGATCGACGGCGGGCTCGAGGGGAGAGGGATGCCGGCCGGGGCAGGCGGCGGGACGGGAGCCGGAACATCGACCGTTGAGCTGACCGGCGCCTGATCGAGCGTGGTTTCGCGCGGCAGCTCGTTGCGATGTCGATTCCGGTGCGCCCGCCCAGACCCGCCGGGCCTCGGCTTGTGGACGCGGGGACGATGCGACGCCGCCCGGCGAGGCGGCGTCGCACGGGGCAAGGCCGGCTCACCGACCAGCGCCGAGGCAGAGGACGTCGTCGGGCGCTGCGGCGCCTGCTCGGAGCCGCCGGCGCCAAAGAGCGCCACAGCTCCGAGCGATGCCGCCGCGGTGGCGAGGAGGCCGAGCGCGGCAAGGCGGCGACTCGCCGCCTTGCCGGCGGTGGGGGGCATCGATCCACCGCCGGGGTCGGGGCGCAGGGTCTCGCCACCCCGACCGTCGACCTGCAGGCCTGCTTCGCCGCCCGCCTCGGGCGAGTCGGGCTGCTCAGCGTGAAGCGACTCCCCACCGAGCACGAAGACGTCGTTTTGCTTTCGTCCCATCGTCGTTTCCTTCGCCGCTGAGACGAGCCGCGCGGCCGCTTCGATACCCCTCGTGCCGCTTTAGTTCCCTAGCTTCGCCCCGGCGCGCCGTCAACCCCTGCGGGGTTACCCGCGCCGGCGGCGCGGTGACCGCGCGCCGGGGCTCCGCTTCTTTGCGGGTAGGTCGGGCTCGGGGAGCCCGACCGTGCCCATGCTGGGCTAGCCGTTGAAGCCGAAGGAATCGCTGCCGCCGCCGCTCGAATGCGATCCGCCACTCGAGCTGTGCCCGCTGCTTGTGGGCGCAGAACCGCTGCTCGGCGAACTCGAAGAACTAGAGGAAGACGGTGCGCTTGGCGCCGGGCTGCCTTCGATCCCGAACTCGGCCTGGCTTTGCTGGGCGGGAGTTGGCGTCGGCGTCGAAGTGGGAGCCGGGGCAGAAGCGGGAGCGGGCTGGGGGGACTGATCGGCGCCGGGCTTGGGTGAGGACGCCGGTCCTGGATCGGGGGCCGGCGTGGGCTCGCTCGGCGTCGTCACGGGGTCGGAGACCGTCTTCACCTGCGCGGGCGGGGAATCCTCACCGGCTGCGGTCGGAGCCGTGGCCCCGATTCCGGGCCCGATCGCCCCGGTGGCGAGACAGGCGGCCGCGCTCGCGGCACCGACCCCGCAGATCGCCGCGATCTTCTGGCCGGTCCCCGCCAGCGCGCCCGCGGCGCCGCTGTCGGTGGGCCCGAGGGCGCCGTTCAGCTTGAACGCGGCGAGGCGCGCCTTCCCGGTGCCCGCCTGGACGCCGTGCAGCGCGCCATGTGCCCAGCGGCCCAGGTGGTCGAGCAGGCCGACTTTGTCGCTCAAGCCGCTCGCTCGCCATCCCCGCCAGCAAGGCGCTTGAGCCGAGCTCGTGCAGGGTGTCGTGGAGGCTCGCCAAGAACGACTTGCACGAGCCGCAATGCTCGAAGTGGGCGCGGAGGATCTGCGCCTCCCGCTCGCTCGCCAGGCCGCTCGCCTGCTTCTCGAACAGCGAGCGCCGCGCCGCCTCGCGCATCTCGGGGCAGAACTCAGCCGCCTCGATCGACTCCAAGCGCTCCCTGACCTGCTGGGTGGCGCGCAGCACCTGCTTCTTGGCCGCCGCCAGGCTGATGCCCAGGTGCCGGGCGATCTCGGGCACGGTGAGCCCCAGCCCGAAGCGCAAGACGATCACCTCGCGGTAGTTGCCGCGCATCCGCGCCAGCGCCTCCTGGAGGCGGATCGCGTCCTCGCGGCTCTCGGCCCGCTCGGCCGGGACCGCGCTGAGGGCCGGCGCGTTCGCCGCAGCCTCCAAAGCCACCGTCGGCTTGGCCGCGCGCGAGCGCAGCTGATCGATCGCGGCGTTGCGGACGGCGGTGAAGAAGGCGGCGCGCAGGTTGGCGGGTGGGTGGCCCTCCGCCGATCTGGCGGTGCAGGCGGATCAGCACCTCGGCGACGGCGTCCTCGGCGTCGGCGCGGCTCAGCGAACCGCCGAAGCGGCGCATCACGAAGGCGACCCCCAGCGGCCGCAGGCGCTCGCAATCGCGCTCGAAGGCGGTGCGCGGCGGATCGCCGGCAGCCGGCGGATCGCCGTCGCCGCCTCCATCACGACTCAGCCGACCTCTGCGGCGAAGCGGCTTCGGAGTTGTTTGCGCACGGGGCGGTGCGGCTCATCGATCCCAAGACGAGCGAAGCCTCGGATTCGATACCCCACCCGTCTGAGACTCCACCCATCCGACCCCCGAACGCTTGACCTTCGTTGAGCATAGCCCTACGGAGGCCCGGCGCCAAGGGGGGCCGGGCCTCCGCAGGGCCGGGTGACTAAGCCGCTTCCCTCCTCCCCGCCGTCCTCGGAGTCCGAGCCGCCGCGTTTTTTGCCGCCGGGCAGGAAGTCGACCCGGTCGGCGGCGATCGTGTGCTCGGAGCGCTTCTCGCCCTCCTCGCCCTCCCACTCGCGGAAGCGCAGCTGGCCGCTCACGGCCACCATGGCGCCCCTTCGAGAGGTACTTCTCGCAGGTCTCGGCCTGGCGGCCGAAGGCCGCGACGTTGATGAAGAGCGGCGAGCCTTTGCGGCCGTTGCTCTCCGCGAGGCGCATCGAGCAGACCTTGGAGTCCCCGCCCTCTCTCATCTCGGGGTCCCTTGTCAAGGTCCCGATCAGGGTCACTGCGTTCATCTCACACATCTCCTTCCGAGCCCCCAGCGGGGCGCCTTTTGGTTTGCGAAGCGATGCCCGCTCGAGTACATCGAGGAGACCGCTTCCACACTTCGAGTCGCCGCGCTCACCTCACGACGCCCCGGCACGCTCAGGCAGCCGCTCCCAGGCGGGCACCACGCGGGCGCGGGTGCTGCGGGAGCGAGCGCGTCTGGTCGAGTCGCGCCACGTAGACCTCCCCGGCGGCGAGGCGCTGCAGCTGGGAGGGGTTGACCTCGAAGCGGTAGCCGCGGGTGCGGGTGCCCTCGTCGGTGGGCAGGCCGAGCCGGTTGGTGCGGATCGTCGTCTGCCAGGTCGGCACCGCGCCGATCAGCTGCGCGACCCACTCCGCGTCGGCCTGCTCGCCGATCCGGTGGCAGACGACCGACTCGACCGTGGCGCCGATCCGCTCGAGCACCGCCGGCCCGGCGGCGCGCAGGTCGGCGAGCGTCTGGGTGCCGACCGCGACGCTGAAGCCGGCGGCGCGGCCGCGTGCGTAGAGGCGGTCGCAGGGCCGGGGCCTCCAGCGCCCCGAACTCATCGATCCCGACGAAGGTGCCGACCCCCTCCCCCATCGAGGCGCTGGCCGCGGCGCCGAGGTCGAGCAGCACCATCTGGGCGATCGCGCGGCCGACGTTGCCGGTGCGGTCGGTGTCGAAGCGGAAGTAGACGACCTCGCGGCGGCGCGATCGCCTCGCGCAGGTCAAAGCGCGAGGCTCCGGCCCTGCTCGGGTCGAGCCAGGCGCGGGCGAAGTCCGAGGAGGCGAGGTTGCGCAGGCGGGCGCGCAGCCCGGCGACGGCACGGCGCTCGTCGGCGCGCAGCCCGGCGATCGTGGCCATTGATCTCGCCGACCAGATCGGCGTCCTCGATTTGCCGTCGCGAGGTGGCCCAGCTCGTCTGGGTCGCAGCGTTCGAGCGACGGTGGCGAGCGTCACCGGCTCGCTCGCTGCGCTCCAGGGCGCGCAGGGCCAGGCGCAGGAACGGCGAGGCGGCCTGGCGGTAGAAGTCGGCGTCGGCGGAGCCCCAGCTCTCCGCCGCGACCAGGCGCTCGGAGCGCTCGTCGACGGAGCCGTGGGCGAGCGGGTCATAGCCGGCAGGGCCGCTCGGGGAGACGAGGTGGAAGGCGACGTCGCGCGCGGCGGCCGCCCGCATGGCCGCGTCTTGAAGGGCGCGGTCGACCTTGGCCTCCAAGACGACCGCGCCGAAGCCCGAGCGCACCACGTACTCGACCAGCAGCGCCGCCAGCGAGGTGCGTCTTGCCGGCGCCGGTGGCGCCGGGGATCAAGCACGTGGGAGCCCGAGTCGGCGCTGCCGCGACGGCACGCAGGGCGAGCTCGCCGCGGGGGGTGCGGCCGAGCGGCAGTCCCTCCGCCAGCGCCTGGGCGCGGCGGGGGGCGCGCTCCCCGAGCTGGCGGCGGGCGAGTCGAGCAGGCCACGGCGCTCGGCGGCAGCGCTCTCGCGGTCGCCACCGGCGCGGCGATCCTCGAGTTGCCAGTAGAGGCCCCAGCCGATGCTGGCGCTCGCTGCGCCGAGGCAAAAGGCGATCGAGGTGATCGCGGCGCGCGCTCCGAGCGCCCCGGTCCCAACCAACATCGCGGTGGGGCCGATCGGCGCCAGGCCGATGACTCCCCAGGTCCAGGCCAGGCCGCGCCGGCGCAGGTAGACGGCAAGCGCGACGCCGAGCGCCGCCCCCAACCCGAGGCAGACGAAGGCGACGGTCGCCAGGTGGGCGGCGGCGTTGAGGTTGTGCAGCGCCGGCAGGCGCGGGGGTGGCGTGGAGCGGGCGAGTGAGTCCTTCATCGCCGACAAGACGGGCGAAAGGCGCGAAGCGTCCCACTGGGCAGCTTCCTCCCCGCCCCGATTGGAGGCCAAGAAAAGAGCCCCGGCTCTCACCGGGGCTCTTTCATGCGGCTGGCTCGCCTGGGCGGGCTCCTACCGGCTCCCCTGGGGGAAGCCGGGCCGCAAACTCAGTCGAAATAGCCGCCCCGCTTGGAGGGGCGCAGTTCGCGCTTGCAGTGGACGACGCTTATCGCTCGCCCACCTTCCAGCGCGCCGAGGAGCCGTAGCCGACGATCTCCGAATCGCGCACCGATGCCGCGTCGCCGCGCAGCGCCATGTCGCGGCTGACCTGCTGGCGCTCGATGCGGCGCTCGACGGAGCTGCCGCGCCGGCGGCCCTTGAGGCGAGCGATCTCCGCTGATGCCTCGGCCGCGGTGTGCGGGTAGGAAAAAGACTCGCCGCGTTGGGTGGCCAGGCTGCGCAGGTAGCTCAGCTGCTTGGCGCTGGGTGGCTTGCCTTCGGTGCTCATCTCAGACTCCTCTCGCTCGTTGGGCCGGCTTCGCATGGCGAAGCGATTGGCCCCGGCCAGGGAGGACGCGCACCGAGCGCAGCGAGGGAAAGGGAGCGAAGCGACCTTGCGCGGCCGAGCGCCGGGGCGAAAATGAGCGCAGCCGCGAAGTCGGGACGACGAGCGAGGGGCGTTAGGGCCACCGCCACGCCGACTCCGCCATCTTGATCGAGCGGGATCAGGGCGTGCTCCCGGCCAGTGAGCCGAGGTCAAGACCGGCTCCCCGCTTCAGCGGCTCCGCGCCTCGGCGATCGCAGCCCGCAAATGGTCGGCCATGCAGCCCTCGGCGGCGGCGCGCGTCGGGTGCGGCCCGTCCTCGCCGTAGTCGCCCTCGAGGCCGTCGTAGCAGTAACCATCGTGCTCGACGAACCAGCCGACGTGCTCACCGTAGGACCAGCGCTCGCTGATCTGCCAGTGGCAGTCGCGCTCCTTGTGGATGTCGCCCCCGACGACCTCGTAGTACTCGGCGGCGAGCGCCGTCCAGCTCTGACCCGCTCGGCGCAACGACTATGGCCGGCTCTCGTTCATTTCCCATGGTGCCTTCCTCCTTGCTGTGTGGGTTCATCGCTACAGCTCCTCGACTGCAACCGCACCATGGGTGCGGGTGCGCTCGACTGCCCGCTCGACCAAGGAACGGGTTTGCGGCGAGCAGTGGTAGATCACCCGGGTGAGGCGTCGCTCGGCGACCGCGCGGCGCCAGGCCCGCAGCAGCTCATCGAGGCGCGCCGCGCCCTTGGCGGTGAGCTCGACCTCGATCGCCTCCTGGGTCTCGCCGTCTTCGCCGAGGCGGATCAGGTCGGCGCGATGGAAACGGCCGCTGGAGAGAGCAGCTCGAGAGGACCCGCCTTCCCTCGGCGCGCTCGCGGGCGAGGATCTCGCGCTCAGACATCGTCTGGACGCCGCCGCGCTCCCAACGGGCGGCCAACTCGGCGACGGAGGACTCGTGGTCGACCGTTTCGAGACGGAAGCGGGCGGGGCGCAGATCGCCGCGGCCGGCGACGCGCAGGCCGACTCTCGTACAGGCCATCAGCTTGCCCTCGCCCCAGGCGCCGCAACGCACCTCGATCAGGCCCGCCTCGCGCAGGCGGCGCTCGCGGACGATCGTGGCGGTGCGCGCCGTTCCGGCCCACAGCGCCACGGCGCTGCGCGGCACCACTCCGAAGCGGGCGATGAACTCGAGCACCTCGATGTCGCGCCTGCTGATCCGATCGGTGCGCTTACCGGCTGGCATCTCGCTCACCTAGACGGTTGGGATGGGGGCCGTGGGGACACCCCTCGCCAAAAAAGCCCGGCGCCTTGCGGCGCCGGGCTTTCTCAGAACCGGGGAACCTGCGGGCTAGGACTCGTCCTCGCCCTCGCGGTCCTCGGCGGCCTCGGACTCCTCGGGGCGGCCGTCCAGGAACTGGACAGACTGGGCCAGGATCGAGTGCTTGGAGCGACGGGAGCCGTTTGACTCCCACTCGTCGAGGCGCAGCGAGCCGCTGACGGCGACCTGAGAGCCCTTCGAGAGGTAGGTGGCGCAGGCCTCGGCCTGCTTCTTGAACGCCGCGACGTCGATGAAGACGGGCGGGTTCTTGCCCCGGCCGTTGACCGCGATCCGCATGTCGCAGACCTTGGTCTTGCCGCGCTCGGCCAGCTCGGGGTCCTTGGTCAGTCGGCCTACCAGGTTGACGCTGTTCATCTGAGTCTCCTTCCGTGCCCGGTGTGGGCTGGTTTGAGCTTGCGAAGCGATCAAGCCCCGAAACGAGCGAGCGGCGCACCGCAGGGGAAGGGAGCGCAGCGACCTTGCGCCGTGAGCCGGAGGGGCAAAATGAGCGAAGCTGCGAGAACCCGCCCACCGGTCCGGAAGGCCACAGCGCTTGACCGCTCGACCTGGGCCGTCGACCCCGTGACTTGCCTGCGCGCCCGGTCAACTCGACTGCTCTCGATCCGGGCCCTCGACGAAGTCGACCTGGCGACCGATCACCGAATGCACGTAGAGCTTGCGGCGCGAGTCCTGCGGGACCTCATCGGAGCGCAGGTGCCCGGTGACCCCGACCTGATCGCCCTTGGAGAGCTGCTTCTCACAGCGCATCGCCAGCTCCAGGAAGGTCACCACCTTGACGTGGAGGGCGTGGCGCTCCTTGCGGGTCGGGACCAGAACCCAGAACTCGCAGACTTCGCGGCCCGGCACTCCCGTCACCCTGGGCTCATCCTCGATGCGTCCGAAGAGGCCGATCGTGTTCATCTCAATCACTCCTTCCCAGGCCCGGCGGGCCTGCTCGTCGCTTCCAAAGCGATCCCGCCCCGCCCCGGGGCGAAAATCGAGCGACGAAGCGAACGAGCGGACCGCCGGAGGCGAACAAACGGAAGAGGCCGCCCGTCTCTCGACGGACGGCCTCGGTCGGATCGGGCTCGGCCCTAGGAGGCATCGAGCATCATCGAGACCAGCTCGTCCTCCTCGCTGTGGCGGAGCATCGTCCCGATCGCCTCGCGGCTCATCGGGCAGGCATCCAGCCGCGCCGCCTGCTTCAGGTAGTCGTTGACGAACGCCACCAGCAGCGCGCCGTCGGTGTAGCCGCGGTCGACGTAGTAGGCGCGGCCCTCGCCGCTCGCCGGCACGTCGACGATCTCGGCCCCGCGGCTCGCGCGACGGCCCATCAGCAGGCGCTGGCCGGCGGCAACTCGGTAGCGGGCGATCTCGGTGCCCTCGTGCCTCAGGGCGTCGATGTCGAGTCTCACTTCGGTCACTTGGAACCTCCCGTGTCGCGGATCGAACGGGCGAGCGCAGCGCACCGGAGAGCCGAGGGCGGAACCCCGAGCCATAGCGAGGGGCCGAAGGAGGCCCCGCAGGGGCCTTGCAGCCCTCGGCGCCGGTGCGAGGATGCGCTCGCCTCGATCCGCTACGGGAGCGTCATGACCGAACCGAGTCGGGCGCCTTTCTCAGCAGCGGCCCAGTTCAGCCCACCGCCACCGACGCCGTTTCCTCACTCCTCAACGCGGCCTCTCGCCAACCTCGCCGCGCTTGACCAACCCACCGAGCCCGGCGCCGCCCCGCCATTCCCCGCCGACCGCACCTCGCTCCCACCCTCAGACCACCGCTCACTCCCTGGAGCCTTTACACCACTCTCCCCCGCTCCAGTGCCCCTCCCTCCGTCCCCCCTTCTTCTCCTTCTCCTCCTCTCATCTGTCCCGGTCATCCGTTCTCCCTCGTCCCTTCCTCCAGCAGCCACTTCGCTTCCGCACCTCACTCACCCCAACCGCACCTGACCACGGGCACTCACAATCGTGAGGGTGCGTGGTCAGGTGCGGGGCGGGGGCGCAGGGCCTTTGCGGAAGCGAAGTGGCTGTGACGGGCATATTCACAACTTCGTTCGCAACCCTGATCGGCGAATTTGGCGCTGGCCGGTGTCCCCAACGGGTGTTCGCTTGCGTCCTGGGTTCAAAGAGAGGAACCTAAAACGCTCAGCGAGCATCGAGCAAACAGGTCGCCGGGTTGGCCAGTGAGTTCGGCGCAGGGCGTAGGAAGCGAGGAGGAGATGGATTGCAAGGGTGGACTTCGATTCCCTTCGAGGATCGGGAGGCGCCGCCCTGCGGCGCTGGTGATCGGGATGGTGCTCGTCGCAGCGCTGGCATTGGCGCCGAGCGTGGCGAGCGCCAGCAGCGCACCGGCCCGCTACGTCTTTGAGATGTGTGACTCGGCGCTACCCGGTGGCGGCGACGCCGGCGTCAGCTTCGCCGTCAACCCGGGTGTGCCGCTCACCCCGAGCGACAACTGCAGCGTGCCCGGTGGCTCGCTGGCGATCACCGAGACCGGCCCGGTCAACGCGACGTATTCGTTCTGGGCACTGCCAATCGTGGCACCGCCCGGCGGAACGATGGAATCGATCACGATCTCCGGGGCAAGGTGCGGCGGTGGGGGCACAGTCGCCTTCGTCTTCAGCAATGGCTGGCCCGACAACTGCGCCCAGGAGCAGCGGACGATCTACCAGCTCAACCGCACCTACGGACCCTTCTTGATTTGGCTGGGCTGCGACGGCAACTATCCGGGCGGCTGTTCGGCGGGGCCCTGGATCTACGCGCACTACTTCGCCACTACCGAGGTCGACCCGGTCGCGCCGACTCTCTCCGATCTGCAGGGCTCGCTGCTCTCGGGCAACGTGATCCGCGGCCACCAGGACCTGAGCGTCGATGCCCACGACCAGGGCGGCGGAATCAGAAACGTCTCGGTCTCGGTCAACGGATTGCCCGCAGGCCAGCCGAAGACCTCCAACTGCGATGTCGCCACACGTCAACAACCCGAGCGTCAAAGGGACAGTCGCCGCCGCAGGTCACTCCCTGCCCCACCGACGTCAGCGCCGGCTGGACGCTCGACACCCAGGCCTATCCCTTCCACGACGGCGCCAACACCGTCCAGGTCTGCGCCTCGCGACTTCGCAACGCTGAGCAATCCCAACACCACCTGCTCGGATCCCCAGACCGTCAACGTCGACAACTCCTGCACCAACTCCCCGGTCGGGGGCGGCGACGTGCTGAGCGCCCAGTTCGCCGCCTCCAACGCCGAGGAGGTCACGGTCGGCTACGGACAGGGGGCCGAGGTGACCGGCCGCCTCGCCGACAACGCCGGTGACCCGGTCTCGGGAGCGACGCTCTGCGTGAAGGCGCAGACCTCCGGCCTCGACCCCAAGCCCATGCCGGTCGGCACCGTGAAGACCGACGCCGCCGGCCGCTACAACTACGAGGTCGCCCCGGCCCGAACCGCGACGTCGTGATCGGCTACCGCCACGACGCCAGTCAGGTGGCCCGCGACGTGCGCTACTACGCGCACGCGCAACCGACCCTGCTGCGCTCGCCGCGCAAGCTCGAAACGGCAACCGGATTCGGCTCTGGGGATCGGTGCCGGGCCCGAGGGCGGGCGGCCGCGTCGTCGTGCTCGCAGGCAGCGCCGCCCGGCTCGAAGCGCTGGGTCACGTTCCGCAACGCGACCGCCAACGCGCAGGGCCAGTTCCACGCCAGCTACCGCTTCACGCACACGACGCGGAAGATCACCTACCGCTTCCGCGCCGTGGTGCCCGACCAGGCGGGCTACCCGTGGGTTGGCGGCAACAGCGCGCCGGTGCGGGTCCGGGTGACTCCGAAGAAGCGGCGTCGGTAGGGGTCTACTTGAGGCAGATCGCGTCCACCTCGGCGGCTGCGGTGCCGCCGGAGTCGCTGGTGATCGAGCCGACGACGCCTTCGACGCCGGAGTTGCTGAAGGGCAGCGACTCGATGATCCCCACCCGGCGATTGCCGGGGTTGGTGAAGGTGACGCCGCCGCTGAGCAGCCGCTCGCCAGTCGCACAGCCGGCGACTTCGGTGTTGGAAGCTGTCCAGGTGCTTAAGTCCGCAGAGCTATCGAGGTCGGCGATTGGGGTGGTGTGGACGCTGACCGGGCCGAGGGCGTAGCCGTGGACCGAGTCCGGGGCGATCGCGTTGGCGGTGACGGAGTCCGCCCCCAGACGCAGTCGCGGTCACGGCGCCGGCGTGCAGGGCCTTGGCGGTCACCACTCCCTTGGCGAGCGCCTTCGGATGGACCGCGCCGTTGGCGAGCGCCCGCGCGGTCACCGCCCCCTTGGCGATGTCGCCCCTGTGCACCAGAGTGTGGTGGCCACCCGCAAGCGCGTTGGCGTTGCCGGCCACGGCGACGATCAGGGCGAGCGCGCCGAGCACGGTTCCCGGCGCGGGTCGCTTCAGCTTGGGCTTGCTCATCTCTGCCTCCTTGTTCGGCACGGGCGGTTTGCTCGGGCGCTCTTGAGTGTAAGTACCAACACGGCGCTCGCGACCGAGTGGCGGTCGTGGCGGACGGGTGTTCGCCGGCGACGGTTAGGAACGAATGGCGACGAGCGGGTCAAGCTGGGTGACGGCTTCGTCGACGCCGTCAAAGCTCAACTCGTGGCCCGCGTCCAAGGCAAGGTCTTGGAGGCGCTGGAGGTGGTCGTAGAGAATGCGGCGGCGCTGATGGACAAGAGCGCCCTCCGCGTCTTCGAGCCGACGGGGTTCGAGATTGGCCGCGGCGTCGCCGCGCACCGCGCTCTCCGCGACGAGGACCTCGTCGCAGTGCTCGCCGGCCACATACGCGCTGCGCAGCTCAAGACCCAGGTCCGCAGAGCAGCTGGTCAGGACAAGCGCGGCGGCTCCGGCGTCGCAGTGCAACGTCTCGCCGCGTACCGAACGGTTGCTGAGGCGAAAGCGGATTGGAAGCGGGGTGCGTGAGATGGATTCACGTTAGCGCGACCCAGGGCGGGAGACCCGCCGCTTTGGCCGGAGCCGAGAGCCGACTACGCCGGAAGCTGCTCGAGCAGGCTGGCGAGGGAGGCCTGGGGCTGGGGATCGCGCTGCACGCTGCGAACCTCGCCCAGCAAGTCGCCGATCTGCTCCCCGCGCCTGCTGGGCTGATCGCCGGCGCGGGCGTGGGCGAGCGCGGTGAGGGCGAGGTCGTATTCCCCGGCGTCGATCGCAACCTCGGCCAGAGCGAGCTGGGCATCCGGTCCCGACCACTGCTCCTCTCCCCTTGCCGCGGCGAGGTGGATAGCGCGGGTGATGAAGCCGAGCGCGAGGTCGTTGAGGCCGAGGCGGTTCATCGCCGCGGCGAGGTTCCAAGGGTAGGCGGGCTCGCCCGGGTCAAGGCGCATCGCCTGGCCGTAGAGGGCCAGCACGCGGTCGAGCTTGCCCTCAGAGAGGAAACGCTCGGCGACTCCGGCCTCGGGCCACTCGCCGGGTGCAAGCGCGTCGGCGAGCAACTCGTCCGCTTCGCCGACGAGCGCTTCTGCCCTAGCCACGGCTGCGGGGTCGACGCCCGCGGGCTCTCGTGTATTGGCTTCTTTGCTCATCGCTCAGATCTTTCCACCATGCCTGCCAACGCTTGGCACGCTCTTGATTGTGACGCACGCCGAGGATTTCCTCACCGCGTCCGACCAGATCGCAGACGCGCAGCGCTTGGTTGGTTTCCGGGTCATTGCCCGCGGAGTCATTCCAGTTGCGCGGTTGCCTGGGCACGCCGCGAGTCTTTCATCCGGCGTCGAGATCGGCGAGTCCGAGCGCGATCCACTCGACCTCGCCGTTGACGAGGGGGACCTCCTCCGGGAAGCGAGCCGCCCAGATCGCGCGCTCGGAGCGGGTGAAGCCGCCGAAGCGGGCGGCGCGCACCCGCTCCTCCTCGCTCATCAGGGCAAGGCGCAGCAGAAAGGCGTCGAGGTGGCGGTTTGCCCCCTCGACGCGGAAGGGCACACCGGCGGAGGGGCGATCGACTGCACGATCCGATCCGTGGTTGCCCATCTCAGCCCCCGGCCCTTCCGCGCACGGCGCGTCAACCGCGCTTGCGGGGGCGGCGCGGCTTCACCGCTTTGGCGTCGGCGGCCAGCAGCGCGATCGCGTCCCGGCCGGCCCGGTTCCACCAACCGACCCGGTTGGAGCGGGCAACAGCCGCCTCGTCGGCGAACTCCGCCGCGAGCAGCGCGTCGGCCAGCAACTCGAGAACCTCGTCGGCCGACTTGGCCTCCTGCACCCGGTTGCGCAGGTACTCGGCGCACTCGACCGAGCCGCTGTAGGTGACCTTCTCGCGGGGCTCGCCGGACTTCAGCCGTTTGACCTCGACCTCCTGCGAGCTGCGGCAGCACCAGGCGCAGGCCCGCCCCCGCGAGGCTCTCGTTGTCGCGCAGGAAGACCAGGGCGATCGCCTTCGCCCGCGCCAGGCTGTGGGCCTTGCGGGTTTTGGCGCCGCGGCGGTTGACGAGGTTCGCGCCCAGCGCCAGGTTGAAGCCCCGGGCGACGCCGGCGGCCTGCTTTGCGTCCTCGCGCTCCTTTGCCCGCCGGCGGCGATCGAGCTCGGCGGGGTCGGCACCCTCGCCGGCGTCGGGAACCTCGACGCCCGCCTGCTCGGCCTGCTCCTTGGCGAGCTTCGCGGCCTCCTTCTCGGCTCGCTCCACGACCCGTTCGACCAGGTCGACGGTGAAGTCGGCGTCGCAGATCCAGGCCTGCGAGTGGAGCCAGTCATCGGAGCCGGACTCGAACTCCAGCAGGCAGCCGGCCGCTCGGGCGGCGTCAAGATCGGCCTCTGCGAAGCGGATGGACCCGCGGCCGTAGAAACGATCCGGGCTTGCCGCCTCCTGGCGCTCGATCAGCGCCTCCGCCCGCTCCTGGTCGCTGACCAGATCGGGGATCGAGGCGCTGCCGTGGCTGACCTCGACGAAGGCCGGGGGATCGGTGAACTCCACTTGCTCGACGCCGGCCAGGACTTCGCCGAAGCGCTCGACCAGATCGCGGCCGTCGACCTCGCCGCGCTGCGCCAGCTCGCACACGCATTCCGCGACCCGCGGCAACACCGCGGCCACCTTCTTCGCAGGTGCTTCTCGCCGCCGCCACCGGCACTTTGCCGACGGCGATCGCCTCCTGGGCGCCCTCGGGCAACTGCAGGAGTCGCAGGCGCTCTGAGACGTAGTTGGCGGATTTGCCGATTCGCGCGGCGAGCTGTTTGTGGGTGCCGAGCTTCTCGGCCTCGGCCAGGCGCTGGAGGCCCCGAGCCGTCTCGATCGGGTCGAGGTCGGCGCGGATCAGGTTCTCGGCGACGGCGGCCGCCAGCGCGCCGGACCCGTCGCGAACCACCACGGGCACCTGCTTGAGCCCGGCGCGCTTCGCCGCCCGCGGACGGGCGCTCGCCGCGACCACTGCTAAGGGGAGCCCAGGGAAATGTCATCGTAGCCAGAATTTGACAGGGCAGCTCTCCTACGGCTTCTACTACCTCGGCATGAGGTCTTTCCCTGACCGGCCTGTATATAATTCCAGCCTGGCAAAAGCGGCAACCGTTGCTGCACCCGCGCTGTATCTCCACCGCCCCCCGGTCGTGGACGATTTCGATGAACGGCACCACGGCTTGGTTACCGCCGCCGGCAAGTCAAACGAATCTCCTCTGAATCCTTCGGCTGGCCTCGGGCGCAATGGGCTCGAAACTCTTGAGCGTCCCATCGGCGTTGTACTCCAGCGTGTAAAGGCTGGGGACGTAGACGCCCTTGATGCGAGCCATCTCCCGCGCGAGATCGATCACAATTCGTCACTTCCCCGCGGCTTTGTTCTCCTCAATCTGCTCGAGGATCTCGACCACAGCCTCTTCACCGTCTCCGACGAGGAACATATCGAAAAAGTCGGCTACGGGCTGGATTGGCGAGCAGGCTTCCACGATCACCAGAGGGTCAAATTAGTCCGTTCGCGAGCTGGATCGGAATGCCGGCGAGGTCGAGCATATTGAGGACGTTGGTGTAGGTGAGTTCATATCCAAGCGAGAAGCCAAAACGTCGAAGTCCTTTATCGGGTGTTTTCATTCCAGACTGAATAGCGGAATACCAGATTCTCTCATCGCCCGCGGCCATATCTACCCACGGGGCGTAGACACGCTCGGCCAGTGTTCGTCCTGCCGGTTGAGGATATCGTAGAGGATGGGCAGAGCCATGTTGGACATGCCGATCTCGTTGAGCGTCCGGGTAAGCCGGGCGATTCGCAAGGGCGTTGCGTTCCAGTCTTTTACTATGGAGTTCCATTCCCCACCTGTGTACCGCGCCGGTTTGTTTACCAGGTGCAGGGGGTCTGTTAACGAGTACCCTGACTTAGTTCCCTGGAGGGGTCTTGCCCCTCATTGCCACGAGCTCCGCATACACATCGTTGTCTTTGTTCGCCAAACTACAAAACTGGTCCAGAGGCTCTGGTGTGATGTGGCCCGTTCTGAGGATAACACGTTTAGTGTTCAGCAGGCTGCTCTTCGAGCCTCGCCAGGTCGAACTTCATCCCGTAGCGTGCTGCGATGACCTTGATTCCCGTTTCCTGGCTCATCTGCTCTGCTACTTCCCACCAGTTGGCCCTCCAGATGTTCATCCCGAAGTGTGTCAGGATGGCGACCTTGGGCTTTAGAGCAGTGATGATGTAGGCCGCGTCGGGCACGGACAGGTGCTGCACCGGGAGGCCGTTAGCCCCGAGAGGAATCGCCGGCCGCATAAACACCGTATTGATGATTAACAGGTCTCCGGTGTAATGCTGGACGATGCCCCTGAAGAAGAGCGAGTCAGCGATGTACGAAAATGTGTGGCGGGGGGTCTTGAAAACGAAGCCGTACGTCTCGACGGGATGAATATGTTTCACCGGAGTGCTGAAAGACACATTTCCCAGGGAATATGATTTTCCCTCCGCCAACGTCACCAGCCCCTGCAGGTTCTTCTTCAGGTAGGAGAACATCACGGGCTCCGGTCGAGAGCGTCCAAGGGGCGAAGAGGAACCCCCTCTCGGTCAGCCCCCCGTGGGTCATTGCCTCTACCATGACGTTGACATCGCCGCTGTGGTCGAGGTGACGGTGCGACAGGATGATGGCGTTCAGCTTCTCCGGGTTCATCTTGCGCTTGGTTGCCTGGACGATACTTCCGGGGCCTGGATCCAGGAGGATCTCCGTTCCGCTGAGGCTAAGCCAGATTCCCCCCGAAGCCAGGAGCTGGCTGATGATCACGAATCTGGCCCCACCCGTCCCGAGGAATGTGATCATATCTCCAAGTCTGCCACGTGTCTCAGTGTATGGGATGGCAGAGCGCTTTGACAAATGGTGAGGAATGCACGAACGAGGTCATAAAGCGACCCCAATCAAGTTCTCACCTGAACCTGATGGGGGATGCTACGGGGTTCCCTGTGTGAGAGAGACCATGCGGTCTCTGGATTTATCCACGAGCGACGGGCAATGCTTGACCGGTTCCTACCGTCCATCAATTCCTCGGCGAAAGCGAGGCAGGTGTTGCAACCGCACTTCTTGCAGTTGGTTCTTGGGAGCGACCGGAAGATGTCAAATGTGGCGGGAGACTTTCGTTCTCTCGTGATCGGAGTGATGCGCTCTCTCTCATCCCAGCACCGGTTGACCAGTGCAACGGCATCGGCGGCCATGGCTTTGGCGTGCGACGGTTCTCCCTGAAGGCCAAGCCGGATTTCGTGCCGCCGCAAAGCATATCTGACCTTCCCTGAAGATCCCGATCAGTATTGCGTTCGCATGGTCGTACAGGGTATCCTGCAGACTCACGTTAAGGTAGGGCATTGCCGCACTGATATCGACCGGAAAAGTAACAACGATGGAAAAGTTCAGGTTGCCCGGGCATGGGGGTCGTCGGCGAGCTCAAACCGGTAGTCTGTTATCAGCTTCGCCATTGTCGCTCACGCCCCGGCTCGTTAATGGGCCCTCTCCATCAGATCGGGCATCTTGCCTTCCAGGTAAAGTCGCACTGCCTCATCGATGTCTTCCGCATTCCGTCGAATGAGGCTGGATTCCAGAACCCTTTGAGGCTTTCAACGGCGCCTCTGCCCATGCCGCCGGCAATGACCACCTTTACGCGTCTTTGATGTTTGCTGCCATGCCTGCGTGGCTCAACTGTGCTGCTGCATCGAACCCGTGCCTTTCGCCGGGCGCGTGATGGTGCTCCGTCATCCCCAGGGCTGTGGTGTCCGGCTTTGTCGCACGTTCTCTTTGGCCGTCATTTTTCCACCCTCGGCCGTCACCACCACGTTAGTAAGACGCCCCAGCCGAAATGCTGGCTGATCGTCTTTCCATCGTCGCTCACTACCGCGATCTTCAAAGTTGTCCTCCTTACGGTCCGCAATCTCACATCTGGCAAGCCAGCTTTCCAATACGAGCATCTATGAGACACGGTACTAACCGCAGTCCATTGTCAACAAAAGTCCGCGTTGCTTTGAACCCCGTCCTGTCCGTCCGGGCGGCAGTCTTTTCTTTTCATCGTGGCAACTGTGATGTTGCGCCCGTCCTGCCCCCGGAGTACGATTTGGCCTGAACCGAGCAAGACCAGCTAGAAATTGCACGAGTAAAGCTCAGCTTGGGGATTTAATCGGCACCGCGCTGATTTCTGACATTCACGGCAACATGCCGGCGCTGAATGCCGTGCTCGACGACATACGCATCCGCGGTATAGGCAGGATCTTCTGTCTAGGTGACATTGTGGGCAAAGGGCCAGTCGGCCGCCGCAGTCGATGTCTGCAAGGATGTCTGTGAGAAGCTGACCATCGGCAACTGGGATGCAATGCTGGCAAATGAGGACGAGGAGCTTCCGCCTGCACCCGTGGACGTGTCGATCGTCAGCTGGCACAGGCGCCAGATCCGCGCGGCAAGACGGGCGTATAGACGGTGTCAGATCATTGAATTCCTCCTCAGCGGTAGACGGGTTCGCCTTTTTCACGCTTCTCAAATCGGTATCCGTCACCGGGTTTACCACGGGGCCCGGCGGAAGAACACCTGGCCATGTTTGAAAACACCGCGTTCACCGGGTCAGGGATGGTGCCGGATGTGGTCGGATACGCAGATATCCATTTCGCATTCCAGTCGGCCTACGGCGACCGAATACTGTTCAACATCGGCAGTGTCGGCAACCCACTGGACAAGCCACTCGCCTCTTACGGAATACTTGAAGGCGAGTACGGAGGCGAAGACGCAGCCTTCTTCGATGTCGAGATAGTCAGAGTGGCCTACGACATCGATCTCGCTGTGAGGCGAGCGTACGATTCCGGCATGCCGGAGATAGATTTCTACGAGACCGAGCTGCGTACGGCTCGCTACAGGGGCCTGCCTCCACTCACGGCCGAATGGCCGCTACGCTGCTGGCTTGCCTATAGCCTCCAGTATTGTCTGACGGTTGGTCAAACTGTTTCACGGCGAGGTCCACACCGCTTCCCTGAGCTGACTCGCTGTGTAGTATCCGGTGGCAACCCCGATGATCATGGCGTTGAATTTCAGGCCGCATTCCACGTCGCAGACAGAGTACTCCGATGATGATTACTTCTTTGCCGCTGAACCTGTGTTTGCTGTCGGCTTCGGCCTTCTCGATGGCAAGGGTGACCATCTCATCACGCCTTTTCACCTGGGTACCCGAAAAGCGATAAGCGAAATACTGGCCCAGACCGGTGGCTCTGAACACTGCTTCAATTACCTCGGGCGTATCTCGGTGTAGAGCATCAGCATGTTGTCAGTGTGGGACAGGATGTCCAGGAGGTTTTCCACGCCTGGCAGGATGTTGTTTCTTGCATCTGCCGGCAAGCTGGCAGCAAACTCGGTGCCAAATTCATCGAGTATTTGGTGGATCTTTGCCTCAAATACATGTGCCGGCACGCCCTTCAATTCGGCGAGATTGCGCATGCCGTCCCTCTGGCTCCTGCCTGCGTGATCCACCTCAGTAAGCCAGGCCTCAATGTCCAGGAACTTCTCCGAGCATCCGGTGCGTTACTTCGTTGTGCAGTTGGACGAAGTCCACAGCGTGCTGGTTGCATATCGAAGATAATCAGTTTCAATGCCTGAAGTTGCCTCCTGAAAGAAAGACCAGACAAAGATACCGCGATACCGCCACTGCTTGTCATCTGGATCATGTTCGCTGCGCTGAGTGCGAACTGAGCGAACGACAAATACGCCTGGTTCTCCAAGCCGGTCCCAGGCAACTCATCTGGCGTGGTTTCTACCAGAGGGGAGAGGGGCAGGTCAAGGGGCGTGCAACTGGATCAAAGCGTCGACCACCAGGCCCTTGACCAGGTCGACCCTGTAGCCGTTCTTCGCTAATGGTCTGGCACCGGTCACGGCGGCCGAAGCTGCCGACGAGACTTCGGGCCAAGGTGCACCTCCGTTCGAGAGTTGCTGGCTTGAGACCGTAACTAAGATTTTAGCCGCCTCAGGGTGAAACGGGCGCTGCGCCGCCCGACGTCAGCAGGCCCTGACAGGTGATGACCGTTTGGCCTGCGGATTGATAGAATGTGGCAATAGGCTGGATCGGAGGTAAGGATTTGAGCACAAGGGATTACTCTTTGACCGGGTTCAACCGGATCACGTTGAAATTCCCGATGGAAATCGAGGTGGTTCGTTCCGACTCATTCGGCGTGACCCTAACCGGCACCGAGACGCAGTTAAAGAACGTCAAGGTCGTTCAGAATGGCGACCAGATCACCATAAGTTACGACATTAACCTCTCAAGCATCCTGGCAGTTCCTTCCAGAGGATGCATCCGCGTATCGCCATGCCTGACCTTCGTGAGCTTGCCATTTCAGGTGCCGCAAGGGTTTGGGTGAGAGGGTTTCACACGAGTGAGAAGTTTGCGCTGTCGCTCTCTGGCGCCAGCGTAATCAACGTTACGGATATGTCGGTGGGGAGCGTGGGTTTGGGCAGCTTCAGGCGCCCAGCCGGGTTGATGGAGACATCAGCGCTGCCGGCGATGGCACCCTGCGCATTGTTGGCGCCAGCAGGATTGCCTTGAACGGAGCGGTCCAGAACGTCGCGGTCGATGCCGCCGGCGCCAGTCACATTGATCTGGATCACCTTACGGTGCACAACGCCAAAATCAAGCTGACAGGTGCGAGCCACTGTCTCATTAATATGAACGGAAGACTGGACGCGACCCTCGAAGGGGCTTCCCATCTGGACTATCGGGGCGAGGCCACAATGGGAGATGTCAAAACGAGTGGCGCCGCAACGCTGAAGCGACAATGACGCACCGTGCTCGTTGAGCACTGCTCGTCGCTGTACCAACCTTGGATGCTATCGTTCACAGCTTACCCCGTACTTGAACGGGGTAAGCTAGATTCGAGCCGCTCAAGGTGAGCTAGCCGGTCCGGAGCGAAACGAATGCAACCACCGGCTCGCCCCTCCCCACGGCTTGACCAATCGGGTCATCACTTGGGTTTCGGGTAGGCATAGTTGACCATCCAGCGAATCCGAACTTGTCGATGAGACCTCCGTAGTAGTCACCCCAGGGCTGGTTGGCAATGGCCATCTCGACCTTGCCCCCTGCGGAGAGTGCCTTGAACACCCTGTCAGCCTCGTCCTTGCTGTCCGGGGAAATCATGATGGCGACGTTGTTGCCGACCACCAGTTTTTGCCCTCGAGATTCGAGAACATCGCTGGCCATGATCATGTCATCTGTGCCTACAGGCAGGGAAATGTGCATCATCTTGTTCTCGTCTTGCCTGGGAATAGTCATCCCTGGATGGGCATCTCCTTGAACCGGGTGACAGAGCCGAACTGCCCCCCAAAAACGGACTTGTAGAAATTGAAAGCCTCTTCCACGTTGCCACTGAAGTTGAGATAAGTGTGTAATTTCAGCATCCTGGTTCCTCCCTGAATGGTTTATTCGACGGATGTGCGTTCTCGCTCCGCAACAGTCCAGGACTTCCATACGGCCGTCCGTGGCACCTCGAAGTCGCGCCTGGTAACCAACTCTTGTTTCTTATTGATCTTCACCCTGTCAGCTCCTCCGAGGGGTACGAGCGACCGTTCGCCGCGGCTGTGGTGTCCTAGAAATGGCCATAGCGGCCGGGCGCAAACGTTATGCTGCTTTGAAACAGGCCCGAGACGTCCCGGCCCTGAATGAGTCCTCCACCTTCAATGAAATGACTGGCTGATGTTCGGCGATCCAATCGTCGACTTCCCTGACGCTTTCGACGTAGGCGACAAGCTTGTCCTTCTGAAGACCGGGCCTGTCTGGTCTTAGAGCCACGGTCGCCGTGATCTTGAACCTCGTACCGACCTGAACCACCATTCTTCTCTCTCCCTGAACCAAAGTCCTGCGAAAATAGAATACGCAGTGTTATCGGCAGCACCGGCCGGCCCACCGCCGAACGGCAACGATTCAATATTTTAGAGATCGTTACATTGAATAGTCATAACACGCGGCCTTTCGGGCAAAACAAAACTGTGACATTTCGGAGTGGACGCCTACTCGTGCTTGACAACGCCCTTGGGTGCACATATTATATACGTGTATGTTCATGTACACATACAGTCATGAATAGTGACCCTGCTGCGAAAGCAAGAGGGCCCGCGCCAATAGTTCTACGCCTTTTGGCGAATTGCATTTAGATGGAGGTGTTTCAATGCCGGATTTGTCTCAGAAGAAGATAGTTATTTACACCACAGGAACCTGACCGTGGTGCCACAAAGCGAAAGAGTATCTCTCGCAAAAGGGCGTGACTTTCACCGAATATGATGTCGCCCACGATCCAAAATGGCCATGGAGATGGTCGCCAAGTCAAAGCAGATGGGCGTCCCTGTTATTACTGTTGATGA
>CAVTIG010000004.1:0-151697 GCA_963734745.1 uncultured Solirubrobacterales bacterium | reverse complement strand
AACCGGACTCCTTCAGTTCCAACTCCTTCCGCCTCACCCGGATCTTATATCTCGGGACTACTCACGCGGCTAGACGACTGAGCCAAGTAATGTTACATAACAAGCTACGTATTGCTAAGCACAGCGCAGCGGCAGATCCCAGCTTCCGCTGTTCCTTTACCTCTATAGGGAGGCAAAGGAACAGCGGAGCTACAAGGACAAAGCCTCGGCCTCTCCGTCGGGGACGATGAGGATCGCGCCCTCGCCGGTCACGTAGGCCTCTTCGCCGTGCTGGATGATGTCCATCCCCTGGGCCTCCTGGTTCTCGGTCGCGCGCAGCGGCATGACGAGCCCGATCAGCCGCAGGAGCACGAACGTCGCCGTGAAGGCGTACGCGGGCGCCGCGATCGCCGCCAGCGCCTGCCAGCCGAGCTGGCCGGCGTCGCCGTAGAGGAGCCCGTTCGAGACGCCGTTCCAGGCGAGCTGGGCGAAGAAGCCGATGAAGAGGATGCCGGTGAAGCCCGCGATCCCGTGGGCGGCGAGGACGTCGAGCGTCTCGTCCACCCGGGTGCGCGTCCGCCAGACGATCACCGCGTAGCTCGGCAGCGCCGCGAGCGCCCCGAGCAGCATCGCCCACCCCGGGCTGACGAAGCCGCCCGCGGGGGTGATCGCGACGCAGCCGACGACGATCGCGGTGGCCGCGCCGATCGCGGTCACCTTCCTGCCGCGGAGCAGGTCGAGCACGAACCAGACGACGAGCGTGCAGGCCGGCGTCAGCAGGGTGTTCGTGAAGGCGAGCACGCTCGCGTGCCCGGTCGAGAAGCCGCTGCCGCCGTTGAAGCCGAACCAGCCGAACCAGAGAGGCCGGCGCCGAGCAGCACGTAGACGGCGTTGTGGGGCAGGAGCGCCTGCCGCCCGTAGTCCTTTCGCGCCCCGACCACGAGCGCCGCGGCCAGCGCCGAGAAGCCCGACCCCATCTCCACCGGCACGCCGCCGGCGAAGTCGAGCGTCCCGTGCGCCTGGCAGCCAGCCGCCGCCGAACGCCCAGTGCGCGAGCACGGCGTAGACGAGCACCGACCACAGCGCCGCGAAGACGAGGAACGCCCCGAACCGCATCCGCTCCACCACGGCGCCCGAGACGAGCGCGACGGTGATGATGCAGAAGGTCGCCTGGAAGGCCATGAAGAGCAGCTGCGGGATCGTCGTCCCGGCGCGGGGCTCGAAGCTGACGCCGCGCAGGAACGCGTGGCCCAAGCCGCCGATCAGCCCGTTGTCGCCGTCGAAGGCGAGCGAGTAGCCGACGAGCGCCCACATCACGGTGGCGACCGCGATCGCGGCGATGCACATCATGAACGTGTTGAGCGTGTTCTTCGATCGCACCAGGCCGGCGTAGAAGAGCCCGAGCGCCGGCGTCATCATCAGGACCATGGCCGTCGCGACGAGCATCCAGGCCGTGTCGCCGGAATTGATGTGGACCGCGGCCCGTCACGTGCCCACCGGCGTGACCGCGCCCTTGTCCGTCTCGCCGGTGCGGATGCGGACCGCGCGCTCCAGCGGCAGGACGAAGATCTTGCCGTCGCCGACCTTCCCGGTCCGCGCCCCCTCGCGGAGGGCCTCGATCGTCGGCTCGACGAAGGAATCGGAGACGGCGATCTCGAAGCGGACCTTCTCGGAGAGCTCCATCTTCACGGTCGTGCCGCGGTAGGTCTCCACCCGGTCGAGCTCGCCGCCGTGTCCCTGGACGCGGCTCATCGAGATCCCCTGAACCTTGGCGCGGTAAAGGGCTTCCAGTACGTCGTTCGCCTTCTCCGGCCGAACGATGGCGATCACGAGTTTCAAGGTCTTTCCCTTCGCGTCTCCTGCTGGTGGGCGCGAGAGCCTATTGACAGAGCGGCTGCGAAGGCGCTTCCGGCGGGGCGGCGAGGTCACCGGGATGCAATCCTCCTTCGGATGGCAACTCGGGTGCGCAGACGGCGCCGCAGCAGGGCGCGGCCTTCGGCCTGGAAGAAGCTCCTGGTCGCCGCCGCGGCTCTCGGCGGGCTGCTCTTCGTCGCGGGCGGGGTCGCGGCGAGCTGGGCGATCAAGGTCTATGACTCGGCGCCGCCGCTCTCCAGCCTCAAACCGGTCCAGAAGGGCCGCTCCTCGGCGATCTACGCGGCCGACGGCAGCCTGATCGGCTTCATCCGCTCCAACAACATCCGCCAGCCGGTCCCCTCGCGCGCGATCCCGCAGAACCTCAAGGACGCGACGGTCGCGATCGAGGACCACAACTTCTTCCACCACGGCGGGGTCGACCCGGCGGGGATCGCCCGCGCCGCCTGGAAGGACCTGCTCGCCGGCGGCAAGCCGGTCCAGGGCGCCTCGACCATCACCCAGCAGCTGGTCCGCAACCTCTACATCCAGAACCCGCAGGAGACGATCAAGCGCAAGCTGATCGAGGCCCACCTGGCCAACGACGAGGAGGACGCCCACTCCAAGGACTGGATCCTCACCGCCTACCTCAACACCGCGCCCTACGGGACCGTCAACGGGGAGACCGCGGTCGGCGCCGAGGCGGCGGCGCAGACCTACTACGGCAAGCCCGCCCGCGACCTCGACCTGACCGAGGCGGCGATGATCGCCGGCCTGCCGCAGGCCCCCTCCGAGTACAACCCCTTCATCGACCCGCGCGCCGCGCTTGCGCGCCGCAACGAGGTCCTGCAGGCGATGGAGCAGCAGGGCTACATCAGCGCCCTCCGGTACCGCGACGCGATCCACGCCGGGCTCGGGCTCAGCCCGGGCCACAAGTACCAGACCATCCGCGACCCCTTCCTCTTCGACCTCGTCTCCCAGGAGCTGATCGACAAGTACGGGATCAACACCGTCCGCAACGGTGGGCTGAAGGCCTACACGACGATCGACCCCACGCTCCAGGCCGCGCCCAGGCGGCGGTCGACTCCTGCGGGGTCTGCTACTCCGGCGGCGGCCCGGCGGCGGCGCTCGCCTCGGTCGATCCGACCAACGGGGAGATCGTCGCCCTCGCCTCCACCCAGGACTACTCGAGCGACAGCCAGTTCAACTACGCCTGGCAGGCGCACCGCCAGCCGGGCTCGTCCTTCAAGACCTACGTCCTGGCGACGGCGATCAAGCAGGGGGTCGACCCCTACAGCACCTACTACGACGGCACCTCGCCGAAGACGCTGACGGTCCCCGGCGGCGGCACCTGGACGGTCAACAACGCCGAGCCCGGTCTGGGGACGATGTCCCTGGCCGACGCCACCTATAACTCGGTCAACGTCGTCTTCGCCCAGCTCGACCTCGACGTCGGGCCCGAGAACGTCACCAAGACCGCGCACGACATGGGGATCACCTCGCCGCTGCAGTCCCTGCCGGCGGAGGCGATCGGCGGTCTGCGCGTCGGCGTCACCCCGCTGGAGATGGCCGACGGCTACGCGACCCTCGCCGACGGCGGCGTCCACCACGCGCCGACCGCGGTCAGCAAAGTCGAGTTCCCGGGCGGCAAGGTGGACGAGACCAACCCCGACTCCGGCGACCGCGTCCTCACCGAAGGCCAGGCATACGAGGTGACGAAACTGCTGGAGGGCGTGATCACCCAGGGCACCGGCGCCGGCTACACCTCGATCGGCTGCGCCTCCGAGGCGGGGAAGACCGGCACCTCCGAGGGCGAGTCCGACGCCTGGTTCGCCGGCTACACGCCGCTCTACTCGACCGCCGTCTGGGTCGGCCACCCCGAGTCGCGCGACCCGACCGGCTTCGGCGGCCCGACCGCGGGCCCGATCTGGCGCTCCTTCATGGAGGCGGCGGCGGCCGGCAACTGCCCCGACTTCCCCGTGCCCAGCAGTCTGCCGACCCTCTCGGGCCTGCACAGCGACCACACGTCTTCGTCCTACTCGCTGCCGAAGACTCCCAGCACCACCACCAAGACGCCGAACAAGCCCAGCAAGAACGCGCCGAGCTCCCACCAGGGCGCGACTCCCGCGCCCTCCCCGACCCCG
Organism: uncultured Solirubrobacterales bacterium; assembly: GCA_963734745.1. Classification (GTDB taxonomy): domain Bacteria; phylum Actinomycetota; class Thermoleophilia; order Solirubrobacterales; family 70-9; genus CAVTIG01. The sequence continues at coordinate 147,723 of CAVTIG010000004.1, read as the reverse complement.
TCTCCGACGCCGAGCCCAACCCCAACCCCGCCCCGCACCCACCCCGGCGCCAACCCCCGCGCCTCCCCCGACAGTTGGCGTGGGAGGCGGCGTCCCAAGCCCAAGCCCCAGCCAGTAGGGAGCGGAAGGGGACAGGGTTCCGAACCTTCCGTCGGATGGCGGCAGGTAAGCGTTCGCTTGACAGGGAAACTCATTGTCTATCCTTGGTCGTGTTGATGTACGAAAGGGTTCAGAAGCGGATCGAGCAGCTCCCGCGGGGCCGGCACCGGATTCCTCGGGAGGCGGTGCGGGAGAACCAGCGGCAGCGGCTGCTTGCCGGGATGGCGAAGGCCCTGGCGGAGCACGGATATGCACGGACGACGGTCGAGCACGTGATCGAAAACGCGGGCATGTCGCGGAAGACCTTCTACGAGTTCTTCGACGACAAGGAGGACTGTCTGCTGGCCGCCTACGACGACGCCTCGGCGCGGTTGTGGACGGCGGGCTCGAAGGCGGCTGCGGGGGCAGGGGGGTGGCCTGAGCAGGTCCACGCGGCGATCGCCGCCGCCCTGGGCTTTCTCGCCGCCGAACCCTTCACGGCGCGGCTCTTCACCCTTGAGGCGCGGGCGTCGGGTGCGGCGATGGCTGCGCGCCAGCACGCCAATGCCGAGCGCGCCGCGGCGCTGCTGCGCGCTGGGCGCGAGGGTCGCCCGGAGGCGACGCGACTGCCCGAGGCGACCGAGGCGACCCTGGTCGACAACGTCGCCGCGATAGCCGGCGCCCACATCCTCAGCGGCGCCACCGGCCTCCTGCCCGGCCTGGCGCCGCAGCTCAGCGCCTACGTCCTCGCGTCGTACCTCGGCCCGGAAGAGATGGCCACCGCCACCGCTCACGCCCGCCGCGGCCGCCACCCGCCGCATCTCTTCCGCCGCCGCTTAGCTCCTCAGGGGGAGAACTTGGCGCGCCCAGAGCTTTGAAGGGTATGGACCTGTCACCTCTCGTTGGTGACTATGGTACCGTGACCACGGTCATGGAGAAAGAAATCACCGCCACTCAGTTCAAGGCTCGCTGCCTGCGGCTGCTCGACGAGGTCGCCGAGACCGGGGAGCCGCTTGTCATCACCAAGCACGGTCGCGCCGTTGCCCGGGTTGAGCCCCCGCTGGGCGTCGATGACCTGCGGGGCAGCGTCAAGACCGACATGTCCGATGAGGAGTTGATCTATTTCTCGATGGGCCCCTGGGACATGGAGAAGGACGATTGATCGTCCTCGACACCCATGCTCTGATGTGGCTGGCGGGGACCCCCGATCTCCTCAGCCCGCGGGCCCGCAAAATGACCACGGCCAAAGAGGCTGAGTTGGCCTTCAGCACCGCTTCCGTGCAGGAGCTTGCCTACCTGGCCGTACGCGGACGGGTGACTGTGGATCGCTCGATCCGAAGGTGGATCGTCGACGCACTGCGCGTCCATCAGGTGCAGGTTCTGCCCTCGACCTTCTCGATAGCCCTCCGCGCCGGCTCGCTCGACCCCGCTGAGTTCCACGGCGACCCGATCGACCGTCTCATCTACGCAACTGCGGTCGAGCACGACGCGCACCTCGTAACCGCCGATCGACGGCTGCGCGAGGTCGACCCGGAGCGCGTGATCTGGTAGTTCAGCCCGCCGCGGCCACCCGCCGCATCTCCTCCGCCGCGGCGTGGGGCCGATGTAGGGGACGAGCATCGCGAAGAGGAGGTCGGGGAGCAGGTCCGGCAGCTGCTCGGCCCGGCCGGCCAGCAGCTCGTCGAAGATCAGGCCCGCGACGGCGCCGGCCGACATCAGCGAGATGCTCTCGGGCAGGTCCTTCGCCGGCGAGGGCGCGGCCGTCCTCGAGGTACTCGGTGAAGCGGGCGACGGCGTTCCAGTGGCGCTGCCTGCGCGTCGGCGCCGGCCGCCGCAACCTCGACCATCGCCATCCGGGCCAGCTCGGGGTCGAGCGCGAAGAGCTGGACCATGTTCGCCAGGCCCGTCTCGCATCCGCTGCATCCACGGCTGGCTGCCGTCGCAGTCGGCGGTCACCTGCTCCATCACCTGCTCGACGACCACGTCGTAGGCGGCGAGGAAGCACTCGTGCTTGTCCTCGAAGTGCTTGTAGAAGGTGGCGCGGGAGACGCCTGCCTCCTCGATCACGTCGGCGACGGAGGTCGCCTTGTATCCCTTGGCGCCGACCACGCGCACCATCGCCGCCAGGAGGAGATCGCGCCGTGTTTCGGAGGTTGCCATCGGCCAGGCTGCAGGAGGGAAACTGCCAGGTATATGGATCATAGCGGCGTGTGTACGAAGACGTTTATCTAGTCGTCTCGCCCACCTCCCTGGCAGCCGCATACGGGCCGACGTATGGCATCAGCGTGGCAAAAAGGGCGTCAGAAAGCAAGTCGGGAAGCTGTTTCGCCCGGCCCGCGACCAGCTCGTCGGCGATCAGTCCGGTCACCCCGCCGATCGCCATCCGCGAGGTGTTCGGCGGCAGGGCTCGGCCGCCGGGGGCGAAGTCGCGGCCCTCGTCGAAGAGCGGGGTGAAGCGCTGCACCGCCGCCCGGTAGCGGCGCTGGGCCGCCGGCCCGGCGGCGCCGACGTCGACGAAGGCGAGACGGGCCAGCTCGGGCTCGGCCGCCAGCGCCTCCAGCAGAGCGGCAAGGCCAACCCGCGCCCGCTCCGGCCACTGGGTGTCCTGGCGCTCATAGGCGGCGGTCACGCGCCGCACCAGCGTGTCGACCATGCGGTCGTAGGCGGCGAGGAAGCAGGCCTCCTTGTCGTCGAACAGCTCGTAGAAGGTCGTGCGCGAGACGCCCGCGGCCCTGGTCACGTCGGCGATCGTCGTGGCGGCGTAGCCCTTCTCGGCGACGACCCGGATCATCGCGTCCAGCAGCCGCTCCCGCTGCGATTGGACGACGACCTCGCGCGGCAGCCGGTGGCGCCCGCTTGGGGGGCGCCACCGTGCGTCGGCCTCCCTGGGCCGTTTCCCCCCGCGCCACCGGCCTACCCCTCGCTGCGCACCATCTTCTCGGCCTCGCGCGACTGGCGCAGGGCCTCCTCCTGGCCGAGGTAGGGGACGACGGTGATGTAGACGATGTCCGGCAGCAGCTCGGGCAGGCGCTCGGTGTTGCCGGCGAGGATCTGGCCGACGATCAGGGACTCGGCGGCGGAGATGGCGGCGCGCCCGGCGCTGGAGGGGATGCGCCTCGTCCTCGAGCGGGTCGTCGCGGCCCTTGTCGAGCAGGGCGAGCAGGACCCGCTTGCCGGACGCGTAGAGCTCGAAGGCGCGCTCGCCGCTGGACGGCGCCTCGACCAGCGCCATGCGGGCGAAGGCGGGGCGCTCCGCCAGCAGCTTGAGGAAGGCGGCGGTCGCGTCGCGGACCATCGTCGCCCACGGCTTGTCGGGTGAGTATGCCTCGACGATCGTCCCCATCGCGTCGGCGAGCGACAGCTCCATCGCCGCGTGGAAGCAGGCCTCCTTGTCCTTGAACAGCTCGTAGAAGGTGGCGCGGGAGACGCCGGCCGGCTCGCAGATGTCGGCGATCGTGGTGGCGACGTAGCCCTTCGTGGCGCAGCTCTGCGCCATCGAGACGAGGATGCGCTCGCGCTGGGAGCGGGCGACCAGGGGCTCCGCGAGGCTCTGGCGGCCGGCGGGCAGCCGCTCCTTCGTGATCAGCTCGCCGAGGTCCGCGGGCGGGGCGCTAGCCTTGTTGCCGTTGGTCGAAGTGGGGGCCATGGGACTCCTCCCGAGTGCAGACAACTCTGTTTCAGGTAAACGCGATTGTACACTCCATAGGCTGTCCGTGGACGATCCAGTACCGAATTAATATTCCCGCCCTGATTGGGAACGCGAGCGTAATCCGTGTCCCCATGGCGCGATCCATCCCGTCGTTCCGCTGTTCCTTTGCCCTAAATAACTGGGCAAAGGAACAGCGGAACGGTTCGGGGGATGATTGGGCGGTGAACGATCTGCTGATCCCGCGCTTCCGGCGGGCCCGCCGCGATTCGGAGCTGGTGGTTCTGGAGGGATTCCACGCGCTGAAGCACGCGCTGCGCTTCGGGGCCGAGGTGGTGGAGGCGGTCGCGGCCGACCTCGGCGAGGTGGAGGAGCTGGCGGAGGACCTGGCGCCGGACCTGGCGGGCGCGCTGCGGGAACGGGTGAGGCCGGTCGATCCCGAAGTGCTGGCGGAGCTGGTGCCGCGGGCGCCACGCACCGGGGTCGTCGCGATCGCGCGGCGCCCGCGGGTCGACGTAGCCGCGGCCCTGGCCGACAGCCGGCCGGCCCCGGTCGTGCTGCTCGAAGACCCGCGCAACATGGGCAACATGGGGGCCTGCGTGCGGGTGGCCGCCGCCGCCGACGCGGCCGCCATCCTCACCACCGGGCACAACGACCCGTGGCACCCCGACGCGGTGCGCGGGGCGGCCGGGCTCCACTTCGCCCTGCCGGTGGCATCGGTCGCGGAGCTGCCGGCCAGCGACCGCCCGCTGATCGCGATCGACCCCGAGGGCGACCCCCTCCGCCCGGCCGAGCTGCCGCCCCGCGCGATCCTCGCCTTCGGCGCCGAGCGCCACGGCCTCAGCCCCGGCCTCCTCGTCAGAGCCGACGCCCGCCTCGGCATCCCGATGAAACCCGGCGTCTCCAGCCTCAACCTCGCGACGGCAGTAGCCGCGGTTCTCTTTCGTCAGGCGCAACCTCCTGAAAGGACACTGCCATGCTCCTCGCAGATTTCTCCCTGGGTGACGCGCTTCTGCTGGCGCTCGAGATTTTCTTCTTCGTGGTCTGGATCTGGATCCTGATCACGATCCTCTCCGACCTCTTCCGCGACCACGAGCTCTCCGGCTGGGCGAAGGCGGCGTGGGTGCTCTTCCTCGTCTTCATCCCCTTCCTGACGGCGCTTGTCTACCTGATCGCGCGTGGGGAAGGGATGCGCGACCGGACGATCAAAGCGCAGGCCGAGGCCAGACAGCACATGGACGCCTACATCCGCGAGACGGCGCACACCTCCTCGGCGGACGAGCTGGCCAAGCTCCACGACCTGAAGGAGAAGGGCGCGATCTCCAGCGAGGAATTCGAGCAGGCGAAGGCCAAGCTGCTGGCCTAAACGACCGCGACCACGCCCCGCGCGATCAGGTAGATCCCGATCGCGGTGGCGATCCCGATCACGATCTGGCGTGCGTGCCTGGACATCCAGGCGTTGAGCTGCTCGACCTTGACTTTCGTCGCCTCCGGGGCGAACGAGTAGCCGAGCAGGGGGACTTCTGCGAGCACGAACATGATCAGGTTGAAGAGGACGATCGCGAACGCCTGGGCGCCGAACCCCTGCTGGCTCTCGGCGATGTCCTTTAGCGCGACCAGGTAGAAGGCGCCGGGGAGGTTGAGCGCGACGCCCACCGCGAAGGCGATCGGCGCGGTGCCGCGGTTGAGGACCCGCTCGGACCAGGGGTCGCGGGCGGGGCGGGCGGCGCGCTTCTCCCGGCGGCGCTCTTCGAGCCCGGCGTCGCGGTCCGTCGCCAGCACGTAGGCGACGATCAGCGCCAGCGCGCCGACCGTGAAGTTGACGATCGGGTCGGCGGCCGGGCTGGAGCCGGAGACGGCGTTCAGCCCGTTGAGCGAGGTGACGATGGCGACGCCGACGGCGATGCTGGTCAGCAGGCCGCCGACCAGGTAGGCGAGCAGCAGTCGCCGCGGCCTGGGCCGGCTGAGCACGACGATGACGACGGCGAGGATGGCCGGCGAGATGGCGGAGGCGAAGGCGAGGACGAGGACGTTGACCACGGCTCGAAGAGCCTAAACCGCAACCGATGTTGCAAGTTATTAGCAACTCCTAACATTTTTTTGGCGATTTAGCTAGCCTGCCGCGCTCATGCATCTCGCCTCTCGCGACTCGAGGGCGCTGCTGCTCGCGGTGCTCGTCTTTGCGGTCCTCTGCCTCGGCGGCGCCAGCGCCCCCGCCAAGGACCTCCAGTCCCAGCTCCAGGCCACGCAGGGAAAGCTCTCCCACGTGCAGCGGAGCAGCAGCTCGCTGTCGGCGACGATCGCCGCGCAGAACAAGGCGATCGACTCGATGATCGGCGAGGTCTCGGCGCTGCGCCAGCGCCAGGCGGCGCTGGAGGGCGAGCTGGCCGCCAAGCAGGCCGAGCTGAAGCGGGCGACCGCGGCGCTGGCCCGCCAGCGCCACCACCTGGAGGTGGTCCGCGCGCAGCTGCAGCGGGCGCTCGGCGTGCTGCGCCAGCGGCTGGTCGCGATCTATGAGTCGGGCAGCCCCGACGTCGTCAACGCGATCCTCGAGTCCACCAGCTGGTCGGACCTGGCGACGCAGACCGAGTACCTGAACCGGATCCAGGACTACGACAACTCGGTGGTCGGCCGGGTGAAGGCGCTGCGGAACCAGGTGAGGACCGCGGTGCAGCGGCTGGCCGCGGCGCGGGCCCGGATCAAGGACGCCCGCGACGCGATCGCCGTCAAGGAGCGCCAGGCCGCGGCGGCGCGGGCCGAGGCGGAGGCGCGCTTCGCGGACCTGAAGGCGGCGCAGGCGCAGCGGCGCCGGGCGCTCGACGCGCTGGAGTCCCGCGCGCAGGCGCTGAACGACAACCTCGCCTCGATCTCCTCGCAGATGGCGACCGCCGGCATGCCGGTCCCCGCGGGTACGCCGCCCCCGCTGACCCCGGGCGAGACCGCCAACTACATCTCCCCGAGCCAGGCGAGCGCGCCGAGCGCCGCCCCCGCGGCGGTGCAGGCGGCGATCGGCGCCGCCAACTCGATCGCCACCACTCCATATATATGGGGCGGCGGGCACGGCTCTTTCAGCTCCTCGGGCTACGACTGCTCCGGCTCCGTCAGCTTCGCGCTGCACGGCGGCGGCTTCCTCTCCAGCCCGCTCGACTCGACCGGGCTGGAGACCTGGGGCGTGCCCGGGCCGGGGCGCTGGATCACCGTCTACGCCAACTCCGGCCACGCCTGGATGACGATCGCCGGGCTGGCCTTCGACACGGTGGGCGGTCCCGGTCCCCGCTGGCACTCCTCGCCGGTCGACTCCACCGCCGGCTTCATCGCCCGCCACCCGGCCGGCTACTGATCCGGCGTTCGGGGTACGGTTAAGCGGCCGTTTAGGCGGCGGGGCTAGCTTCGCGCTCGCGGAGGCCCTCGTCCCGTACCGATGAGCAGCAAGCGCCGAAACCTGATCCTGCCCGCCGTCCTGCTCGGGATCGTCTTCCTGGCGATCGCGGTGATCTACTGGGTCGAGCCGGCCGGCTCGCTTCCCTCGTTCTTCCCGGGGCACGAGGCCGGCTCCAGCCACCATCACGCCAAGCACGGGATCGCCGCCTTCGTGGTGGCGGTGGCCTGCTTCATCTTCGCCTGGTTCCAGAGCGGCCCGTCGGAAACGACCTCGGCGTAAGCGGCCGCCGCGATGCACCCCATCTCCTACTTCCAGGCGATCGTGCTTGGCCTGATCCAGGGCTTCGCCGAGCCGTTCCCGATCTCCAGCCTCGGTCACGGCGTGATCGCGCCGCGGCTCTTTGGCTGGGACATCCATCAGAACGACCAGTTCTTTCTCACCTTCCTCGTCGCCACCCACTGCGCCACCGCGATCGTCCTCTTCGGTTTCTTCTTCCGCGACTGGATGCGGATCTTCAAGGGGATGGGGCGGTCTCTGCGCGACCGCCAGATCGGCCGCGAGGACAGCGACGCCCGGCTCGGCTGGCTGCTGGTGGTGGGGACGATCCCGGCCGGCGTGATCGGGCTGCTGCTCGAGCACCCGCTGCGCAGCCTCTTTGCGTCCGCCGCCTCGGCGGCGGCCTTCCTGATCCTCAACGGCGTGCTGCTGCTGGTCTTCGAGCGCTTCCGCAAGCGTCCACCGCGCCCCGGCGAGAATGTCGGGGACTCGGACAGCCGCATCGCCAAGCTGCGCTGGAGGCAGGCCCTGGGCATCGGAACTGCGCAGGTGGCGGCGCTGGTGCCAGGCATCTCGCGCTCCGGGATCACGATGGGAGGGGGTCTCCTGTTCGGCCTCTCCAACGAGGACGCGGCCCGCTACTCGTTCCTGCTCGCGACGCCGATAATCGGGGCCGCCGGGGTGCTCAAGCTGCCCGAGCTGTTGGGCCCGACGGGCAACGGGGTGCGCGGCCCCGCCCTCTTCGGCGCCCTCGCCGCCGGGCTGACGACCTACCTCGCCGTCAAGTTCCTGCTCCGCTTCTTCGAGACCAACCGCCTCACGCCGTTCGGCATCTACTGCATAGTCGCGGGCATAACCTGCTCCCTGATCTTCGCCCTCTAACCCGGCGCTGTGCCTTTGCCCCACATAACAGGGCAAAGGAACAGCGCAACCTAGAAACTGCAGCTGCGCTGTGCCTTAGCTCCATATAACGGGGATAAGGAACAGCGGAGCGGCTGCGGGGCGGGTACGGTACGGCGCATGGCTACTGAGGCGAGTCATCCGGACCTCGAGCGGGAGCTGACGGCGCTGCTCGAGGTGGAGCGGTTCGCGCCCTCCGCGGAGTTTCGGGAGCGGGCGCTGTGGAGCGATCCGGCTGTCTACGAGGAGGCGGCCGCCGACCCCGAGGCGTGGTGGCTGCGCCAGGCGAGGGAGTTGCTGGACTGGGAGGTCGAGCCGAGCGAGGGGCTCGACGACTCCAACCCGCCCTTCTACAAGTGGTTCGCCGACGGGCGGCTCAACGCCTCGGCCAACTGCCTCGACCGCCACGTCGAAGCGGGACGGGGGGAGCGGGTCGCCTACCACTGGCGCGGCGAGGAGGGGGAGGAGCGCGACCTCACCTACGCCGCGCTGCTGGCCGACGTGCAGCGCTTCGCCAACGCGCTGCGCGACCACGGGATCGAGAAGGGGGACGTGGTCGGGATCTACCTGCCGATGATCCCCGAGGTGGTCGTCGCCATGCTGGCCTGCGCCCGGATCGGCGCCGTCCACAACGTCGTCTTCGGCGGCTTCTCGGCCGAGGCGGTGCGGGAGCGGATGGAGTTCTCCCACGCGAAGGCGCTGGTCACGGTCGACGGGGCGCGGCGCAAGGGCAGGACCGCGCCGATCAAGGCCCAGGTCGACGAGGTGCTTGGGGGCGCGCCCTCGATCGAGACGGTCTTCGTCGTCCGCCACACCGGCGCCGAGTGCGAGATGCGCGAGGGCCGCGACGTCTGGTTCGACGAGGCGATGGCGGCCGCCGCGGCCGAGTGCCCGCCGGAGCCGGTGGGCGCCGAGCACCCGCTCTACATCCTCTACACGTCGGGCTCGACCGCGAAGCCGAAGGGCATCCTCCACACCACCGGCGGCTACCTGACCGGGGTCGCCTGCACCCACCGCTACGTCTTCGACCTGAAGCCCGAAGATGACGTCTACTGGTGCGCGGCGGACGTCGGCTGGGTCACCGGCCACTCCTACATCGTCTACGGGCCGCTGATCAACGGCGCGACCAGCGTGCTCTACGAGGGGGCGCCCGACTACCCCGACAGAGACGCCTGGTGGGAGATCGTCGAACGCTACGGGGTGACGATCCTCTACACCGCGCCGACCGCGATCCGCGCCTGCATGAAATGGGGGCCGGAGTACCCCGCCCGCCACGACCTCACCTCCCTGCGCCTGCTGGGCTCGGTCGGTGAGCCGATCAACCCGAAGGCGTGGCTCTGGTACCACAAGGCGATTGGCGGCGAGCGCTGCCCGATCGTCGACACCTGGTGGCAGACCGAAACCGGCCAGATCATGATCTCGCCGCTGCCGGGGATCACGGCGACCAAGCCCGGGTCGGCCACGGTGGCGCTGCCGGGCATCGACGCCGCCGTCTTCGACGAGGGGGGCGAGGAGGTCGAGGAGAGCGAGGGGCTCCTGGTGCTGCGCCGTCCCTGGCCGGGGATGCTGCGCACGCTTTATCGCGAGGACGAGCGCTTCGTCGAGACCTACTTCTCCCGCTTCGGCAAGGAGACCTACCTGGTCGGCGACGCCGCCCGCCGCGACTCCGACGGCTACTTCTGGGTGCTGGGGCGGATCGACGACGTGATCAACGTCTCCGGGCACCGGCTCTCGACCGCCGAGGTGGAGTCGGCGATCGTCTCCCACCCGAAGGTCGCCGAGGCGGCGGTGATCGGCCAGTCCGACGAGCAGACCGGGCAGGCGATCTGCGCCTTCGTGACGCTGGAGGGCGAGCACGAGGGGGACGAGGCGCTGATCGAGGAGCTGCGCGCGCACGTCGCCGAGCGGATCGGGAAATTGGCGCGGCCGAAACGGGTGATCTGGTCAGGCGACCTGCCGAAGACCCGCTCCGGCAAGATCATGCGCCGCCTGCTGCGCGACATCGCGGAAGGGCGCGAGCTGGGCGACGTGACGACCCTGCGCGACCCGGACGTGATGGCGGAGCTGGAGCGAAAGATCGCCGAACGCGGCGACGCTGAGGCCTGAGTCCCGCGGGGCATCGAGCTTCCGCTGTTCCTTTGCCCTAAATAACTGGGCAAAGGAACAGCGGAAGAGTTATCCGGCGGCGCGCTCGTCGACCATTCGCTCGATCGCGATCTCCAGGGCCTCGAGCTGTTCGCGGACGCTGTGCAGCTCGCGCAGGGCGATCGCTTCGACAGAGAGCTGCTCGGCCTCCAGCTCCGCCTCGATTTCGGCGATCTCCGGCCCGAGGAAGCGCTGCGCGAAGGCGCCGGTCAGCAGCGCCACGAAGCCGATCCCGACGATCAGGATGAAGGTCGAGACGACCTCGCCGCCGGTCGTGGTCGGGTAGATGTTGGAGCCGAGCGTGGTCATCGTCGTCACCGACCAGTAGATCCCGTCCCAGACGCTGAGGTGCTGCGCGTGCTTCTCGAAGGCGACGAAGAGGGCGCCGCCGCCGATCGCGGTCAGCAGCGCGAGCAGCATCGCGTAGCGCAGGCCCTCCAGCGAGAAGACCTCGCGCGAGAGCTGGGCAAGGCGAAGCAGGCGCAGGAGGCGGAGCAGGCGCAGGGCGCGGAGACCCTGGAGGCTGGCCGGCAGCAGCGGCGGGGTGAAGACGACGATCACCAGGTCGAGCGGGTGGTGCCGCAGCCAGAGGCGTCGGTCGGGGACTACGGCGAGCATCACCACCAGCTCGAACGCGAAGGCAACCCAGGTGACCCAGTTGAGGGTCACGGCAAGGGTCTTCAACCAGCCGCCGGGGTGGGACTCGCCGATCGCGACCATCGGGATGGTCAGCGCCGCGGCGATCATCATCGGCGCGTTGAGCCGCTCGGCGACGCGCGTGCTGCGCGCGTCCATGCCGGGCTCGTAGACGACCGGCAGTCGTTGCGACTCGGCGCTCACGTGCCTCTGATTCGACGCGCCGCCCGCTGTGCCTACCTGGAGCCGAGGCCGAGCCGCCGGGCTCGTTCGACCGCGCGGGCGATCACATCATCTGCTTCCGGCACCTGCCCGCCGCGCATCAGGGCCCGGCCGGCGACGACGGTGGTGTCGACGATCGAGCCGCTCGCGGCGTAGACGAGGCCCGCCCGCAGGTCGCCGAAGCTCAGCTCCGGCGAGCCGGGCCGCAGCAGCAGGAAGTCCGCCGGCGCCCCCGGTTCCAGCGGCGTGGCGCCGAGCAGGGGCGCCCGCGCGCCGGTCGCGACCTCCCACGCCTCGGCCGCGTCGATCGCGGTCGGGTCGGACGCGGCGTGCTTCTGGAGCAGCGCGAACACCTTGACGTCGGCGAGCAGGTCGAGCGAGTTGTTGGAGCCGGCGCCGTCGGTGCCCAGGCCGACCGGGATTCCCAGGCGTCGCGCCGCCGGATAGGGGAAGTCGCCGCCGACCGCGAGCTTCATGTTCGCGACCGGGTTGCTGACCAGCGTCGAGCCCCGCGCCGCGATCAGCTCGAGCTCGGCCTCGTCCAGCCAGACCCCGTGGGCGAGGACGGTCCGCGGTCCGAGCAGGCCGAGGCGGTCGAGGTAGGCGGCCGGGCGCTCCCCGTGCGCCTCGACGCAGTCGGTCACCTCCTGCTCGGTCTCGGAGAGGTGGATCTGGATCGGCAGGCCCCGCTCCGCCGCCGTCTCCGCCGTCCAGCGCAGCAGCTCCTCGCTGACCGTGTAGATCGCGTGCGGGCAGAGCGCCCGCGCGATCCGCGGCCCGAGCTCGCCCAGCTCCTCGAGGCTTCGCAGCGCCGTCTCCTGCATCTCGGCGGTACCGCCGGCGGCATCGAAGAGCGGGCCGCCGATCGTGGCCCGCAGGCCGGCGTCCTCGACCGCCCGGGCGGTCGCCGTCGGGTGCCAGTACATGTCCCAGAAGCGGGTGGTGCCGGTGCGGATCATCTCGAGGCAGGCGAGGCGGGCCCCCCAGTAGACGTCCTCGGGCTCGAGCTTCGCCTCGACCGGCCAGATCTTCTCCCGCAGCCAGCGCATCAGCGGCAGGTCGTCTCCGTGGCCGCGGAACAGCGTCATCGCGGCGTGGACATGGCCGTTGAGGAGGGGGGAGACGAGCGGCGCGCCCGCGGCGTCGATCGTCTCGTCGCCGGGAGCGGGCGCGACGCCGGGGCCGAGCGCGGCGATCAGCCCGCCCTCGCAGCGCAGGCTCACCCGCTCGCCGTCGAGGACGGCGCCGGTCACGGTCAGCGGTGTCGCGACCGCTTCGCTCATCCGTCCTCGGTGCTCAGCGCCGGAAGCGCGGCGTCGAGCGCATCCCGCAACCGGTTCACGTTGGCTTCGCGGTCTTCCTCGAGCTCCCCGACCGAGAGGCCGTGCGCTCCGATCCCGTTGGCGAGATTGTCGACGAGGCAGACCGCCGCGTAGCGCAGCCCCAGCTCGCCCGCGGTCACGCACTCCGAGGCGATCGTCATCCCGACCAGGTCGGCGTGCGCGGCCATCAGGCGGATCTCCGCCGGGGTCTCGAAGCGGGGGCCGATCGTCTGCCAGTAGACGCCGCCGTCGCGCAGGGCGGGTGCGCCCGTCGCCGCCCAGGCCGAGACGACCCGGTCGCGCCAGGGGCGGTCGAAGCCGGGGAGCGCGTGGCCGCGCGCGTCGTCGAAGACGGAGAGGCCCAGGTGCAGGGCGATGAAGTCGTCCGGGCAGACGAAGGTCCCGACCGCGAGCCCCGGGTCCAGGGAGCCGGCCGACCCGATCGCCAGCACCCGGTCGCATCCGCGCTCCGCCAGGGAGCGCAGGTTCGCGCCGTGGTCGATCCGGTGCGGGGGGAGGTAGTCGCCGCCGTGGCGCTGAAGGATCGTGGCGCCGTGGGCCTCCACCGTGTCCGCGATCTCGCGGCCCGCCGCGCCGAGCGCGTTGCTGCCCACGACCACCGCCAGTCGCCCCATCCCGCGATCCTATGCGGCCCGGCCGGGCGCGCCTCGCCCGGCGGATTTGTCGCCCCGGCGCGCCGGGCTTATCGTGGGAGCATGGCCGACCGGCCGTCAGGAAGGAACGAGACCGAGGACGAACGGCTCGACCGCAACCTCAGCGAGCTGCTCCAGGAGCTGCGGGTCGCGCTGCCCGGGGTCCAGGTCCTCTTCGCCTTTCTGCTGGCCGTGCCGTTCCAGCAGCACTTCACCGCGATCACGCCCTTCGAGGAGAAGGTCTACTTCGCGACCCTGCTCTGCACGGCGGTCTCCGCGGCGCTCTTGATCTCGCCGTCGGCCTACCACCGGTTGACCTTCCGTTACCAGCAGAAGAAGCACCTCGTCTTCCTGGCGAACCGCTTCGCGATCGCCGGCCTCAGCTTCCTGGCGCTGGCGATGACCGGCGCGATCATGCTGATCACCGACGTGCTGTTCGGGACGGTCACCACCGTGGTCACCAGCACGGCCGCGCTGGCGATGTTCGCGGTGCTCTGGTACCTGCTGCCGTTGCAGCGACGACTCAGGATCCAGGGGACTGCGCAGTCTCCGCCCGGCGATCCGCCCGCAGCCCCGCCAGCTGATCCTTCAGCTCGCTGAGGAAGGGGAGGTCGGGGGTGGCGGTCGAAAGCAGGTCGCAGTCCGCCTCCCAGATCCCAACCTTGACGTCCAGCGGCGCCTTCAACCCGCCCTCGACGTTCTCGCCCTCGGTCGCGTAGGCGCGGCGCAGCGCCCGAATGTTGGTCAGTTTGTCCGCCGCGTAGATCGCCAGCGCGTCCGGCCCCGCACGCTCGACCTGGTGCCGGTGCTCCTTCTTGCGCCGCTCGTAGGGCTCGATCTCCGCGTCGTCGGTGAGCGCCTCGACCAGACCCGCGACCGGTTCCCCGAAGCGCTCCCGCACCTCGGCAACCTCGATCGTGCTCTCCTCGACCACGTCATGCAGGAGCGCCGCCGCCAGCACCGCGTCGTCAAAGCCGTTCTCGGCAAGCAGCTCCGCCACCGCGACCGGATGGTCGATGTAGGGCATCCCGCCGCTGCCGTTGCGGATCTGTCCCGCGTGGGCGTCGGACGCTGCGGCAAGCGCGTCCCGGACGAGCGAGGAGCGCTCCGCTGCGACCTCGATCCGCGGCGACGTCGACATCCCGCGCAGCGTAGCGACAGCACCGCCACCTCCAAGTTCCGCTGTTCCTTTGCCCAGTTATTTAGGGCAAAGGAACAGCGGTAGCTGGGGAGGTGGGGGCGTGCGCCGGCAGCTCGTACTCCGCCCGCTCCGCGCCCAGCTCGATCGCGCCGGGCTCGCCGCCGAGGGCGACCCAGCGCTCCCGCGCCTCGCGGCCGAGCTCGTCCAGGAACTCGTCGGAGTGCAGCGGGTCGTGGTGGAAGAGCACGGTGCGCTCGGCGCCGGTGCGGCGGGCGAAGGAGATGGCATGGGAGAGGGAGGAGTGCCCCCAGCCGAGGTGGTCGGGGTACTCGGCGTCGGCGTACTGGCCGTCGTGGATCAGCAGCGATGTGTCCTGCGCCAGCTCGAAGCCGGAGATCCAGTCCTCGTCGAGCTGGTCGAGGTCGGCGCCGAGGGCGGGCTCGTGGTCGGGGATGTAGGTGAGCGATTGCCCGCCGTCCTCGATCCGGTAGCCCAGCGTTGGGCCGCGGTGGGCGACCGAGGCGGCGCGAATTCGCGCCGGGCCGATCTCCCACTCGCTCTCCGGGCAGTGGCGGAAGGAAACGTCGCAGGGCAGCTCCCGCACTTCGACCGGGGAGAGCGGCGCGGAGATGTAGCGGGCGATGCGGTCGCGCAGCGAGGCCTCCGGCGAGGCGGGGCCCCAGATCACGATCTCGGCCTGCACCCGGAAGGCCGGGGCGAAGAAGACCAGCCCCTGGATGTGGTCGAGGTGAAGGTGGGTGAGGAGGATGTGGAGGCGGGCCGGCTCGGCGGCCAGGGCCAGCCCGAGGCTGCGGATGCCGGTGCCGGCGTCCAGCGCCAGCAGCGAGCCGTCGGAGAGGGTGACGCCGACGCAGGAGGTGTTGCCGCCGTAGCGGATCGTCTCCGGCCCCGGGGAGGGGATCGAGCCTCGCGTGCCCCAGAGCTTGACTCTCATCTCAGCTTGCGGCGCCGTTAGACGAGGTGGGCCAGAAGATCGCGATCGCCCCCCGCGAGCCGTGCGCGGTGAGGATCGGGAAGGCGGAGGCCTCGACCGTGTGGCGCGCCCCGTCGGCGGAGCGGATCTCGAAGTCGGCGTGGGCGGGGCGGCCGTTGCGGACGGCGACCACGAGCGGCAGCTCGTCGTAGGGGATCGGCTCGCCGTTCTCGTCGAAGGGGCCGAACAGCGAGCCCCACTCCTCCGGGCCGACCGTCCCCAGCTCCTCGAACCGCTTGCCCAGCAGCACCCCCGCTGCCTTGTTGTAGAAGACAAGGACGCCGCCCTGGTCGACCAGGAAGGCCGGCGTCGAGAGCGCCGACATCAGGTTGCGAGCGAGGATCAGCTCGAGGGGCTTCTGCGACACAAATGACACTTTAGATAGTCGGGTTCGCCATGGCGGGCATATCGGCGGGTCGGTCCTGCAGAAGCCGGACCACCAACCATCGAGCCGTCATCGAGCCCACTGCGTGACATCCGTCACGCAAAGCCCAGCACGGCAAGCAGGCCTCGGAGCCTAAAAGCTCTTGCCACGCCCCTGTTACCCAGTCTGTTTGAGCAGCTCCGGTAATTGCGGAGACGGCGAGAACACGTATCTGCGCCCCACTCGACGCTGCTCGAGGAGCCCCTTTCTGACGAGCGGTATCAGGTCGTTTCGGGCGGTTTCATGCGTCACGCCGTGACTCAGCGCATGGGAGTTGAACGAATAGAGAGTCTCAGGCTCTCGGACGGCATTCCCCAGCAACGCGAGCTGCCTGTGGTTGAACTCTGGAGAGCCCTTGATGAGCTTCTCGACATCCCGTATCTCCTTGACCTTCTTTCTCAGATAGGCATGGAGTTTGTCGACCGCCCGCTGAATCACTTGCAGTTGATAGACGATGAAATAGGTCGTATCTCGCTCGTCGGTTTCGGTGTAGAGGAACGCCTTCGTGTATTTCGAGGGGGCCTTGCGCAGGATGCTTGAGATCGACAGGTATTCGACGAGCCAATATCCGCGAGTGCGCATATACCAATAGAAGAGTGCTCGGGCGGTTCTTCCGTTGCCGTCTTCGAATGGATGGTCGTAGGCGAGCCAAAAGTGGAGCAGGATCGCTCGTATTACGGGGTGGATAAACCTCTCCGGCTCCTCATCGTTCGCAAAGTCGCATAGGGCGGCAAGCCGCTTTTCGAGTTGCTCTGCCGGCGGTGGCTCGTAGAGGAGGCTGCCGTCATTGCGGTCGAATACAGCGACTCTCTCCTCGCCTGGACGCTGAAGTCGCCCTGCCGCATCTGGGTTGTCGAGGGTGCCCTCCGTCAGGATGCGGTGCAGCTCCAGCACCGCGTCCGGCGTCAGCGTGTAGCCCATTTCCTCACGCATGAACTGCAGCGCCCGGTAGTTGTTGAGAATCATGCGCTCGCTGCGGTCTTTGGGTTCTCGACCAGATCGGAGTAGCGCCTTTGCGGCCCGCCGAGAGGTCGTGGCCCCTTCGAGCTGGCTTGATCGAATGGCCTCCTCCATCAGGGAGTTGACGAGGTAGTGCTGACGTGCCTGCTCGTCAGCCGTGACCACCTCTGTCATGGCTATTTCGCCACTGCAGCGCTGATCTACATAGTGGAGGGAGCGGAAGACCAGATCCGGGATGGCATAGACGAACTTGGAGCCCTCCGGATCTGAGAGAGGGACTTCTCTAAGAAGTTGCTGCCTTCGGAACTTCAGAAGGAACCACCATTCGAAATGGCTCAGGTCCGATGGCGGCTCCAGATGCCGCAGCTTGTCCCAATGAACGTAGTCGTCAGCCTCGTCTCCAATATCGGATTGGAGAAGGCGCAGGGCACGCTGCGGATCGATTTTGCCGATCAGAGTCGAATACTCAGGGGCGGGTTCGACGTGCATGGGCTATCTCCAAGTTAATCCAAAGTCATCCAAGTATTTGGATAGTAGCCGGGTATTCCAAACGTTTGGATAGTTTTGGACTAGCTTGGAACTTCAGACCCGCCCGCCCCTGAGTCGGGCTCAGCTGCCCGCCTTCTCGCCGTTGGCGTGCAGCGGGTACCAGGTGCCGCCGAAGGACTTGACGTCGGTGCCGTTGGCGTCGCCCGGCTTGGTGTCGGCCGTGTAGGTGTACAGCGGCCAGCCGGCGTAGGTCACCTGCGTGGTCCCGTCGGTGCGTTTGATCGTGCCCAGCTTCGAGGCTTCGGCGCCGCCGGACGCTTTTGCCGCGCCGCTGGTGGTCTGCGGCGGCCAGACGCTCGCGCAGGAGCCGTAGCAGGCCGACTGCGAGCCGCCCTGTTTGTCCTTCTCGAAGTAGTAGAGCGTCATGCCGTTCGAGTCGACCACCACCTGGCCGACCCCCGAGGCGCTCCCGACCGAGACGGTCGCGGCGCCGGCGGAGCTCGACGAAGCCGCCTTGTTCGTGGCGCCGCTCGATCCGTAGGCGCCTCCGCTCGAGGTCGAGCCGCCTCCATAGGCGCCTCCGCTCGAGCTGCTGTTGCTGCTTCCGCAGCCGGCGACGGCCAGCACAGCGCCGACCGCCAGCACCGCGACAGCGGGAAGGGTCTTGTTCACGTGGTTGCCTCCTGTTGGGGGTTGTCGATTAGGGCTGACTTGTCGCCGCCGATCGGCGCGACGAAGGTGCGCGGGCCGGCGTGCACGACGATCGCCTCGGCGCGGGAGAGGTCGAGCGCCGAGGTGAGCACCGCGTTCTGGTCCCCTCCCCACCGGTAGCGGAAGGTGCCGGCTGAGACGGTTCCCCCGGGGCCGCGCATGGACACCCTGCACAGCGTGCCGGAGCGAATGCCGCTCACGTACATCTCGATCTCGGTGCCGAAGGCCTGGGGGTGCAGTGTCGCGGCGATCCTGACGCCGGGCGGCAGGGAGCGGAAGGCGACGTGCTGCTCGGGGCCGGGCCCGCTTCCCCCCGGGAGCACAAAGATCGCAAGCGCAGCCGCCGCCACCGCGGCGGTGGCTCCGCTGAGCGCCAGCCCAAGCCGAAGCCCGCGACGACGCCGTCCGACCCGGCGCTCCGCGGCCACCGCGGCGGCGACCCGGCGGGCGAGCTCGGGCGGTGGCGCCGGCGCCGGGCCGAAGAAGCGCTCCGGGTCGGCGTGGGGCAGCAGGCGCGAGACCAGGGCCAGGGAGTCGGCCTCGGCGCGGCAGTCCGCGCAGCCCTCCAGGTGCGCCTCCAGGCCGGCCTTCTCCTCGGCGGGGAGGTGGCCCAGCGCGTAAGCGCCGAGCGACTCCCGCCACTCGCGGCAGCTCTCAGTCCTCATAGCCCATCTCCTCGAGCACGACCCGCAGCGCGCGCAGGCCGTAGTAGACGCGGCTCTTCACCGTGCCCTCCGGGATGCCGAGCTCCTCGGCGACCTCGGTGTAGGGGCGGCCGCGGTAGTAGGTCTCGACCAGAACCTGGCGGTGCTGCTCGCCGATCTGTCGCATCGCCTCCTCGACCTGCCAGGCGAGGAGGGCGTCGTCGAGCGGCTCGACAGAGGGCTCGATGCCGCCCTCCGCGACCCCGGGCCGCACCGCGCGAGCGCGGCCGAGGTCGATGACGACGTTGCGCAGGATCGCGAACAGCCAGGTCCGCAGCGAGCCGATCTGGGGGTCGAAGCGGTCGCCGGCCCGCCAGGCGCGCAGGAAGGTCTCCTGCACGGCCTCTTCGGCGAGGCCCGAGTCTCCCAGCGAGCGCATCGCGAAGCCGTACAGCTCGCCGGCGTGCGCGGCGTAGGCCTCGCGCACGTCCCGTTCGTGTCTCAACGCACCAGACTGCATCCGCCTCCATGTACGGGGCGGACGCAGTCTGGGTTCACGCATTCGGCCTAGAGTTTGCCGATCTTGAAGATCTTTGTGCCGCAGTCGGGGCACACCCCCTGGATCGCCGGGCGACCGTTCTTCATGGTCACCTGTTTGGCTTCCTTGATCTCGACCTTCTTGCGCTCTTTGACGCAGTAGCCCTCGGGCATGACGGGCCTCCTTTCGCTGCCGCTTCGCGGCAAGGCTCGCGGTTGCCCGCGAGGTCGGATTGCGGCGAATGTAACGCAGGCAGGGGACGACGACTACGATTCCACGTGCGGTTCGTCACAAGCAGCATGATCGCCGCGTCCACTACGCTTGCGCGCGCACTTCCGGACCCCCGAGCTTCCAAGGAGACTTCCGCATGCCCGAAGCAGTGATCGTCGACACCCTCCGCACGCCGATCGGCCGCGCCTTCAAGGGCTCCCTCGCCCAGCTGCGCCCCGACGAGATGGGCGCCTTCGTCGTCGACCGGCTCCTCGAGCGCAACCCCGAGGTCGACCCTTCCTCGATTGAGGACCTCTTCTGCGGCTGCGGGATGCCGCAGGGCCTGCAGGCCTTCAACATCGGCCGAATCATCTCGCTGCTCTCCGAGAAGCTGCCGCAGACGGTCAACGGGGTCACCATGTCTCGCTACTGCTCCTCCAGCCTCGACGCGATCCGCCACGCCGGCAACGCGATCAAGGCCGGCGAGGGCGACGTCTACATCGCCGCCGGGGTCGAGTGGGTGAGCCGCTACAACGAGCGCACCGAGCCGGCCGGCGCCGCCGACCAGAACGAGAACCTGCAGGGCAACGACGGCCAGCCCAACGTCTACATCGAGATGGGCCTGACCGCGGTCAACGTCGCGAACAGGTACGAGGTGAGCCGCGCCGACATGGACAAGTTCGCGCAGCGCTCCCAGGAGCTGGCGGTCAAGTCCCAGGAGGACGGCTTCTTCGACCGCGAGATCGTCCCGGTGACGCTGCCGGACGGGACCGAGGTCGCCAGGGACGACGGCCCGCGCGCCTCCTCCACCCTGGAGAAGCTCAGCGAGCTTCCCGAGGCCTTCGGCGGGGGCGGCGTCACCGCCGGCAACTCCTGCCCGCTCAACGACGGCGCCGCCGCGGTCCTGCTGATGAGCGACACCAAGGCCAAGGAGCTGGGCCTGACGCCGCGGGCGCGGATCGTCACCGCCGCCACCTGGGGCAACGAGCCCGAGTACATGGGGGTCGCCCCGATCGGCGCGATCAAGAAGGTGCTGGACCGGGCGGGGATGAAGATCGACGACGTCGGCGCGGTCGAGCTGAACGAGGCCTTCGCCGCCCAGGTGATTCCGATCATGGACGAGTGCGGGATCACGATCGACAAGCTCAACACCCACGGCGGCGCGATCGCCCTCGGCCACCCGTTCGGGATGACCGGCGCCCGGATCATGGGCACTCTGCTCAACGTGATGGAGACCGACGACCACCAGGTCGGCCTGGAGACGATGTGCGTCGCCGGCGGTCAGGGCAAGGCGATGATCGTCGAACGTCTCAACTGAGGCGCTCTTGACCGACCACTTCGTATTCACGCCCGAGAACGTCAAGGCGTTTCTGGGCGATAGCTTCCCGGGGCATCTCGGGATCGAGCCGCTGGAGATCGAGGACTCCCACTCCAGGGGGCGGATCGTCGTCGACAAGCGCCACCTGCACCCGGGGGGCTACGTGCACGGCGGGGTGTGGACGGCGCTCGGCGACACCGTCGCCGCCTGGGCAACCTTCCGCAGCATCCCGCCGGGCCACAACTTCACGACGATCGAGCTGAAGCTGAACGTCTTCTCCGCCGGGCTGCCCGGCGACGAGATCGTCGCGGTCGGAGAGCCGCTGCACGTCGGCCGCAGCACCGTCGTGATCGAGGTGAAGATGGAGCGGCGGCGCGAGGGCGCGGAGCCCCGCCTCGCCGCGAACCTGATCGTCACCCAGTTCGTGCTGCCGCCTCAGGTCGGCTGACCGGAGCCTCCAGCCGCTCGATTGGGGCAGGCGCCAGAGGAGGCTGGCGATCGTCAGGCCGACCGCGGCGGAGAGCAGGGCGAGGAACCACTGGGTCGCGTTGAGCAGGACCATGTCGAAGAAGTCGCGGACGGGCGCGGCGGCGAGGATGAGGGCGAAGAGCGCTCCCAGCCCCGCCACCATCGCCAGCATGTAGCTCTGGATCGCGATGTGCTCGCGGCCGGGGCCGCGCTCCAGCAGCAGGACGAAGCTGAGGCCGAGCACGATCAGGGTCGTGGTCGCGGCGGTGCGGCCGGCTTCCAGGCTGCCGCCGAAGACGGTGTCGACGAGGAAGAAGGAGAGGATCGAGCCGAGCGCGGTCGCCAGCCCGGCCGGGACCGCGAAGGCGCCGAGCGCGCGGAGCAGCCGCCCCCTGTACAGCGGCCCGTCGGAGGGCGCCAGGGCGAGGATGAAGGAGGGGATGCCGATCGTCAGCGCTCCGGCAAGGGTCAGGTGCCTGGGGAGGAAGGGGAAGGCGAACCCCGGCACGGCGACCAGCAGGATCAGCGTCGCCGCGTACACGGTCTTGGTCAGATAGAGCCGCCCGAGCCGGTGGATGTTGCGGGCGATCCGCCGTCCCTCGCCGACCGCCTGCGGCAGTCGGGCGAACTCGTCCTCGAGCAGGACTACGTCGGCCACGCCTTTGGTCACCTGGGCCCCCGAGCCCATCGCCACCGCCATTCGCGCCCGCTTCAGCGCCGGCACGTCGTTGACCCCGTCGCCGATCATCGCCGTGTAGCGCCCCGACTCCGAGAGCGCCGCCACCAGCGCCTTCTTCTGATCGGGCTTGATCCGGCAGAAGATCGTGTTGCGCTGCGCCGCCTCGGCCAGCTCCTTCGGGTCCTCGGGGAGCTCGGGGCCGTCGATCACCCCGGCGTCGCGCGGCACCCCGACCGCGTAGGCGACCGCGGTGACGGTGGCCCGCGCGTCGCCCGAGATCAGCTTCAGGTCGACGTCCTCCTCGCGCATGAAAGCGATCGTCTCGGCCGCGTCGGGGCGAAGGGTCTCCTCCAGCACGACCAGGGCGAGCGGGGCGAGCCGCGGCGGCGCCTCCGCCGCGGGGTTCGCCGGCAGCGACCCCTCCGACCGCCCGAAGGCGACGACGCGGCGGCCCTTCGCCGTCTCCTCCTCGAGCTTGCGGGCGAGCCCCGGCGGCAGGGCCAGCGCCCCGGCCTCGGCGAGCACGTCCGGCGCGCCGAGCACGTACGTGGTAGAGCCGGTGGTCAATCCGCTCCACTTCCACTCCGAGGAGAAGGGGACCTCGGCGCCGACCCGCCCGGGCTTCCCCGGGAAGCGCGCGGCGATCGCCTCCAGGGTGCGATTGCGCTCGCCGGCGCTCGCCGCGAACCGCCCCAGCGCCGCGTGCGCCGCCGCCGCCTCCACGCCCTCGGCGACTTCGACCCCGAGCAGCCGCAGCTCGCCGTCGGTCAGCGTCCCGGTCTTGTCGACGCAGATCGTGTCGACGGAGGCGAGGCTCTCGGTCGCGCTCATCTGCTGGACCAGGGTGTCGCGGCGCGCCAGCCGCACCGCCGCGACCGCGAAGGTGACGCTCATCAGCAGCACCAGCCCCTCGGGGATCAGCGTCACCAGCCCGGCGGTGGCGGTCTGCGCGGCGCTGGTCAGGTCGACGCTTCGCACCTTCAGCGTCAGCAGCAGGATCACGGCGAGCGGCGCCATCGCGTAGGTGCAGGCGACGATCACCCGGTTCACCTCGTCCTGGAGGGGCGAGAGCGGGTGACGGAAGGCCTTCGCCTCGCCGGCCAGGCGCCCCGCGTAGCTCTCCTCGCGAACGGCGTCGGCGACGTAGTAGCCCGAGCCGGAGATGCAGAAGGAGCCCGAGAGCGCCCGCTCGCCCAGCCCCTTGCGCACCCCCTCGGCCTCGCCGGTCAGCAACGACTCGTCCAGCGTCAGCCCCCGGGTGCGCGATCACCTCGCCGTCGGCGACGAGCTGGTCGCCGGGCTCGACGTGGACGACGTCGCCGGGGACGATCTCGGTCGCCAGCAGCTGCGCCGTCTCGCCGTCGCGGACCACCCGCGCGTGGGGGGCGACAAGCACGGCCAGCTCGTCGAGGGTCCGCTTCGCCTTCAGCTCCTGGCGGATCCCGATGTAGGAGTTGATCACCGCGACCATCCCGAACAGCGAGTCGGCGTAGAGCCCGAGCGTCAGGTCGAAGACGAAGAAGACGCCGATGATCGCGTTGAAGAGCGTGAAGACGTTGCCGGCGACGATGCTGGAGGTGGAGCGCGAGGAGATCTCCGGCGGTGTGCCGAGCTTGCGCAGCCGGGTCGCCGCCTCGGCGCTGGAGAGCCCCCGCTCGCTGGCGGCGTCGGTCGTGCTCCTTCATGCTCGTATTCAATAGGGTGCGAGCCGGATGTCGTTGAAGCTCGGACTGAACCTCGGCTACTGGGGGATCGGCCCCGCCGGGGACGAAGCGCTGAAGGCGGTCCTGGCGGCGGAGGGGATGGGCTTCGACTCGGTCTGGGTGGCCGAGTCCTACGGCTCCGACGCGGTCAGCGTCCTCGCCTGGCTCGCCGCGCAGACGAAGACGATCAAGCTCGGCGCGGCGATCATGCAGGTGCCGGCCCGCCCGCCCGCCGCCGCGGCGATGGCCGGGGCGACGATCGACAAGCTCTCCGACGGGCGCTTCATCTTCGGCTTCGGCCCGTCCGGGCCGCAGGTCTCCGAAGGCTGGTACGGGGTGCCCTACGCCAAGCCCTGGGGCCGGACGCGCGAGTACGTCGAGGTGGTCCGCGAGATCGTCGCCCGCGAGGGGCCGCTGGAGCACCACGGCGAGCACTACACGCTGCCGCTGCCCGGCGGCGAGGGCAAGGCGCTGAAGCTCAACTTCCACCCGGTGCGCAACCGCATCCCCGTCTTCCTCGGCGCGATCGGGCGCAAATCGGTCGAGCTGGCGGCGGAGATCGCCGACGGCTGGATCCCGATCTTCTTCAGCGTCGACGCCTTCGAGGAGACCTGGGGGGAGCACCTGGAGGCCGGCTTCGCGAAGGGCGGCCGGCAGCGCTCCGACCTCGAGGTCTCGCCGTCGCTGCAGGTCGCGATCGACGGCGACCTGGAGGCGGCGAAGAGCGTCGTCAAGGCGGGGCTCGTCCTCTACTTCGGCGGGATGGGCAGCCGCAAGACCAACTTCTACGTCGACCTCGCCCACCGCTTCGGCTTCGGCGAGGTCGCCGACGAGGTGCAGCGCCGCTTCCAGGACGGCGACCGCGGCGGCGCCTTCGAGGCGATGCCGGACGAGATCGTCGAGGCGACCTCGCTGGTCGGCACGGAGCAGGAGGTCGCCGAGCGGATCGAGCGCTTCCGCGGCGCCGGCATCGACCGCCTGATCGTCTCGCCGGTCCACGTCGACCGCGCGCAGCAGCTCCACACGCTCGAGCGCCTCGCTGCGCTCGCCGGCTGACGAGCGAGCATTTCGCCTCCCTATGCCGATTGACGCCCGTCGCGGATACGTGAGAGCCCCGAGGGGCGCTCATTGCATAGGCTTCCGCGCCGCCAGATGAAGATCGGAGTTCCGAAAGAGACCGCCGAGGGGGAGCGCCGCGTCGCGCTCGTCCCTGGCATAGTCAAATCGCTGAAGGGGAACGAGAAGGTCGAGGTGCTGGTCGAGTCCGGGGCCGGCGAGGCCGCCGGTCACCCCGATTCCCAGTACACCGACGCCGGGGCGGAGGTCGGGAGCGCCGACGCCGCCTGGGGCGCCGACGTGGTCCTTCGAGTCGCCGTTCCCTCCGCCGAGGAGATCGGCCGCCTCAACTCCAGCCAGATCCTGATCGGCCACCTGGCCCCGTGGACCTCGGCCGAGACCAACAAGGCGCTCGCCGCCGCGGGCGTCACCAGCTTCGCGATGGAGGCGATCCCGCGCACGACGCGGGCCCAGGCGATGGACGCGCTCTCCTCGCAGGCCGCCGCCGCCGGATACGCCGCGACCCTGATCGCCGCCCGCGAGTCGGGCCGCTTCTTCGGGATGATGACCACCGCCGCGGGGACGGTCCCGCCGGCCAAGGTGCTGGTCCTCGGCGCCGGCGTCGCCGGCCTGCAGGCGGTCGCCACCGCCAAGCGCCTCGGCGCGATCGTCACCGGCTTCGACATCCGCCGCGCCGCCTGGGAGCAGATCGCCTCGCTCGGCGGCCGCCCGCTGGAGCTCGACTTCATCCCCGACGCGGAGGGCGAGGGCGGCTACGCGCGCCCGCTCACCGAGGAGGAGAACGCGCAGGTGCGCGAGGCACTCGGCCAGAACGCCGCCAAACAGGACATCGTCGTCACCACCGCCGCGATCCCCGGCCGCCCGGCGCCGCTGCTGATCACCGCCGAGGCGGTGCGCGGCATGCAGCCCGGCTCGGTGATCGTCGACCTCGCCGCCGAGACCGGCGGCAACTGCGAGCTGACGCAGGCGGGGGAGACGGTGGTCGAGGGCGGCGTCAAGGTGATCGGCCCGCGCAACCTGGCCAGTGAGATGCCGGCGCCGGCATCTCAGCTCTACGCCAAAAACCTGGAGAACCTGCTGGGCCTGCTGGTCACCGAAGAGGGCGAGCTGAAGGTCGACTTCGAGGACGACATCATCGCCGCCGCCTGCATCACGCAAGGCGGCGAGATCAAAAACGAAAGAGCAGCCAAATGAGCTTCCGCTGTTCCTTTGCCTCCCTATATGCGGATAAAGAACAGGGGAAGGCTCTTTTATGACGCTGTTCACCGAGATCACGATCTTCGTGCTCGCCGCCTTCGTCGGCTTCGAGGTGATCTCGAAGGTGCCGACCACGCTGCACACGCCGCTGATGTCCCAGACCAACGCGATCCACGGGATCGTGATGCTGGGCGGGCTGATCGTCGTCGGCTACGCCAACGACCCGCTCGAGTACGTGATCGGCACGATCGCGATCGCCTTCGGCACGATCAACATCGTCGGCGGCTTCATGGTCACCGACCGGATGCTCGGCATGTTCTCCCGCAAGCCGAAGCCGAAGGCCGGCGCCGACGGGAAGGGCGGCTCGTGATCGCCGAGGCCGTGCTGAAGCCGGGCGGCGACGCCGCCACCGCGCTCTACATCGTCGCCTTCTCGCTCTTCATCATCGGGGTCAAACGCGGCACCCACCCGACCACCGCCAAGCAGGGCAACATGGTCGCCGCGGTCGGCATGGCGGTCGCCGTCGTCACCACGCTTCTCCTCGACGGGATCGGCAACTGGGGCTTGATCGCGCTCGGTCTGGGGATCGGGGCGGCAATCGGCGTGATCGCCTCGATCCGCGTCCAGATGACCGAGATGCCGCAGATGGTCGCCCTCTACAACGGGGTCGGCGGCGGCGCGGTCGCGCTGATCGCCTGGTCGGAGATCCGCCACGGCA
Organism: uncultured Solirubrobacterales bacterium; assembly: GCA_963734745.1. Taxonomy (GTDB): domain Bacteria; phylum Actinomycetota; class Thermoleophilia; order Solirubrobacterales; family 70-9; genus CAVTIG01. The sequence goes on along the minus strand of CAVTIG010000004.1, from coordinate 121,192 downwards.
TCTCGCTCGGGGAGACGATCCCGCTCGACACCCTGATCCCGGTCCTCTTCGCCGCCGTGGTCGGCTCGGTCTCCTTCTGGGGGTCGAACATCGCCTTCGCCAAGCTCCAGGACCTGATCCCGACCCGGCCGCTGGCGGTCCCGGGGCAGCAGGTGATCAACGCCCTGCTGCTGATCGGCATCGTCGCCGGCTGCGTCTGCATCGCCGTCAACAACGGCGACCCCTCGCAAGCGGTCTTCATCGGCATCCTGGTTGCCGCCGCGGTGCTGGGCAACCTGGTCGTGCTGCCGATCGGGGGCGCCGACATGCCGGTCGTGATCTCGCTGCTCAACGCCTTCACCGGCCTCTCCGCCGCCGCGGCGGGCTTCGCCCTCGACAACGTCGCGCTGATCGTCGCCGGCACCCTGGTCGGTTCCTCGGGAACGATCCTGACGATGGAGATGGCGACCGCGATGAACCGCTCGGTCGGCAACGTTCTCTTCGCCGGCTTCGGCGGCGTCCCGGCCGCCGGCGCCAAGGGTGGGGGAGAGGAACGCCCCCACACCTCGATCGGCGCCCAGGACGCGGCGATCAAGCTCGCCTACGCGGACTCGGTCGTGATCGTCCCCGGCTACGGGCTCGCCGTCGCCCAGGCGCAGCACGCGATCAAAGAGGTCGCCGACGAGTTGGAGAAGCGCGGCGTCACCGTCAACTACGCGATCCACCCGGTCGCCGGCCGCATGCCCGGCCACATGAACGTGCTGCTGGCCGAGGCCGACGTGCCCTACGAGCAGCTGAAGGAGATGGACGAGATCAACTCCGAGCTGCCGCGCACCGACGTCGCGGTGGTGGTCGGGGCCAACGACGTCACCAACCCGGCGGCGAAGAACGATCCCGACAGCCCGATCGCCGGGATGCCGATCATCGAAGTCGATCAGGCGCAGCAGGTGATCGTGATCAAGCGCTCGCTCAGCCCCGGCTTCGCCGGCATCGACAACGACCTCTTCTACGAGCCCAACACCTCGATGCTCTTCGCCGACGCGAAGCAGGCGGCGACGGAGATCGCCGCCGAGATCCAGAAGCTCTGATTCGTCACACCGCGGCGCGCCTTTCGGCACCCGAGGCGCACACGCGTAGTCCCCGCGCTCCTAGCGTCGCGGCATGGAGTCGGAGCGGGGGCAGTCGACGGTCGAGTGGGTGGGCCTGCTGCTGCTCGTCGGCCTGCTGCTGGTGGGGATGCTCGCGGCGGGGGTGCGGGTACCCGGGACGGCGCTGGTCGACTCGATCGCCGAGAAGATCCTCTGCGCGGCGTCGATGGCCGACAGCTGCGGCGACGAGCCTCACCTGATCGCCGCCTACGGGACCGAGGTCGGCAAGCTGATCCGCGAGCACATGCCGAACATCGCCTACGAGGAGGAATCGCGCGCCGTCCCCGTCAACTACCGGCGCTGTCGCAGCACCGCCTGCGGCGACGCCCCCGACCACGGCCTGGTCCGCCACACCGATAGAGGCCTTCCCGTCGCAGCCTTCGTCCACGTCGTCGACTGCCGCGCCGCCCGAGCGAGTCCGATGGCATCGACTGCTCCGGCGACCGGGCCGGTCATCTCTACATCCAGTACTGGACCTATTACGCGGATTCCGCCACCTTCAGGGGGATCCCGATCCTCGGCGACGCGGGCTATCACCCGGACGACTGGGAGGGCGTGCAGATTCGCATCGACTCCGACGGCAGGGTCGACGAGCGGGCCTCCTCCCACAACGGCTACAACTACGAGCAGGGGGTCGCCAACTGGGGCTCGGACGCCGGAATCGACCCGCTCAGGGACCTCGCGGAGGCGGTCGGCGTCCGCGCCGCCAACGGCTGGGGGCCGGAGACCCACTGGCTGTTCGTCTCCGGCGGCAGCCACGCCGGCAACGCCGATGCGTTCCCCGACCTCAGCCGGATCACCAAGAGCGGCCAGGTCCACCTGATCCCGCTGGAGCCGATCGCCGCCGCCGACGTCGGCAACGCGCCCGGCTTCGCGATCAGCCCGCCGTGGATGAAGCGCGTCTGGCGCGACCCGGAGGCCGAAGGGACCGACTGACGTCCAGAGGGATCAGGTTCCAGGCTGCATCTGGGCAGCGCGTCGGCTCTGCATCACGTAGAAGCGGGCCCGGTCGATCTCCTCATCCCCGACTCCCACGACCACGGCGTGCGGGCCGGAGGTGCTGAACACCGTCCGGGCGCCGAGGGAGAGCACGATCCGCTGTTCTTGGCCGGCGACCGAGCCGGGAGGACGGCCGGTCTCGAAGTCCAGCGAGAACTCGTCGCCGAGGCGCTCGCCGTCGGGGTCCTCGATGTGGAGGGTCATCGTGTGCTGGAGGTTGGTCTCGTCCCAGGGCACGTCGAGGCCGAGGGCGATGTAGAAGTTGAACTCCTGCGGCAGCTCGGGGAAGCGCAGCTGGTTGCCAGCCCGCCCAGCGCGTAGATCTTCCCGTTGACGGACTCGCTGTGGTCGCTGAGCAGGATGAATCCGAGCTTCATTGCGTCTCCGTCCGGTTTGGGGGCGCTACTTGGGGGGCATGCGCAGGGCGCCGTCGAGGCGAATCGTCTCACCGTTGAGCATCGGGTTGGCGACGATCTGGCCGACCAACTCCGCGTATTCCGCCGGCTGCCCGAGCCGGGCCGGGAACGGCACCCCGGCGCCGAGTGCCTCGCGCGCCTCCTCGGGAAGCGCGGCGAGCAGCGGCGTGTCGAAGAGGCCCGGCGCGATCGTCACGACGCGGATGCCGCGTGAGGCGAGGTCGCGGGCCGCGGGCAGGGTCAGGCCTACCACGCCTCCCTTGGAGGCGGCGTAGGCGACCTGGCCGATCTGGCCGTCGTAGGCGGCGATCGAGGCGGTGTTGACGCAGACGCCGCGCTCCCCGCCCTCGTCGGGCTCGTTCTTGCTCATCGCCGTCGCGGCGAGCCGCAGCACGTTGAAGGTCCCGATCAAATTGACCCTGACGACGTTGGAGAAGAACTCGAGGTTGCTGGGGGCCATTCTTGTGGGAGACCCGCTCGGCCCAGCCGATACCCGCGCAGCAGACCGAGACGCGCAGTCCGCCCTCGACCGAGGCCGCCCGCTCGACTGCGGCCGAGACCGCGGACTCGTCGGTCACGTCGGCCTCGACGAAGCTCGCGCCCATCTCGTCGGCAGCGCGCTGCGCGCCTGCTCGCGTTGAAGCGGTCGGCGATCGCCCCTGACGACCCCCGCCGCGGCCGAGCCTGAACGTCCGCGCCCCGGGACGCACGATCCGCGATCCTGGCCGGCGACGGAGCCCGCGCGCCCGGTCTCGAAGTCCAGCGAGAACTCTCCCCGAGGCGCTCGCCCTCGTCATCGATGTGGAGGGTCATCGTGTGTTGGCGGTTCGTCTCGTCCCAGGGCACGTCCAGGCCAAGGGCTATCGAGAAGCCGAACTCGTGGGGCAGCTCGGGAAACCGCAGCTGGTTCCAGCCCGCCCCCATTGCGTAGATCTTCCCGTTGACGGACTCGCTGTGGTCGCTGAGGAGCAGAAATCCAAGTTCCATCGTCCCCGCCAGACTAATGCGCAACGATCATCTAAGGTTTTCGCATCGCCACCGAGGTGACGGCAAGCTCCAGCTCCAAGGAAGCGATCGCGGAACGGCTCGCGGAGGCGCGGGACCGCACGCTGGAGCTGATCGAGCCGCTCGACGACGAGCAGCTCAACCGCGTCTACTCGCCGATTCTCAGCCCGCTCGCCTGGGACCTCGGCCACATCGCCAACTTCGAGGAGCTGTGGCTGGCGCAGACGGTGGGCGGGCGCGAGCCGCTGCACGGCGAGCTCGGTCGCTTCTACGACGCGATCGAGAACCCGCGCAAGACCCGCGGCGAGCTGCCGATCCTGCGCGACGCCGAGCTGCGCGCCTACCTGGCCGACGTCCGCGAGCGCACCCTCGACGTGCTGGAGGACGTCGGCATCGACGAGCGACGCCGAGGACCCGCTGCTGAGGGACGGCTTCGCCTACGAGATGGTGATCGCCCACGAGCACCAGCACAACGAGACGATGCTCCAACTGCTGCAGATGGTCGAGGGCTACGAGCCGCCGAGCGGGTTGTCCCGGAACGCGGGGCATCTCTCGCCCGGACAAGCGCCGGGCCAATTGGCCCGGCGCTTTGAGTATCCGCCCGTTCGAGAGATGCCCCGCGTCCCGGGAACGATCGGCGTCGCAGGTGGCGAGCATGCAATAGGCGCCCCGGCTACCGGTTTCGCCTACGACAACGAGCGCTCCCGCCACACCGTCGAACTGGCTCCCTTCGAGATCGATCGAACCCCGGTGACCAACGGCGCGTATGCCGAGTTCATGGAGGAGGTCGGGGCCGAGCCGCCGATGTACTGGGAGCGCGACGGAGAGGGAGGATGGGTGCGGACCGCGATGGGCCGAGCCGAGCCCCTCGACCCCGCCCACCCCGTCGTCCACGTCTCCTGGAACGAGGCCGACGCCTTCGCCCGCTGGGCCGGCAAGCGGCTGCCGACCGAGCAGGAGTGGGAGGCCGCCCGCCCCGGCCTGCAGGCGGTCGGGCGGGTCTGGGAGTGGACGTCCTCGGACTTCCTCCCCTATCCCGGCTTCGAGGCGTTCCCCTACCGCGAGTACTCGGAGGTCTTCTTCGGCGACACCTACAAGGTGCTCCGGGGCGGCTCCTGGGCGACCCATCCGAGCGTCATCCGCCCCAGCTTCCGCAACTGGGACCTGCCGGAGCGCCGCCAGATCTTCGCCGGCTTGCGCTGCGCGAGGGACGCATGACGACCACCGACCCCCAGATAGCGATCGAGGTGCACCTCGCCGCCAACGGCGGCGCGACGATGGCGCGCGACGTCCGCCTCGGCCTCTCGATGGACCCCAAGGAGCTGGCGCCGAAGTACTTCTACGACGAGCGCGGCTCGCAGCTCTTCGAGCGGATCACCGAGCTTCCCGAGTACTACCCGACCCGCGCCGAGCGCTCGATCCTCGAGGACCGCTCCGCCGAGATCGTCGTCGCCGCCGGCGATCCGGGCACCCTGGTCGAGCTGGGCTCGGGCTCGGCGGCCAAGACCCGCCACCTGCTGAGCGCGATGCGCGCCGCCGGCTGCCTCGACACCTACGTACCCGTCGACATCTCGCAGGAGATCACCCACGAGACGGCCGAGAGCCTGGTCCAGGAGTACCCCGGCCTCTCGATCCGCGGTCTCGTCTGCGACTTCGAGCACCACCTGGAGCGGATCCCCAACGAGGGAGGGGGGCGGCTCATAGCCTTCCTCGGTGGCACGATCGGCAACCTCTACCCGGACGCCCGCCGCGAGTTCCTGGCCCGGATCGCAGCGCTGCTCGGCCCCGGGGACCGCCTCCTGCTCGGCACCGACCTGGTCAAGGACCCGGCCCGGCTCGAGGCCGCCTACAACGACTCCCGTGGCGTCACCGCCGAGTTCAACAAGAACGTGCTGCGCGTGCTGAACCGCGGCCTCGGCGCCGACTTCGACCTCGACGCCTTCGAGCACGTCGCCCGCTACGACGTCGAGGAGGCCCGCATGGACATCCGCCTCCGCTCCACGGCCGACCAGACGGTCCGCCTCGACGGCCTCGAGATGGAGGTCGAGTTCGCCGCCGGCGAGGAGATGCGAACCGAGATCTCCTGCAAGTTCACCCGCGAGCGCCTGGAGGAGATCTACGAAGAGGCGGGCCTGGAGCTGAGCCGGCTGGTTCACGGACCCAGCTGGCGACTACGCCCTCAGCCTGGCGCAAGCGCGTCGATAGCTCTCGCGACCTTGTCCGGGGTGGTGATTGGGGTGAGGATTGGGAGGGTGATGCCGCCCTCGACGAAGGCCGCGATTCGCTCCTTCATCTGTTCCGGGGAGCCGAAGATGAACATCTCCTCGATCAGGTCCCACGGCGCCGCCGCCGCGGCGGCCTGGCGGTCGCCCGACTCCCAGGCGGCGACCATCGCGTCGATCTCGTCTCCGTATCCCAGCCAGCGGTAGAACGCCGCGTAGACCGGGACGGTGATGTAGGAGGAGAACATGAAGCGGGCCAGCGGCTCGACCTGCTCGCGCTCGCCCGGCAGGCAGAAGAAGCGGCAGAGCAGCTCGAACCCCTGCGGCGCTCCCTCCAGCTGCGCGACCACCTTCGGCAGCCCGCCCAGCGGCAGGAAGTTCGTGAACGCGCCGTCGGCCCGTTCAACCGCCAGCTCCAGCATCTTGCCGCGCAGCGCCGCCAGCACGATCGGCACCCGCCGAGCCGGCGCCGTCTCCAGCTTGAAGCCGCTTGCGGTGCGCTCGCCGTCGAGCGCGGTGCGCAGGAATTCGAGCGTCTCCCGGACCTTGCTCAGCGGCCGCTCGAAGGGGATCCCGTTCCAACCCTCGACGATCCGGTCCGAGGAGGACCCGATCCCCAGCACGAACCGCCCCCGCGAGGCGTCGGCAAGCGCCGCCGCCTCCTGGGCCAGCAGCGCCGGCCCGCGCTGGAACACGCCGACGATCCCGGTCCCCAGCCGCGCCCGCTCCGTCCAGGCCGCGCTCAGCGCCAGCGGCGTGAACCCGTCCGGCCCGTTCGTCTCGCCGCTCCACAGATCCGTGTATCCGGCTGCCTCGGCCCGCTTCACATGCTCCTCGTGATCGGCCAGCGCCAGCCCCGGCAACGGCAGTGTCAACCCCCAACGCGCGCCCACGCCGCGACCTTATAGCCTGCGGGCCGAAGTGAGCGTCCTCTCACACGACCTGCGCTCCGGCGCAACGCCAGACCGCAACCTGGCGCTGGAGCTTGTGCGTGTTACCGAGGCGGCGGCGCTGGGCGCCGCCCGCTGGGTCGGGCGCGGCGACAAGATCGCCGCCGACCAGGCCGCGGTCGACGCGATGCGCTTCCTCCTCGACTCGGTGCCGATGGACGGCATCGTCGTGATCGGCGAGGGGGAGAAGGACGAGGCCCCGATGCTCTACAACGGCGAGAAGATCGGCGACCACAGCCCGCCCGTCGTCGACATCGCCGTCGACCCGCTGGAGGGGACGCGCCTCTGCGCGCTCGGCATGCCCAGCGCGATCGCCGTGATCGCGCTCGCCGAGCGCGGCACGATGTTCGACCCCGGCCCCTGCGTCTACATGGAGAAGATGGCCGGCGGCGAGGAGATCGCGGACCTGCTCGACCTCGACCGCCCCCTCCCCGAGACCCTGAAGCTGATCGCCGAGCGCAAGGGCGGCAGCGTCGGCGACGTCACCGTCGTCATGCTCGACCGCCCCCGCCACGAGGACGCGATGCGCGAGGTGCGCGAGGCCGGCGGCCGCATCCGGCTGATCAAGGACGGCGACGTCTCCGCCGCCCTGCTCGCGGTCAGCGACCGCTCCCCGGTCGACCTGCTCTGGGGGATCGGCGGCACGCCCGAGGGCGTCATCTCCGCCGCGGCGCTGAAGTCGATGGGCGGCCAGCTGCTCGGGCGCCTCTGGCCGCGCAACGACGAGGAGCGCCAGGCCGCGCTCGACGCCGGCTACGACCTCGACCGCGTCCTCACCGGCGACGACCTCTGCTCCGGCGAAGACGTCTTCTTCTCCGCCACCGGCGTCACCGACGGCGACGTCCTCCAGGGCGTCCGCTACCGCGGCGCCGGCGCCACCACCGAGTCCCTCGTGATGCGCTCCCGCTCCGGCACGGTCCGCCGCATCCAGGCCACGCACGACCGTGCCAAGCTGCGCGAGATCATCGGCGACGGCGAGCGCTACGGCTAGCAGTCCGCGCAGGGCAGCGGCGGCGCGCGTAGGGCATCTCGCCCGTGTCGTGCAGCTCGTGGCGCAGCGAGTTGATCACCGCCCCGGACAGCAGCGCCAGGCTGAGGACGTAGAACCAGAGCAGGGCGATCAGGATGAAGCCCACGGTCGAGCCGAAGCGCGAGAGGCTGGAGACGTTGGAGAGGTAGACGGGGAAGAGCCAGTTGGCGAGGCCGGCGGTGACGGTGACGAAGGCCGCCCCCGGCCAGACCGCGCGCCAGGGCATGTGCCCTTTCGGGACCGCCCAGAAGATCACGCAGCAGATCAGGAAGGTGATGAGCAGCGCGGCGCCGAGCAGCAGGGCGGTGTCGATCGCCTTGATGTCGGAGAGGCCGAAGGGCAGCCGGTCGGTGCTGGAGACGAGCGCGCTCTCCATCGCCGGCAGGAAGACGCTGGCGGCGATGAACAGCATCACGACGATCAGCATCACGAAGGAGAAGCGCTTCTGCTCGACCCAGCCACGGCACTCGACGTGGTAGATGCGGCAGAAGGCGGTGTCCATCGCCCCCCAGAAGGAGGCGCCGATCCAGAGCGAGCCGAGGAAGGCGGCGATCCCGATCGTCGTCGAGTTGCTCTCGATCCGGTTGAGCACGTCGGCCAGGGTGTGCTGCTCGGTGCTGGGGAAGAGGCGCTGGAGGTCGTTGAGGACGCTGGCCTCGACGCCGCCGATCTTCAGCACCTGGCCGAAGACGAAGAGAATCAGCAGGGCGAAGGGGAAGACGGCGAGCATCAGGTTGTAGGCGACCATCGCCGATAGCCCGGTGACGTTCTCCCTGTACGCGCGCTGCCAGAAAGCGCGCAACCAGGGGCTTGGGCGGCGCAAATCAGGCATTGACTTCAGAAACTGAAGCGATTACCCTACGAACAGACGTTTGAGGACCGGAGTGCCCGCCCCGGGGCCGTTGCAGCGCAGACTCACCGCGGACCGATTCGCCGGTCCGCTTTTTCGCGACTTTTCGCCCGCAACGGCATTCCATGGGCAGGGACTAAACCACCTAGCGCGAGGGAACGAGTAGAGACAGGATGCTGGTAGCAGAGCTTCAAGAGCTGGAAGAGGTCAAAGGCCTGATCACCCGGGGGCAGCAGCTTGGCGTGCTGACCTTCGGCGACGTCGCCTCCGCGGTCTCGGAGGTCGACCTCGACGAGTCCGACGTCGAGGACCTCTACGGGCACCTCGAGAAGTCGGGGATCGAGCTGGTCGAGGACATGGACCCGGCCCAGAAAGCGGCCGCCGACGCGATGCCCGCCGACACCGGCAAAAAAGGCCGGCGCCGCCAGAAACAGGCGCTCGACCTGAAACCGGACATGACCACCGACTCCCTGCAGCTGTTCCTCAAGGACATCGGCAAGGTGCGGCTGCTGACCGCCCAGGAGGAGGTCGACCTGGCGAAGCGGATCGAGCGCGGCGACCTCGACGCGAAGCAGAAAATGGTCGAGTCCAACCTGCGCCTGGTCGTCTCGATCGCCAAGAACTACCGCAACCAGGGCCTGCCGTTCCTCGACCTGATCCAGGAGGGGACGCTCGGCCTGGTCCGCGCGGCGGAGAAGTTCGACTACCGCAAGGGGTTCAAGTTCTCCACCTACGCGACCTGGTGGATCCGCCAGGCGATCGCCCGCGCGCTGGCCGACAAGGCGCGGACGATCCGCATCCCGGTCCACGTGGTCGAGAAGCTGAACAAGATCGGCCGCGCCGAGCGCAAGCTGGTCACCGAGCTGGGCCGCGAGCCGACCCCGGAGGAGATCGCCGAGGTCACCGGGATCGACCCCGAGGAGGTCGACTCGATCAAGCGCTCCGCGCAGGCCCCGGTCTCGCTCGAGAAGCCGGTCGGCGACGAGGAGGAGTCCGAGTTCGGCCAGTTCATCGCCGACGAGAAGGCCGAGTCCCCGTTCGAGCGGGCGGCCGACCTGCTCACCAAAGAGGCGCTGAAGGAGGCGCTGGAGAACCTCTCCTACCGCGAGCGCCGCGTGCTGGAGCTGCGCTACGGCCTCGGCGGCGAGCACCCGCGGACGCTGGACGAGGTCGGGCGCACCTTCAACGTAACGCGTGAGCGGATCCGCCAGATCGAGAACCAGAGCCTGAAGAAGCTGCAGTCCCTCGCCGAGGCGCAGAAGCTGCGCGAGGTCGCGTAAGCGTCAGAACGACTGGGCCAGATCCCATCAGGCCGCCAATCTGGCGGCCGAGGGATTGGGCGAGGCAGCGAGAGTCGGTCGTGGTCGGGGTGCGGCCTCTGGGCGAGCAGCTCGATCACGCCGAACGCACGGCCGCTGTCGGTCACGGGGAACCAGAGTCCCGTGCCGAAGCCGGCGACGTGGGCCGCCGCTGCTCGGTTGAAGTCTGAGAGTGACGCAAGGTCTGGGGCCCATACCGGCTCCTGGCGCATCCACACCTGGCCGAGGATGTCGTCGTCGACGTCACAGGTCGGGAGGTTGTAAAGCGCGGCCAAGCCGCCTCGGGCGGCTCCGTCCCCCGACCACACCCCGGCGCAGTCGAGCCTGGCGACACGCTCCTTGCGCGATAGCCAGACGCCCCCGGCGTCCCACTCGAGGTTGTGGCAGAGACTGCTCAGCAAGCCCTCCATCGCCTCGCCGGGCGCATGCTCGCTCAGCAGGCCGGCCGTGATCGCCCGCCGCGCTCGCAGGTGCAGGTCGTCGCCCGAACCCGTCTCCAAGCCGGCTTCGCGCCGCATCTCGATCGCAGCCATCTGGGCCAGGTCGGTGACCAGCGACAGCTCGACCTCATGCCACCTCCGCGGTTTCCCGCTGACGGCGCAGAAAAGGCCGATCACCCGCCAGCCATCGGCGCGGAGCGGAAAGCAGAGGACGGCCTCCATTCCCGCCGCTCGCAACGCCGTCAGCTCCCGGCTCTGCACCTCCCGGCTCGCGTCCTCGAGGATCAGGGGTTCGCCGTCTACCACGCCGAGGCAGAGCCCGTAGAGCAGGGAGCGCTGCGCCTGCTCGGTCAGCGTCGGCAGGTTGACCCCGCTTCTCATCAGCGGCTCTTCGCCGGCCACGATCGAGGCGATGAATGCCGGCTGGTTAAGCCCGCGGCCGGCGACTCGGGTCAGACGGTCGAGCTCTTCTCCGGGCGTACCGTGTGCCGGCGAGGCGCTGGTCATCGAGTTGGGCAATCCCATCCAAGGAGGTTTTCGACGAGAAGCGGCGCATCCTTTCCTAAAGCGGATTGCCGCCCGGCCCGATAGACCCACGATGTTCGATATCGACACAGCTTTGCGTGCCCTGGTCGAAGCTGGGGGATCCGACCTGCACGTGAAGGTCGCCTCGCCACCGATAGTGCGGGTCAACGGGCAACTCCGGCCTCTGGAGGGGTACGAGCCGCTGAAGCCAGAGGACACCGAGAAGGCGTTCCACGACATCGCCGAGGTGCGCTCGCTGACCGAATTCGAGGAGGATGGCGAGGCCGACTACTCCTACGCGATCCCCGGCGTCGCCCGCTACCGCGTCAACACCTTCAAGCAGCGCGGCTCGATCTCGATCGTCTGCCGGGCCATCCCCTACGGGATCCGCTCGATCGACGAGCTCGGCTTGCCCGAGATCGTCCGCTCGCTGGCCGAGCAACCGCGCGGAATCATCCTGGTCACCGGCACCACCGGCTCGGGCAAGTCGACGACGCTCGCGGCGATGATCGACCACATCAACCAGACGCGGTCGCGTCACGTCGTAACCCTCGAGGACCCGATCGAGTACCTGCATCGCGACAAGCGCGCGATCATCAACCAGCGCGAGGTCGGCTCGGACACGAAGAGCTTCGGTCGCGCGATGCGCCGCGTCCTGCGCCAGGACCCAGACGTGATCCTGATCGGCGAGATGCGGGACGAGGAGACGGTGCGGACTGCGCTATCGGCGGCGGAAACCGGCCACCTCGTCCTCTCAACCGTCCACACGCTGGACGCCACCGAGACGATCAACCGGATCATCGATTTCTTCCCCCACCTCCAGCACCAGGCGAGGGTGATGTTGGCGACGACGCTGAAGGGAGCGATCGCCCAGCGACTGGTTCCCAACGTGACCGGCGACGGCCGGGTCGCCGTCTCCGAGATCCTCGTCGTCACCGGCCGGGTGCAGGACCTGATCCTCAACCCGAACGAGACGGGGAAGATCACCGAGGTCATCGCGGAGGGCGAGTACTACGGGATGCGGACCTTCGACCAGGCTCTGCTCGGCTATGTCCGCGAGGGGCGGATCTCCGAAGAGGTGGCGATGGAGACCGCCTCCAGCCCGCACGACTTCAAACTGATGCTCGCCGCCGGGGGCCAGCGGGCCAGCGGGATCGAACAGCTCCAGACCAGCGCCCCCAGCCAATGAGGGAGAAACTCAACAGCAACCCGGTTGCCCAGGTCGTGCTGGTCGGAGCCCTCCTGGTCGCGGTCGGATTCCTCTTCCTGACGGGGATGGGTGGCGGTGGGGGCAGCTCTTCGACCGCGACCCCCACCACCCCGACGGGTACGGCGACGACTCCGGTTGCCCCCGCGATCGGGACCACGGCGCCGGCCTCCTCCGCCGCGACTATCGCGCCAGCGGCAGCCCCGGGCTCGGCTGTCACCTCGGCCGGTCTCGGTCCCGCCGCTCCCCGCTCCGGTGACTCGTGCTTATCGGTCCGGCAAGACCGTCGTGCTGCTGATCGTGCGCAACGGTGGCATCGACGATCGGCTCGTCGCCCGGGCGGTCCACAGACTGGCTCCCGTCGGGGGCCTCGCTGTCTTCGTCGTCCCGGCGGAACAGGTCGCCCGGTATGCGTCGATCACCCTGGGGGTCCAGGTGGACCGCACGCCGGCGTTGATCGTGATGCGCCCGCGCCGTCTCAGCGGCGGCATTCCGCAGGCCTCGGTGACCTACGGCTTCCAGAGCCCACAGACCGTCGTCCAGGCGGTGCTCGACGCCTCCTATGACGGCCCCACGGCGACGTATCACCCGAACTAGCGAGCCGGCCGAGATGAACTTCGAACAGCACACGAGCCACCTCCGACCGGTACCGGACTCCGGTGACTCGACCGCGCCGGCCCTCCACGGCGGTCCCGAGGGCGGCATCCTGGGCCTGACGCCCCCCGTCCGCAGGGGCCACTCGCGCGGCTTCATAACCGACGTGCTGGTCGAGCTCGGCTACGCGACATCGCCGAACGTGTCCAGCAGGCGATCGAGGAGGCCCGCACCGTGGGCCAGACTCGCCCGAGGCGCTGCTGCTCGAGCACGGGGCGATCAACCAGCGACCAGCTCTCGCGGGCGATCGCCGAGCGCTACGGCCTCGACCACGTCGACCTCTCGATCTACCAGGTCGACATGGCCGCCGCGACCCTGCTTCCCGATCAGCATCGCGCGCCGCTACAAGGCGGTCCCGGTCGGCTTCGTGGATCAGCAGACGCTGCTGGTGGCGGTGGTCGACCCGGCCGAACGTGCTCGCGGTCGACGACATCCAGATGACGACCGGGCTCGACTGCCGGATCGCCGTCGCGGCCGACGAGGACGTCGACGCGTTGATCGGCCGCCTCAGCACGATGAGAACGCGGCCGTCCGGCGGCGATCATCGAGGACGAGGCGGAAGGAGCGCTCGAGGAGCGAGCCTCGCCGCTGTCACGCGAGCTGCACGAGTCGGCCGACGACGCGCCGGTGATCAAGCTGGTCTACTCGGTCCTCGCCCAGGCGGTCGGCGAGGGCGCCTCCGACATCCACTTCGAGCCCGACGAGGGCGAGATGCGGGTCCGCTTCAGGGTCGACGGCGTGCTGCACGAGACGGCGCGGGTCCCGAAGCGAATGACCTCCGGCGGTGATCTCGCGGGTGAAGCTGATGGCGGACATGGACATCGCCGAGAAGCGAGTCCCCCAGGACGGGCGGGTCAGCGTCAACGTCGACGAGCGCAAGGTGGACCTCCGCGTGACCACGCTGCCGACCCAGCGCGGCGAGGGCTGCTCGATCCGCATCCTCGACAAGGAGCAGGCGATGCGCACGCTCGACGAGCTCGGCATGGACGGCGAGCGGCGACTCGCGGTTCGAGGGCGCCTTCACCGCGCCCTACGGCGCCGTCCTGGTCACCGGGCCCGACCGGCTCGGGCAAGTCGACGACGCTGTACGCGGCGCTGATGGAGCTGAACGCCGTCGAGCGCAACATCATCACGATCGAGGACCCGGTCGAGTACCGGATCGCCGGCATCAACCAGCTGAACGTCAACCGCAAGGCGGGCCTCGACGTTCGCGACCGGGCTGCGCTCGATCCTGCAGCGCCGACCCCGACGTGATCATGGTCGGCGAGATCCGCGACGCGGAGACGGCGCGGATCGCGATCGAGGCGGCGCTCACCGGACACATGGTGCTGACGACGCTCCACACCAACGACGCCCCCGGCGCGATCGCGCGGCTCGGCGAGATGGGGATCGAGAGCTTCCTGACCGCGTCGGCGATCGAGTGCATCGTCGCCCAGCGACTGGCGCGCCAGCTCTGCACCCACTGCAAGCGCCGAACGGTGATCGCCCCAGGCCGCGCTGCTCGAGGTGGGCGTCCGCATCGGCGCCGACCTCGAGGCCTACGAGCCGGTGGGCTGCGGCCGCTGCAGCCAGCACCGGCTACAGGGGCGGATCGGCCTCTACTCGGTGATGACGATGAGCGATGAGATCAAGGACCTGACCGTGAGCCGCGCGGCGGAGACGGAGATCGCCGCGGTGGCGCGCGAGGAGGGGATGCTCACCCTGCGAGAGGACGGGGTCGCCAAGGTGAGAGCGGGGGTGACGAGCCTCGAGGAGGTGCTCCGTGTCACAGCTTAGCTTCGACTTCGCAGAGGTCCTTCGCCGCATGGTCGAGTCGAGGGCGTCTGACGTCCACCTCACCGCCGGGTTCCCGCCGGCGATTCGCGACAAAGGGAGAATCGTCCCGCTGGAGGGCTTTCCGAAGCTCTCGCCGCAGGATACGCGCGAGGTGGTCTTCAGCATCCTCAACGACGACCAGCGCAAACGCTTCGAGAACAACAAACAGCTCGACTTCGCCTACGCGATCCCGAACGTCGCCCGCTTCCGCGTCAACTGCTTCATGCAGCGCGGCTCGGTCAGCGCCGCCTTCCGGCTGGTCCCACACGAGATGCCCGGCCTCGACTCGCTCGGCGTGCCGCAGGTGCTGCGGGAGCTGACCAAGAGACCGCGCGGCTTCGTCCTGGTCACCGGCCCGACCGGCTCGGGCAAGTCGACGACCCTGGCCGCGATGGTCGACGTGATCAACTCCGAGCGCGAGGACCACATCCTCACGATCGAGGACCCGATCGAGTTCCTCCACCGCCACAAACGCTCGATCGTCAACCAGCGCGAGGTCGGCACCGACGCGACGGACTTCGCGCTCGGCCTGCGGGCCGCGCTGCGCGAGGACCCCGACGTGATCCTGGTCGGCGAGATGCGCGACCTGGAGACGATCTCCACGGCGCTGACCGCGGCCGAGACCGGGCACCTCGTCTTCGCCACCCTGCACACCCAGTCCACCGCGCAGACGGTCGACCGGATCATCGACGTCTTTCCGCCCACCCAGCAGGGGCAGGTCCGCACGCAGCTCTCGATCGCGCTGCAGGGGATCGTCACCCAGCAGCTGCTGCCGACCGCCGACGGGATGGGCCGCGTCGTCGCCTGCGAGGTGCTGATGCCGACCCCGGCGATCCGCAACCTGATCCGCGAGGGCAAGACCCACCAGATCTACGCCGCCCTGCAGACCTCCGGCGCGATCGGGATGCAGACGATGGACGCCGACCTGGCGCGGCTGGTGCGGGAGGGACGGATCACCCGCAAGCTCGCCGAACAGCGCGCCTCGGTGCCCGAGGAGCTGAAAAGGCTGCTGGGGACGGCGCCGATCGCGCCCCAGTCCGCCGGCGCGATGGCGGGCGCCGGGATGATCCAGCCGGTTTCCCCCTACACCGGGCCTAGGCGACGATGGCGGCGAGTGCCACCACCTTCGCGTTCCGGGCCATGGACTTGGGCGGGGTCGCCACGGCCGGCGAGTTGGAGGCCGACTCCAAGGCCCAGGTCTCCGAGCAGCTTCGCCACCGCGGGCTGATCGTCCTCGACGTCTCCGAGAAGCACGAGCCATTCAACATCGAGGACCTCTTCAAGCGCTGGCAGGGCGTCGACATGCGGGAGCTGGCGGTCTTCTCGCGCCAGTTCGCGACCCTGGTCGCCTCCGGGATGCCGATGCTGCGTACCCTGCACACCCTGGAGGAGCAGACCGAGGACGAGCAGATCCGCGCGGCCGTGGCGGGCGTGCGGGAGGACGTCGAGGCGGGCAGCTCGCTGGAGGCGGCGATGGAGCGCCATCCGAAGGTCTTCGACCGCCTCTTCCGGGCGATGGTCCGCTCCGGCGAGCAGTCGGGCCGGCTGGAGGAGGCGCTCGACCGGATCGCCTTCCAGGTCGAGAAAGCCGACTCGCTGCGCCGCCAGGTCCGCTCGGCGCTGATGTACCCGGCGCTGGTCTTCGTCGTCGCGGTCGTGGTGCTGGTCGCGGTGGTCGCCTTCATCATCCCCGTCTTCGTCGGCATCTTCAAAGAGATCGCCGCAGATAACCCGGGGGAGAGCTCCTCCCTACCGCTGCCCACCCAGATCTGCGTCGGCGCGTCGAACGTGATCACCGGCTACTGGTACTTGCTGATTCCCGGCCTCATCCTCGCCTTCTTCGCTTTCTTCAGATGGAAGAAAACCGACCGCGGGCACGAGCTTTGGGACCGCTTCAAGCTGCACATCCCGTTCAAGATCGGCGACGTGATCCAGAAAGTCGCGCTGGCCCGCTGGTCGCGGACCTTCGCGGGGTCGGTCTCCTCCGGCGTGCCGATGCTCCAGGCGATCAAACTGACCGGCGAGACCGTCGGGCAACATCGTCGTCGAGCAGGCGATGGAGGACGTGTACGCCTCGGTCAAACGCGGCGGCTCGCTGGCCGGCCCAATCGAGCAGAATCCGATCTTTCCGCCGATGGTCGGCCACATGATCTCGGTCGGCGAGGAGACCGGCCAGCTCGAGCACATGCTGAGCAAGATCGCCGACTTCTACGAGGCCGAGGTCGACGCCAAGGTGAAGGCGCTGACGGCGCTGATCGAGCCCCTGATGATCGTCTTCGTCGGCGGCATCGTCGGGTTCATCGTGATCGCGATGTACCTGCCGATGTTCAGCCTCTACGACAAGATCCGCTGAGTTCCGCGTCACTTTGGAGGCACGGTTGTCCGCTTCTTCCATCCGTAGTTTTGGGGATGCGCAGGCGTGAGTTTTTGGCTATCTGATGCGAAATTCGGGACTTCCTCGGGAATCTGGGTGCAGGGCCTAAAGCGCTCGTCGGGACTGTCGATAGAGCGGTTGCAGTCGCAGTTTGATCTTGCCAGTGCCTCGGTGCCGAACAGGCGAAGTCCGGGCTCTGGCGCAAACGATAGGTCCAATAGGAGGTACCTATGTTGCTCCAGAATCTCCGGGCAAAAATTGGCGCCCGGCTCAACGGTGACAGCGAGGCCGGCTTCACGCTGATCGAGCTCCTCGTCGTCATGCTCATTCTCGGAATCCTGGCCGCGATCGCGCTGCCTGCCTTCTTCAACCAGAAGGACAAGGCCGGCGATGCCAAGGCCAAGGAGTACGCGCACAGCGCTCAGGTCGCGATGGAGACTTTCGCGACTGATCACAACGGCTGCTACGTCGGGTGCTACGAAAGCAGAGCTCATAGAAAATCGAGCCGACGCTTGCCAGTGCGACCTTTAAAGCGGATCCCACTGTAACGGCAGATACCTACACGATCACGATGATCGGCAGCAAAGCGGGTCAGGAATTCTCGATCGTCAACACCAAAGGCGCCATGACGTTCCCGTGCGTCGTTGCAGGAACCGGCGGCTGTCCCGTCGACTGGTTTCTGGGGTTAGTTGACCCTGACCGCATCGCTTTGGCCTAGCCAAGCGTGAATGACGTAGGGAGGGGCGGGCCTTGTGCCCGCCCCTCGTGCGTTCGTCCAGGGCGCACGAGGGGTGGCTAAACGGCTCTGGAATGCGGCCGACACCATGTATTGAGCATGGCTCTGCTCTGGACACTTCGGCCTTCGAGGTCTTTCTCTCGGCGCGTGCCTCTCGTGCTGGGCGCTGTCACGCTGCTGGCGGTGGCGTTCGCTCCGCCGGCGCAGGCGGTAGAGCCGCCGGCGCCGGCGCTGACCGGTACCAACCCACCTTCTCCGAACATCTCGACCACGCCGCGCATCTTCGGCCAAGCCGACGGCGTGATCACACTCGCGATTCCTGCCTCTACGAACAACGGGGGGCCGATTACCGCGGCGGCCAATCCCACGTTCACGATCACGATTTACACCGATCCGAGTTGCACCGGCCCGGTCGCCGCGACCGGGACCTCGTCTGAACTGGAGGGGCCGGGCATACAGGTGACCGTCGCCCCGGACTCGACCATGACCTTCTACGCGACCCAGACCGACCCGGCCGACCCGACCAACCCGTCCGTCTGTTCCACCCCCGGTCTCACCTACCGGCAGGCGACGCCCCCCGGCCCACCGACCCTCACCTCGGTAAGCCCAGCTTCACCGGCCGACGACAACAACCCTGACGTGATCGGGAGCACAGAGCCCGGCACCACGGTCACTGTCTACACGGACCCTTCCTGTTCGGGTGCCCAGGCTGGAACTGGGCACGGACGCCGAGTTCGCGGGGGCGGGGATCCAGGTCTCGGTCGCCCGACAACTCGACCACCACCTTCTACGCGACCGCGACCCTGAACGGCGTCGCGTCGACTTGCTCCACCTCCTCGGTCGTCTACCAGGAGGTTTCGGCGACACCCCCGCCGGATCCAGGAGGAGGGGGCTTTCCCGACCCCGGGCCGGGAGGCCTGCCGGCTCCTGGGGCAGGGCCCCCGGCGGCTCCCAGGCTCCGCACTGTCCCCGGAGGGCGGGCCAACGACAACACGCCGCTTGTGACGGGCAGCGCTCCCGGCGCCGCGACGGTCAAGGTCTTCGACAACGCGGGCTGCGACGGCATGCCAGTCTCCAAGGGCTCGGCCGCCCAGTTCGCCTCCGGCCTTCAGGTGACGGTCGCCGACAACACGACCACGAGCTTCTACGGCCTCGCGGTCGACGCTGCCGGCAACGCGTCCCCCTGCTCTTCAACCCCGGCCGTCTACACCGAGGACTCGACCCCGCCGCAGACGCGGATCACGCTCGGCCCGGGGGTTAAGACGCGTAACCGCTCGCCGGTCTTCCGCTTCGCCGACATCACCGACAACCCCGGCACGACGTTCCTCTGCAAGCTCGACCGTCGCGGCTGGCAGCCGTGCCAGGCGCCGTGGCACACCCACCGCCTTCGCCTCCGGGCCCACACCGTCCGGGTGAAGGCGATCGACGCCGCGGGCAACCAGGAGCCGGTCGGGACCAAGAGCCGCTTCAAGGTGATCCGCTCGAGCCGGTAGCCGCGGCCGCGGCCACCGCCGGGCGCTCGGGTACAACTCCCGCCCAATGCTCGGCGAGGCCTTGATCGCGTTCGTGGGGGGGCTGATCGCCGGCAGTTTCGTCACCGCGGTCGCCCATCGTGTCCCTCGCGGGATATCGATCGCCGGCCCGCGCTCCCAGTGCCCCGCCTGCGGCGCGACGATCGCCGCCTACGACAACGTCCCGGTGGTCTCCTGGGCGCTGCTGCGGGGGCGCGCCCGCTGCTGCGGCGCCGGCATCTCGCCGCTCTACCCGCTCACCGAGCTGACCGTCGGTGCGCTGTTCGCCGCCACCGTTCTCGTCCACAGCGACGATCCGGCCGAGATCGCGATCGACCTCGTCTTCGTGACGATGCTGGCCGCGGTCACCCTCACCGACCTCGAGCGGCGGATCATCCCGAACAAGATCCTGATCGCCGGCGCTGCGCTCTGCGTCGCGATCGCCGTTCCCGACCGACCCCGCCGGCATGCCCGAGCGTCTGATCGCCGCCGCTGCGGCGGGAGGCCTGCTCTTCTGCGTCGCGCTCGCCTACCCCAAGGGGATGGGGCTCGGCGACGTGAAGCTGACGGCGACGATGGGCCTGTTCCTGGGACGCGCCGTGGCGCCGGCGGTCCTCGTCGCTCTGCTCGCCGGCAGCCTGGTCGGCGTGGCGCTGCTAATCCGCCACGGGGCGCGGGCGCGCAAGATGGCGATCCCGTTCGGCCCGTTCCTCGCTCTCGGCGGAGTCGTCGGGACGCTGGTCGGCAACCAGCTGATCGACCTCTACCTCGGCTGAGTCCGAGGGCGCTACCCCTCTGTGGGGTGCTTCGTCTTCCCGAGCGGGGCGCGGCGGGGGTGACGGGTGACGACGCGGCTGATCTTCAGCAGCTCGATCCGGAAGGTGCGGTTACGGCCGCCGTAGACGAAGGTCTCCGGCAGCCCCGGCTCCAGCGCCAGCAGCTGGCAGGCTCTCCGAGCCGATCACGCAGCGGGCGTCTCCGAACACCGACTTGACGTTGGAGGAGATCAGCAGCATCGCCTTCTTGGCGTCGGCGCTGACCCCCATGAAGATCGACGGCGGGGGTCTTGCGACCGGGGAGCATGGTCAGCTCGGGGAGGTTGCGGCGGACCGATGGCCTTGTTCCTGCGTCGCCGCGTGCCGACGGTGTCGACGCGCCGGTGGAAACGATTCGCACGTCGATCTCGTAGGAGACGTACTTAGTGCTCGGTCGGCACCGTCGGTGTGCCCGCCGCCGCTTGGGGTCGAGCCGTCGCCGGAGGAAGTGGAGGAACTCGCGAACCGTTGACGTGCCTCGATGCGCCACCCGATGACGGCGCTGGACCAGTCGCGCTCGCCTGTCTGCGGGTTGACGTGGTGGCGGGGATGTGCGGCTTGAAGGGGTCCTTGACCTGGAGGTCGCTGAGCCGGCGGCGGTAGTCGCGCAGGCCTGGAGTGGCGCTGGTGACGACGATCGTGCTGGATCGCGTCCGCGGCCGCGCGTGCTCAGGCGTCGCGAGCGCTCGGCGCCGGTCGGATCGGGGTGTCCGACCCGGACTCGCCGAGCGCGATCGGGACCGCGACGATCGCCACCGCGAGCACCGCGACCAGTGGCAGCAGATGGCGATCGTGCAGGTCCCACTAGAGGTCGACTGAGGAAATGGGGGCCTTGACGCTCGGGGAGCTTGATCTCTGGGCCCCTTGAGCTGGTTCATCGCGCGTTGGGGATGGTCGGGGTGGTGGACGAGGTTCCAGGCCGTCGGGGTCGCCGGGCGCGGTGGGGGAGGCCCCGGCCGTGACTCCCTGGCTGGGCGGGACCAGGTAGGTGGTCACCGAGAAGTTCGCGTCGAGGTGCGGGAAGCCGAGGTTGGAGTCGCCGTTCAGGGCGAATCCGTCGAGCGTCACCAGACGCCCGGTCGACGGCGACATCGCGAGCCACCGGTATGGACCAGGGAGTCGATTCCCTTGATGAAGTCGGCGACGTGGAAGAAATTGCCGGTGAAGGTGAGGTCGTAGGGCATCACGCGAGGCCGGCGGCGCCGACCGTCGCGCCGATCGGCAGCAGCGAGGCGGCGGCCTCGGTCGGGGAGGCCGAGGCAGGCACGGCGCCGGTGGCGCTCGTCGCTGGAGCCGTCGTCGCGGGCGCTGGGGCCGTCGGTGCTCGCCGTGTTGGCGCGATGCTGGCGAGTTGGATGCTCTGGAACCTGACGTTCGAGCTGTCCGCGACCTGATTCAGCTCGACCAGCAGCGACGCCGTGTCGTCGCTGCCCGGGCACGGCCTTGCCGAGCACGACGAGCTGCTGGTAGTCGGTCGGGAACTGGCGGCGGGCCGCGGCGGCCGTCGGTGGCCATGCTCTGCGACTGGGTCAGGGACGAGCGCAGCTGGCTCGACCTGGCCGGCGAGGTCGTCGGCCTTCTGGCGCTTTGGGCCGAGGGCCAGCAGCCAGAACGCGACGCCAGCACCACCACCACGAGCATCGAGACGATCATGCGGTTGGAGGTGCGCACGTCAGCCTCCGGGGGCAGTGGTCGAGGTAGGCGTGGCGGTGGTGGACGACGTACTCGTGTCGGTCGAGGTCGTCGGTGCGACGGCCCCGGCATCCGCGGCGGGGATCGGGGCGGCGTCGAAGGCGGCGACGATCTGGAACTGGGCGATGAATTTGCGGGTCTGGCAGGTGGCGCTGGCCGAGCTCGCTCGGAGTCGGTGGAGGCGCTCGAACCGCTCGCGGAGCTGCCCGAACTGGTAGCCAACTGGGAGGACTGCACGCCGACTCGGGTAACTCCGTCGATGTCCTTGAGCGTCGAGACGAAACCGGCGACGGCGTCCTGCCCGGTGGCGCAGCCGACCATCTCCAGCGCCGGCCCGGGAACCGAGTCGCGCAGCGCAGACGCTGGCGCCTCCGTTGACCTGGACGTTGGGGCTGACGGTGCCGGTCAGGTTGGTCAGCCAGACGTCATCGGGCAGGATCAGCGCCAGTTCCCGCATCACCCGTTCCCAGTCGAAGCGGCTGTTGGCGAGGCTGGTCACCGTGGCGACCCGCTGGTCGCGGATGCTCGTGGAACTGCGTGTAGGCGGCCAGCCGCGTGGCCTTCGGGCCTCGCGCCGCGGCGTTCTGCTGCTCCGAGCTGGGTCACCTCAGCCTTGCGGTCGGAGATCTGGTTGTCGGTGATGACGAGCAGCGTCACCCCGAGCGAGCAGCGGCGACCAGCGCGCCGACGACGACGTAGGCGAGCGGGCCGCCTCGCAGCGGGCGCGCTCGTCGCGGCGCTCCTCGGGGGGGATCAGGTTGACGGGGCGCATCGTCAGCCGTCCAGGGCGAGGCCGTAGGAGAGGGTGAGGCGGGCGGCGGAGGTGGCGTCGAGACTCGGCCGAGGGCCGCGGGCGGCCGATCTCGAAGGGCAGGCCGAGACCGCGGCCTCCGATCGGCGAGAGCCCGGGAATGGCGCTGCCCGGGCCCGCAGAGCACGACCCGCTCGACCGGGCTCCGGCGCCTTCCTGCGCGCCGTAGAAGTCGAGCGAGAGCCGCAGCTCGTCGCGCAGGGACGAGGCGCCGGCTTCCAGGGCGCCGTCGCGGCTGGCCGGCGACGATGTCGGGATCGCCGGCGATCGCCTCGAGCGGCTGGGCCAGGCCGACGTGGTTCAGCCACATCCGGGCGTGGTCGTGGGTCAGCCCGGTGACGGCGGCCAGGCTGCCGACGACGTCCTCCAGCCCGACCGGCGCGACGCGGGTGAACAGGCACGATCGGCCCCTTGGCGACGGCGAGGTTGGTGACGTCGCCGACGTTGCAGTAGAGGGTGCGCCGACCGGGCTCGGCGACGGGCCGTCGCCGTCGCCGGCGCGGCGCGCCTCTCGGCTCGCCGAGGGCCCGGATCAGCCCGAACGCGGAGAGGTCGACCCCGACCGGCTTGCAGGCCGGCCTCGCGCAGCGGGCTGCAGCGAGGCGTCGATCATGTCGCGGCGGGCGGCGACGACGATCACGTCGATCTGCGCGCGCGTCTCCTCGGTGGCGGGAACGCCGCCGACGACCCGGTGGTCGAGGACGGCCTGGTCGATCGGCATCGGGATCTGCTCCTGGGCCTGGAAGCGCGACCGCCGCGTCGAGCTCCTTGGGGTCGTCGATCGCCGGCAGCCTCAGGGTCCGCACGACGACCCGCTGGTTGGCGATTCCGAGCCGCACCCGCCGGGAGAGCTTGTGTTCGTCGAAGAGCGAGCGCAGGGCCTCGGCGAGCGCGCCGGTGTCGGTGACCTCGCCGTCGTGGAAGGCCCCGGTCGGCAAGCGGGGCGATCGCGGTCGTGGTCAGCTTGGACGATGCCGTTGGCGCGGACCTCGGCCGCGGCGACGCTGCCGGCCTCGATCTCGAGGCCGACGAGCGTCGCTCTCTTTCTTCCTTGTGAGCTGGAGTTCATGCGGTTTGCCGATCGATCTCGGATTCGACGGGCTTCCGACGGCGTCCTTGCATGCTCAGCCGATCGTCTCCCGGCCGATCACCCAGGCCGACTGGATCGGCTCGATGAAGCTCGGCGGCTCGAGGTAGCGGAGACGGTCGTCGTAGACGTAGTTCTTGGAGTAGCCGGTGCCGCCGCCGCCGCCGAAGGTGCCGACCGGGCCGCGGAATTTCTGGGCGATCGCGCCGTTGACGGTCAGCGTCCCGAGCTGAGTTGCCGCAGTTGTAGTTGTCGACGATGAACGAGTGGTTGATCGCGAGGATCGCGGCGTCGATCGTCGGGGTTGGTCAGCGAGCCGGCTGCCGTTGGTGCCGCTCGAGCACGGGTGGTAGACGCGGACGAAGTTGTTGGCGATCAGGCCCAGCAGCCCGCCGCCGTGAGTTGGTGAGGTCTGCCGTTGACGATGATGTCGTTCTCGGCGGCGATCGTCAGCTGGCCGGAGTAGCTGCCGCTCACGTAGACGTTCCCGCACCCGGAGGTGCTCGGGTAGGTGGTCGTTGAACGGCGTGTAGGCGGTGGAGCAGGAGCCGTTGGAGACGTAGACGACGCCGTTCGAGGGGATCGCGCCCGAGTAGACCCCCGTGCAGGTGCTGCCGTTGCCGACGGTCATCGTCGTTCCGCTCAGGCAGATCCGCACCTGGCCGGTGAATTTGAAGGAGGACTGGGCGATCGAGTGCGAGTTTGGAGTTGCTCGGACGGCGGCGTCAGGACCGGGTGCGTTGGTGACGTAGGTGCCGATGAAGTCGGGGCTGCTGCCGGAGCATGGTGGAATACCAGCCGGGCGAGGTGGCGCTGACCTCGATCATGTCGGTGGAGATCCGGCCGAAGTTCGGACTGCCGCAGATCGCCAAGGCGTCGTTGGTGTGCAGGGGCCCGTTGATGGTGTCGTCGGTGATGAAGGAGATTTTGTCGCAGTAGTCGTCTCCGTTGGTTCCCGGGATCGGGTTGTTGTAGCGGCCCTGCTGCCAGGTGAGGGTGCACTGGGAGTAGGCGCCGGTCGAGCGCGGTCGAGGGGTTCGCGTATCCGTAGGTGACCGGGATCGGAGGTCTCCAGCTGGGTGAAGTACATGTAGTCGAGGAAGCTGGCGGGTTTGAAGGTGGCGACGATCGAGACCTTCGTTTTGCCGGAGAAGCCTGTAGAGCGGATCCGGAACGACCCTGCCATCAGCCCGCTCGCCTCGATCATGCTCGCCGTCGCCGTGTTGAGGGTGGTCGGGTCGCAGGTTGTTTTCCCGGTGGCGGGGATCAGCTCGATCGCGTAGGTCGCCCCGGTCGAGCCGGGCACCGCGCGCTGCTTGGTCGTGGAGCCCTGTTGGTTGACCGCGTTCGGTGTCGGCACCCCGGTGCACTTGCTCCAGTAGGTGGAGTCGGCGTTGAGGTGGAAGGCGTAGTCGTCGATCCCGGCCTTGGCCGCCTCGTATGCCTGTTTGTGATCGAGGTCGTTGCGGGTCAGGTGCGTGTCGCCGTTGACGGCGGCGACCGCGACCACGGCGAGCAGCATGACCAGCGACATCGCGAGGATCGTTGCGACCATCGTGAAACCGCTCTCCGGTGTCGGCTGCTTCACTGGCATGGCAGGTTGTTGGCGCTGGTGCTGAAGGTGGCGGACGAGAAGCGCAGCAGGGCGCTGTCCTGGATCGCGGTCGGCGCCATTTGAGTCGACGACCGGAGTCGTGCTCGGAGCGACCTTGAAGGCGACGCTGACCTGCACGGTTTTCGCGGCGTCTGTGGAGCTGAGCGGCGTGGTCAGCGGCGTCGAGGCGACCTGTCCGTTCGAGTAGGCGTAGTAGTTGAAGATCGAGCTTCCGGAGGTCGGGCTGACCCCCGTCATCAGCTGGATCGTTGAGGATGGCGTGCTCGAGAAGGTCCAAGTCGGCGCGGTGCCACCCGTCGAGGCGTAGTCGGACTGCGAGAGGGTGGTGCCGTTGAGGCTGATTTTGCTGAGCACCGGAGTTGGGGAGACCGCCGAGCCGGATTGGTGGAGGAAGCTGAGCAAGGTCCCGGTGCTGCCGGTCTGCACCGGGGCGATCTGGGAGGCGACGCAGGCCGAGTGAAGCTCGTCGATCACCTTGTACATGGTCATCCGCGAGCGCTGGTTGGCGTCGACATGGGCTGGCGACCTGGTCGGTCTCGCGAAGCGGACGATCACGCCGGTCGACGACCCGAACATCACGACCATCCCGCCGCGGTCGCCACCAGCAGCTCGATCAGTGTCATGCCGCCTTCGTCTCTGATCGGTCGATGCGGCTCATAACGTGCACGCTCCGCTTTGGGACACTGCGCAGAGCCCGAGCCGTGATTGTCAACGAGGTGCCGCTGGTCAGACTGTTGACGACTTTACGCCGGCGTAACGGTATGGTGGTCGATTCCCGTTGACGGACACAGACGTCATAGGTGCTCCACGGGAGGCCTGGATTGCGCAAGTTGCCCGTCGAGTTGGTTGTGTAGGTTCGCTTGACCGGATTGCCGCTGTCGGTGCAGTGGTCATCGCTTGTACCGACGTGTCGTTGATCGGGGTGCCGGTAGCTGTTCTTCGACGGTCAGGTAGAGCGCCGGGAGCTGGATCGTCTGGATCGATGCGGTGCCGTCGGCCGGCACGATTACGCTGGCGCTTGCGACGTTGCCGTGCCGGGGTTGTTGGTGGTGCAGGCGCCGGCGTACACGGTGTCGGGTGAGGTGAACGGAAAGAGTGGAGAAGCCGTATCGAGGCAACCCGGCGCCGCCGGGGTTCCGAACATCTTCGCCGTCGTCATCCCGGTGTTGAAGGCGACGATCGAGTCGGCGTCGTCGAGCCCGCGGCCGGGGTGGCGGGGCTGAAGTTATGCGTTCGATCCTGTATTTGAACTGAACCGGTATCGAGCCTTTCTGGTCGTACTGCGGGAGACGGTGTTGGTCTGTTCCCGGCGATGACGCTGACGGTCTGGGGGACCGGCGCGTCGCCGTCTATGTCGACGATCCCCGCCGATCCGGAGGGCGTCAGCGTGTAGTTGCCCGCGGTCGATCGGCGAGCATGGCGCAGCCGTTGGCATCGGTCAGCCGGTGCTGAACGCTCCGGCGCCGCTGCCGGTGAGCCCGATCCCCGGAAAGCCCGGTTCCCTGGGCGTTCAGGACGGAGATCGTCAGCGTGCCGTGAGTGGGGTCGAGCGAGCCGGTCGGTGGGGCGACGATGCCCTGGATCGCCACCGGGGGCCGGCCGGACATGTTCGGCCAGGTGACCGTCGAGGCGACCTTGACGTAGTCGGCCGACGAGGTCGTCGGGCCGCAGATGGCGTGCCGGTCGTGTCGTTGATGAAGGTGCCGGTCGAGGCGATGGTGAAGGTCGTGTTGTCGAGCGTGACCGTCCTGGTCTGGTTCAGGTTGTTGAGGCTGGGGACCTGCATCGCCCGCAGTCGCGCCTGGTCCTCCTGGGCGACGGCGTAGGCCTCCGAGCGGTAGCGCTCCTGGGCCGCGGAGCGGCTGGAGGACTCGAGCAGTCCGAAGACCGCGCCGGCGACGGTGAGGGCGATCACCGCGCTGATCAGCACCTCGATCAGCGCGAAGCCGGCCTCGTCGTGCCGGGGTCGCTTTGGTTGGGCTCCGGATCGGACTCTGCGCGCACTAGGCCATCGATCGGCGAGGCGATTGCTTTAGCTTGTGAATGCCAATCCCCCATGCTTCACTTAATGAAGCCACGTCGCTACACTTCGCTGAAGCAGAGCAGATCCCACTATCTCCCTCGCTTCCCATGAGTGCGCTGAGCAACTCCCGATGTCCCGTCTGCCGGACCGCCGATGTGGTCTGTGGCAAGTGGACGCTGCTGGTGATCCGCGACCTGGCCGACGGCAGCAGCCGCTTCTGCGAGCTGGAGCGCTCGCTGGAGGGGATCAGCCCGCGAACGCTCTCGCTGCGGTTGCGGGCGCTCGAGGAGGAGGGGATCGTCGCGCGCAACACCTACCCCGAGGTGCCGCCCCGGGTCGAGTACGCGCTGACCGAGAAGGGCCAGGCGCTGGTGCCGCTGATCGAGGACATGCGGCGCTACGGCAAGCGCTGGCTGTCGGCCGAGGAGCGCGAGCGCGCCACGGCCGCGGTGTAGCCCTTCCGCTGATCGAACGTCCAGACGGCTCGATCTGCAAGCCCGCGTGCAGGCGCAGGAGCGCTCCGCGCCGGGCGGAAGCGTGGGGCGTGCGAGACCGGCACCTCAACGAAGCCCTGAAGCGGCTGGCCGCCGACGCCGCGGTGCGCTTCTCCTCGCTGGTCGCGACCGGCGACCAGATTCCCTTCGACGTCGCCGAGCAGGCCGGGCCCGACTCGCTCTTCTACCGCTACGTGCCGCTGACCTCGCGCTACGTCCGCGAGCGCGAGGACGAGCTCCGCGCGCTGCCCACCTTCGGCCCGGCGCGCGACGCGGTCGAGGTCGCCGAGCTGGCGGCGCCCTACCTGGAGGCGCGTGGGGAGACGGTCTCCGCCGAGCCCGGCGAGCGCGCCGCCAGGATGCTGACGCTCTTGATCGCCTCCCTCTGGGACGGCTGCACCGAGTTCTCGCTGGACCGGGAGCGGCTCGACCACGCCCTCGCCGCGCTGGACGCCGAGGCGCGCAGCCTGCACGAGGCCGACCTCCTGATCGCGCCGATCGTCGGGCTGCGGATGTCCCCGGCGCGGCTGCAGCTGCCCCACGGGGTGCGGATCGTTCGCGCCGACACCGTCGAGGCCCCGATCGAGGCGATGCGCAGCGAGGGGATGGGACGCGCCGCCTGGGAGCCGCAGTTCCTGGCGCTCGCCGACCAGGGCGGCGGCCCGGAAGGCCCGGCGGAGGCGATGCGGCAGCTTCGCGAGCTGATCAGCGTGATGCGACTCTTCAAGGAGGGCGGCGTCGGGCTCGGCCCCCACGCCTTCGCCCCGGCCGGAGAGGGCCAGTGGCGGCGTCTCGCCACCGGCGCCCCCGCCACCCGCCCCGGCGGGTACGAGCTGAGCGAGGAGGAGGCGAGCGAGCTGGTCGAGCTGGCCGGCGCGCTGGAGGCCCGTCCCGACCCCGATGGCGCTCTGGCCTGGGCGGTGGGGCGGTTCGAGATGGGCTGCGAGCGCGCCACCGCGCTCGAAGGGCTGAGCGACCACCTGCTGGCGCTGCGCGCGGTGCTGGACGGCCAGGGCCCGGTTGGCGCCTCCCTGCCGATGCGGGCGGCGGCGCTGATCGCCGGCGACTCCCACGACAGGGTCTCGGCTCGCGAGCGGATCGAGCACGCCCTCGAGCTGGAGCGCTCCCTGATGAACGGCACCAAGACTGCGCACGACCTTGAGCTGGCGAGCTGGGTGGAGGGAGGAGCGCGGATCATGCTCCGCGACGCCGCCCTCGGCGAGCTGGGCACAGACATCACCGCCGCAGCCGACGAGACCCTGATCGCCACCGGCCTTGCCGCTGGAGACCTCGAGATCGCAGTCACCACCCAACCGGTCGTCGACCAGACGGCGCCGCTACACGAGGAGGCTTACGTGGAACAGGAAACTCGGATCATGGAGCCGATTCCGGGGGAGGGTGAGATCAAGATCACCGCGACCCCCTGGCTCGACGAGGTCGAGGTCGAGGACAGCACGCTCGACTTCCCGGCGATCGAAGGGGACCTGTCGCACCGCGAGCGGATCGACACCCCCCGCGTCCGCCACCTCTTCCCGGTCCCCGAGGACGCCGACTGGGAGGTCCGCGAACTCAACTACGACCACTACCACCGCCAAGCAGGCTGAGCTTCCGCTGTTCCTTTGCCCTAAATAACTGGGCATAAGGAACAGCGCTAGCTGGTGTGGCCGGCGGCTCGGGCTACTGCGCTCGGGGTCGGTGGCGAACAGGTAGCGGTTGATCTCGGTCAGGCCGGCGAGGTCGTGGACGTCCTCGTCCAGGTAGGGGACGCGGATCACCGCCTTGGTCCGCAGCTCGGCCGCGAGGTGCTCGATGTTGCGCGCGTCGCGCTCGGCCAGCGCCTGGTAGTCGGCGAAGTTCTCCGCCACCCGCTGCGCCAGCCCCTCGTCGCCCAGCTCCTCGGTCAGCGCCGCCAGCAGGTCTGCCCCGTCGCCGCGCAGCCGCTCGGCCGGGTAGTGGACCTTGTTGACGATGACGCCGCCGAAGGGCAGCTTCGCCTCGACCAGCTTGCGGTGGAAGTAGACGGCCTCGTCGATCGGCTCGCCCTGCGGGCCGCAGACGACGAGAAAGCAGGTGCGGCGGTCGGCGAGCAGGTTGTTGACCCGCTTCGCCCGCGCCTGGAAGCCGTCGACCATGCCGCTGAAGGCGTTGAAGAACTCGGCGAGGTCGGCGATCAGGTCGAAGCCGACGATCCGCTTGAAGACCGCGAGGGCGACCGAGGCGCCGCGGCCCGCCACCCGCGCGGCCAGCCCGGTCGGCCGCATGAAGACGCGCAGCGAGCGGCCCTCGATGAACTGGGTGAGGCGGCGCGGCGCGTCGAGGAAGTCGAGCGCGTTGCGGGTCGGCGGGGTGTCGAGGACGAGCAGGTCGAAGCCGCCCTCGGTGTGCAGCTCGAACAGCTTCTCCATCGCCATGTACTCCTGCGAGCCGGCGAGGGCGTTGGAGATCTGCTGGTAGATGCGGTTGCCCAGGACCCGGTCGCGGGACTCCTCGTCGGGGGCCTGGCGGGCGACCAGCTCGTCGAAGGTCGCCTTCGCGTCCAGCATCATCGCCCACAGCTCGCCCTTCATCTCGATGCCGAGGCGCTCGAAGAGCCGCGGGTCCACCCGCGTCGCCTCGTTGCCCAGCTCCTTCAGCCCGAGCGAGTCGGCGAGCCGCTTCGCGGGGTCGATCGTCAGCACGCAGACCTTCAGCCCGCGCGCCGCCATCCCGGTGGCGATCGCCGCCGAGGTGGTCGTCTTGCCGACCCCGCCCGAGCCGGCGCAGATGCAGATGCCCTTGCCGTCGAGGATGTCGCCGATCGCCGGCATCAGCCCAGCCTCCGCGAGAGCCGGCGCGCCGCCTCGACGCCCAGCTCCGGCTCGAAGAGGAAGGGCAGCGTCTTGACCGGGGTCTCGACCCGGCGGCGCAGCCGGGCGAGCTGGGCGCGCTGGGAGCGGGCCCGGCCGTGCTCGGAGAGGGCGGCGCGGGCCGCCGCGCGCACCGCGCCGTCCTCGCGCCCCGCCAGCTCGGCGAGCCGCTCCGCCTCCTGCTTGGAGAACCGCTCCGGGTAGAGCCCGTTCATGTAGACGCGGTCGACCGCGACGCCGACCTCGGCGCGCAGGTCGTGCTCCAGCGCGGCGGACTCGTTGACCGGCATCTCCTCGGGCAGGGCGACGATCGCGATCCCGGTCAGCTCGTGGTCGGTGATGAAGCGATCGAGGCGCTGGGCCTGGGAGTGGATCGGGCCGACCCGGGCGATCGCGGCGAAGGTGCGCGGCGTCTGCAGGAAGCCGATCCCGTGCCCGGTGGCGGGAGCGTCGACGATCACCAGGTCGTACTTGTGCCCGCTCTTGACCTTGCGGTCGAGCTGGGCCAGCTCCCAGATCTTGCCGATCGTCACCAGCTCCTTGAGGCCCGGGGTCGCGGCGGCGAGGTAGTTGAAGATGCGGCTGCGGAAGAGCATGTCGCGCATCGCGCGGACCTTGAGCTGGAGCAGCACGTACTCGCGCATCGACTCGTCGGGGTCGATCGAGATCGACCAGAGGTTCTCCTCCATCTCGACCTCGTGGAAGCCGACCTCGGTGTGGTCGAAGATCCGCGAGGCGTTCTCCTGCGAGGAGACCTCGCAGACGATCGTCCGCTTGCCCGCGGCGGCGGCGCGCAGGCCCAGGGCGACGGCGACCGTGGTCTTGCCGACGCCCCCCTTGCCGGTGACGAAGACCAGTCGCTTGTCGAGAAAATCGGTGATCGGGTGATTCCTAGCAATTTCCAGGAGCGGCAGGAAAAGCCGGCACCCATGCGAATACCCGCGCAATGGGATTCCTCAGCCGCAAAACCAAGGACAAGACCGTAGTCGTGGACGAGCCGCACCCGATTGTCGAGGAGCTGAAGCGGATGGAGGAGGCGGTTCCCGAGTCCCCGGGTCGAAGGGACGCTGAAGGGACAGACCGCTCGACCACGGGTCCTGTCGCGGGGGACGGGCGCGTCGTCCTGCGAGCTGCGGGCGTCCTCGATCCCCTCCCCGCGCCACCCGCGGAAGAGGCGGCTGAGGGTTCAGCCGTCGTTGCACTCAAGGAGTCGGAGGCGGAAGAGCCTCGGATGAAGCTTCTGAGCTGATCGCTCCGAGCCGCCATGAGATTTCGGATGAGGAGCCTGAGGCGGAGGTTGCCGGTCAAGCATGCCGAGGTGATCGCCTTTGCCAACCAGAAGGGTGGGGTGGCCAAGACGACCACCACCTTGAACCTTGCCGTGGCCTTTGCCGAGTCCGGGTACCGGGTTCTGTGTGTCGATCTGGACCCGCAGGGGAACCTGACGATGAGCCAGGGGATCGATCCGGACAAGGTCGAGAAGAGCCTCTACGACGTGCTCGTCCACGACATGCCGATCAGCGAGATCGTCCAGCACCGCGAGATCGACATCGCGGTTTCCTCGATCGACCTGGCCGGGGCCGAGATCGCGATGAGCACGAAGATCGGCCGCGAGCGCTCGCTGGAGAAGGCGCTGAAGGAGGTCTCCGGCGACTACGACTTCGTCTGCATCGACACGCCGCCCAGCCTCGGGCTGCTGACGATCAACGCGCTGACCGCGGCGAGCAAGGTGATCGTCCCCGTCCAGTGCGAGTATCTGTCGATGCGCGGGCTGGTCCAGCTCCAGAACACGCTGAAGATGATCCAGGAGAACCTCAACCCGGACGTCAAGATCGAGGGCATCCTGCCGACGATGCTCGACTCGAGGACCGTCCACGCCAAGGAGGCGGTGGAGATCCTCGAGGAGAACTTCGGCGAGCTGGTCTTCAAGTCGCGGATCAAAAAGGCGATCAAATTCGCCGAGGCGCCTGTGAAGGGGTCCAGCGTGCTCAAGTACGATTCCGGCAGCAGCGCCGCGAACTACTACCGGGAGCTGGCGAAGGAGGTCTTGGCGAATGAGTCGTCGTAAGCGCGCAAGCATGCGCGAGGGTCCCCTCGCCGATCTCTTCCGCAGCACTTCCGACGACGCCCCGCTCGATCCGCCTGAGGCTCCAGAGCGCTCGGCCGCGGGTCCTGTCGAGGAGACGGGCACGTCGTCCTCGCAAGCTGCGGGCGACGATCCCATCCCCGCGCCACCCGCGGGAGGAGCGGTTGAGTCCCCGCCGGAGCGGCTCAAGCGGGTCTTCTCCGAGGAGCCGCAACAGCGCCGTGAGATCGAGCCGATTGTTGAGACTCCTCGCTATGGGCGGGAGGAGCCTGCCTACGAGCCGCCGGGCAGCGGTGACGCCGCACCAGCCCGTGATCCGCGTCGTCGGGGTCGGCGGCGCCGGCGTCAACGCCGTCAACCGGATGGTCGAGGCCCGCATCCCCGGGGTCGAGTTCATGGCGGTCAACACCGACCTTCAGTCGCTGCAGCTCTGCGTCGCCGACGTCACCGTCCACATCGGCGACGAGCAGACGCGCGGGCTGGGCGCCGGGGCCGACGCCGAGGTCGGCCATCGCTCCGCCTTCGAGGAGCAGGACAAGATCAAGCGCCTGCTGAAGGGCTCCGACATGGTCTTCGTCGCCGCCGGTGCCGGCGGCGGCACCGGCACCGGCGCCGCTCCGGTCGTCGCCCGCCTCGCCCGCGAGGTCGGCGCGCTGACCGTCGGCATCGTCACCAAGCCGTTCAGCTTCGAGGGCAGCCGCCGCGGCAACCAGGCCGGCAAGGGGATCGAGGAGCTGGCCGCCGAGGTCGACACGCTGATCGTCGTCCCCAACGACCGCCTGCTCGAGGTGCTCGACCAGCAGACCTCGATGGTCGAGGCCTTCCAGGTGGCCGACGACGTGCTGCGCCAGGGCGTGCAGGGCGTCTCGGACCTGGTCACGCTTCCGGCCCTGATCAACCTCGACTTCGCCGACGTGCGGACGATCATGTCCGAGGCCGGCCGGGCGCTGCTCGGGATCGGCATGGGCACCGGCGAGGGCCGGGCGATCCTCGCCGCCGAGAAAGCGATCTCCTCGCCGTTGCTGGAGACCTCGATGGAGGGCGCCCGCGCGATCCTGCTCTCGATCACGGGTGGCTCCGACCTCTCCCTGGTCGAGGTCAGCGAGGCGGCCAAGGTGGTCGGCGAGGCCGCCCATCCCGACGCCAACATCATCTTCGGCGCCAACGTCGACGACGAGCTGTGCGACCAGGTCTGGGTGACCGTCGTGGCGACCCGCTTCGACGGCCGCGCCGCGCCGCGCCGCAGCCGTCGAGCCGACGATCCGCCGCACCAAGGACGCCGGCCGCGGCCGCTCCGCGCGGGCCGAGGGCTCCGGTGAGCTGGGCAGCTCGACGTCCCTGAGTTCCTCCCCGGCTAGCCCAGCTCCCCGATGAGCGGGGTCGTCGCCGCGGGCCACCCGATCACCGCCGAGGCGGGGGCGCAGGTCCTGCGCGAGGGCGGCAACGCGGTCGACGCCGCCGTCTGCGCGGTGCTCGCCTCGTTCGCGGTCGAGAGCCCGCTGACCGGGTTCGGCGCCGGCGGCTTCATGATGGTCCACCGAGGCGAGGAGACAGTCCTGCGTCGACTTCTTCGTCGCTGCCCCGGGCAAGGACGGGATCGAGCGCGGGGCGGAGCTGGTCCCGGTCCCCGTCCACTTCGACGCCGAGACGATCCAGACGTTCTACGTCGGGCCGGCCTCCTGCGGAGTGCCGGGCACGGCCGCCGGGCTGGAGCTGGCGCTGGAGCGCTTCGGCTCCGTCGCCGCTCGACGAGCTGGTCCGCGCCCGGCATCCGGCTCGCCCGCGACGGCGCCCCCGTCAACGCCGAGCAGGCCTACATCCTCGACATCCTGGCGCCGATCCACGACCGGCTGCCCGGGCACGCGGGAGCTCTACGCGCCGGAGGGGCGCACCCTGCGCGAGGGGGAGGTGTTCCGCTTCCCGGAGCTGGCCGAGGCGCTGGAGCGCTTCGGCGCCGAGGGGGCCGAGCCGTTCTACCGCGGCGAGGTCGCGGCGGCGCTGAGCGAGTTCACGGTCGCAGGGCGGCGGCACGCTCGGCCCCTCCGACCTCGCCGACCTACGAGGCGATCGAGCGCAAGCCGATCCGCGCGCCCTTCCGGGGCACCGAGGTGCTGACCAACCCGCCGCCCTCCTCGGGCGGGATCCTGATCGCCTACTGCCTCGGCCTGCTGGAGCGGCTGGGCGAGCGCAGCGGCGCCGAGCAGCTGGTCGCCGCGATGGGCGCCGCCAACGGCGCCCGCGGCGAGGAGTTCGCCGAGGCGCTCTACGGCGAGGAGCTGGAGGCCGAGCTTCCTCGACCCGGCCGGCCTCGACCTCGCCGCCGGCGACCTGCTCGGCTCGACCACCCACATCTCGGTGCTCGACGGCGACGGGATGTGCGCCAGCGTCACCTGCTCGAACGGCTCCGGCTCCGGCGTGCTCGTCCCCGGCACCGGCGTGATCCTCAACAACATGCTCGGCGAGGAGGACCTCAACCCGCTCGGCTTCCTCCCGATCGCGCCGGGGCGGCGGGTGCCCTCGATGATGGCGCCGACCGTGGTGCTGCGCGACGGCGAGATCGAGCTGGGCCTGGGCAGCGCCGGCTCCAACCGGATCCGCTCGGCGATCCTGCAGACGATCGTGCGGGCGGTCGAGCAGGGGATGAGCGCCGGCGAGGCGGTGCGGGCGCCGCGCCTGCACTTCGAGCAGGGCATCGTCCAGGCCGAGCCGGGAATCGACGAGGAGGCGCTGGCGCGGATCGAGGCCCGCGGCCTCCCGGTCGCTCGCCGGCCGGCGATCAACCTCTTCTTCGGCGGCGTGCAGGCCGTCGCCCGCGATCCGCGCCAGCGGTGCGCTCAGCGGCGGCGGCGACCCGCGCCGCGGCGGCGGCGTGGTGATGCATGGTGCGATGATCGATTTCGAGGCCGAGGGGCTGCTCGACGGGGTCGAGGGCGAGGCGCGCGACGGCGCGGCGAGAGCTGCTCGAGCGGCTCGCGGCGGATGGCGTTCCGCTCGAGGAGCTGCGCGAGGCGGTCGCCGCCGGGCGGCTGACCCTGCTGCCGGTCGAGCGGGCGCTGGCCGGCGACGTGCCCCGCTACACGCCGCGCGAGGTCGCCGAGATCACCGGGGTCGATCTCGGACCTGCTGCAGCGGGCGACGCGCGGCCCTCGGCATCCCCTATCCGGACCCCGACGAGAGGACGCTGACCGAGGCCGACCTGGAGGCGGCGCGGCGGATGAAGGCGTTCCGCGACGCCGGCCTGCCCGAGGAGGGGATGCTGCAGGTGGCGCGCACGATCGGGATGGCGACGGCGCGGATCGCCGAGGCCAACCGCGAGCTGAGCCTCCGCACGCTGATGCAGCCCGGCGACACCGAGCGCGACCTGGCGCTGCGCTTTGCCGCCGCCGCCGAGTACATGCAGCCGCTGGTCGAGCCGATCCTGGTCTACGCCCTGCGGGCCCACATGCTCGAGCAGATCCGCCGCGACGTGATCGGCGCCGCCGACCTCGCCTCGGGCGAGATGGGTGCGACGGTCGAGATCGCGGTCTGCTTCGCCGACCTGGTCGGTTCACCAAGCTCGGCGAGGAGATCGCGGTCGAGGAGCTGGGCCTGGTCGCCGGGCGGCTCGAGGAGATGGCGACCGCGGTCGCCGAGCCGCCGGTGCGGCTGGTGAAGCTGATCGGCGACGCGGCGATGCTGATCTCGACCGACGCCGAGCAGCTGATGGCCGCGGCGCTGCGCCTGGTCGAGGCGGCGGAGGAGGAGGGCGAGGAGTTCCCGCAGCTGCGGGCCGGCATCGCCTACGGCTCGACGCTGATCCGAGCCGGCGACTACTACGGCCGGCCGGTCAACCTGGCGAGCCGCATAACCGAGATCGCCAAGCCCGGCAGCGTGCTGGCCGACGAGGCGGCGAGGGAGGCGGCGGGGGAGGACTTCGAGTACTCCTACGCGGGCGAGCGCCACCTCAAGGGCTTCGACTCCCGCGTCAAGCTCTT
The DNA here is from genome assembly GCA_963734745.1 of uncultured Solirubrobacterales bacterium. Classification (GTDB taxonomy): domain Bacteria; phylum Actinomycetota; class Thermoleophilia; order Solirubrobacterales; family 70-9; genus CAVTIG01. The sequence goes on along the minus strand of CAVTIG010000004.1, from coordinate 84,569 downwards.
CCGCGTCCGCGGCGAGCCTGACCCGCTCGTCGAGCTAGGCCGGCTTGCGGCCGGAGACGAGCAGGTTGTAGAAGAGCTCGGCGGGGAGGCGGGGCTCCAGCAGCCGGGTGTCGACCTTCTGCAGGGCGATGTAGCTGCTGAAGGCGAAGCGGCGCCAGCCCCAGGAGACCGAGTCCGGCTCGGCGCTCGACTCGACCGTGCGCAGGCCCCAGCCCCAGGCGTTGGCGAGCAGCTCCTCGCCGCCGACGCGGCGGTCCTCGAAGCCGGTCGTCGCGCAGCAGGCGGCGCAGGTCGGCGGGGGCGAAGGCGTGGACGTCGACCTCGCCCTCGAGCGCGTGGCCGTCCGACTGCTCGGCCTCGGCGACGGCGCGGGGTCGGGCCCGACCAGCGCGCCGCCAGGCGGGGGCGACGAGCAGTCCGGCCCGCTTGGGCAGCGCGGCGAGGCGGTCGCCGTAGCGCGAGGGCTCGCCGGCGAAGGCGATCGCGCCGCCGGGGCGCAGCACGCGGCGGAATTCGGCGAAGGCCTTGTCGAGGTCGGGGATGTGGTGGAGGACGGCGTGGCCGAAGACGAGGTCGAAGCTCTCGTCCTCGAAGGGCAGCTCCTCGGCCTCGGTCGCCACGGTCTCGACGTCCAGCCCCAGTCCCTCGGCCGTGTCGGCGAGAGCCGTTTCAGCATCCCCGGCGAGATGTCGGTCGCGGTCAGCGTCTCGATCGCCCCGAGCTGCAGCAGGTTGAGCGAGAAGTAGCCGGTGCCCGAGCCGATCTCGAGGCCGTCGCCGAAGCTGCGGCCGTCGCAGCCCGCCGAGCGCCTTGGCCAGCTTCTGGCGCACCTGCTCCTGGCCGGTGGCGCCGAAGTCGATGCCCCACTTGGCGTCGTACTCGTCGGCGGCGGCGTCGTGGTAGCGGGTGTTGACGTCCTTGATGTGCTCGGGCGTGGCGGTGGGGGAGGCCGGCATCGGGCGCGGAACTCTACGCGGATCGGCGTAACGCACGGAGCGCAGCCGCTCAATACGGTCCCCGCCGTGGACGCGCGAGTTCGTCCAGCTGAACCAGCCCGACGGGGTGCCGCCGCTGCCGCTGACCGGCGAGCGGACGCTGCCCGACGTGCCCGAGGAGAACTACTGGTACCGGCGCCACCTCGTCGTCTACGAGTGGATCGCGGCGCGGGTCGGCGGCAAGCGCGTCGTCGACATGGCGTGCGGGGAGGGCTACGGATCGAACGTTCTGGCCGGCGCGGCGGCGAGCGTCGTCGGCGTCGACGCCAACCCCGAGGCGCACGAGCACGCCCGGCTGCGCTACGTGCGCCCCAACCTGCGCTTCGAGCGCGACCTGGTCGAGAGCTTCGCCGAGCCCTGCGACGCGGTCGTCTTCCTGCAGACGATCGAGCACGTCCAGGACGCCGGCGCGATCCTCGAGCACTTCAAGTCGATGCTGGCGCCCGGCGGGGTCGCCTACGTCTCGACGCCGAACCTGCTGACCCTGGCGCCGCCCGGGGCCGAGAAGTCCGACAACCCGTGGCACGTGCGCGAGTACCGCGCCGAGGAGTTCCGCGCGCTCTGCGAGGCCCACTTCGGCGCGGGTCGAGCTGCTCGGCCTCTTCCACGCGCGCAAGCTGCGCGCCCACGAGCTCGCGATCAAGCTTGGCTGGGACACCGTCCACAAGCGCCTCGGCCTGACGAAGCGCTTCTACGACCGCTTCACGCCGGCGATCGCGGCCTCCGACTTCGTCCTCAAGGAGGGCGATCTCGACCGGGCGCTGGACTTCCTCGCCGTCTGCCATGCCTGAGGGGACGGCCGGCGACCTCGCGATCGTCCTGCACTCCCACATGCCCTACGTCGAGGGCTTCGGGACCTATCCGTTCGGCGAGGAGTGGCTGTTCGACGCGGTTATCCGCTCCTACCTGCCGGTGCTGGAGGTTGCCGAGCGGCTGACGATGACGCGTGACGCCGGTGCTGGCCGACCAGCTCGAGGACGCGGGTGCGCAGGAGCGGCTGCGCCGAGTTCCTGCTGCGATTGGCGGATCGGGGCCGCCGAGGCCGACGTGCGCGAGGTGCCGGCCGAGTGCCGCGCCGCCTGCGAGGCGGAGCTGGCGCGCTACCGGCAGGCGCTGGAGCTGCTCGACGCGGCCGGCGGCGACCCGCTGCGGCCGTTCCAGCGAGGCGGTGGAGCGGGGCGGATCGCGCTGGCGACCTCGGCGGCGACGCACGCCGTGCTGCCGCTGCTGGCGACCCGGGAGGGCTTGCGGTTGCAGCTCGACGCCGGGATCCGCTCGCACCGGCGGCGCTTCGGCTGGGACGGGGGCTTCTGGCTGCCGGAGTGCGCCTACGCGCCGGGGTTGGAGTGGCGGCTGGCGGAGCTCGGGGCGCGGTGGTTCTGCGTCGACCAGAGCGCCCATGCCGAGTCGCTGGAGGCGCTGGCGCCGGTCGCGACCGAGGCCGGGCCGGTGGCGCTGCCGATCGACTGGGAGGCGATCGGCTGGCTCTGGTCGCTCGACGGCTACCCGTCCGACCCCGCCCATGCCCAGTTCGCCGGCAAGTCGCTGCGCGGGGTGCGGATCTGGAAGGTGGGCGGCGGCGCCTACGACCCGGCCGCCGCGGAGGAGGCGGCGCGGCGCCAGGCGGGTGAGTTCCTCGCCGCGATCGCCGCGCGGCTGCGCGAGTTCTCCGAGTCGCGCGGTCGCCGCGGCCTGCTCGTCTTCGCGATCGACACCGAGCTGCTCGGGCACTGGTGGTCGGAGGGGCCGGTCTGGCTGCGCGAGGTGCTGGCCGGCGCCGAGGCGGCGGGGGTGCGGCTGCTCACCGTGCCGCAGGCCCTCGCCGAGCACGAGCCGGTCGCCCGGCCGCTGGCCGCCTCCACCTGGGGCGAGGACAAGGACCTCCGCACCTGGGACTCGCCCGCGGTCGCCGACCTCGCCTGGGGGGCGCGGCGGCTGGAGCTGCGGTTGCTGCGGGCGCTCGCGGAGGGGCTGCGCGGCCCGGCGGCCCTGCGCGCCGCCCGCGAGCTGCTCGCCGTCCAGTCCAGCGACTGGGCCTTCCTCGACAAGCGCGGCCAGGCGGGCGACTACGCCTTCCAGCGTGCCGCCGCGCACTCGGAGGCGGCGCTCGAGGCCATAGACTCCCCGGCCTCGACCGACCCGCGCATGCGCGCACTCGCCCCGGACCTGAGCATCTTTCCGCTTCTTCAGCCGTGACCCGCGTCCTCATCCTCTCCTGGGAGTACCCGCCGCTGATCGAGGGGGGGCTGGCCCGCCACGTGCGCAAGCTCTCCGAGGCGCTGGTCGAGCGCGAGGTCGAGGTCCACGTGCTGACCCGGGGCGGCGAGGAGTCCCCGGCCGAGGAGCGCAGCGGCGGCGTCGTCATCCACCGCATCCGAGAGCCGAAGCGGCCCACCGACCTGGGCGAGTTCGTCGCCTGGGTGGAGCGGATGAACTCCGACATGCTCGCCGCCGGGGTCGAGCTGGGGGACCGCTACGAGTTCGACCTGGTCCACGGCCACGACTGGCTGGTCGCCAACGCCTGCGACCACCTCGCCAAGCGCTTCGACGCGCCGCTGCTGACGACGATCCACGCCACCGAGCACGGCCGCCACCAGGGCTGGGTCGACAAGCACCCCCAGGCCTACATCCACGGGGTCGAGCGCTGGATCACCAACCGCTCCGAGCGCGTGATCGCCTGCTCCCACTACATGCGCGAGCAGATCGCCGACATCTTCGGGGTCGAGGAGGAGCGGGTCACGGTGATCCCCAACGGGATCGACCCCGAGGACCTCCAGCCCCAGGACCCGGCCGAGCTGATCCGCCTGCGCTCCGAGTTCGCGGCCCCCGAGGAGAAGCTGGTGCTGCTGATCGGCCGGCTCGTCTACGAGAAGGGGTTCCAGCTGGCGCTGGAGGCGATGCCGCGGGTGATCGAGCAGGTGCCGCAGACGCGCTTCCTGGTCGCCGGCTCCGGCACCCACGAGGCGGAGCTGCACAAGCAGGCCGAGGAGCTGGGGCTGATGGAGCACGGCACCTTCCTCGGCTGGATCGGCGACGACGTCCTGCACTCGCTCTACCGGATCGCCGACCTCACCGTGGTGCCCTCGATCTACGAGCCGTTCGGGCTGGTCGCGCTGGAGGCGATGGCCTCCGGCTGCCCCTGCATCGTCGCCGACACCGGCGGGCTGCGCGAGGTCGTCCCCCACGAGGAGGCGGGCCTGCGCTTCCGCGCCCACGACCCCGACGCGCTCGCCGAGGTCGCGATCCGCGTCCTCTCCGACGACGAGCTCGGCCGCCGCCTCGTCGCCGAGGCCTACGAGCACGTGCGCCGCTTCGACTGGGGCGACGTGGCCGAGCAGACCGCCGCGGTCTACGCCGACCTGGTCGGCGCCCAGCAGGGCCGTGCCTGATCCGCTGCTGCGCTCAGACCGAGCGCTGGTAGGTGCGGAAGGCGCGGGTCGCGAAGAGGACGCAGAGCGCCAGGAAGGCGAGGAGCAGCGCGGTGCGCGAGAGGATCAGGCCCCAGTCGGCGCTCTGCATGGCGGCCGAGCGCCCGGCCTCCACGGCCCAGTTGACGGGATTGAACTTGGCTACCGTCTGGATCCAGCCCGGAGCCAGGCTGAGCTGCATGAAGGCGCCGGAGAGGAAGGTCAGCGGCAGCAGCAGGAACTGCATCAGCCCGATCAGCGACTCCTCGCGCCGCACCAGCAGCGCCATCCCGTTGGAGAGCGCCCCGAAGCCTGCCCCCACCAGGACGGCGAGGGCGACCAGGATCGCGATCCCCCAGACGCTGTTGGGGAAGGAGGCGCCGAGGATCAGCGCCAGCACGACGATGATCACGGCCTGTACGACTATGCCGAGCGAGTTCTGGAGGACGCGGCCGAAGATCAGCGCGGAGCGGTTGACCGGCGAGATCAGGAAGCGGTCGATCACACCCCGGTCGACGTCGTCGATCATCGCCATCCCGCCCCAGCCGGCGGAGAAGAAGGCGGTCATCACGATCACTCCCGGCGTGAGCAGCTGGATGTAGGAGCTGCTGGCGAATCCGGGGATCTCGACCACGTTCTTGAACAGCGCCCCGAAGAGCAGCAGCCAGATGATCGGCTGCACCAGGGTGACGGCGATCCACCAGGGCTGGCGCAGCAGGGCGCGCACGTGGCGGACCGTCATGAACCAGGAGTCCTGGAGTGCCTTCATCGCTCCTCCTCGCCGCTCTCGTTCGCCTCGGCCTGCTCGAAGGTGCGGCCGGCGTAGCGCAGGTAGACGTCGTCGAGCGAGGGGCGGGCCACGGTGACCGAGGCGGCATTGACGCCGCGCGCCTCCAGCGCCTGCAGCACCGCGGGCACGGCGCTGGCGCCGTCGTCGGCGCGGGCGTGCAGGGTGCGGCCGTCGACGACCACCTCGCGCACGGCGCTCAGCTCGCCGAGCGCCTCCCGCAGGTCGCCGTCGTGGCGGTCGGAGTCGAGCTCGACCCGGATCGCGTCGCCGCGCAGCTCGCGCTTCAGCTCCTCCGGCGACCCCTCGGCGACGACCCGGCCGCGGTCGAGGATGACGAGCTGGGAGGCGAGGCGATCCGCCTCCTCCAGGTAGTGCGTGGTGAGCAGGATCGTTATCCCCTGATCGGCGGCGAGGCTGGCGATCTCCTCCCACATCTCCGCCCGGACCTCGGGGTCGAGCCCGGTCGTCGGCTCGTCGAGGAAGAGGACCCGGGGGTGGTGGATCAGCGCCATCGCGATGTTGAGCCGGCGCTCCATCCCGCCCGAGAGCGTGCGGGCGATGCGGTCGCCCGCCTCGGTGAGGTTGAAGCGCTTCAGCAGCTCGTCGATGCGGGCCTCCAGCGAGCTGCCGCGCATCCCGTAGACCTGGCCCTGGAGGCGGACGTTCTCACGGGCGGTCGCCTCGCGGTCGACGGTCGAGCGCTGCGCGACGACGCCGATCGCCCGCCGCACCGCGTCGGGCTCGGCCATCACGTCGTGCCCCGCGACGCTCGCCCCGCCCGCGTCGGCGCGCGAGAGGGTGGTGAGGATCTTCACCGCCGTCGACTTGCCCGCGCCGTTGGGGCCGAGCAGGCCGAAGACGGTGCCGGCGGGCACCGAGAAGGAGAGCCCGTCCAGCGCCCGCACCTCGCCGGGGTAGGTCTTCTCCAGGTCGCGGGCCTCGATCGCCTTGTCGGTCGGCGTAGTCATCGCTGCGGGGGCTGCATGGTGGTGTGGGCGGCCGGGTCGGGCTCGACCGGGTCGGGCCAGCGCAGCTCCCGGGGCGCCTCGCGCATCCGGATGATGCGGGCCGGCGCCCCGGCGACCACCGCGTTGGCCGGGACATCCTTGGTCACGACCGCGCTGGTACCGACGATAGCGTTGTCGCCCACCCGCACCCCGCGCAGGATGCAGGCGCCGTACCCGATCCAGACGTTGGAGCCGACCTCGATGTCGCGCTTGTAGATCCCCTGGACGCGGATCGGCCTCTCCACCTCGACCACGCCGTGATCGAAGTCGATGAACATCGCCCGGTCGGCGATCACGCACTGCTCGCCGATCCGCACCCGCTGGTAGGCGGAGATCGTGCACTCCTGCCCCATCACGGTCTTGGGGCCGATCTCGACCTCTCCCTCGTGGCAGCGGATCTTCGAGCCGTCGCCGATCCAGACGAAGCGGCCGAAGCGGATCTCTCCCTTGCGGCCGATCTCCAGCTCCAGCCGGCGGCCGAGGAAGAGCAGGCCGTCGGTGCGCCAGCGCCGCCCGCCCCTGGTCAGGGTGCGCCGCCAGAGGTAGCGCCACAGCAGCCGCCCGTAGCGGTGGTTCAGCATCCCGTTGCGGGCACAGAAGCGGAGCAGACGCATGCGGGACGCCACTCTAGACTGAGCGCTCCATGCCTGACGCCGCGAAAACCGCTCCGCTGGCCGAGCGCCTGGTCGCCGGCGACAAGCGGGCGCTGGCCCGGGCGATCACGCTGATCGAGTCCGACGACCCGGCCGGCTGGGAGCTGGTGCGCGAGGTCTATCCCCGCACCGGCAGGGCGCGGATCGTCGGCTTCACCGGGCCGCCTGGGGTGGGGAAGAGCACGCTGATCGGGGCGCTGACCACCGAGCTGCGAAAGGCGGAGCGCCAGATCGCGGTCCTCTCGATCGACCCCTCCAGCCCCTTCACCCGAGGCGCCCTGCTGGGCGACCGGATCAGGCTGTCGGAGCACTTCCTCGACCCGGGCGTCTTCATCCGCTCGATGGCGACGCGCGGGGCGCTGGGCGGGCTCTCGGAGGCGGCGCTGCAGGTGGCGCTGGCGATGGACGCGGCGGGAAAAGACGATGTGCTGATCGAGACGGTCGGCGTCGGCCAGGCCGAGATCGACATCGTCGACCACGCCGACACGATCGTGCTGGCGCTGATGCCGGGCTCGGGCGACTCGATCCAGGCGCTGAAGGCGGGGGTGATGGAGATCCCCGACATCATCGTCGTCAACAAGGCCGACCACCCGATGACCGACACGATGGTGCGCGAGGTGCGCAGCGTGCTGGGGCTCTCGGAGAGCGCCGGCGGCTGGCGGGTGCCGGTCCTGCGCACCGAGGCGGCGCGCGGCGAGGGCGTTGAGGAGCTGGCGGCGAAGATCGACGAGCACCGCGCCCAGATCGAGGCGGCCGGGACCCTGGGGGAGCGGCGCGCCCGCAACCTGCGCAACGAGGTGCTGGGGATCGCGGCCTCGCGGATGCGGCGGCGGCTGGAGGCGACGGTCGCCGACGACCCGGAGATCGGCGAGCTGCTGGAGCGGGTGGTGCGGCGCGAGCTGGACCCGGCAAGCGCCGCCGGCGAGCTGCTGGAGCGCCAGACCGATGGCTGAGGCCCCTTCCGCCCCGAGCGCCCCGCCCCCCTCCCTCGCGGAGGCGATGGGGTGGGTCGGGCGCGAGGTCGACGAGATCGGCGGCGCCGGGGTCGGCCGCGTCCACGGCTTCTTCGTCGATGCCGGCAGCGGCGAGCCGGCCTGGCTGATCGCTTCGGTCGGCGGTCGCCGCGGGCTCAGGCTCCGTCGCCGCCAGGCGAGGCTCGTGGCTATCCCGCTGCGCGACTGCGCCGCCGGAGCGAGCCGAGTCTGGGTCGCCCACGGGCGCGAGACGATCCGCAGCGCCCCGGTCGTCGACCCGACCCGGCCGCTGCTGCGAGAGCACGAGCTGACGATCTGCGCCCACTTCGGGATCGGCGAGAAGCTCGGCCGCGCCGCCGAGGTCGCCGGCCGCGCCGAGGGCGCTGTCACGTCGCAGCCGGCCCCTAACCCACTCCGCCTCCCCTAGCTTCCGCTGTTCCTTTGCCCCGTTATATGAGGCAAAGGAACAGCGGAAGCTTGATTTGGTCGTTCCGCTGTTCCTTTGCCCCGTTATTTAGGGCAAAGGAACAGCGGAACGGGTTGATGGAATGGTTGAGCCATGGCCCTGCTGATGCTCTTCGGGTTCGTCGCGGGTGCGGGGACCGCGCTCTCGCCGTGCGTGCTGCCGGTCTTGCCGATCGCGCTCTCGGCGGGGGCGACCGGCGGGCGGCGTCGGCCGCTGGGAATCGTCGTCGGGCTGGCGATCTCCTTCACCTTCGCCACCGTCGCGCTCGTCTACGTGATCGCGGCGCTCGGATTACCCGACGACCTGCTGCGCAAGCTGGCGATCGCCGTCCTGCTGGCCTTTGGGGTCACCCTGATGATCCCGCGCCTCGCCGCCCGGATCGAGGCCTGGCTGAGCCGCTTCGCGGGCCACGCCGGGGTCGCCGGCCTCGCCCGCGCCGGCTTCTGGTCGGGGACCGCGGTCGGGGCCAGCCTCGGGCTGGTCTACGCGCCCTGCGCCGGTCCGATCCTGGCCGGGGTGATCACGGTCTCCGCTTCGCAAACCTTCACCGCCGGGCGGCTCGCGGTCGCGCTCAGCTACGGGATCGGCTCGGCCGTCGTCCTCTACTTCCTGATGCTCGGAGGCCGTCGCGTCGTCGCCCCGCTTGCCCGCCGCGGCGCCGGCCTACAGGTGGCGATGGGCGCGGTGATGGTCGTGGTGGCCCTGGGCATGCTCGGCAACTACGACGTGCGCTTCCAGAACTCGATCGCCAGCGACCTCCCCAGCTTCCTGGTCGACCCGACCAAGAGTCTGGAGAGCACCGCGGCGGCCCGCAAAGCCCTCGCCGACGTACGCGGCGAGTCCGCCCACGGGGTCGGCGCGAAGGCGGCTGCCGCCGCCGCGCCGGCCGGGGGCGCCAGCGGTCGCCTCAACCTTCCCGTGCTCGGCAAGGCGCCGGAGTTCGTCGACAACCAGCGGTGGTTCAACACGCCCGGCGATCGCCCGCTGACGCTGCGCAGCCTGCGCGGTCGCGTCGTGCTGGTCGATTTCTGGACCTACACCTGCATCAACTGCCTGCGCACCCTGCCCTACCTGAAGGCGTGGGATGCGCGCTATCGCAAGGGCGGTCTGACGATCGTCGGGATCCACTCGCCCGAGTTCCCGTTCGAGAAAGACGCCGGCAACGTCGCCGACACGATCGAGCGCAACGGCCTTCGCTATCCCATCGCCCAGGACAACGACCTCGCGACCTGGAGCGCCTACGGCAACCAGTACTGGCCGGCCGAGTATTTCGTCGACGCCCAGGGCAACGTCCGCTTCGTCCACTTCGGCGAGGGCTCCTACGGCGAGAAAGAGAAGGTGATCCGCGAGCTGCTCGCTGAGGCCGGCCACCGGGTGCCGCGACGCATGTCCGGCGCCCACGGCATCGCCCCCTCGACCAGGGTCACGACCCCGGAGAGCTACCTCGGCACGGCGCGTGCCGCCCGCTTCGTCAACCCGATCCTCTCACCCGGCCTCCACGACTTCGGCCAACCGCATTCGCCGCCACCCGACCAGCTCGCCTATCGCGGCCGCTGGCGGTTGACGAAGGAGTCCGCGACAGCGGCCGGCGGCTCGCTCGAACTCGACTTCGGCGCGCGGCGCGTCTATCTGGTGCTCGGCTCGCCCGGCCGCGCTCGCACCATGCGAGTCCTGCTCGACGGCCACCCGACCCCCGCTGCCCTCGCCGGCGACGACGTGCACGGCGGCGTAGTCGAAGTCACCTCGCAGCGCCTTTACAGCCTCGTCGACCTACCCAGGGTCGGCCACCACGTCCTCCGCCTGCTCCCCGAGCCGGGGGTGACGGGCTACGCCTTTACCTTTGGCTAGCAGCCGAGCTGGCGGGCGATCACCATCTGCTGGACCTCGTCGGTGCCTTCGCCGATCGTGAGGATCTTGGCGTCGCGGTAGAAGCGGCAGACCGGGTACTCCTCGATGTAGCCGTAGCCGCCGTGGATCTGGACCGCCTCCTCGGTCGCTTTGACCGCAAGGCGGCCGGTGATCAGCTTCGCCTGCGCAGCGGTGAGGGTGAACGACTTGCCCGCGTCCTTCTCCAGCGCGGCTCGCCAGGTGAGCAGGCGGGCTGCCTCGATCTGGGCGGAGAGGTCGGCGATCTTCGCCTGGATCGACTGGAACTTGGAGATCGCCTGGCCGAACGCCTGGCGCTCCTTGGCGTAGGCGATCGCCTCGTCGAGAGCGCCCTGGGCGAGGCCGACCCCCATCGCGGCGACCCCGATCCGACCGCCGTCGAGGATGTGGAGGAAGTTCTTGAACCCGTCGCCGCGGCGCCCCAGCAGGTTGGACTCCGGCACCCGGCAGTCCTCGAAGGAGAGCGGCCGCGTGTCGGAGGCGTTCCAGCCCATCTTCCGGTAGGCCTCGCCCACCTCGTAGCCGGGGGTCCCGGTGGGGACGATCAGGTTGGAGATCTCCCTGCGCCCGTTCGTCTCGCCGGTCACGGCGGTGATCGAGACGCACCCCGAGATCTCGGTCCCCGAGTTGGTGATGAACTGCTTGGCCCCGTTGACCACCCACTCGCCGTCGTCCAGCTTCGCGGTCGTCCGCACGTTCCCGGCATCCGACCCGGCCTCAGGCTCCGTCAGACCGAAGGAGGCGAGCTGCTGGCCGCTGCAGAGCACAGGGCAGCCACTCGTCCTTCTGCTCGTCGCTCCCCCAGAGATAGATCGGCATCGTCCCCAGCGAGGTATGCGCGGCCATCGTGATGCAAACCGAGGAATCGACCCGCGCCAGCTCCTCAACTGCCAGCGCATAAGAAAGCGTGTCCGCACCCCCGCCCCCGTACTCCTGGGGAAACGGAATCCCCATCAGCCCAAGCTCCCCCATCTTGGCGACGATCTCGTACGGGAAATCGCTTCTCCCGATCCAGCTCCTCCGCCACGGGCGCAACCTCCTGCCGGGCAAAATCCCGCACCGTGTCGCGCAGCAGCCGCTGCTCGTCGCTGAGCTCGAAGTTCACGGCGGGCAGCCTACGCCGTCAGAGCTGCAGGCTCTTGACCTGGAGCAGCTCTTCGATCGCGTAGCGCCCGTTCTCGCGCCCGTGCCCCGACTGCTTGTAGCCGCCGAACGGCGCCAGCGGGTTGAAGGCGCCGCCGTTGATCTCGATCTGGCCCGTCCTGATCCGCTTGGCGACGGCGATCGCGCGGTCGTTGTCGCTCGACCACACCCCCCCGGCCAGCCCGTAGACGGTGTCGTTGGCGATCCGCACCGCGTCGTCCTCATCCTCATACGGCTGGATCGCCAGCACCGGCCCGAAGATCTCCTCCTGGGCGATCGTCATCTCCGGCGTCACCTCGGAGAAGACGGTGGGCCGGACGAAGTAGCCGCGCTCGAGCCCCTCGGGTGGCGCCGCGCCGCCGGTCAGCAGCTTCGCCCCCTCGGCCTCGCCCTTCTCGATGTAGCCGCGCACCCGCTCGCGCTGGACGTCGGAGACGAGCGGGCCGAGGCGCGTCTCGGGGTCGAACGGGTCGCCCGGCTTGAAGGTCTCGGCTGCCTGCGCCGCGAGCCGCTCGGCCTCGGCCAGCTTCTCGCGCGGCACCAGCATCCGGGTCAGCGCGCTGCAGGTCTGGCCGGAGTTGAGGAAGCACTTGGCGACCCCGTCGGGGACCGCCTTCTCGAGGTCGGCGTCGTCGAGGATCAGGTTGGGGGACTTGCCGCCCAGCTCCATCGCCACCGGCTTCACCGTCGCCGAGGCCAGCTCGCTGACCCGCCGCCCGGCCCGGGTCGAGCCGGTGAAGGAGACCATGTCGACCCCGGGGTGGCCGGCGATCGCCTCGCCGACGATCGGACCGGTCCCGGTGACGAGGTTGAAGACGCCGGCGGGGAGGCCGGCCGCCTCGATCACCTCGGCGAGGATGAAGGCGTTCAGCGGCACCACCTCGCTCGGCTTCAGCACCACGGTGCAGCCGGCGGCCAGCGCCGGCGCCACCTTGGCGGCGATCTGGTTGAGCGGGTAGTTCCAGGGGGTGATCGCGCCGAGCACGCCGACCGGCTCGCGCAGCACCAGCGAGTTGCCGATCTCCTCCTCCCAGGCGACCTCCTCCATCAGCCTCGGCATCGCGCCAAAGGCCATCGTCGGCAGCCCCGCCTGGATCGCCTGGCTCAGCTTCAGCGGCATTCCCAGCTCCTGGGCGATCGTCGCGCCGATCTCCTCGCTGCGCTCCGCCAGCCCGGCGGAGATCGCCGCCAGGTAGGAGGCCCGCTCCTCGCGGCTCGTCCGCGACCACGAGTCGAAGGCGTTCCGCGCCGCCCTCACGGCCCGATCCGCATCCTCGGCGGTGCCGGCCGGGATCGACCCCATCACCTCCTCGGTGGTCGAGTTGATCACCTCGATCGTCCCCGATCCGGTCGAGTCGACCCACTCGCCGCCGACGAAGACCTTGTCGCGGACCTGAAGCTCTCCCGTAGTCGCCATTCCCATCCCCTCTCGCTCACCGATCGCCACGCCACGTTGCTGCCCGGCCAACGCTACCGCGCCGGCGATGTGACCGCGCTCAGCCAGGAAGCCCGCGGGCCAGCTCGACGAGGAGGCGGACGCCGTAGCCGCTGGCGTCCTTGCCGGTGTACTCGCGGCCGACGTCCCAAGCCGTGCCGGCGATGTCGACGTGAGCCCAGGGAGTGTCGCCAACGAACTCCTCGAGGAAGGAGGCGGCGTAGATCGTGCCGGCCTTGCGCTTCGCCGAGGCGTTGGTGAGGTCGGCGACGGTGCCCTTGGTCAGCTCCTTGTACTCGGGGTGGAGGGGGAGTCGCCAGGTCAGCTCGCCGGTGGTTCGTCCCGCCTGCTCCACCTCGCCGGCCAGCTCGTCGTCGTTGGCGATCACCGCAGCGAAGGTCGAGCCCAGGGCGACCACGACGGCGCCGGTCAGGGTCGCGAGGTCGACGATGCGCTCGGCCCCCAGCTCGACCGCGTAGGCGAGAGCGTCGGCGAGGATGAGGCGGCCTTCGGCGTCGGTGTTGTTGACCTCGACCGTCTTGCCGTTGTACTGGGTGATGATGTCGCCGGGCTTGATCGCCGTCCCGGAGGGCATGTTCTCGGTCGAGGGGACGACGGCGATCAGGTCGACCGCCAGCCCCAGCTCGGCGATCGCCGCCACCGCCTCCAGCACCGCCGCCGCACCCGACATGTCCATCTTCATCTCGTGCATCCCCGCGGAGGGCTTGATCGAGATGCCGCCAGTGTCGAAGGTGACTCCCTTGCCGACCAGGCCGAGGGTTGCCCCGGTTCCACCGCCCGCGTAGCGCAGGACGATCAGCTTCGGCTCCTCCGCGGTCCCCCGGCCGACCGCGACCAGGCCGCCCATCTTCTTGGCGGCGATCTGCTCGCGGCCGAGCACCTCGACCCCGACCGCGTCGTGGGCGGCCGCGATCTGCTCGGCGCGCTGCGCCAGGTAGGACGGCGTCGCGACGTTGGACGGCAGGCTCTGCAGGTCGCGGGCGCGGTTCTGCGCCTCGGCGCAGACGCGCGCCGCGTCCGCCGCCGTGGCGACGCCCAGGGGAGCCAGCAGGGTCAACGACTCGAGCGCGGGTGGGGGAGGGTCGCCGGGGTCGGTGCTGAGAAAGCGGTCGAAGCGGTAGGAGCCGAGGATCGTGCCGGTGACCAGCCCCTCGGCGGTGGCGGCATCGTCGTCGGACTCGGGAAGGGCCCAGGCGAGCGAGGTCGCGTCGAGCTTTGCCGCCTCCTGCGCGGCAAGCGCCGCCGCCACCCGGGCGCGCTCGGCGCTCATCTCCTCGCGCTTGCCGAGGCCGACGACGAGCACGCGGGCGGGGTTCTGCGGGTGCAGCGTCGCGAGCTTCTTGAACCCGCCCTTGGCGTCCGCCGCCCCCGGCGCGCCGGCCAGCGCCGCCGGCAGCTCCTCGCCCTCGTAGAGGCCGACCGCGGCCAGGCCGGCGTCGACCTCGGGAATCTCCGCCTGCCGGACCTCGACCTTCACGGCCGGCGAGTCTATGCACTTGCACACGCAAGCCGAGCAAGCCTCCCGCTATCGTCCCGACCCGAGCCGAGACCCGGCATAAACAAATCGAGAGAAAGGCAGTCCATGCCCAGCACAGTCATCCTCGGAACCGCGCGCACCCCCTTCGGCAAGATGGGAGGGACGCTCTCGTCGCTGGATGCGACCGATCTCGGCGGCCACGTGATCGAGGCCGCCCTGGAGCGCTCCGGCGTCGCCCCCGAGCAGGTCCAGCAGGTCGTCTTCGGCCAGGTCCTGCAGGCCGGCCAGGGGCAGATCCCCTCGCGCCAGGCCCAGATCAAGGGCGGCATTCCGAAGGAGGTCCCCTCGGAGACGGTCAACAAGGTCTGCGCCTCGGGCATGCGCTCGCTGGGGATCGCCGACATGGCGATTCGGGCCGGCGACACCGAGGTCGCCGTCACCGGCGGCATGGAGTCGATGAGCCAGGCGCCCTACCTGCTGCCCGGCGCCCGCTTCGGCTTCCGGATGGGCGACGTCGGCGCGGTCGACGCGATGACCCACGACGGCCTCACCAACCCCTTCAGCGAGAAGCAGATGATCAACGAGGCGAGCGAGGTCTCCAACGAGCTGGAGATCACCCGCGCCGACATGGACCGCTTCGCGGAGCGCTCCCACCGGCTCGCCGCCGAGGCGACCGACGCCGGCCGGCTCGCCGAGGAGATCGTCGGCGTCACCGTGAAGTCGCGCAAGGGGGAGAGCACGGTCGAGACCGACGAGGCGATCCGCCCCGAGACGACGATTGAGGTCCTCGCCAAGCTGAAGGCGATCGGCGGCGAGGGTGCCACCCACACCGCCGGCAACGCCCCGGGCGTCAACGACGGCGCCGGCGCGGTGATCGTCGCCTCGGAGGAGTGGGCCGAGAAGGAGGGCCGCACGCCGCTGGCCCGCGTCCTCTCCTACGGCACGATCGGCGACGACTTCGCCTACCTGGCGAGGACGCCCGCCAAGGCGGCGAGGCTGGCGCTGGAGAAGATCGGCAAGGCCCCCGAGGACGTCGACCTCTGGGAGATCAACGAGGCCTTCGCCTCGGTCGCGCTCAACTCGGTGCGCATGCTCGGCATCGACGAAGAGAAGGTCAACGTCAACGGCGGGGCGATCGCTCTCGGCCACCCGATCGGCGCATCGGGCTCCCGCATCGTCGGCGCGCTCGTCCACGAGCTGCGTCGCCGCGGCGGCGGCCTCGGCGTCGCCGCGATCTGCTCGGGCGGCGGCCAGGGGGACGCGATCGTGATCGAGGTCAACGGCTCTTAGTGCGTGAGCCGCGCCGCGGCCTTCTTCGACCTCGACAAGACCCTGATGGCGGGGTCGAGCGGGATGCAGTTCGCCCGCGTCGCGACCCGGCAGGGGATCGTCAGCCGGCGCCAGCTCGCCAGCTGGGCGCTCGAGCACCTGCGCTACCGCCTGCGTGGCACCACCGACGAGCGCACCGCAGAGGTGCTGCGCGTCGCTCGCGAGCTGATCTCCGGCGTGCCGGTGAAGACGCTCGACCGGATGGGCCCGGAGGTGATGGCGGCGATCCTGCCCCGCGTCTACCCGCAGATGCTGGACGAGGTCCACGACCACCAGGACGCCGGCCGCGCCACCTTCATCGTCAGCGCCGCGGGCAACGACGTAGTGGAGTCGCTGGCGCAGGTGCTGGGCATGGAGGGAGGGATCGGCACCCGCTACGAGGTCGGCGCCGACGGCAACTTCACCGGTCGCTTCGACGGCCCCTTCGTCTACGGCCCCGGCAAGGTCGAGGCGATGGAGGCCTTCGCCGCCGCCCATGGCATCGACCTCGACTCCTCCTACGCCTACTCGGACTCGCTCTCGGACCTGCCGATGCTGCGCGCGGTCGGCAACCCGGTCGTCGTCAACCCCGATCCGCCCCTTGCCGAGATCGCCAAGCAGGAGGGCTGGCAGACGATGCGCTTCGAGCGACTCGGCCGCCGCCTCGTCGCGGTCGCGATCACCCTGCTGGCGACGATCGCCGGCTTCGGCGGCTCGCGCATAGCCGCCAAGCGCAAGCAGCACCCCCGCCGCTTCCCGGTGCGGCGTTAGCGGCCGCCACGCCTAGACTGTCGCCATGGCGACGGAGCCACGGGCAAGGCCCGAGTTCAAGGAGCGCGACGCGGAGTTTTCGACGATGTCGGGACATCCGATCGAGTCGCTCTACACGGCGCAGGACGCTCCGGCCGACCCCGATGCCGAGATCGGCCGTCCCGGCGAGTTCCCGTTCACCCGCGGGCCGTATGAGTCGATGTACCGGGGCCGGCTCTGGACGATGCGCCAGTTCGCCGGCTTCGGCACGGTCGAGGAGACCAACGAGCGCTTCCACTACCTGCTCGACCACGGCCAGACGGGGCTGTCCGTCGCCTTCGACATGCCGACCCTGATGGGCTACGACTCCGACCACGCCCGCAGCCTCGGCGAGGTGGGCCGCGAGGGCGTCGCCGTCGACAGCCTCGACGACATGGAGCAGCTCTTCGACGGGATCCCGCTCGGCGGCGTCAGCACCTCGATGACGATCAACGCGCCGGCCGCGATCCTGCTCGCCTTCTACGTCCTGGTCGGCGAGCGGCAGGGCGTCCCGGCGGAGAGGCTCGGCGGCACGATCCAGACCGACATCCTCAAGGAGTACATCGCCCAGAAGGAGTGGTGCTTCCCGATCGAGCCGGCGATGCGCCTGGTCACCGACATGATCGAGTGGTGCTCGCAGCACATGCCCCGCTGGCACCCGGTCTCGATCTCCGGCTACCACATCCGCGAGGCCGGCTCGACCGCGCAGCAGGAGCTGGCCTTCACGCTGAAGGACGGCTTCACCTACGTCGAGCGGGCGATCGAGCGCGGCCTCGACGTCGACGACTTCGCGCCGCGCCTCTCCTTCTTCTTCAACGCCCACGTCGACTTCTTCGAGGAGATCGCCAAGTACCGGGCGGCGCGGCGGATCTGGGCCCGCGAGATGCGCGAGACCTACGGCGCGAAGCGGGAGGAGTCGATGCGGCTGCGCTTCCACGCCCAGACCGCCGGCGTCTCGCTGACCGCCCAGCAGCCGCTCAACAACGTGGTGCGGACCTCGCTGGAGGCGCTGTCCGCGGTGCTCGGCGGCACCCAGTCCCTGCACACCAACTCCTTCGACGAGGCGCTGGCGCTGCCGACCGAGGAGGCCGCCCGGCTGGCGCTGCGCACCCAGCAGATCATCGCCTTCGAGTCCGGCGTCGCCAACACGCCCGACCCGCTCGGCGGCTCCTGGTTCGTCGAGAAGCTGACCGACGAGATGGAGCGCGCGGCGTACGAGTACTTCGCCCGGATCGACGAGCTGGGCGGGATGGTGGAGGCGATCCGCCGCAACTTTCCCCAGCGCGAGATCGCCGATGCCGCCTTCGCCTACCAGCGCGAGCTGGACGAGCGCAAGCGGATCGTCGTCGGGGTCAACGACTTCATCCAGGAGGGCGAGGCGGAGACGCCGATCCTGCGGATCGACCCGGCGCTGGAGGGCAAGCAGGTCGACCGCCTGCAGGCGACCCGGGCGCGGCGCGACTCCGCGGAGGTCGAGCGCGCCCTCGCCGAGCTGAAGCGCGCCGCCGCCGGCACGGAGAACCTGATGCCGCCGATCGTCGAAGCGGCCCGCGCCTGCGCCACCGAGGGGGAGATGATCGCGGCGATGCAGGAAGTGTTCGGGACGTACACGGAGTCCCCGGTCTTCTAAGGTCCCGCGCCCATGGAAGCAGCAACCGCCCGCAAGATTCGCGTCGTCGTCGCCAAGCCCGGCCTCGACGGGCACGACCGCGGCGCCAAGATCATCGCCCGCGCCCTGCGCGACGCGGGCATGGAGGTGATCTACACCGGCCTGCACCAGACTCCCGAGCAGATCGCCGAGACGGTGATCCAGGAGGACGCCGACGCGGTCGGCCTCTCGATCCTCTCCGGCGCTCACATGACGCTGGTCCCGCGGGTGACTGAGCTGCTCGCCGAGCAGGGTGTCGACGACGTGCTGGTGACGGTCGGGGGGACGATCCCCGCCGACGACATTCCCGAGCTGAAGAAGCTCGGCGTCGCCGCGGTCTTCACTCCCGGCGCCGGGACCGACGAGATCGTCGAGTTCATTCGCGAGGGCGCCGCGGAGCGCCACGAGCGCGGCGAATAGCGCACCGCCGCCTGGATATATAAACTGACTGACTGGTCAGTCAACCAGCCCAAGGAGGCTTCATCTTGAAGATCTGCGTCCTGGTCAAGGAGGTACCGGACGCCGCCGTTCAGAAGCGCATCGACCCCAACACGATGCGACTGGACCGCAGCGGCGAGAAGAACCTCAACCCCTTCGATACCCACGCGATCGAGGCCGCCATGCAGATCAAGGAGGGCGGCGCGATCCCGGTCGACGAGGTCGTCGCGGTGACGATGGGCCCGGACTCCGCCGTCCGCGCTCTGCACAAGGCTGTGGCGCTCGGCGCCGACCGCTCGGTGCACCTCTCCGACGACGCTCTTGCCGGCTCCGACATCTGCGCGACCGGCTACGCGCTCGCCAAGGTGCTCGAGTCCGAGAGCCCCGACCTGGTGCTGCTCGGACAGCAGTCCGACGACGGCGAGTGCTACACGATCGGCGCCGTGGTGGCCGACCACCTGCAGATGCCCTCGCTGACCCAGGTGATCAAGATGGACGTCACCGACGGCAAGCTGCGCTGCGAGCGCCAGGCCGAGTACGGCTACGACACGGTCGAGGTGGAGCTGCCCGCGGTGATCAGCGTCGGCGACGCGATCAACGAGCCGCGCTACCCCAGCCTGAAGGCGATCATGGGCGCCAAGAAGAAGCCGCTTGACTCGAAGGCGACCGCTGACGCCGGGATCGACGCCGGCATGGTCGGCGAGGCCGGCTCCAAGACCGCGGTCCTCGCTCTCAACCCGCCGCCCGCCAAGGAGGCCGGGGAGATCATCGAGGACGAAGACACCAACGAGACGGTCGAGAAGATCGTCGCCTGGCTCGACGAAAGGAAGCTGATCTGATGGCCGGCATCCTGGTTTACGCCCTGCACGACGACGAGGGCAACTTCAACAAGAACTCGCTCGGGGCGATCTCCGAGGCGGCCAAGCTGGCCGGCGAGCTGGGCGGCGAGGCCGCCGCGCTGGTCGTCGGCGACGTCGCCGACGACGCCTGCGCCTCGCTCGGCAACTGGGGCGCGGCGAAGGTCTACCGCGCCAAGGACGTGCCGGAGGGACTTGCCCAGCCGATCGTCGACGCGATGGCCAAGGTCATCCAGGACGAGGGCTTCGGCTACGCGCTGTTCGGCGGCGGCCTGCTCGGCTTCGAGATCGGCGCCGGCCTCACCGCGCGGCTGGGCGCCGGCGTGACCATGGAGGTCACCAAGGTCAAAGTCGACGGCGGCAAGCTGGTCGTCGAGCGCCCGATCCTCCAGGACTCCCAGATCGCCGACGTCGGCTACGTCGCCGAGCCGGGAATCATCATCGGCCGCCTCAACGCCTTCGACGTCAATGAGAGCGGCGGCAGCGCCGAGGTCGTCGACGTCGACGTCGAGCTGTCCTCCTGGTCCTCCAAGGCCAAGCTGGTTCAGCGCGGCGAGCAGCGCGGCGAGGACGTCAACATCGAGGACGCCGACGTCCTGGTCGGCGGCGGTCGCGGCCTCGGCGCCGCCGACGGCTTCAAGCTCTGCGAGGAGCTGGCCGAGTCGATGGGTGGCGCGGTCGCGGCGACCCGTGCCGTGGTCGACGCAGGCTGGTACCCCTACGCCGCGCAGATCGGGCAGACCGGCAAGACGGTCGCGCCGAAGCTCTATCTGGCGGCCGGCATCTCCGGGGCGATCCAGCACAAGGTCGGGATGCAGAGCTCGGAGAACATCCTCGCGATCAACAAGGACCCGAACGCGCCGATCTTCGAGTTCTCGGACCTCGGCGTGGTCGGCGACCTGCACAAGATCGTCCCCAAGCTGACCGAGGCGATCAAGGCGAAGAAGGGATGACGTTGCCGGGGGGCTTCGCCCTCCGGTCGTCTTCCAGCTGACTGATTGGAGTAAGAGATGCCGGCAGTTGCACCGAGTGAGTTTCCGCCCCCGTTCGACCCAGCCGAGGCGATCGGCCCGCCGACCGATGGAGAGGACGAGCGGATCGAAGTAGGCGTCGCGATCGTCGGCGGCGGGCCGGCCGGGCTCGCCTGCGCCAACAGGCTGATGCAGCTGCTGGAGAACGAGCCGGAGCTGACCGAGAAGCTTGGCGAGGTCCCGGTTGCGGTGATCGAGAAGGGCAAAGTCGCCGGCGCCCACCTGATGTCGGGGGCGAACATGAACCCCTCGGCGATGCGGAAGCTCTTCCCCGACCTCGACCCCTCCGAGTGGCCGGTCTACCAGGAGGTGACCAAGGACGCCGTCTACCTACTCACCTCGAAGGCGGCGATCCCGATGAAGCCGGTGCCTCCGGGTTTCCGGAACCACGGCAACTACGTCACCTCGGTCTCCAAGCTGGGCCGCTTCCTGGCCGAGAAAGCGGAGGAGGCCGGCGTCTACATCCTCTCCGAGACCGCTGCGACCAAGCTTCTGGTCGAGGAGCGGATCGTCAAGGGAGTGCGCTCGGGCGACCGCGGGCGCGGGAAAGACGGCCAGGAGCTGACCAACTTCGAGCCCGGCTCCGACGTGGTCGCCAGGGCGACCGTGCTCGCCGAGGGCACCGTCGGCCATCTCACCTACGCCGCCTACGACTACTTCGACCTGCATGGGGCCGACCCGATGCGGTGGGAGCTGGGGGTGAAAGAGGTCTGGGAGGTGCCGAAGCCGCTCGACCGGGTCATCCACACGATGGGATGGCCGCTGCGAAAGGCGCCGAAGTACAACGAGTTCGGCGGCAGCTTCATCTACCCGATGGGCGAGGACAAGCTCTGCATCGGCCTCGTCGCCGGCCTCGACTACACCGACGCCACCTTCAGCGTCCACGACGCGCTGCAGCTGCTCAAGACCCACCCCTTCATCAAGAAGCTGCTGGAGGGCGGCAAGCGGGTCGCCTGGGGGGCGAAGACGCTCCCCTCCGGCGGCTACTTCGCGATGCCGAAGCGCCTCGCGGTGCCCGGCATGGTGATCGCCGGCGACGCCGCCAGCATGGTCAACGTGCCGACCCTGAAGGGCGTCCACTATGCGATGCACGCGGGGATGTTCGCGGCGGAGGCGATCGTCGAGGCGCTCAAGAAGGACTCGGTCAACTTCGAGGCCTACGACGAGATGGTCCACGACTCGCCGATCGAGAAGGACCTCCACCTGTCGCGCAACATGCGCCAGCCCTTCTCCAAGGGCTTCTTCCTCGGCGGGGCGATCGCCTCGGCGATGACTATCACCAAGGGCGCCTTCCCGGGCGGCCACTGGTCGCAGGAGGACGACGCCGAGCACGCGATGGAGATCGGCACCGCGGGCGACATGTACGTCAAGCCCGACAACAAGCTGACCTTCAACAAGCTCGACTCGGTCTTCCTCTCCGGCAACGCCACCCGCGATGACGCCCCGAACCATGTCCGCATCCAGACCAGGGTGCCGCGCGAGATCGCCCAGACATGGGTCTCGATGTGCCCGGCCCAGGTCTACGAGATCCCCGACGACCAGCTGGAGAGCGACGCCGCGGAGGTGGACGTCCAGATCGTCGCCTCCAACTGCGTGCAGTGCGGGGCGATCACCGCGAAGGGCGGCCGCCTCACCCTGCCCGAGGGCGGCGACGGGCCGCTGTACCAAGAGACGTAGCGGAGGCAGGGCGGGCCACCCTCCGCCGGACAAATGCCGGGCTGATTAGCCCGGCATTTTGAGTATCCGCCCGTCGGAGGGTGGCCCGCCCTGCCTTCTGTGCGGCTGGGTAGGGTCGCCTGGTGATTGCCCTCGGCATAGCTTCGGCGGTTGGAGCTTCTGTGCTCTACAACACGTCGATCGCCTTGCAGGCGTTGGAGGCGCGGGAGGTGTCCGACGAGCATTCGTTGCGGCCCTCGTTGATTGGGAAGCTGCTTAGGAACCGGCGTTGGTTGGGGGCCACGGCGCTGGGGTTGCTTGGGTGGCCATTGGAGATCGCGGCGCTGTTGCTGGCGCCGCTAACCGTCGTACAGCCCTGTCTGGCGAGTGGGTTGATCTTGCTGCTCTGGCTTGGGGCTACCAAGCTGGGGGAGGCGCCCGGGAGGAGAGAAGCTGTGGCTGTCGCGGCGATTGTGGCTGGCGTCGCCGGGGTGGCGCTGGCGGCGCCGGAGCGGACTACCGAGCATGCCGGGGCCGGGGCGATCGCCCTGGCGCTCGGCCTGCTCGCCATCCCGATCGCCGCCCCCTACGCCCTGCGCAACCGCGCCGCGGCCCTCGGCCTGCTGCCGATCGTCGGCGCCGGTTGCGGCTACGCCTGGACCTCGATCGCCAGCAAGCTCTTCACCGACGAGCTGGCGACTGGGGCCGTGCTCGTGGCGCTGGTGCCGCTGGCCACAATCGCCCTCTCCGAGGGCACCGCTCTGCTCAGCGAGATGAGCGCGCTCCAGCGCCGCCACGCCACCCACGTCGCCCCGGTGATGCTTGCCGTCCAGGTGCTGGTCCCGGTGCTGCTGGCGCCGCTGATCTTCGGCGAGTCGTGGGGCTCGACGCCGCTCGGCGGCGCGGCGCTGGCCGCCTCCATCGCGATCGCCGTCGCCGGCACCGTCCTGCTCGCCGGCTCCCGCTCGGTGGGCGTCGTGATCGACACGGCGCGGGCGTCGAGGGCGGACTGAGTCGAGTCCGCCCTCGTTGGTAGCCTTCCGGCGCCTTCTGTTTACGTAACTCGTCCCTGCGAAGGCAGCCCCAGCCACGCCACCCAAGGAGCCACCGTAGGGTCCGCAGAGACAATCCGGCCCGATGCGACCAAGTTCGCGATCGGGTTCGACCACCGAGACCGCGCCCGCCTGTTCGAGCTGTGGAACGAGGTGCTCGACTCCGAGCAGTGGTCGGAGGGCGGCATGCTGGCCGCCTTCGAGCAGCGCTGGGCCGAGTGGAACGGCCTGCCGTCGCTCGGGCTCTCGAGCTGGGCCGGCGGGGCGCTGGCCGCGCTGGAGTTCGCCGGGGTGCGCGGCGAGACCGTGCTCTGCCCGTCCAACACCTTCATGGCGACGCCGCTGGCGGCGGTCAACGCCGGCGCCACGGTCGAGTTCGTGGACTGCAACCGGACCGACCTCTGCATGTCCTTCGAGGACTTCGAGGCGAAGGCCGAGCGCCTCAAGCCGAGGGCCGCGATCCTCGTCCACATCGGTGGCCACCTCGCCTTCGACGCCGAGCGAATCGCCGCCTACTGCCGCGACAACGGGATCTTCCTGCTCGAGGACTGCGCACACGCCCACGGCGCCGAGTGGAACGGCCACCGCCCGGGCGCCTTCGGCGACGCCGGCGTCTACTCGCTCTACGCGACGAAGACGATCTCGACCGGGGAGGGCGGTGTGCTCGTCTCCGGCAATCCCGAGCTGATCGAGTTCGCCGGCAAGTTCCGCAACTACGGCAAGTTCGAGCACGAGGTCGACGGCCTCAACTTTCGGATGAGCGAGTTCGCCGCCGCCCTCGGCCTCGTCCAAATCGAGCGGCTGGAGGAGATCGTCGAGTGGAAGGGCTCCTACGCTCGCGAGCACCTCGACCCGCTGCACCCGGCCCGCCTCGAGCTCCCCGAGGGGATGACCTCGGGCTACTACAAGTACATCGTCTTCGAGCCGGTCGAGCGCTCCACCGGCCGCGTCTACGAGCAGCCCTGCCACCGGATCATGGGCCACTCGGCGGAGCTGCCGAACACCGACTGGGTGGCCGAGAACCACTGGTGCGTGCCGCTCTACTACCGCCCGGAAAGCCGCGCAGCGGCCCTCGGTAAGGAGGAAGCATGAGAGTCCTGGTAACCGGCGGCGGCGGCTTCATCGGCTCTCACGTCGTCGACAGGCTGATCGAGCGCGGGATGACGCCGCGGATCTTCGACCTCAGCGCCTCGCCCTACCACTCGCCGCTGGAGGTCGAGACCTTCACCGGCAGCATCACCGACCCGGCCAACCTCAACCTCGCGATGCGCGACTGCGACGCGGTCATCCACCTCGCCGCGGTCGCCGACGTCGCCCACGTGCTCGCCGATCCCGTCCTCGCCGAGGAGGTCAACACGCGCGGCACCCTCAACGTGTTGGAGGCCGCCTGTCGCAGCGAGGTGGGGCGGGTCGTCTACGGCTCGACCACCTGGGCCTACAGCGACTGCCTCGAGCAGGCGGTCAGCGAGGAGACGCCGATCCCGGCGCCCCGCCACCTCTACACCGCGACCAAGCTCGCCGGCGAGACCTACTGCGCCGGCTACGCCGAGCTGTTCGACCTCGAGTCCACGGTCCTGCGCTTCGGCATCCCCTACGGGCCGCGGGCCCGCGCCGCCGGCGTCGTCGCCAAGTTCACCGACCTGGCGCTGGCCGGCGAGGCGCTGACGATCGCCGGCGACGGCAGCCAGTGCCGCAGCTTCATCTACGTCGAGGACCTCGCCGCCGGCGTCGTCGCCGGGCTGCAGCCGGCCGGCGCCAACCGCACCTACAACCTCTCCGGCGACGAGGTCGTGACGATCCTCGAGATCGCCGAGACCGTCCAGGAGATGACCGGTGGCTGCGAGATCGTCCACACGCCGCCGCGCCCAGGCGACTTCCCCGGCAAGGAGATCTCCAACGCACGCGCCCTGGAGGAGCTGGGTTGGAAGGCCGAGACGAGCTTCCGCGAGGGCGTGCGCCGCTACGTCGAGTGGGTGCGCAACACCCAGCGCCCGCCCGACCCGGTCCCGGGCAAACGGCCCTCGCTGAACGGCAACGGCCACGCGGCCGGTGCTCTGCTGGCGGGCGCCTCGGGGTTCGAGGAGCGCCCGCCTCGGGTGCTTGTGCTGACCGCCGACATCGGCGAGGGGCACGACCTGCCGGCGCGGATGATCGCCGCCGACATCGAACAGCAGGCTCCGGACGCCGAGGTGGAGATCGTCAACGGCCTGGAGGCGATGGGCCGCATCGTCGCCGGCATCGTGCGGGGCGGGTCGCGCGTCACCTTCCGCTGGATGCCCTGGGTGTTCGACATCCAGTACTGGCTGCTCACCAAGTTCGCGCCGACTCGCTGGCTCGCCCATCACCTCGGCTACGTGCTCGGAGCCCACGGGCTGATGAAGCTGATCGCCGAGCACGACCCCGACGTGGTCGTGTCCACCTACCCCGGGGTCACCGCGGTGCTGGGGATGCTGCGCGAGAACCGCCGCCTGCCGATCCCGGTCCAGTCGGCGATCACCGACCTCGCCGGCCTGCGCTACTGGGCGCACCCGGGGGTCGACCTCCACTTCGTCACCCACCCCGAGTCGATCGAGGAGGTCGAGAGGCTGGCCGGCCCGGGGAGCGTCGAGTGGATGCGCCCGCCGATATCCCGCGACTTCCTGATGCCGCGCACCCGCGGCGACGCCCGCAGCGCCCTCGGCGTCCCCGCCCACGCCCGGATCGTGCTGGTCTCTGGCGGCGGCTGGGGGGTGGGCAACCTGGAGGGGGCGATCCGCTCCGCGCTCTCGGTCGAGGACACGCTGGTCGTCTGCATCACCGGCCGCAACGAGCCGGCCCGCGAGCGGCTCGAGCAGCGCTTCGGCGATAACGAGCGGGTGAGCATCCTCGGCTTCACCGAGCAGATGAGCGACTGGATGGCCGCCGCCGACGCGATGGTCCACGCGACCGCCGGCCTCACCGTGCTCGAGGCGCACATCCGCGGCTGCCCGATGGTTTCCTTCGGCTTCTCGGCCGGCCATCTGCGGGCCAACAACGAGGCCTTCGAGCGCTTTGGCCTCGCCGAGGTGGCGCGCTCCGAGCACGAGCTGGAATCGGTGCTGCGCCACGTCACCTACGAGCGGCGCCCGCCGGACTCCTCCTTCGCCTCGTTGCCATCGATCGCCTCGCGCGTCCTCACCGCGCGGCCGCGCGTCAAGCCGCAACCCGTCTGGCGCCTGCGGGCCGGGCGGGCCGCGGCCGCGGTCAGCCTCGCCGCCGCCGCGATCGCGCTTCTGGTCGTCGCCGCTCTCTCGGTCCGCTGGTACACCCCCTACCGGGTGATCTCCAGGGCCGCGAAGCCGATCGAGGGCCGCATCCACTTCGGCAAGGACAACGACAAGGCTCCTCCCGCGGCAGCGGGCGCTCGTCCACTGCACGCGGCGGTCCCCGTCGCCCGCCACGCCGCCCCCCCCGGCCGTTGATCGCCGCCCTGGCCGGTGCGGGGGTCTCGGCCGCCGCGATCCTGCACGCCGGCCCGGCGCTCGCCCCCGTCGTCCCGGGAATCGGCCCGGCGCTGGGGATCACCCACCGCCAGGAGGGCGCCGAGGGCGTGGCGCTCACCTTCGACGACGGTCCCCACTCGCAGGGGACGCCGGAGGTTCTGGAGATCCTCAGGGAGGCGGGCGCGACGGCCACCTTCTTCCTCGTCGGCGAGCAGGTCGTGCGCCGCCCCTCGCTCGCTGCCGAGATCGTCGCCGCGGGCCACCGGGTCGAGCTGCACTGCCACCGCCATCGCAACCTGCTGCGGTTGACGGCGCGCCAGTTCCTCGACGATGCGGACCGGGCCGTGGCGACGATCGAGGAGGCGAGCGGCCAGGCGATCTCCGACTGCCGCCCGCCCTACGGGATCTTCAGCGGCTCGGCTCTTTGGGCGGTGCGCCGCCGCGCCTGGCGCCCGGTGCTGTGGTCGCTATGGGGGAGGGACTGGGCTCGCCGGGCGACCGCGAGCTCAATCGCGCGACGCTCGACGACAGGGGTCCGCGCCGGAGACATCCTCCTCTTGCACGACGCCGACTACTACAGCGCGCCCGGCTCCTGGGTCCGCACGGTGGCGGCGCTGCCGATCATCCTCGAGGAGCTCGACAGCCGCGGGCTGAAGCCGGTCTCGCTCCGCCGCTGAGCGGGCGGGGCAAGCGTCCACTGCTCGCAACCGGCGAACGCCTCGTCGAGGCGCCTCGCCATCGCGCTCCTTGGCCTGTCCTGGTCGAAGATCTCCTTGGGCATGGCTCTCCGTCCTGTAGAGGGGCGTTGCAAAGCATGCCCCTCCCGTCAGACGAAAAACATGCACGCAGCGAAAAAGAACCCGCAGCGTGCGGATTCGTCCTTCTCAAGCGGCGGGAGCATCGGCGGGCGCATCCGCCGGGGCAAGGGCGGCATCGGTCGAGGCCGAGCCGGCACGGGCGTCGCGTCGCGATTCCTTCTGGGCGTACATCCGCACGTCGGCGAGCTGCAGCGCCTCGGAGGGGGAGCCCGCCTCGCGCGGGATCTCGACAGCGCCCCAGGATGAGGACACCTCGACCCCTCGCTCGCTCACGGTCAGCGCCTGCGCCGCCTTCCGCGCCACCGTGTCGAAGCGCTCCTCCCCGCAGGTCAGCAGCACGCAGAACTCGTCGCCGCCGACTCGGTATGCCACCCCGTCCTCGCCGACCGCTTCCCCCAGGGCGCTCCCGAGCCGAGTCAACAGCAGATCGCCGGCCGGATGGCCGAAGCTGTCGTTGTAGAGCTTGAAGCCGTTGAGGTCGAAGAGGAACAGTGCCGCCGGGTCCTGCTCGCCGGTCCGTGTGCAGTGAGCCTCGAGGTCGACCTGCATCCTGCTGCGGTTCCCGAGCCCGGTGAGGGAATCGGTCCGCACCTGTTCGAGCAGCGCCTTGTTCTCCTTGACGCTTGCCGCCAGGCGGGCGATCACGGCGATCATCGTCGCCGCCCAGAGCACGGTGGAGAGCCCGCTGGTCGCGCTGAAGTACTGCATCGCGAAGAGGCCGATCATCATTGTGGCGAAGAGCGCCGGGACCATCAGCTCGCGTCGGTCGTCGATCCGGCCGGAAGGCGGGATCGACGTCGCGGCCGGCCGCCAGACGACCGCCCCGAGGAAGACCGCCGAGATCAGGTAGACCGGGTCGATCCAGCTGCCCGCGGGCACCACCCCGTTGGTCGATTGCAGGGTGTAGGCGATGTCGGCGACCACCTGGGCTCCAAGGCCCGCCAGCAGCAGCGACCAGGTTCGGTCCGGCCGCCAGCCGGTCAGCGCGATCACGCCGACGATCATCGCCAGCATCGCGATGTCCCCGAGCGGGTACGCGAGCGAGGTGGCGACCTGGAGCGGGTTGCCGGCGGTCCGCTCGGCGACGAAGTCGAAGATGAACGCGGCTCCGAGCGCGGCGGTCCCGAGCGCCGCGATCAGGCCGTCGGTCCACAGCCGCCAATCCAGCTCGTGGGTCCTGGCGCGGACCAGCAGGACGAGTCCTGCGTAGGCGAGGGGGTAGAGGGCGAGATAGCCGATGTCGGCCGGGGAGGGGTAGGGCGGCGATGGGTCGTGGAAGATGAACCAGGTCCAGTAGACCTCGCCGGCGGCCCAGGAGAGGATGCCGAACCCGATCAGCAGCCACGCCCAACGCTCGCGCCTCACGACGCGAGACCTGACCAGGCAGGCGACGCCGGCTGCGATCACGACCGAGTCGTAGATCGGTCCTCCAACCGCGAAATTGAGATCGCTGCCGCCGATCCCGACCCAGTCGTAGAGGATGACCAGCGCGGTTCCTCCGAGCAGCAGCACCCCCAGCGCCAGCCGCAGGAAACGTCCCGCCTCGGTGTCGCCGATGGCCTGCCTCCGTGCGGTCGCCATGGTTTCGCTATCGGCACAGCCACCCCGTCTCCCAACTCTTGAACGGGCAGGTTCGGCGGGTCATCTAGACTGGGAGGCGATGAAGGCCGGAATCCACCCCGAATACGTCCTCGCCAACGTGCACTGCTCGTGCGGGAACCAGTTCTACACCCGCTCCACGAGCGCCGACCTCCACGTCGAGCTCTGCTCGGAGTGCCACCCCTTCTACACGGGCAAGCAGAAGCTGGTCGACACCGGCGGTCGGGTCGAGCGGTTCCAGCGCCGCGCCGCGAAGCGCGCCAGGGCCGGGAGGTAGAGCGTGAGCCCGGAGGGGGGCTCGCCACAGGCGGTGTCTTCGAACGGGGCCGATCCGCTGCGCATGCCCGACGGCGCCCTGGTCGCCAAGCGCGACGCGCCGGTCGGCGGCCAGGCGGTGCTGGAGGGGGTGATGATGCGCGGCGTCACGACCTGGTCGGTCGCGGTGCGGCGCCCCGACGGCGAGGTCGAGGTCAGCTCCGAGCCCCTCGTCCCCTGGGCGAAGCGCCACCGCCTCTGGCGGGTGCCGGTGATCCGCGGCGTCGTCGCGCTCGGCGAGTCGATGAAGATCGGCTTCCGGGCGCTGGCGATCTCCGCCAACGCGCAGATTCCCGAGGGCGAGGACGGGGAGCAGGAGGAGATCGGCGGCTGGGTCTGGGGCCTGACGATCGTCTTCTCGCTGCTGCTGGCGATCGGGCTCTTCTTCGTCGTCCCGGTCGGCCTGACCAGCCTGATCAAGGACAAGCTCGGCTCGCCGTTCCTCTTCTGGCTGGTCGAAGGGGTGCTGCGCACGGCGATATTCATCGGCTACATCGCCGCGATCAGCCGCATGCGCGACCTGCGGCGCGTCTTCGAGTACCACGGCGCCGAGCACAAGACGATCTCCTGCTATGAGGCCGAGGACGAGCTGGTCCCGGCGCGCGCCAAGCTCTACTCGCGCCTGCACCCCCGCTGCGGCACCAGCTTCCTGCTGATCGTGATGGTGCTGGCCATCTTCGTCTTCGCACCGATCGGCCTGCCGGCCTGGTACTGGCTGCTCGCCTCCCGCATCCTCGGCATCCCGCTGATCGCCGGGCTCTCCTACGAGGTGATCAAGTGGGCGGGCAAGAACCGCCGCAAACGCTGGGTGCGGGCGATCATGTGGCCCGGGTTGATGCTGCAGAACCTGACGACGCGCGAGCCGGACGAGGAGCAGCTGGCGGTGGCGATCGCGGCACTCGAAGCCGTTCTGGCGGTCGAGACGCCCGAGCAGGCTGCGGCCGAGCAGCAGATCGAGATAGTCGCGTGATCGAGTCGCTGGTAGAACAGATCGAAGCGAGGTTCGCTGAGTTGGAAGCTCAGATGGCGGACCCTGCCGTGATTGGCGATCGGGAGCGGTATGCCGAGGTGGGGCGGGAATACCGCGAGCTACAACCTGCTCATGCGCTGGCCCTGGAGTACAGGAAGCTTGGGGACGATCTGGAGGGTGCTCGGGAGTTGTCTCGAGGAGGGGGACGACCCTGAGCTGCGGAAGGTCGTCGAGGAGGCGCCGGGGCGGCTGGAGGAGCTGGGGGAGGAGATCCGTCTGGCGATGGTCGAGCGGGATCCGAACGACTCCAAGAACGTGCTGGTCGAGATCCGGGCCGGGACCGGGGGGGACGAGGCTGCGCTGTTCGCCGGGGACCTGTTCAAGATGCTGACCCGGTACGCGGAGGTGCGGGGGTTCTCGACCGAGGTGCTGTCGCAGTCGGCGGCCGAGGTCGGCGGCTTCAAGGAGGTCACCTTCGCGGTGAAGGGCGAGGGGGCGTACTCGGTCTTCAAGTACGAGGGCGGGACGCACCGGGTGCAGCGGGTGCCGGAGACCGAGTCCCAGGGGCGCATCCACACCTCGACCGCGACGGTGGCGGTGCTGCCGGAGGCCGAGGAGGTCGAGGTCGAGATCGACCAGAACGACCTCCAGATCGACGTCTACCGCTCCTCCGGGCCCGGCGGGCAGTCGGTCAACACGACCGACTCGGCGGTGCGGATAACCCACAGGCCGACCGGGATCGTCGTCTCGATGCAGGACGAGAAGTCCCAGCTCCAGAACAAGGAGCGGGCGATGCGGGTGCTGCGGGCGCGGCTCTACGAGCGCGAGCTGGCCGAGCAGCAGGCGAAGATCGCCTCCGAGCGCAAGGCGCAGGTCGGAACGGGCGAGCGGTCCGAGAAGGTCCGCACCTACAACTTCCCCCAGGGGCGGGTCACCGACCACCGGATCAAGCTGACCTCGCACAACCTCGACGGGGTGCTGGGCGGAGAGCTCAGCGAGTTCACCGATGCGCTGGCAGCAGAAGAGAAGAGGCAGCGGCTGGCAGCGGCCGCGTCCGCGGTCTGAGTCGTGGCCGGAGCGGCGACCGCCGGCAGCGTTCGCGAGGCGCTGAGCGCAGCTGCGGATGCTCTGCGAGCCGCCGGTGTCGATGAGGCCCGCTTCGATGCCGAGGTACTGCTCGAGCACGCGACGGGGTGGGACCGTGCCAAGCTCGCCGCCGATCCCGAGGCCGGACGTGCCCGCCGACGCCGCGCGGCGGTTCGGCGAGATGGTGCGACGGCGGCTGCGGCGCGAGCCGGTCGCCTACATCATCGGCCGCAAATGGTTCCGCCAGATCGAGCTTGTCGTCGACCGGCGGGTGCTGATCCCCCGTCCCGAGACCGAGCTGCTGGTCGAGCTGGCGCTGGAGCTGGGGCCGGGCACGGTGCTGGACGTCGGCACCGGGTCGGGGGCGATCGCGCTGGCGATCGCCGACGAGCTGCCCGGCTGCGCCGTGACCGCGACCGACACCTCGGCGGCCGCGCTCGAGGTGGCCAGGCTCAACGCGCAGCGCCTCGGCCTCTCGGGGCGGGTGCGCTTCCTCGAGGGCTCGGTTCCCGAAGGCGAGAGCTTCGAGCTGACAACTGCGAACCTTCCCTATGTGGCCGAGCCGATCTGGCCATCTCTCCAGCCCGAGGTGACCGCGTGGGAGCCGCGCGAGGCGCTCCTCGCCGGGCCCGACGGCCTCGACGCGATCCGGACGGCGATCCCCCTGGTCAAGGAGGGCACGCTGGCCCTCGAGGTGGGGGAGGGACAGGCCGAGCCCGTCGCCGCTCTGCTGCGCGACGCCGGCTTCGCGGGTGTCCGGGCCCGTCGCGACCTGGCCGGGATCGAGCGAATCGTCTGGGGGACGCGGTGACCAAGACGATCTCGGTCGAGCACCATGGGGCAGAGGCCGCCCGAGCCGGGCTGGAGCGCTGCATCGCGGCGGGCGGCGTCACGGTCTTCCCGGCGGACGGGCTCTACGGCCTGGCCTGCGACCCGCTCGACGCCGTCGCGATCGAGCGCATCCACGGGATCAAGGGCCGCGACGACGGCAAGCCCTCGGCCGTCATGTACTTCTCGCCGCTGGCGATGCGGGAGCTGGTCGAGGGCCTCGGCCAGCGGACCCGCAACGCGGTTGGCGCGCTCCTCCCCGGCCCCGTGACCCTGGTGGTCGCCAACCCCGAGCGCCGCTACCCGCTCGCCTGTCGCGAGGACCCGGAGCGGCTCGGCATCCGCCTGGTCGAGAGCCCGCTGGCCGGCGCGATGTGCCCGGTCTTCCAGACCTCGGCCAACCCCAGCGGCAGGCCTGCCCCGCATCGCTTCGAAACGATTTCCCCCGAGGTCATGGTCGGCGCCGACCTGGCAATCGACGGTGGCGAGCTGACCGGCCTCCCCTCGACCGTCGTCGACCTGTCCCGCCTGGACGAGGAGGGGGGCGATTGGCAGATCCTCCGCGAGGGCGCCCTATCACCGGTTGATCTCGAAGCGGCGCTGGCCGGCCTTTAACCGCTCCGCTGTTCCTTTGCCCAGTTATTTAGGGCAAAGGAACAGCGGAAGCTGTTTTCGGGTCAGCAGCCCGGATGGCCGCGGTAGGGGAGGTGGACCAGGCGCTGGGAGGTGTTGTCGTTCTCGTTCGACTCGTAGAGGAGGTTCTGCGGGTCCACCTTCATCACGTACGCGAAACAGCCGTGCAGGCCGGCTACGTTGATCCACTGCTTGTCGTAGTCGGAGGGGTAGACGTCCGACCAGCCGACCGAGGTGCCGAGGGTGACCGTCTTGGTGTACGGGTCCTGGTTGCAGCCGGGGTAGTGGCGGTTGCGAGGCGAGCGTGGGCCGGGGTCGGTCCGCTCCAGGTCCCGCAGGCAGTAGTTGGTCTTCGGCCCGGTGCGGACGAGGGTCTTCGGCCGGTGCCGTCCGTCCACCCGCCACAGCTCGAAGGAGGCGAGCTGGTGCACCTTCCAGAAGCTGCCGCCGAAGTAGGAGCCGACGTCGGTGAAATGGAGGTGGGCGTTGGTCGCGAGGTCCAGGTGGCCGCCGCCGGCTCGGTAGATCCGCTGGCGGACCTTCATCGAGTGCCACCCGTCCCGCCTGCCGCGCAGCTCGATCGGGCCGCGCCCGCGGCTCTCGACGTCGCTCGTGGCTCGCAGCAGCACCCGGCCGCCCCCGGTCCGGTCGACATAGAGATCGGCGGGCGGCCCGATCTTCAGGTTGGGGCAGAGCAGATGCCCCGATCCCGGTCCCACGCAGGGACTGCCGATCACGGCCCCATCTCCTCTCTGCGCCTGCCCGAGGGCGGCACCGGCCAACGCGGCCATCACCAAGCTCGCCACCGCAGCACCGTGGAGGAAGCGCCGTCTCACGTACCCCAGGCTATCCCGGCCGATGGGCCGAAATGTGGCCCATAGCTCCACTTTTCGGCCCATCGGCGGGCGTTGGTATGGTCGCCGGGTCGTGACCGAGTTGCCTGAGAACTTTCAGACTGCGCCGCTGGCCGAGGTCGATCCGGCGATCGCCGCCGTGCTGGAGGGGGAGCTGCGGCGTCAGCAGGGGACGCTGGAGATGATCGCCTCGGAGAACTTCGTGCCGCAGGCGGTGCTGGACGCGGTCGGCTCGGTGCTGACCAACAAGTACGCCGAGGGCTACCCCGGGCGCCGCTACTACGGCGGCTGCGAGGAGGTCGACGTCGCCGAGCAGCTGGCGATCGACCGCGCCAGGGAGCTGTTCGGCGCCGAGCACGCCAACGTCCAGCCGCACGCCGGCGCCCAGGCCAACAACGCCGCCTACATGGCTCTGATCGAGCCGGGGGACACCTTCCTCGGCCTCGCCCTCGACCACGGCGGGCACCTCAGCCACGGGATGAAGATCAACGTCAGCGGCAAGCTCTACAACCCTGTTCCGTACCACGTGCGCCGCGAGGACTGCCTGGTCGACATGGACGAGGTGCAGCGGCTCGCCGACGAGCACAGGCCGGCGCTGATCGTCGCCGGCTGGTCCGCCTACCCCCGCCAGCTCGACTTCGCCGCCTTCCGCGAGATCGCCGACTCGGTTGGCGCCAAGCTGATGGTCGACATGGCGCACTTCGCCGGCCTCGTCGCCGCCGGCGAGCACCCCAACCCGGTCGAGCACGCCGACGTCGTCACGACGACGATCCACAAGACGCTGTGCGGGCCGCGCAGCGGCATGATCCTCTGCCGGGAGGAGCACGCCAAGGCGATCGACAAAGCGATCTTCCCCGGCCAGCAGGGCGGCCCGCTGATGCACACGATCGCCGCCAAGGCAGTGGCGATGCGGATCGCCGCGACCGAGCAGTTCCGCGCCCGTCAGCGCCAGACGATCGCCAACGCGAAGGCGCTCGGCGAGGGCCTTCAGGACGGCGGGCTGCCGGTCCTCACAGGGGGCACCGACGTCCACCTCGTGCTGGTCGACCTGACTCCCAGCGGTCTCGACGGCCAGACCGCCGAGGACCGCCTCGAAGAGGTCGGGATCACCGTCAACCGCAACGCGATCCCCTTCGACGAGCGGCCACCGATGAATCCCTCCGGCCTGCGGATCGGCACCCCGGCCCTCACGACCCGCGGATTGGTCGAGGACGACATGCGCGAGATCGCCGCCGTCATCGCCGCCGCCCTCTCTGAGGATTTCGACGCTCAGAAAGACGCTCTGGTCGAGCGGACCAGCGCGCTTATGGAGCGCTATCCGCTTTACCCGCAGCTTTCTGCGACGCCTGTCTGACTCGGGAGGGCGACGGGCAGATCCGCGAAGATCACGCGCGATGAGGGTTTGGGTCGATTGCACCGCCGCCGCGCACCCGCTGGTTCTGCGGCCGATCATCGAGCGGTTGGAAGCTCGCGGGGATGAGGTTTTCGTCACTGCCCGGGAGTACGGGCAGACGCTGGGGATCCTCGAGCGGCTTGGCATCCCCTACACCGCAGTGGGGAGCCACGGTGGGGGTTCGACCCTGGGTAAGGGAGCGGCGCTGGTCGGCAGGTCGGCACGCCTGGCGCGGCTCGTCTGGAAGCGGGCTCCCAACCTGGCGATCGCGCATGGCTCGGTCGACCTCGCCGTCGTCTCGGCGCTCTTCCGCATTCCCTCGGTGCAGATGCAGGACTACGAGTTCGCCGGCCTGCAGCGCAAGATCAGCTTCCGGGTGGCGCGTCGGGTGCTGGTCCCCGACTCGATCCCGGTCGAGCGGCTGGAGCGGATCGGCGCCAAGGAGCGCAAGCTGGTTCGCTACCCGGGGCTGAAGGAGGAGTACTACCTGGCCGACTTCGAGCCCGACGCGGGCGTGCTCGAGGAGCTGGGGCTCGACCGCGAGAAGGTGCTGGTGGTCGTCCGCCCGCCGCCGGAGACCTCCGAGTACCACGCCCGCAACGACCTCTACGACCGGGTGATCGGCCGGCTGGCCGCCGAGCCGCGGCGTCCAGGCGGTGATCGTCCCCCGCACCGAGTCCCAGGCGGCGGCGATCCGGGCGATGGGGGCCGCGAACCTGATCGTCCCGGAGCGGGCGATCGACGCCCAGAGCCTGATCGCCTTCGCCGATCTCGTGGTCAGCGCGGGGGGGACGATGAACCGCGAGGCGGTGGCGCTCGGCACCCCCGTCTTCACGACCTTCGCCGGCCGCATGGGCGGGGTCGACGAGGCGCTGATCGCCGAGGGACGCCTGCGCGTCCTCGACGACCCGGAGGAGCTGCCGCTGCGCAAACGCGAAGCGCCAATCGGCGTGCTGCACCCTCGCGATCCGCAGCTGTTGGTCGACGCCGTGCTCGGTGGGCTATCCCGGTAGGGGTGGAGCGTCTTGTACTTTTTCCGCGGAGAGGCCCGCGGACAGCCGCAACGGGTCTTCGGAAAAAGTTAAGCGGAACCCCTACCGGGACAGCCCCAAGTGGCATCGACAACCGACGCCGTCCTCGCCTTCCTCGCAGCCGCCGCAATCGCCTGGCTGCTCGTCCCGTATGCGGAGCGGCTCGCCTTCCGGATCGGGGCGATCGACCAGCCGAAGGAACGGGGGCTGCACGACAAGCCGATGCCGCGGCTCTCCGGCCTGGCGATCTTCGCCGGGATCGAGGTGGCCGGCTGGATCTGGCTCCCCTCCGACGGCGAGAGCCGCTCGATCCTGCTCGGCGCCGCGGCGATCGCCGCGGTCGGGGTCCTCGACGACGTGCGCGGCCTGCCGGCGCTGCCGAAGCTGCTGGGCCAGATCGGCGCCGCGCTGATCCCGGTCCTGGGCGGCGTCCGGTCGACCACGCTGACGCTGCCCTTCGTCGGCGGCTTCGACCTCGGCTGGACCGCCTACCCGCTGACCGTGATCGGGATCGTCGCCGTGGTCAACGTGATCAACTTCATCGACGGCGTCGACGGCCTCGCCGCCGGCGTCTGCACGATCGCCGCGATCGCCCTCGCGGTGATCGCCCTCTCGCTGGAGCGCAACGCCGCCGGCGTGCTGGCGGCGCTGACCGCGGGCGGCGCGCTCGGCTTCCTGCGCCACGGCTTCCCGCCCGCCTCCAGCTTCATGGGGGACACCGGCTCCAACCTGCTCGGCTACCTGCTCGCGACCGCCTCGGTGCAGGGGGCGCTGAAGACCAACGCCGTGGTCGCCCTGATCCTGCCGCTGGTCGTCCTCGCGGTGCCGATCCTCGACACCGGGTTCGTCGTCGCCAAGCGGCTCAAGTACCGCCAGCCGATCTACCAGGCCGACAGCTGGCACTTCCACCACCGGATGGCCAACATCGGCTTCTCGCAGCGGCGCACGCTCGCCTACCTCTACGGCTGGACCCTCGTCCTGGCCGGGCTCGCCCTCGCCCTGCGCTTCGTCCCCTACAGCGACGACCACGGCCACTTCGACGCGTTCTGGACCGCGGTGATGGTCGCCTGCGGCCTCGTCGCCCTCGCCGCCAGCGTCTACCTGATCTACGTGCTCGAGATCCTCAAGCTGCGCCGCGGCCGCCTCAACCCCGAGACGGGCGAGTTCGAGGCGATCGAGCTGGAGGACCTCCCGAAGTAGTGGCAAGGCTCACGAACTGGCTCTGCAACGCGGTTCCGGGGCCCTTTCGGATATAGTCGCCGGTCCGCCCGCTCGGCCCGAGCCGGGCGGCTTTTATGTCTCCTCCCAAGTATGTCGACCTCCTGGTGCTTGTTGCCGCGCTCGCCGTTTTTCTGCTCGGTGGCTTCCCGATGCTCGGCTACGCGGTCGGCGCCGCGGCCTGGCTGGCGCAGCGCGGAATCCAGGTGCTCGCCGGCCCGCGCGCGCCAGCCGAGCTGGCCGCGGGCAACCGCCAGAAGGCGATGGGGATGATCGGCGGCGACGACCCTCGGCCGGGTCTGGCTGATGACGCTCGTCGGTGCTGCTGGTCGGGATCGCCGAGCCGCGAGGCGGGGCTGGCGGCGGCGCTGCTGCTGCTCGCCCTCTTCACCATCTCCTTCGCCGCCCAGGGCCTCGCCCACCTCTTCGAGCCGGAGGGGCAGGGAGTAAGCGATGAAGACCAAGACCAAAGTCCTGATCGGGCTCGGCGTCTACCTGGCGATCGCGATCCTGATGCTGCTGATCTTCGGCAGCTCCGGCAAGAACGAAGCCTTCCAGCCGCAGAACGAGTTCAAGCTCGAACCGTGGGTCTCGATCCACCTCGGCAGCCTCGACCTCAGCATCAACAAGGCGGTCCTCTACCTGCTGCTGGCCAGCGCGCTGACGATCTTCACGATGGTCTGGATCTCGCGCCGCATGCAGCAGAAGCCGAACCGGGTGCAGACCGCGATCGAGGTCGCCTACGACCTGACCAAGAACAACATCACCGGCGGCAACCTCGACCCGAAGACGGCGGTGCGCTGGTTCCCCTTCCTCGGCGCCCTCTTCTTCTGGATCTGGTTCTCGAACATGATCGGCTTCCTGCCGCTGCCGACCAACACCGAGCACACGGTCAGCGTCTTCGGCCTCGAGATCCCGGCCTTCGCGATCTACGCGGCGACCGCCAACATCTCGATCCCGCTGGTGCTGACGCTGGTCGTCTGGATCTCCTACCACGTCGAAGGGATCCGGGCCAAGGGCTTCGTTCCCTACCTCGCGAGCTGGCTGCCCCCGGGCCTGGAGGAGATGAACCCGGTCGGCAAGGCGGCGATCTTCGTGATCGAGGTGATCTCGCACTTCGTGCGGCTGATCTCGCTCTCCGTGCGTCTCTTCGCCAACATCCTCGCCGGCCACCTGCTGCTGCTCTTCATGGGCGGCGGGCTCGCCGTGCTGCTCGGCATCGCCGCGCTCGGCGCGCTCACCTTCCCGCTCGCCTTCGTCTTCTTCGTCTTCGAGGTGGGCCTTATCGCCACCCTGCAGGCGTTTATCTTCTCGACCCTCACCGCGATCTACATCGGCGGAGCGACCGCCGCAAGTCACTAGAAAAGGAGCACTGTTATCACATGGACCTGTCCCCCGTTGCCGCCGCGATCACCGACGAAGGGGTCAAAACCGCCGGCAAGGCGATCGCCCTCGGCGTCGGCGCCGGGCTCGGCTCGATCGGCGCCGGCATCGGCATCGGCTTCATCTTCGGCAAGGAGATCGAGTCGGTCGCCCGCCAGCCCGAGATGAAAGACGAGCTCCAGAGCATCCGCTGGCTCGGCTTCGCGCTGACCGAGGCGGTCGCCTTCTACACCTTCATCTTCGGCCTGATCGCCTTCTTCCTCTCCTAGGCGATGGAGTCGCTCGGCGCACATAGCCGCGCTTCCGCTCGCCGCCGAGAACGGCGAAGGCGGCAGCTTCCTGGTCTCGCCGGGCCTCGGCCTGATGATCTGGACGCTGGTCCTCTTCCTCTTCACGATGTGGGTGCTGAGCAAGGTCGCCTTCCCGAAGATCCAGGAGGCGCTCGACAAGCGGGCCAAGGCGATCAGCGAGTCGATCGAGGCGGCCGAACGGCAGCGCAGGAATCCGACGAGCTGCTCGAGGAGTACCGCGAGCGCCTCGCCGAGGCGCGCGAGCAGGCCGACGACATCATGGCCCGCGCCCGCAAGGCGGCCGAGACGGCGAACCGCCGAGGCGACCGCCGCCGGCAAGGAGAAGCGCGAGGAGCTGGTCGCCGCCGCGAAGCGCGACATCGAAGCCGAGACGCGGCGCTCGCTGGAGCAGATCCGCAAGGAGGTCGCCGACCTGACCGTGCTGGCGACCGAGAAGGTGACCCGCAAGAGCCTCAACGACGAGGACCAGCGCCGCCTGGTCGAGGAGGCGCTCAGCGAGGTCGACTTCAGCGCCCTCTCGGGGGCGGAGAGCTAGGGCATGGAGGAAGCCG
Source organism: uncultured Solirubrobacterales bacterium (assembly GCA_963734745.1). Taxonomy (GTDB): domain Bacteria; phylum Actinomycetota; class Thermoleophilia; order Solirubrobacterales; family 70-9; genus CAVTIG01. The sequence continues at coordinate 45,084 of CAVTIG010000004.1, read as the reverse complement.
CTCGCGTATACGCCGAGGCCCTCTTCGAGGTCGCCAAGGAGAAGGGCAAGCTCGACGCGATTCGCGACGAGCTGGCGCAGTTCGCCGACGCCGCTCGACGGCAACCGCGAGCTGCAGGTCTTCTTCTTCAGCCCCTACTTCTCCTCGGCCGAGAAGGGCGACGGGCTGAAGCGGGCGGTCGAGCGGCGCCGACCCCGAGCTCCTCAACTTCCTCGAGCTGCTGATCGAGAAGCACCGGATGCCGGAGATCTTCCGCATCCGGCGCCAGCTTCGAGGAGCTGCTGGAAGGAGGAGAACCGCCGCATCGACGTGACCGTGACCAGCGCGGTCGAGCTGGACCCGGCGGTGGTGAGCAAGATCGGCGAGGAGATCGAGCGCCAGACCGGCCGCAAGGTCGAGCTGGCGAGCCGCGTCGACGGCGAGATCCTCGGCGGCATCGTGCTGCAGGTCGGCAACATGGTCCTCGACGCGAGCATCCGCAGTCGCTTGGAGAAACTTCGAAAGAGCGTCGCCCAGGCGGCGTAAGGAGGAAGAGACCGCAGTGGAAATCAAGCCGGACGAGATCGCATCGATCCTCAGGGAGAGGATCGAAGGACTGGACACCGGCGAGCGCCGACCTTGCCGAGGTCGGCACCGTGCTGTCCGTGGCCGACGGGATCGCCCGCATCCACGGCCTCGACGACTGCATGGCGCTGGAGATGCTCGAGCTGCCGCACGGCGTGACCGGGCTGGCGCTCAACCTCGAGGCCGACAACGTCGGCGCCGTGCTGTTCGGCGAGTGGGACAAGGTCGTCGAGGGCGACACGGTGAAGCGCACCGGCCACCTGCTGCGGATCCCCGTCGGCGAGCAGCTGCTCGGCCGCCTGGTCGACCCGCTCGGCCGCCCGCTCGACGACAAGGGCGAGATCGCGACGACCGAGACGCGCCCGGCCGAGTTCAAAGCGCCGGGCGTCGTCCAGCGCCAGCCGGTGACCGAGCCGGTCCAGACCGGGCTGATGTCGATCGACGGGATGATCCCGATCGGCCGCGGCCAGCGCGAGCTGATCATCGGCGACCGCCAGACCGGCAAGACGGCGATCGCGATCGACACGATCATCAACAACCGCGACAAGGACCTGATCTGCATCTACGTCGCGATCGGGCAGCGGATGTCGACCGTCGTCCAGCTGAAGGAGGTGCTGGAGGAGAACGGCGCGATGGAGAACACGATCATCGTCGCCGCCCCCGCCGACGAGGCGGCGCCGATCAAGTTCATCGCCCCCTACGCCGGCTGCGCGATGGGCGAGCACTTCCTCTACAACGGCAAGGCCGCGCTCTGCGTCTACGACGACCTCACCAAGCACGCCTACGCCTACCGCCAGATGTCGCTGCTGCTGCGGCGCCCGCCGGGCCGCGAGGCCTACCCCGGCGACGTCTTCTACCTGCACTCGCGGCTGCTGGAGCGGGCGGTGAAGCTGAACGACGAGCTCGGCGGCGGCTCGCTGACGGCGCTGCCGATCATCGAGACGCAGGCGAGCGACGTCTCCGCCTACATCCCGACCAACGTGATCTCGATCACCGACGGTCAGATCTTCCTCGAGTCCGACCTCTTCTACTCGGGCGTGCGGCCGGCGATCAACGTCGGCATCTCGGTCTCGCGGGTGGGCGGCAACGCGCAGACCAAGGCGATGAAGAAGGTCGCCGGCAAGCTGCGCCTCGACCTCTCCCAGTACCGCGACCTCGAGGCCTTCGCCCAGTTCGGCTCCGAGCTCGATCCCGAGACGCAGAAAACGCTGAACCGCGGCGAGCGGCTGGTCGAGATGCTGAAACAGAAGGAGCGCGAGCCGCTCGAGATGGCCGATCAGGTCGCCGCGATCTACTCCGGCACCGGCGGCTTCCTCGACCGGATCAAGACCGAGCGGGTCGGCGAGTTCCTGCGCGACCTGCGCACCCGCCTGCACGCCGAGAAGGCCGAGCTGCTGAAGCGGATCGCCGAGACCGGCAAGCTCGAGGAGGCCGACGAGGAGGAGCTGGGCGCGGCGATCCGCGAGTTCGTCGACGACTTCGGCCCCGACTTCGACGAGTACGGCGACCCGGTCGAGGCGGGCGAGTCCGACCGAATCAAGTCCGAGGAGGAGCGGGCCAAGCCGCGGCTCGCGTCGCCGAGGCCGAGGAGCGAGAAGGAGGCCGCGCCCGCCTGACGCTTCGCCAGCGGACCGCTAGACCATGGCCACTCAGAAGGAAGTCAAGAATCGAATCGCGTCGATCAAGAACATCAACAAGATCACGCGGGCGATGGAGATGGTGGCCGCGGCGCGGCTGCGCCGGGCCGAGCAGCGGATCGGGCAGCTGCGCCCCTACGCGCAGGGGATGCGCAAGCTCACCCGCCGGGCCGCCGAGCAGGCCGGCGGGATCCCGCGCGTGCCGGTGCTGGTCGAGCGCGAGCAGGTGCAGCCGGGTCGGCGTCGTCCTGATCACCGGCGACCGCGGCCTGGCCGGCGCCTTCAACACGAACATCATCCGCGACGGCATGCGGCTGAGGACGAGCTTGCGCGAGCAGGGGGTCGAGACGTCGTTCTCGGCGGTCGGGCCGCAAGGGCGTCTCCGCCCTCGACCTTTCGCAAGCAGGATCTCCGCACCTCCTACGTCGGCTTCACCGACCGCCCCGGCTTCGCCAACGCGCGCGAGATCGGCGAGGAGCTGACGGCGCGCTACGTCGACGGGGAGCTCGACCGGGTCGAGCTTGTCTACAACCACTACGTCTCGCCGCTGACTCAGCACGTCTGGCGGCAGACGCTGCTGCCGCTGCAGCAGGCCGACGTGATCGGCGAGGGCGTCGACGGCCGAGGAAGAGGAGGCCGAGGAGACCGAGATCGAGAAAGCCCACAGCCGGGCGCTCTGGGTCTATGAGCCCGAGGCCGAGGAGCTGCTCGCCCAGCTGATCCCCGAGTACGTGAACATCTCGGTGTACCGGGCGCTGCTCGAGTCCGCCGCCTCGGAGCTGGGGGCGCGGATGACCGCGATGCGCAATGCGGCGGAGAACGCGGAGACGATGATGGAGGACCTGACCCTGGAGATGAACAGGGTCCGGCAGGCGGAGATCACGCAGGAAATCCTGGAAGTCGTCGCCGGCGCCGAGGCGCTCGGCTAGGTATTTGAACCCAGAAAAGGAACAAATGGCTGAGAGCAACAACGGAACCAACGTAGGGCAAGTCGAGCAGGTGACCGGCGTCGTCGTCGACGCGGTATTCCCGGACAAGCTGCCGGAGATCTACTCGGCGGTGAAGATCGAGATGGCCGGCGACGCCGATCGCGAGGCGACCGAGCTGGTCTGCGAGGTGCAGCAGCACCTCGGCGACAACCGGGTGCGCACGGTGGCGATGGACGCCACCGACGGCCTGCAGCGCGGCGACAAGGTGATCGACACCGGCGGGCCGATCACGGTCCCGGTCGGCGACGCGACGCTGGGCCGCATCTTCAACCTGCTCGGCGAGCCGATCGACCAGGGCGAGCCGGTCGTCACCGAGGAGCGCTGGCCGATCCACCGCCCGGCGCCCGAGGTCGCCGACCTCGCCCCGACCCAGGAGATCCTCGAGACGGGGATCAAGGTGATCGACCTGCTGGCGCCCTACGCGAAGGGCGGCAAGGTCGGCCTGTTCGGCGGCGCCGGCGTCGGCAAGACCGTCCTGATCCAGGAGCTGATCCGCAGCATCGCCGAGGAGCACGAGGGCCTCTCCGCCTTCTGCGGGGTCGGCGAGCGCTCGCGCGAGGGCAACGACCTCTGGCTCGAGATGAAGGAGTCCGGCGTCATCGACAAGACGATGCTCGTCTTCGGCCAGATGAACGAGCCGCCCGGTGCGCGCCTGCGCGTCGCCCTCTCCGGCCTGACGATGGCCGAGTACTACCGCGAGCACGGCGGCCAGGACGTGCTGCTGTTCATCGACAACATCTTCCGCTTCGTTCAGGCGGGCTCCGAGGTCTCGGCGCTGCTCGGCCGGATGCCCTCGGCGGTCGGCTACCAGCCGACGCTGGAGACCGAGATGGGCGGCCTGCAGGAGCGGATCACCTCGACCGAGCGCGGCTCGGTCACCTCGGTTCAGGCGATCTACGTCCCGGCCGACGACCTCACCGACCCGGCGCCGGCATCGGTGTTCGCCCACCTCAACGCGACCACGGTGCTGTCGCGGGCGATCTCCGAGAAGGGGATCTACCCGGCGGTCGACCCGCTCGACTCGACCTCGACGATCCTCAAGCCGGACATCCTCGGCGAGGAGCACTACCGCACCGCGACCGAGGTCCAGCAGGTGCTGCAGCGCTACAAGGAGCTGCAGGACATCATCGCGATCCTCGGCATCGACGAGCTCTCCGACGAGGACAAGCAGACGGTCTCGCGGGCCCGCAAGATCGAGCGCTTCCTCTCGCAGCCGTTCTTCGTCGCCGAGCAGTTCACCGGCCGCAGCGGCGAGTACGTGCCGGTGGCGGAGACGGTGCGTGGCTTCCGCGAGATCCTCGACGGCGACCACGACGACCTGCCCGAGGGCGCCTTCTACATGAAGGGCTCGATCGACCAGGTGACCGAGGGCGCCGGGGCTGCGGCCGCGGCGTAGGAGGAACCCTTTTGGCCGGTCAAACTCCCTTCGACGTCGAGATCCTCACCCCCGAGGGCGAGGTATTCGCCGGCGAGGTGCGCCAGGTCTCGACCCGCACGGCGACCGGCGAGATCGGCATCCTCGCCAACCACGCACCGCTGCTGGCGGCGCTGCGGCCGGCCGAGCTGCGCCTCCACGTGAGCGAGTCCGAGACGGTGCGCTACGCGCAGGCCCACGGCTGGCTGCAGGTGTTCGGCAACCGGGCGCGGCTGCTGGTCGAGGAGGCGATCGCCCCCGATGACCTCGACACCGCCGCGCTGAAGGAGCAGCTGGCCGACGCCGAACAGCGCCTGGCCGAGGCCGCCGAGGGAAGCGGCGAGCAAGGCCGAGCCCAGAAAGACCGAGACCGGGCCGAAGCATTCCTCGCGATTGCCGAGGGATGAGCGAGGAGGCCGATGCGCCTCTGGGGGAATTGATGTCGCTCGGCCCCTGCGGGGCCTCCGCTCGCGATGTTTGAGCGCGACCTGCGGTCGCGCAAGCATCAGATTGCATATCGCCGCTTCGCGACATTCCCCCAGAGGCGCATCGGCCTCCTCGCCCAAACCGCGCCTCAGGGCTCAAAACAGTTTCGCCGGCTGAGCGCTCCCGCAGGGGGCTCTGAGAGATGAGCGAAGAGCTTGTTGCGCTCGCCAGCCGGCTGATTGGCTACGACACCTCCGAGCCGGAGGCGGTGGTCGAGGCGGCGGGTTCGTCGAGGGATGGCTCGAGGCACGGGGGATCGAGGCGTCCACCGAGGAGGTGCGCGGGCTGCCGGTGATGAGGGCCGAGGTCGGCCCGGACGACGCGCCGACCGTCGTCCTGCACGGCCACCTCGACGTGGTGCCGGGGCGGCCGGGCCAGTTCGAGCCGCGGGTCGAGGGCGACCGGCTCTATGGGCGCGGCGCCTACGACATGAAGGGCGCGCTGGCCGCGATGCTGATCACGGCGGCGGCGATGCGCGACCAGGACCGGGTACGGGTGCGGCTGGGGATCGTCGGCGACGAGGAGTCCGAAGAGGAGAAGGACCGCGGCACCGACCACCTGGTCGACGGCGGCTTCCTCGGCGACTTCGCGATCACCGGCGAGCCGACCGACCTGCACATCGGGGTCGAGGCGAAGGGGGTGCTGGCGGTGCGGCTCGAGGTGAGCGGCGTCGCCGCCCACGGCGCCACGCCGTGGCTGGGCGACAACGCGGTGCTGAAGGCGCTCGACGTTTTCCGCAGCATCGAGTCGCTACCGTTTGCCCGGCACAGCTCCGAGCTGTTCGACCGCCCCTCGATCAACCTCGGCCGGATCCTGGGCGGCGACGCGCTCAACAAGGTGCCCGACCGATGCGTCATAGACGTCGACATCCGCTACCTGCCCGACCAGGACCCGGCGTCGATGCTCGACCAGGTGCGCGGCCTCCCCGACGCCGAGGCGACGGCGCTCTTCACCCGGCCGCCGGCGGTCGTCGACCGCGACTCGGCCTTCGTGCGGGCGCTGCGCGAGGCCGCGGCCGCCCATCACGACGGCGAGCCGATGAGCGTCGGGCGCGACGGCGCCTCCGACGCGGTCTCCTTCCTGCGGGTCGGGGTGCCGGCGGTCGAGTTCGGCCCGGCGGGGGAGGGGCACCACGGCCCCGAGGAGTGGGTCTCGATCTCCTCGCTGGAGGGCTACCGGCAGACGCTCGACGCGTTCCTGCGCGCCATCCCGGATCGGCTCGGTGACTGAGAACCCCCAACAGCCGCCCTGGGACGCGAGGAAGCCGCCGCCCTCCGGCGACCACGAGCCGCCGCCGAAGCCGAAGCGCTACTGGTGGCGCTTCACGCTGGCCTCGGTGGTGATCGTCGGCGTCACCGCGGCGGCGACCGCGACCAGCATCCTGCTCTACGTCGGGAGCATCGCCACCGCGCTCTCCCACCACAACGTCTACAAGGACAAACTCGCCCACTACCTCTCCCAGGTCCACGGCGGCGATCCGGAGAACATCCTCATCCTCGGCTCCGACAAGCGCGCCAGCGAAGGGGGACCCCGGGCGCTCCGACACGACGATCCTTCTGCGCCTCGACCCGGACCGCAACGCGATCGCGGTGATGTCGATCCCGCGCGACCTCAAGGTCGAAATCCCCGGCGTCGGGACCGACAAGTTCAACGCCGCCTACACCTACGGCGGCCCGAAGCTGACCCTGCGGGTCGTCAAGGAAGCTGACCGGCCTGCAGATCAACCACGTCGTCAACGTCGACTTCCTCGGCTTCGTCCGCGCCGTCGACGCGATCGGCTGCGTCTACGTCGACGTCGACCGCCGCTACTACCACTCCAACGTCGGCCTGCCGCCCTCGGAGCAGTACTCGGAAATCAACATCCAGCCCGGCTACCAGCTGCTCTGCGGCAAGCAGGCGCTGGAGTACGTGCGCTACCGCCACACCGACACCGACCTCGTCCGCGCGGCGCGCCAGCAGGACTTCCTCAGCGACGCCCGCCAGCGGGTGCCGGTCGGCAAGCTGGTCCTCGGCCGCAACGACGTGATCGACATCTTCACCGACTACACGACCTCCGACATCAGCGACGCGGAGACGATGCTCCAGGTGCTGAAGCTGTTCGTCGCCTCGCGCAACGCGGCGATCAAGGAGGTCCACTTCCCGGCCGAACTGGGGCCGAGCTACGTCTACGCGTCGCCGGAAGCGATCCACGGAGCGGTCGAACAAGTTCCTCGGGATCGAAGCCAGCAGCGGGCCGCGCGGCTCGCTCGAAGGAGGCGAGAGCGGGAAGAAGAGCGCATGCCAAGAAGCACAGGGCCAAGCCCACACCTGGCCAAGCCGAAGCCGCCCGGCGAGCGACGGTCTGGTGCCGGCGGCCGACGCCGGCGAACTGGAGGGGAAGACGGTCGCCCGCAAGGTCGGCGGCGCCTTCCCCGTCTTCTACCCGACCCGGCTGCCCTCGGGAGCGGCCTACGTCGAAAGCATCACCTACTACCACGTGCAGGATCCCCGCGTCTACCACTTCAAGGACACCGACGGCAACACGCCACGGCGCCTACCGGATGGTCGCCGAGTTCGGCTCGACGTACGAGATCCACTACTTCGGCGTGCAGGGCATCCAGGGCTGGTCGGACCCGCCGATCCTCGACAACCCCAGCATCGAGAAGACGATCCACGGGCGCGACTACGACATCTACATCGACGGCGACCGTGTGAAGATGATCGCCTGGCACCGCGGCAACAACACCTACTGGGTCTCGAACGACCTGCTCAACACCTTGACCAACGACCAGATGGTCGGGATCGCGCGGTCCGCCCGACGTGATAATCCCCAACGACAAGCCGAAGAAGAGGACGTTCGAGGTGACGGCGGGAGGCAGAGGAGCCGATCGGGGTGATCGGAGTCGGCTGGGTCGGCCTGGTGACGGCGGCCTGCTTCGCCGAGCTGGGCCACCCGGTGGTCGCTCGCGACATCCTCCCCGAGAAGGTCGAGTCGCTCTCGCGGGGCGAGACGACGATCCACGAGCCCGGCCTCGACGAGCTGCTGCGCGCGCAACGCCGAGCGCCTCACCTTCACCACCGACATGGACGAGCTGCTCGACGCGGCCCGGCTGCTCTTCGTCTGCGTCGACACGCCGCCGACCCACTCCGGCGACGCCGACCTCTCGCGCGTCCGCTCGGTGGTCGAGGAGCTGCGCGCCGACGGCGAGCACGTGCTGGTGATGAAGAGCACCGTGCCGGCCGGGACCGGGCGAGTCGATCCGGCGCGACCTGCCCGGCCTCGCCTACGTCTCCTGTCCCGAGTTCCTCAAGGAGGGCTCCGCGGTCGCGGACTTCATGCACCCCGACCGCGTCGTGATCGGCGCCGATCCCGGCGACGAGTCCGCGGCCGAGACGGTCGGCGGCGCTCTACGAGCCGCTCGGCGGCGAGATCGTCCGCACCGACGTCGCCAGCGCCGAGATGATCAAGCTCGCCTCCAACGCCTTCCTCGCGACCAAGATCTCCTTCGTCAACGAGATCGCCAACGTCTGCGAGGAGGTCGGCGCCGACGTCGGCGAGGTCGCCCGCGGCATGGGCCTCGACCAGCGCATCGGCCCCTCGTTCCTGCGCGCCGGGATCGGCTACGGGGGGTCGTGTTTCCCGAAGGACGTGAGCGCGCTGAAGATGCTGGCGGGGAACACCGGCTACCACTTCCAGCTGCTCAACGCGGTGATCGAGGTCAACGAGCTGCAGAAGCGGCGTGTGGTGCAGAAGCTGCAGAAGCACCTGGGCTCGCTGGTCGGCAAGCGGGTGGCGCTGCTCGGCCTCGCCTTCAAGCCGCAACACCGACGACATGCGCGAGGCCTCGAGCCTGGTGCTGGCGGCGCGGCTGCAGGGCGAGGGGGCCGAGGTGGTCGCCTACGACCCGGTCGCGGCCGAGCGCGGCCCGCGAGCTGCTCGACGGCGTCGAGCTGCGCGACTCGGCGCTGGAGGCGCTCGAGGGCGCCGACGCGGCGGTCCTGGTCACCGAGTGGCCCGAGTTCGCCGAGCTCGACTGGGCCGAGGCCGCCGAGCCGGATGGCGCGGCCGCTGCTCGTCGACGGCCGCAACTTCCTCGACCCCGAGGCTGCTGCGAGCCGCGGCTTCGAGTACGAGGGCATCGGCGGGCGCCGGTTGACGCGCCGTCGCGCAGGACGGCCGAGTGAGATGCAGGCGATCGTCCTAGTCGGGGGCGAGGGGACGCGGCTGCGGCCGCTGACCGCGACCGTGCCGAAGCCGGCGCTGACCCTGGTCGACCGGCCCTTTCTCGCCTACATGATCGAGTGGCTGGCGGGGCACGGCGTCACCGAGGTCGTGCTCGCCTGCGGCTTCCTGCCCGACGTCCTGCGCGAGGCGCTCGCCGGCGAGGAGGAGCGGGCCGGGGTGCGCGATCCGCTACGTGGTCGAGCCCGAGCCGCGCGGCACCGCCGGCGCGATCCGCTTCGCCGCCGACGAGCTCGGCGAGCGACCTCGAGGACCGCTTCCTCGCCCTCAACGGCGACGTCCTCACCGACCTCGACCTGACCGCGCTGCTGCGCGCCCACGAGCGAGCTGCGGACGCGCGCGGCGACGATCGGCGCTGCACCCGGTCGAGGACTCCTCGGCCTACGGCCTGGTCCGCACCGGCGACGGGGGCGAGGTCCTCGAGTTCCTCGAGAAGACCGGCGAGGAGGTGCCCGGCGAGATCAACGCCGGGATGTACGTGCTGGAGCGCTCGGTGCTCGACCTGATCCCGCCCGGGCGAGAAGGTCTCGATCGAGCGCGACGTCTTCCCGCGCCTGGTCGGCGAGGGCCTGCACGGGCTGCTGCTCGACGGCTACTGGATGGACATCGGCACCCCCGAGCGCTACCTGCAGGCGAGCTGGGACATCCTCGAGGGCGCGGGTCGAGACGCGGGTCGAGCCGACCGCGCCGAGGGCATGCTGGTCGACCCCGGGCGCGAGGTCGCCGACGGGCGCGACGATCGGGCCGCGGGTCGTGATCGGGCCCGGCTGCCGGGTCGGCGCCGGGGCGCGAGGTCCGCGACTCGGTCCTGCTCGACGGCTGCACGGTCGGCGAGGGCGCCGCGGTCGACCGGCTCGATCCTCGCCGCCGGCGTCGAGGTGGCCGCCGGCGCCGGTCTTGAGGGCGCGGTGGTCGGCGCGCGGTGAAAGAGTTCCCGGCCTGATGCTCGACGACGTCCTCGCCATTCCCGATCACCTGCGCGACGCCCTCTGGCGGGTCGAGTCGGCGCGGCTGGAGCCGGCCGACGCCGCCGGCCTGATCGTCTGCGGCATGGGCGGCTCGGCGATCGGCGGCGACCTCGCCGCCGCCGCGCTCGGCGACCGCCTCACCCGGCCGCTGCTCACCGTGCGCGGCTACGAGCTGCCGAGCTGGGCGACGCCCGGAGTGGACGGTGCTCTGCTCGAGCTACTCGGGCGACACCGAGGAGACGCTCGCCTGCTTCGCCGCCGCCGAGGCGCTCGGCGCGCGGCGGATCGTCGCCAGCACCGGCGGCGCGCTGGTCGAGGGGGCCCGCGAGGCCGGCGTGCCGGTGATCGGCCTGCCGGGCCTCCTGCCGGCGCGCGGCCGCCGTCGCCTACATGCTCGTCTGCGCCGCCGAGGTCGCCGCGCTGGCCGGCGTCGCGCCCCGCGTCCACACCGAGATCGACGCGGCCGCCGCCTTCCTCGAGGAGCAGTCGCGACGAGCTCCGCGCGCCGCGCCGCCGAGATCGCCGGCCGCGCTCGAGCGGCCGCGCTGCCGGTCGTCTACGGCGCCGACCTGACCGCGCCGGTCGGCGCGGCGCTGGAAGACCCAGGTCAACGAGAACGCGAAGCTGCCCGCCTTCTTCTCCGAGCTGCCCGAGGCCGACCACAACGAGATCTGCGGCTGGGACGGCGGCCGAGACGGCGCCCGGCTCGTCGGCCGTCCTGCTCGAGGACTGCCGACCAGCACCCGCGCGAGCGCCGCCGCTTCGAGCTGACCGCCGCCGCGGTCGCCGCGCGCCGGGCGCGACCGTCGGTCCGGATCGAGACCGCCGGGGAGACCCGCGTCGCGAGCGCCTGCTCTGGGCGGTGATGCTCGGCGACCTGGTCTCGCTCGAGCTCGCCGACGGCGCGCGGCGTCGATCCGCTGCCGGTCGAGGCGATCGAGGGCTTCAAGGCGGCGCTCGGCCGTCCCTAGCCCGCCCTCCGTATCCTTCGCCGGGACCTCGCAACGCACGCCGAAAGGAATCGATGGCAACCGCCACCTCCAACTACAAAGTCGCCGACATCGACCTCGCCGACTTCGGGCGCAAGGAGATCGCCCTCGCCGAGGTGGAGATGCCCGGCCTGATGCAGACCCGCGAGGAGTTCGCGGCGCAGCAGCCGCTGAAGGGGGCGCGGATCACCGGCTCGCTCCACATGACGGTGCAGACCGCCGTGCTGATCGAGACCCTGATCGCCCTCGGCGCCGAGGTCCGCTGGGCCAGCTGCAACATCTTCTCCACCCAGGACCACGCCGCCGCCGCGATCGCCGCCGCCGGCATCCCGGTCTTCGCCTGGAAAGGCGAGACCCTGGAGGAGTACTGGTGGTGCACCGAGCAGGCCCTGCTCTGGCCCGACGGCGAGGGCCCGAACATGATCCTCGACGACGGCGGCGACGCCACCCTGCTCGTCCACAAGGGCGTCGAGTTCGAGAAGGCGGGCGCCGTGCCCGACCCGGCCTCGGCCGACTCGGAGGAGTTCCGCGTCGTGCTCGAGACCCTGCAGCGCTCGCTCGAATCCGACCCGCAGCGCTGGACCCGGATTGCCGAGGGGATCAAGGGGGTCACCGAGGAGACGACCACCGGCGTGCACCGGCTCTACCAGCTGGCCGAGACCGGCGACCTGCTCTTCCCGGCGATCAACGTCAACGACTCGGTCACCAAGTCGAAGTTCGACAACCTCTACGGCTGCCGTCACTCGCTGATCGACGGGATCAACCGCGCCACCGACGTGATGATCGGCGGCAAGGTCGCCGTCGTCTGCGGCTACGGCGACGTCGGCAAGGGCTGCGCCGAGTCGCTGCGCGGCCAGGGCGCTCGCGTGATCGTCACCGAGATCGACCCGATCTGCGCCCTGCAGGCGGCGATGGAGGGCTACGAGGTGCGGACGCTCGAGGACGTCGTCGAGACGGCCGACATCTTCATCACCGCCACCGGCAACAGGGACATCATCACCGCCGACCACATGGCGCGGATGAAGCACAACGCGATCGTCGGCAACATCGGCCACTTCGACAACGAGATCGACGTCGCCGGGCTCGAATCCTCGCCGGCCGAGAGGGTCAACATCAAGCCGCAGGTCGACGAGTGGCGCTTCCCCGACGGCCACTCGATCATCCTCCTCTCCGAGGGCCGCCTGCTCAACCTCGGCAACGCGACCGGGCACCCGAGCTTCGTGATGTCGAACTCGTTCACCAACCAGGTGATCGCGCAGATCGAGCTCTACGGCCGGCCCGACGGGCTCACGGCCAAGGACGTCACCGTGCTGCCCAAGCACCTCGACGAGAAGGTCGCGCGACTGCACCTCGCGGCGCTCGGCGTCAACCTCACCGAGCTGTCCGAGGAGCAGGCCGCCTACCTCGGCATCCCGGTCGAGGGCCCCTACAAGCCCGATCACTACCGCTACTGAGGTCCGATGAGGGCGATGGTCCTCGCGGCCGGGCTGGGCACCCGGCTGCGCCCGATCACCTACGAGATGCCGAAGCCGATGGTGCCGGTGCTCAACCGGCCGGTGATGGAGCACATCGTGCGCGCTTGCTCGCCCGCCACGGGTTCACCGAGGCGATCGCCAACCTGCACTGGTTCCCGGAGCTGATCGAGGGCCACTTCGGCGACGGCTCGGAGTTCGGGATCGAGCTCTCCTACAGCCGCGAGGAGCGGCTGCTCGGGACCTCCGGCGGGGTGCGCAACGCCGCCGGCTTCCTCGGCGACTCCTTCCTGGTGATCTCCGGCGACGCCCTCACCGACATCGACCTCGCGCGCGATGCGCGAGTTCCACGAGTCCCACGACGGGGTCGCGACCCTGGCGACCAAGCGGGTCGCCGACACCAGCCAGTTCGGGGTCGCGATCGCCGGCGACGACGGCCGCATCCAGGGCTTCCAGGAGAAGCCCGACCCCGCCGAGGCGCTCTCCGACCTCGCCAACTGCGGCATCTACATGTTCCGCGCCGAGATCTTCGACTTCTTCCCCGAGCCGGGGACGAGCAAGGCCGCCGGCCCCGACGACCCGCCCGGCTTCGCCGACTGGGCGATGGACGTCTTCCCGGCGTTGCTGGAGAGCGACGTCCCCTTCTACTCGCATGAGATCGACGCCTACTGGAACGACATCGGCAACCTCGACGAGCTGCGGCAGGGCAACCTCGACGCGCTGCACGGCGAGGTGGAGGTCGAGCCGGGGGCGCCGGAGGTGGCCGAGGGCGTTCGCGCCGCCAGCCCGCTCGACGACGCCGAGGTCGAGCCGCCGGCGCTGATCGGCGCTGGGGTCGAGCTGGGCGAGGGCGCCCGGATCGAGGGCCCGGCGATCGTCGGCGACGGCTGCCGGATCGGCGACGGCGCCCGCATCCGCGACTCGATCCTGCTCGGCGGTACCGAGCTGCCGGCCGGGGCGATCCTGGTCGGCGGCATCGCGGGTCGCGCGACAAAGTCCTGACGCTTCCCTGACATTACTGCGCGCCACCCGCGCGCTCGCGGCCCGCAGGATCGGGGCATGAAGCTGCTGCACGCCGTGGCCGCGGGCCTCGTCCCACCGCTCTGCGCGGCCTGCGGGCGCTCCTGCCGCCCCGAGGCCGTCGTCTGCACACGGTGCGGCAGGCGCCTCGGCGGCGCGGTCCCGCTCCGCGGCAAGGGGCCGCCCGGGATCGACCGCGCCTGGTCCTCGGCCCCGCACGAGGGCGTCGCCCGCGACCTCGTCACCGCGTTGAAGTTCCGCCGCCTGCTGCCGGTCGCGGGGCTGATGGCCGACCGCATCCGGTGGCTCGCCCCATCCGACCTCCTGAGCGGCGCGATCGTGCCCGTGCCGACCGCCCCGCTGCGGCTGCGCAGGCGGGGCTTCGATCCCGCGGGCGAGATCGCGGTCGGCCCTGGCCGATCGACTCGACGCGCCGCTTCGCCCATGCCTGGTGCGGAGGGGCGGCGGTCGCCAGGTCGGCAAGCGCCGCGCCCAGCGCATCGGCCACCCACCGCATGTCCGCGCCAGGGGCGAGGTCCCGCGCAGCGCCCTCCTCGTCGACGACGTCCTCACCACCGGCGCCACCCTCTCGGCCTGCGCCCGGGCCCTGCGTTCGGCGGGAGCCATCCGTGTGGTCGCAATCACTTTCGCCCGGCGGCTTTGAGGCGTAGCATCGGAGCAGAACCCGAAGGAGGCATCATGCGGATCGAGATACGCGGTCGAAACGTCGAGGTCACCGATGAGCTGCGAGAGCACGTGACGAAGCGATTCCGCCGGGTCGGCAAGCAGGTGTCCGAGCTCGCGACGCTCGACGTCGAGATCTACGAAGAGCGCAACCCCTCGATCTCCGACAGCCAGGTGGCCGAGGCGACGCTGCGGCTGAAGGGCGTCACGCTGCGCGCCAGAGAGGCTTCCCCGGAGATGGCGCACACGATCCACGAGCTGGCCGAGGACATCCGCCGCCAGGTCAAGAAGCACCGCGAGCTGCGCCGCAAGCGCACCCAAACGCGTCGCGCCATGGCCCGCCTCCGGGGCCGCTCCGGCGAGCTTCAGCACCGCTAACCTAGGCGCATGCCTGCGCAGGGACATGGTCACGCGCGCCCTGCGTGTGGGGGAGGGGCGCAAATTCAAGGCCTACGAGAAGCGCGCCGAGGCGATCAATCGGATCGAGCCCGAGATGGAGGCGCTCGAGGACTCCGAGCTGCGCGAGGAGGCCGACGCGCTCCGCGAGCGCGCCCGCGACGGCGAGTCGCTCGACGACCTCCTGCCCGAGGCCTTCGCGCTGACCCGCGAGGCCGCCCGCCGCACGCTCGGCCAGCGCCACTACGACGTGCAGCTGATCGGCGGCATGGTCCTGCACGACGGGGCGATCGCCGAGATGAAGACCGGCGAGGGCAAGACGCTGACCGCGACGCTGGCCGTCTTCCTCAACACGCTGGCCGGCGACAGCGTCCACGTCGTCACCGTCAACGACTACCTGGCCCGCCGCGACGCCGAGTGGATGGCGCCGATCTACGAGGCGCTCGGAGTCAGCGTCGCCGCGATCCAGGAGAACGACGACCACGAGACCCGCCAGCGCAAGTACGCCTGCGACGTCGCCTACGGGACCAACTCGGAGTTCGGCTTCGACTACCTGCGCGACAACATGGCCGCGGCGCTCGAGCACTGCGTGCAGCGCGGTCACCACTTCGCGATCGTCGACGAGGTCGACAACATCCTGATCGACGAGGCGCGGACGCCGCTGATCATCTCCGGCGCCCCCGAGCAGGCGGCCCAGACCTATTACACGTTCGCGCGCCTCGCCAAACAGATGGTCGGGGTCCAGGCGAAAGAAAAGCTGCAAATCCCTGGGCGAGTCGAAGGACACCTCCGACGTCGACTACGACTACGAGTTCGACGAGAAGCACAAGACCGTGGCGCCGACCGAGCGCGGCGTGCAGCGCGCCGAGGAGTTCATCGGCGTCGACAACCTCTACCTCGGCGAGCACGGCAGCCTCGTCAACCACCTGGTCCAGTCGCTGAAGGCCGAGTCCCTCTACAGGCGCGACAAGGACTACGCGGTGGTCGACGGCGAGGTGATGATCATCGACGAGTTCACCGGCCGCATCCTCGAGGGCCGGCGCTGGTCGGAGGGCCTGCACCAGGCGATCGAGGCGAAGGAGGGCGTGGCGATCCGCGAGGAGAACCAGACACTCGCCACGATCACCCTGCAGAACTACTTCCGCCTCTACGACAAGCTCTCCGGGATGACCGGCACGGCCCTCACCGAGGCCACCGAGTTCATGAAGATCTACAAGATCCCGGTGGTCGAGATCCCGACCAACCAGCCGATGGTCCGCGCCGACCACAACGACCAGATCTTCAAAACCAAGGACGGCAAGTGGAAGGCGGTGCTGGCCGAGATCGAGGAGCGGCACTTGAGGGGGCAGCCGATCCTCGTCGGCACGGTCTCGGTCGAGGTCTCGGAGATGATCTCCGCCGAGCTGAAGCGCAACGGGATCGAGCACGCGGTGCTGAACGCGAAGCCCGAGCACGCCGAGCGCGAAGGCGAGCGGATCGCCCAGGCGGGCCGCAAGGGAGCGGTGATGATCGCGACCAACATGGCCGGCCGCGGCGTCGACATCAAGCTCGGCGGCGACCCCGAGCAACTCGCCGTCCACGAGCTGAAGAAGCAGGGCATCGCCCCCGCGGATGAGGGCTATGACGAGGCGCTGGCGGCGAAGGTCGCCGAGCTCGAGCCTCGGTGCGCTGCCGAGGCCGACGAGGTGTGCGAGCTGGGCGGCCTCTACATCTGCGGCACCGAGCGCCACGAGTCCCGCCGCATCGACAACCAGCTGCGCGGCCGCTCCGGCCGCCAGGGCGACCCCGGCGAGACGCGCTTCTACCTCTCCGCCGAGGACGACGTGATCCGCCTCTTCGCCGGCGACCGCATCTACAAAATCCTCGACCGGCTGGGGCCGATCGACGAGGAGGGCCAGGAGATGCCGCTGGAGGCGAAGATGCTCACCAAAACAGTCGAGAACGCCCAGAAGAAGGTCGAGGAGCAGAACTTCCTGATCCGCAAGCGGGTGCTCGAGTACGACGACGTGATGAACGAGCAGCGGCGGGTCGTCTACAAATACCGCCGCGAGATCCTCGAGGGGCGCGACATGTCGGAGGTGGCGCGCGACGAGATGGAGGGCGTGATCGAGCGGCTGGTCGACGAGTACACGCCGGGCGACATCCTCGAGGACTGGGACATGCCCGAGCTGGAGACGCAGCTGCGCCAGATCTGGCCGGTCAGCATCGACATCGCCTCGATGGCGCCCGAGACGGTCGACCGGGAGAAGCTGAAGGACGCCCTCGACGACGACGCGATGAGCGCCTACGACGAGCGCGAGCAGCAGTTCGGCGAGGAGCTGATGCGCTACCTGGAGCGCTCGATCCTGCTGCAGGTGATCGACACCCGCTGGCGAGAGCACCTCTACGACATGGACTACCTGCGCGAGGGCATCCACCTGCGCGGCTTCGCCCAGATCGACCCCCTCGTCGCCTACAAAAACGAGGGCTTCGGGATGTTCGAGGAGCTGATGCACTCGATCTGGGAGGAGTACAGCCGCCTGATCTTCCACGTCGAGGTGGAGATCGACCCCTCGCAGGCGGAGGCGGCCTTCGGTCCCAACGGAGAAGGGGAGCCGTCTGCGCTCGACTACTCCGGCGGCACGCTCGAGGCGCAGCCCTCGGCGCTGCAGCAGGTCGCCGCGGCGGGATCGGTCGGCGCGATGGAGATGGCCGCCGCCCAAGCGACCTCGCCTCCCGGGATAGGCAACGGCGCGCCGGACGTGGTCGAGACCGTGGTCAAGGACGAGCACGACAAGGTCGGCCGCAACGACCCATGCTGGTGCGGATCGGGCAAGAAGTACAAGAAGTGCCACGGAGCCTAGACCCCGTTCGCGAGTTCATTCGGGCTTTCAACGAGCGTGACCTCGACGCGTTCGTTGCCGTGCTCGATCCGGAAGTCGAGCTGCATTCGATGAAGGGGCTTCGAAAGGGTCGCGAGGCCGCGAGGTTGTGGGCGACTCGGGCGCCCGGGGGCGTGCAGCAGACGATCGAGCTTGAGGAGCTGTATGAGAACGACGATCGGGCGGTCGCTCTGATTCGGCGGGTCTGGCACTGGGATGAAGAGGGGTCGCCGGCCGGTGAAGACGAAATGGCGTGGCTATTCGAGTTGCGGGGCCACCGGATCCGGAGTTGGCGGCCGTATGAGGACCGTGCCGAGGCGCTGGGTAAGCTGCACTAATGGCCGAGACCGCCTCAACCGAGTCCGTGTCGACGCGGCTTGCCACGATCCGCGAGCAGCTGTCCCTGCTAGCGGACTACCTTTGACCCTGCTTCGCTCGAATCCGAGGTCGAGCGGCTGGAGGCCGAGATGCAGCGGCCCGGCTTCTGGGACGACCAGGAGGCCGCCGCCCGCACCTCCGCCGCGCACGCCCGCGCCCAGCGCAAGCTGAAGATCTTCCGCGAGCTGGAGTCCGACGCCGCCGACCTCGACGAGCTGGCCGAGATGGCCTCCGAGGACGAGGAGATGGCGGCCGAGCTGGGCACCCAGCTCGCCTCGGTCGAGCGCCGCCTCGCCGAGCTGGAGGAGGCGCGCCTGTTCAGCGGCGAGTACGACTCCGGCGACGCCGTCGTCACCGTCCACGCCGGCGCCGGCGGCACCGACTCCCAGGACTGGGCCGAGATCCTGCTGCGCATGTACCTGCGCTGGGCGGAGCGGCGCGGTTTCGAGGTCGAGATGAAGGAGGCCTCGCCGGGGGAGGAGGCGGGCTTGAAGTCGGCGACCTTCGTCGCCCGCGGCGAGAACGCCTACGGTCTCTTCGCCGCCGAGCGCGGCGTCCACAGGCTGGTGCGGATCTCGCCCTTCGACTCCTCGGCGCGCCGTCACACCAGCTTCGCCCAGGTCGACGTCGGGCCGCTGGTCGATGAGGGAGTGGAGGTCGAGATCGACGACGACGACCTGCGCATCGACACCTACCGCGCCTCCGGCGCCGGCGGCCAGCACGTCAACAAGACCGACTCGGCGGTGCGGATCACCCACGTTCCGACCGGCGTCGTCGTCCAGTGCCAGAACGAGCGCTCCCAGACCCAGAACAAGGCGGTCGCGATGCAGCTGCTGCGCTCGAAGCTGATCGAGCTGGAGGAGCGCAAACGGGCCGCGGAGCTGGCGAAGGTGCGCGGCGAGGTGAAGGACGTCGCCTGGGGCTCGCAGATCCGCAGCTACTTCCTCCATCCCGACCAGCGGGTCAAAGACCACCGCACCGGCCACGAGTCGGGCGACACGCAGCGGGTTCTCGACGGGGATATCGACGAGTTCGTCCGCGACTACCTGAACAAGACCGCCGCAGCGTCTGCCGCCTAAAGCCGTTCCGCTGTTCCTTTGCCCCATATAACAGGGCAAAGGAACAGCGGAAGCTGAGATCTGCCGCTCCGCTGTGCTTTAGCCCTAAATAACAGGGATAAGGAACAGCGGAAGGTCAGCGATCGAGTACGCCCTCCATCTCCAGCAGCGCCACCTTCATCGGCAGGCCGCCGCCGTAGCCGCCCAGGGCGCCGCCGGTGCGCAGGACCCGATGGCAGGGCACGACGATCGGGATCGGGTTGGCGCCGCAGGCCGTCCCGGCGGCGCGTACCGCGCGTTCGTTGCCGGCGCTGCGAGCCATGTCCGTGTAGCTGCGGGTTTGTCCGTAGGGGATGCGGGCGATCGCGCGCACCACCTTGAGGCGGAAGCCCTTGGCCAGGCGATAGTCGAGGGGGAGATCGAAGTCGCGCAGCTTCCCCTCGAAGTAGAGGTCGAGCTCGCGGCGGGCCTTGTCGAGCTTGGCGGGGGCCTCCATTACGCGGGGGGAGATCTGGGTGGCCAGCTCCTCCAGCGTCTCGCCGGGGTCATACGCGGGCAGGTTCACCCGCACCAGGCCGCGCGGCGTCGTCGCCAACAGCAGCGGCCCGAACGGCGAGTCCATCGTTGCGTAGGCGACGTCCAGCAGGCCCTCGGCGTCGGCGCGATCGGCGAGGCGTTGCAGCTCGGCCCTCATGCCAGCTCCTTCCTCAGTCGTTTCATTCCCTCGTGGAGGCTGCGGCGGGCAGCTTCGGGCGAGCAGCCCAGGGCGGCTGCGATCTCGGCGTGGGGGAGGTCGCAGGCGTAGCGCAGCGCCACCGCGGCGCGTTGCTTCGGCGGCAGCGATCCGACGAGCGCCCAGATCCCGTCGTCGGGCTCAGGGTCGTCGACCCCCGCCTCCGCCACTTCGGCGACCGGCACCGGCCGGCGCCCGTTGGCGCGGTGGTGGTCGACCGCCTTGCGGTAGGCGATCGTCAGCAGCCAGCCACGCAGGTTGCCCGCATCGCCGAGCTTGGGATATGCGCGCAGCGCCGCGAGGAAGGTCTCCTGGAAGCAGTCCTCGGCATCGCTGCGCCCAACGGCCCCGCGCAGCACCGCCATCACGTCGTCGGAGTGCTCGTCGAGTAGGGCCTGGAACGGAGGCAGGTCGGTCAAGTCATGGATTAAACGCCTCCGCGGCCTTGGACGTGAGATCGGAGGAGTCGAGCATCTAGGCTGCGCCGATGGACGATTTGGTGCGAGACGCTGTGGTCCGCGCCCTCGCCGAGGACGTCGGCTCCGGAGACGTGACCTCCGAGACGACGGTGCCGGAGGGAGCGCGCGGCCGGGCGCGGATCGTGCAGAAGGCGCCCGGGGTCGTATTCGGGCTGGCGGTGGTCGAGGAGACGATGCGGCAGTGCGGGGTCGAGCACGTCGACAGGCTCGTGGTGGAGGGTCAGTGGCGCGAGGAGGTGCCGGCCGAGGTTGCGCTTGCGACTGGGCCCGCCGCGGCGCTGCTGGCCGCCGAGCGCACCGCGCTCAACTTCCTCGGCCACCTCTCGGGGGTGGCCACCCTTACCGCGCGTTTCGTCGAGGCCGTCGCCGGGACCGGCGTGCGCATCCTCGACACCCGCAAGACGACGCCGGGTCTGCGCGAGCTGGAGAAGGCGGCGGTCGCGGCGGGAGGCGGCAAGAACCACCGCATGGGCCTCTATGACGCGATCCTGATCAAGGAGAACCACATCGCCCTCGCCGGCGGGCTGGCCAAGGCCGTCCACGCGGCCCGCACGACCCGTCCCGGCCTGGCAGTCGAGGTCGAGTGCCGCAACCTCGACGAGGTCGCCTACGCCCTCGGGACCGGAGCCGACCTGCTGCTGCTCGACAACATGGACACCGGGACGCTGCGCAAGGCGGTTGAGTTGCGCGAGAGCTTGGCGGGCGGCGACCGCAAGGGCCCGTCGCTGGAAGCGTCGGGCGGCGTCGACCTGGAAACGGTGCGCGGGATAGCCGAGACCGGCGTCGACTTCATCTCGGTAGGCGCCCTAACCCACTCCGCCCCAACCCTCGACTTCAGCATGCTCGTCGAGCCCGCCTGATCCGGCGGCTACTTCAGGAGCCGCGAGAGCCTTCGGTCCTTGAGGACGCGGCCGCCGGTCTGCTCGGCCGGGCAGTAGTTGGTCTGGTGCTCGGAGAAGAAGACCGCCTCGATCGTCGTGCCGCAGCGGGGGCAGGGCTCGCCCTCTCGCCTGTGCACCCGCAGCGGCATCGGCAGCTTGTCGGGCGGCTCCTCGCCGACGACCTCTTCGTAGTGCGCGATCGCGTCGCCGAGCACGTGGAGTGCCGCGTGGAGGCGCTCGACCTCCTCCTCGCTCAGCTCCGACCCCTTCTTGAAAGGCGAGAGCCGCGCCTCCCAGAGCACCTCGTCGACCCAGGACCGCCCGATCCCGGCAATCGTCCGCTGGTCGCGCAGCAGCGGGTGCAGGTGTCGGGGCTGGTCGATCAGCACGGCGAACTCGTCGAGCGGGGGAGGGGGCCAGGCCTCCGGCCCCAACGTCGCGACCATCTCGTCTGCCTCGACAGCATCCGAAGCCAGCAACTTCGCCCAGGCCCGCTGCTTGGTCCCAAACTCACGCAGCCGCAACTCGCGCCCATCCTCCAGCCGAACCAGAACTCGCGACGTCCGGTCTTTC
This sequence comes from uncultured Solirubrobacterales bacterium, assembly GCA_963734745.1. Taxonomy (GTDB): domain Bacteria; phylum Actinomycetota; class Thermoleophilia; order Solirubrobacterales; family 70-9; genus CAVTIG01. The sequence continues at coordinate 23,280 of CAVTIG010000004.1, read as the reverse complement.
GGCGACGCCCGTTTCTCGAATACCCGCAGCCGACCCGCCGACATCAAGTGGATCAGCAGGGCCAAGTCCCCGAACTCGACGACGGGCATCTTCCCAACCCGCCGCACCCCCGTCACCTGGCGTCCCACAAGTTCCTCCAACGCCGGCTCAAAGGTCTTCATCACGTTCATCCCCGGCGCAACGGCCGACTCCACAGGGGCTCCGGACAGCGCCGTGTTCAGGCGCCGCGCCGCGATCTCAACCTCGGGCAACTCGGGCATGAGCGGAGAGTAAAGTCGGATTCATCAGAGAGCTGCCGACCATCAACGAGCCGGTCCCGGTCCTTCACCTCTCCCCAGAGGAGATCCAGGAGATGTCGCGAGAGGTGCGCGCACTCGCGGAGGAGCGCGACGCGGTCATCCTCGCTCACAACTACCAGGTGCCCGAGGTTCAGGACGTGGCCGACTTCGTCGGCGACTCGCTTAGCCTCTCGCGCAAGGCCGCCGCCGCGGGCGCCTCGGTCATCGCTTTCTGCGGAGTTCACTTCATGGCCGAGACAGCGTCGATCCTCTCGCCCGATAAGACGGTGCTGATCCCCGACCTCGAGGCCGGCTGCTCGCTCTCGGACTCGATCACGGCCCCCGAGCTGCGCAACTGGAAGTCGCGCCACAGCCCGGATGCAGTGGTCGTCATGTACGTCAACACCTCGGCCGAGGTGAAGGCGGAGACCGACTACTGCTGCACCTCCTCCAACGCGGTCAAGGTGGTCGAGCACATCCTCCGCGAGCTCGGCCCCGGCACCGAGATCCTCTTCGGCCCCGACATGTGGCTGGGCTCCTACGTCGAGCGGGTCACCGGCCACAAGATGCACGTCTGGCCGGGCGAGTGCCACGTCCACGCCGGGATCCGGCCGGACGACATCGCCGCGCAGCGCGCCGCGCACCCCGACGCGGAGTTCCTCGTCCACCCGGAGTGCGGCTGCGTCACCCAGGTGATGGAGTTCGTCGCCGCCGGGGACGTCGACGAGGAGGGGGTCCACATGCTCTCGACCGGTCAGATGCTCGACTACGTGCAGCGGCACCCCGACGGCGAGTTCATCGTCGCCACCGAGAACGGGATGCTGCACCCGCTGCACCAGGTGGCGCCGGGCGCGACCCTGATCGAGGCCAACCGGATGGCCCTCTGCAAGTACATGAAGATGATCACGCTGCCGAAGCTGCGGGACGCCCTGCGGAAGACGCAGTTCGAGGTCAGCGTTCCCGACGAAATCGCCGAACGTGCGCGCATTCCGATCGAGCGAATGGTCGCGATCGGGTAGCCTCGCCGCCCGTGGATCAGGCTGTGCCCGAGGAAACCTTGAGTCGCGAGCAGTTGCACGAGCTCGCCCAGCAGCTGCGCGTCGATTCGGTCCGCGCCTGCGCGGCAGCGGGCTCCGGCCATCCGACCTCCTCGATGTCGGCGGCGGACCTGATGGCGGTCCTGCTCTCGGGCTACCTCCGCTACGACTTCTCCGCCCCGGAGAACCCCGCCAACGATCACCTCGTCTTCTCCAAGGGCCACGCTTCCCCGCTGCTTTACGGCATGTACAAGATGGCTGGCGCGATCGAGGACGAGGAGCTGCTCACCTTCCGCGAGTTCGGCTCCCGCCTGCAGGGCCACCCGACCCCGGAGATCCCATGGGTCGACGTGGCGACCGGCTCGCTCGGCCAGGGCCTGCCGATCTCGGTCGGGATCGCCCTCGCGGGCGCCAGGCTCGAGTCCGCCGACTTCCGGGTCTGGGTCCTCTGCGGTGACTCCGAGCTGGCCGAGGGATCGATGTGGGAGGCCTTCGAGCAGGCAGGGCACGCGGGCCTGGACAACCTGATCGCGATCGTCGACGTCAACCGACTCGGCCAGCGCGGTCCGACCATGCATGAGTGGGACACCTCCTCGCTGGCGGCGCGCGCCGCGGCCTGCGGTTGGGATGTACAGGAGATCGACGGCCACGACCTCGACGCGATCGACGAGGCCTACGCGAAGGCGCTCGCGGTCGAAGCTCCCGCGGCGATCTTTGCCCGCACCAAGAAGGGCTCTGGCGTCGCCGCGGTCGAGGACCAGCCGAATCAGCACGGCAAGCCACTCGCCGATCCGGAGGCGGCGATCGAGGAGCTGGGCGGCGAGCGCTCGCTACGGGTCGAGGTCCGCCGGCCGCCCGAGGCGCAGCCCTACGAAATCGTCCGCGAGCCGGTCGAACGGCCGGCCTATGAGATCGGCGAGAAGGTCGCGACCCGCGGTGCCTACGGCGACGCCCTTGCCTGGATCGGCTCGGTCGACGAAAAGGTCGTCGCGCTCGACGGCGAGGTCGGCAACTCGACCTATGCCGAGCGCTTCGCCGCCAAGCACCCCGATCGCTTCTTCGAGATGTACATCGCCGAGCAGCAGATGGTTGCCGCCGCGGTCGGCCTGCAGACGCGCGGTTGGAAGCCATTCGCCTCTTCGTTCGGTGCCTTCCTCAGCCGCGCCTACGACTTCATCCGCATGGCGGCGATCTCCGGCGCCGACCTGAAGCTCTGCGGCTCCCACGTCGGCGTTTCGATCGGCCCCGACGGCCCCTCGCAGATGGCGCTCGAAGACATCGCCGCCTTCCGTGCCGTCCTCGACAGCGTCGTGCTCTACCCCTCCGACCCAAATCAGACCGTGCAACTCGTCGACGCGATGCGCCGGCACCGCGGCTTCAGCTACATGCGCACGACTCGCGAAAAGACCCCGGTGATCTATGGCCCGGAAGAGGACTTCCAGATCGGCGGCAGCCGCACGCTGCGCTCCGGCGCCGAGGACGCCGTCACCCTGATCGGCGCCGGCATCACCCTGCACGAATGCCTCATCGCCGCCGACGAGCTCGCCGCGAAGGGGATCGTCGCCAGGGTCATCGACCTCTACTCGGTAAAGCCGGTGGACGCCGACACGGTGCTCAGCGCCGCGGCTGAGACCGGGGCGCTGGTCACCGTCGAGGACCACTGGGCGGAGGGGGGGATCGGCGAGACCGTCGCGAGCGTCCTCGCCGCTGCGGGTGCGGGCACGCCTCTGGTCAGCCTCGCCGTCTCCGAGCGGCCGGGCAGCGGCACCCCGGAGTCGCTGCTGTCCGCCGCCGGGATCGACGCTGCGCACATCGTCTCCGCGGTGGAGAAGGCGCTGGTGTCGGGTCGTTTCGCCGAGTAGTTACTAGCGTTCGCTAACAATCCGCTAAGGTGTCGCCAACTTTTGGTGGGCGGGGTATTGCGGGCTTTGCGCTGCGCAGGAGTCACCCTGTATCCGCAGAAGGACCCCCGGGCATGGCCAGAGCGAAAAAGCGATCCAAGCAGGGCGAAGAGCCGCGGCACCCCCGCCGCGGCGGCGCGCCGATCATCGAGCTTCGCGACACGACCAAGGTCTACCCGGGCGGGCACATGGCGCTCGATCGCGTCTCCCTGGCGATCAACCGCGGCGAGTTCGTCTTCCTGGTCGGCCCGACCGGGTGCGGCAAGTCGACCCTGATCAAGATGCTGATTCGCGAGCTGGCCCCGACCGAGGGCAGCGTGCGGATCGCCGGTCGCGACATCGGCGCCCTGCCGGAGAAGAAGATCCCGTTGCTGCGGCGCAACGTCGGCACCGTCTTCCAGGACTTCAAGCTCCTCCCCGACCGCACCGTCTACGACAACGTCGCCTACGCGCTGCAGGTGATCGGCGCCAGCCGCGCCCAGATCCGCAAGCAGGTGCCGCAGACGCTGCGCCTCGTCGGCCTCTCGACCAAGCTCCACAGCTACCCCGACCAGCTCTCCGGCGGCGAGCAGCAGCGCGTCTCGGTCGCCCGCGCCTTCGTCAACCACCCGCCGCTGCTGCTGGCCGACGAGCCGAGCGGCAACCTCGACCCGGTCACCTCGATCGGGGTCATGCAGCTGCTCTACCGGATCAACAAGACCGGCACGACCGTCCTCGTCGTCACCCACGACCGCGAGATGGTCGACAACATGCGCCGCCGCGTGATCGAGCTCTACGAGGGCCGCGTCGTCCGCGACGAGGTCAGCGGTGGCTACACCGAGGAGTCGACCACCGAGTTCGGCCTGCGGATGCGGGCCGAAGCGGGGGTCGGTCCCGAGGGCCAGACCAACGGCCACGACGCACACGACGCGCTCTTCCGATGACCAGGCTCGTCTTCTTCACACGGGAGGCCTTCCGCGCCCTGCGCCGCAACGCGGCGCCGAGCATGGCGGCGATCGTCACCACGGTCCTCACCGTGATCCTGCTCGGCGTCCTCATCCCGATCTTCCAGACCACGCAGGCGAAGAGCAACCAGATTCGCAACAGCCTCGACATCCAGGTTGCGATCTTCGACGACGCGACCAAGGGCGAGATCGCGGCGCTGAAGAGCCGCCTCGAGCAGATCCCCCACGTCGCCTCGGTCACCTTCATCAGCAAGGGCGAGGCGCTCACCACCCTGAAGAGCGAGCTGAAGGACAAGACCATCGTCCAGCAGCTCCACTCCAACCCGCTGCCGGCGAGCTTCGAGATCAAGGCCGGCGACGCCTCCGACCTGAGCTCGATCCGGGCGGCGATCATGCCGCCCGGTCCGAACGGCAAGCCGCAGCCGATCTCGCCGATCGTCCAGAACACCTTCGACCGCCACCAGGCCTCGCAGAAGATCGAGCAGGTGACCAGCGCGCTGAAGATCGTGCTGACCGTGATCACCGCGTTGCTGATCGTCGCCTCGCTGATGCTGGTCGGCAACACGATCCGCCTCTCGATCTACACCCGCCGCCGCGAGGTCGAGGTGATGCGGCTGGTCGGCGCCACCCGCTGGTTCATCCGCTGGCCGTTCATGATCGAGGGCGTCGTGGTCGGCTTCACCGGTGGTCTGGTGGCCATACTCATACTGTGGCTGGGCAAGATCACGATCGTCGACCCGTTGAGCAACACGTTCTCCTTCCTGGCGGCGCAGAACAACAGCACGCTCTCGTTCCCGGCGCTGGTCGCGATCCTCTTCGCCGCCGCGGTGCTGGTCTCGGCGGTCGGCTCCGGCGTCACCCTGCGGCGCTTCCTGAAGGTCTGAGGGTCTCCGCCTCATGACGGCGGGAAAGGCCGCGGCCCTGTTGGTCGCTCTGGTTGTCGCGCTCTGCGCCGGGATGTGGCTGGGTGGGCATCCCGGCAAGCTGCCCGGCTTCGTCCGCGACCGCTTCGTCGACTCCTCCGCCGGCCTCACCGCCGAGGCGACCGAGCTGATCCAGGACAACTACTACCGGCCCGTGAAGCAGAGCAATCTGATCGACTCCTCCCTGGGCGGGATGGTCGGCGGCCTGCGCCACCGCTTCCACGACCGCTTCTCCGAGTACTTCTCGCCGCAGGGCCTGAAGCTCTTCGACGAGGCGATCACCGGCCACTTCTCCGGTGTGGGGATCGCGATCAGCCCAATCAGGCGCGGCCTGCTCGCGAGCCGCGTCTTCCACGGCTCGCCGGCCGCCAAGGCAGGGATCGTCGCCGGCGACGTGATCGTCTCGGTCAACGGCCGCTCGATCGCCGGCGAGAACATCAACCTGGCCAAAGACCGGATCGTCGGCCCCGAGGGCACCGTGGTGACGCTCGGCGTCTTGAACCCGAAGACCGGGAAGGTCCGCCAGGTCCGGGTCACCCGGGCGGAGATCGCGCCCCCGATCACGGCCACTCGGATCGAGCGCATTGGCGGTCGCAAGCTCGGCTACGTGAGGTTCGAGAGCTTCACCGAGGGCTCCCACGCGACGCTCCGCAAGGCGGTTCAGGGCGTGGAGAGGGAGGGTGCGCAGGGGATCTTGCTGGACCTGCGCGGCAACGGCGGCGGCCTGCTCCAGGAGGCGGTGCTCGCGTCGAGCGTCTTCCTGCCGAAGGGCCAGGTGGTCGTCTCGACCGACTCGCGGACCCAGGGCCACGCCGTCTACAGGACGGTCGGCGACAACCTGCGGGCGCGACCCCTGGTCGTGCTGATCGACCGCAACACCGCCTCGGCGGCGGAGATCCTCACGGCGGCCCTCGCCGATGACGCGGGTGCCACCGTGGTTGGAACGCACTCCTACGGCAAGGGCGTCTTTCAGCAGGAGATCGGCCTCTCCAACGGCGGCGCGCTGAAGCTGACGATCGGCGAGTACTTCACGCCGACCGGGGTCAACCTGGCCGGGAGGGGGATCCATCCAGACGTTCGGGCCCGCGACGTGCCGGGCACGGTCCCGGACGAGGGGCTGCAGCGCGCTCTCCAGGTCTTGGCGCGCAAGGGCCAGGGGTGAGCCGGCGGCGCGACGAGTCGCCCCGGCGGGCGCGCGACGTGGTCGAGGCGCTGCTCAGCGAGCGGCTGGGGAGCCGAGGCTTCGGCGCCTCGTTGGAGACCGGCGCCCGGGAGGCGGCAACGGTGGCCGAGAGCCGGTCGCCCGGCCGCCGCGACCTCACCGCGCTGCCGACCTTCACCGTCGACCCGGCCACCGCCCGTGACTTCGACGACGCCGTCTCGGCGCAGCGGGAGGGCGACGGCGCCCGGATCTGGGTCCACATCGCCGACGTCGCCGCCCACGTGCGCCCGGGCTCGCCGCTCGACCGGGAGGCGAGGCGCCGGGCCAACAGCACCTATGTCCCCGGCTCAGTCGAGCCGATGCTGCCCCACGCGCTGAGCAGCGAGGCGTGCAGCCTGGCGCCCGGCGTGGAGCGCCTCGCCGTCACCGCGGAGATCGAGCTGGGGGCGCTCGGCGAGCCGCGCTCGGCGAGCTTCTGCCGCAGCCTGATCCGCTCCGATGTGCGGCTCGACTACGACCATCTCGACACGATCTTCGCCGGCCGCGCGCCGGCGCCCGCGCAGGTTGCCGATCCGCTGGCGGTGGCGCGGGAGGCAGCCGCCGCGCTGGGCGAGCGGCGCGGCACGACCAGCCTCGACGTCGAGTCCTTCGAGCCCGAGTTCCGCTTCGACGCCGAGGGCAACGTGACCGGTGCCCGCGCCGTGCCGCAGACCGAGGCCCACCGGCTGATCGAGCGGTTGATGATCCTCGCCAACGAGCAGGTCGCCCGGCTGCTGGAGCGAAAGCGGGTGGCGGCCATCTACCGTGTCCACGCCCAGCCCGACCCGCCGCGGATCGAGCGCCTGATCGCCCAGCTCCACTCGCTCGGCGTCCCGACCCCGCCGCTGCGCGAGGGCATCTCCCCGCGCGAGGCGGGCGAGGTCGCCGCGGAGGCGAGCCGGCTGGTGGCCCGCGAGGCGGCGCGGCGCGGCCACGGCCGCCAGGCGTATACATCGCTCGTGCTCCGCTCCCTCAAACAGGCCTCCTACAGCGAGCGAAACAGCGGCCACGCCGGTCTCGGAAGCCCGGCCTACTGCCACTTCACCTCGCCGATCCGCCGCTACCCGGACCTGATCGTCCACCGGGCGCTGCTGGCGGCGCTGGGAGAGGGGGAGGGGGCGCCGCGCCTGGCCGAGGCGCGGGAGGTCGCCGCCCACTGCTCCGAGCGCGAGCGCGAGTCGGCCAAGATCGAGCGCGACGCCGACGACGTTTGCGCCGCCTACCTGCTCGACCGCGAACTGCTGGAGCGCGGCCCCGACAGCGAATTCGAGGGGGAGGTGTCCGGGGTGATCCGGGCCGGTGCCTTCGTCGCCTTCGGCGGCGAGCTGGGCGACGTCTACGAGGGCTTCGTCCCGGCCCGCCTGATGCGCGGCGAGCGCTTCGAGCTGAACGAGGCCGAGACGGCGCTGATCGGCTCCAGGACGGGGCGGCGGGTGCGCCTGGGCGACCCGATCGCGGTCAAGGTGGTCGGGGTGGAGGCGGCGCGCGGCCGCGTCGACCTGGAGCCCGTCGATGGCTAAGAAGAAGAGAGCTCCCGCGTCGGGCGACGTCGCCACCAATCGCCGCGCCCGCCACCGCTTCGAGCTGGTCGAGAAGATGGAGGCCGGGATCGTGCTGCGCGGCTCCGAGGTGAAGTCGCTGCGCAACGGGAAGGCGCAGATGACCGACGCCTACGCCGTGGTCGAGGACGGCGAGGTCTGGCTGCGCAACCTGCACATCCCGCCATACGCGCCGGCCAGCACCGAGAACCACGAACCCGAGCGCCCCCGCAAGCTGCTCCTCCACCGCGCTGAGATCGAGCGCCTGGTCGGCAAGACCGCGCAGAAGGGGCTGACCCTGATCCCCACCCGCATCTACTTCAAGGGCCCGCGGGCGAAGGTCGAGCTGGCCCTGGCCCGCGGCAAGGAGGGGCGCGACCGCCGCCGCGAGATCGCCGAGCGCGACGTCCGCCGCGAGGTCGAGCGCGAGTTCAAGGGCCGGATGAGGTAGCCGTGGGCCCGGGTCTCGAACATCGGCCGACGCAACGGAGCGGTCAGGGGTTGCATCGCGCGCCTCACATGAAAGGATTCGGGGGCATGCGCTCTCGCTATGCCTCGCTGCTCTCCGCCATCGGGCTCGCCTCGCTGGCCCTGATCGTTCCCGCCCAGGCGCGGGCCGAGTCCTTTCCCAGCAAGGCCGGCAACTTCGTCAGCGATCACATCCAGTACTTCGTCGCCGGCCTGGTCGCGGCGATCCTGCTCCTGCTGCTCGTGATCAGCATCACCCGGCGTCGCAGCAAGGAGAAGGCGAAGAAGGGGGCCGCGCCGGGTGCCGGCGCCGCTCCGCCGGTTTCGCCGGCGCCGTCCGCCGCCCCCGGGCAGCCCCCCGCGGCCGTACCGCCGCGCGCCGAGGCGCCGACCCCTACGGTGCCCCAGACGGCCGAGATGGCTCCGGTGGCGCCCCTCGGCGCCTCGCAGCCGCCGCCGGGGGCGCGGCCCGTATCGGTGGGGCCGCCCGGGCCCGCCAAGCTGCTGAGCCCGAAGGAAAGGCGTCGCGTCGCCCGCGAGCAGCAGCGCGCGGCGCGGGCGGCGCAGCGCAAGCAGCGCCAGGAGCAGGCCAAGCTTCGCAGGGAGGAGAGGGCAAGGCAAAAGGCGCAGCGCCGGGGGAAGGCGGCCGGCGCTCCGCCGCCGGTTTCCCCGGCGCAGGCCGCCCCCCAGCCCCCGCCCCCGGTCGAGCCCGTCCCGCCAGTTGCGCCGCTCCCGCCGCCGGCCGCCGGGGCGGTTTCTCCTGTCCCGGTCGAGGACGAGGCGGCGGCGGCCGAGCAGCGGGTTCGCTACAAGGTCGAGGAGATCCGCCGCGAGGAAGAGCGGATCCGGGCCGAGGCCGACCGGCGCATCCAGGAGGCCGAGCGGCTCCAGCGCGAGGCGGAGGAGCGGGCGGCGCAAGCGCAGGCCGCCCAGGCGACTCAGAGCATGGAGGCCGTCATCCAACCCGTCCAGCCGCAGGCTCCGCCCCCGCCCTCCATGGCGCCGCCGGTCCAGCCCGAGGCTCCGGCCGCCGACATGCAGACCGCCGAGCATCGGCTCCAGCAGGAGCACGCGGCCCACGAGCGCGAGATCGAGGCCGCCCAGCAGCGGCTGCACCAGATCGAGGAGCGCACCAAAGCGGCGGAGCGCCGCGCCGCCGAGGCGCAGCGCCTCGCACAGCTGAAGTCGGAGGAGACGCAGCGCGAGCAGCGCCTGCGCGAGATCGAGGACAGCATCGTCCAGGCCGAGGAGCGGGCGCGCGAGGCGGAGCGGCGTGCCGCCGAGGTGGAGCAGACGGTGCTGCGGTCGGTGCAGGGCTTTGGCGAGGCGCCCGCCCCGCAACCTCCGGCGCCCATGCCCCCGCCGCCCGTCACGCAGCCCGAGTCGCCCGCGCCGGCGCCCCAAGCGCCGATGCCCTCGGCCGCGCAGCCCTGGGGCCCGATCAACCTCAACACCGTCACCTTCGAGCAGCTCCGCGAGCAGAATCTCTCGGTTACCCAGGCGACCCGGCTCCTCGCCCATCGCGAGCGCCTCGGCCGCTTCGGCTCGGTCGACGACCTCGACCAGGTCCCCGGCTTCCCGCAGGACGCCCTGGACGATCTGAAGCGTCGCTCGACTATCTGAGCGCCCCGTCTACAATCGGGGGAGACATAGCACGGGGGCGACAGGCTTCGACGTGGTCGAACCGTGCGAAAGGTTGCAGGTCGAGGTTGCCGGAGGCCTCGCAAAACACCGGCACCAACCAATACGTGCGGACCATGAGTTCGCCCTCGCCGCTTAGTTAAAACCTAAGCGATGAGAGTCGGTCCTCCCTCGCCCGTGGGGAGGGGCACCGGCTTCAGAAACGGGCTCACCCAAGCGGATCGCCCCGTCCGCCGGGGGACATTTCAGAGGGCTCTGTCTCCCGCAGTGCCCGCCGGCGCGGACCCCGGGAGACGAGAACCAAGCGCCGGCTAAGCCTGTAGAGACCTTCGCACCACGGCCGCACACGTGGGTTCGAATCCCACCGCCTCCATAGAATTAAGTAGATCGCACCCCTCCGTGACCGGGCGGTGCTGGCGGCCGGAGACGCGCCCCCTGCCTGAGGATGTTGCGGATCTCGAGGCGGTTCCGCGGAACCGCCTGCCGGGCCGCCGCGGGCTAGAGGGTCTCGAACCTGGTGGAGAGCTTGGGGGAGTCGGTCAAGGTTTGGAATACGACGCAGTAGCGCTCGGTCAGCTTCAGCAGGGTCGCGAGCTGCTCTTCGTCGGCGTCGGTGTCCAGCTCGAAGTCGAGGCGGATCTCCGAGAAACCGACCGGAGCGTCGCGGTCGACCGAGAGGGTGCCGCGAAAGTCGAGGTCCCCCTCGGCGCGCACCTCGCCGGACTCCACCGCGATTCCCAGCGAGGTTGCAACCGCCCGCAGCGTCACCCCGGCGCAGGCGACGAGCGCCTCGAGCAGCATGTCGCCCGAGCAGAGCAGCGAGCCGTCGCCGCCCGAGGCGGGATGCAGCCCTGCCTCGGCCATGGCGCGCCCGGTCTGCACCGAGCACGAGACGCCTTCGCCGAGGGTGCCTGTCGCCGCAAGCGTTACCCGGGCGCTGTCCGGCTCCTCCCGGTAGCGCTCCTTCAGCGGCGCCTGGATCGCACGTAGCTCCTCGCGCTCCATGACCGGAGGTTACGCGACAGCGCGCGGGTGAAGGTCAGGCCGTCGTGCCCGCGGCTTCGCGCTGCGGAGCCGGCCGCAGGGGGCGGTCGAGCACGACGCGGGTGCCCTTGCCGGGGGCCAGGGTGATGTTGCGGATCTTTACCCGCTCGGGCTTCGGGTCCGGGGCGCTGAGGTCGGCGCGCTCGAGGATCGCCCGCAGGACGATCCGCATCTCGTACTCGGCGAAGGCCGCGCCGATGCAGCGGCGCACGCCGCCGCCGAAGGGGATCCAGGCGTAGTTGTCGGCCTTGCCGTCGAGGAAGCGCTCGGGGCGGAACTCGTGTGGCTCGGGGAAGACGTCCTCGCGGTAGTGGAGGGCGGCGATCGCGGGCAGGACGAAGGTTCCGGCCGGCAGCTCGTAGCCGCCGATCTCGGCCGGCGCGGTCAGCTTGCGCGCCACGTCGACGATCACCGGCCGTGCCCGCAGCGTCTCTTTGATCGTCGCGTCGAGGTAGGAGTCATCGCCGGCTTCGATCGACTCGCGCAGCCGGCCCAGCACCCGCGGTGCGCGCAGCAGCCGCTCCAGCGCCCAGGCGAGCGCCGTCGCCGTCGTCTCGTGCCCGGCGCCGACCACGGTCACAAGCTCGTCGCGCAGCTCCTCGTCGCTCATCGGGCTGCCGTCGTCGTGGCGGGCTCGCAGCAGCAGCGAGAGCACGTCGTCGCGCTCCTCGTCCTCCGCCTCCACCTCGGCGCGGCGCAGCGCGATCTCCTCGTAGATGAACTCGTCGAACGCGGCGCGGGCGCGGACGAAGCGCGCCCAGGGGCTGAACCGCCCCAGGTCGCGGCGCAGCGCCGGGAACGCGGTGATCAGGTTGACCCGTTCGCTGAACTCGTCGATCAGCCGCTCGGCGCGGTCGAGGCGCGCCTCGTCGTGCACCCCGAAGACGGCGCGCAGGATCACCGCCAGGGTGATCCGCTGGGTGTGCGGGCGCATCGCGAACGGCTCCCCGACCGGCCAGCTCTCCATCTCCTCCAGGGTGATCTCGCGGATCAGCTCGCCGTAGCGGCGCACCCGCTCGCCGTGGAAGGGAGGCAGCAGCAGCTTGCGCTGTCGCATGTGCGGCTCCTCGTCGAGGGTCAGCACGGAGTTCGGCCCCAGCGCCGGCTCCAGCACCGTCGCGTTTGCCTCGCCCGCGTGGAACTGCGCCGGGGAGCCGGTGAAGACCCGTTTGACCAGCTCCGGCGAGGTGACGTAGACGACCTTGCCGAAGTAGGGGAACGAGACGGTGAAGATGTCGCCGTAACGCCGCTGGAAGCCGGCCAGGAAGCCAAGCGGGTCGCGCGTGTAGCGGAGGCCCTGCACCAGGGCCGGCGCGCTCGGTCCGGGCGGGAGCGTCATCAGAAGACGATGGTGCGGGCGCCGTCCAGCAGCACCCGGTCGTCGAGGTGGGCCTTGACCGCGCGAGCGAGGACCAGCCGCTCGATGTCGCGGCCGATCCGCATCAGGTCGTCGACCTCGTCGCGGTGGCTGACCCGGGTCACGTCCTGGTCGATGATCGGCCCGGCGTCGAGGTCCTCGGTCACGTAGTGGGCGGTGGCGCCGATCAGCTTGACCCCGCGCTCGTGGGCGCGGGCGTACGGGTCGGCGCCGACGAAGGCCGGCAGGAAGCTGTGGTGGATGTTGATCGCGGGAGTCTCGAGCTGCCGCAGGAACTCCGCCGAGAGGACCTGCATGTAGCGGGCGAGGACGAGCAGGTCGAGCTCGCCGCCGAGCAGCTCCAGGATGCGCTCCTCGGCCGCCCCCTTCGCACCCGGCTCCACGGGGATGTGGTGGAAGGGAAGCCCGAGCGACTCCACCTGCTCGGCGTGGTCGGGATGGTTGGAGACCACCGCGATGAGGTCGGCGCCCAGCTCGCCGCTCCGCCAGCGCCAGAGCAGGTCGGAGAGGCAGTGGTCCTCGCGCGAGACCATGATCGCGACCCGCTTGCGCTCGCTCGCCTCGGCGAAGCGGTGATCCATCTCCAGGGGTCCCGCGACCTCCTCCTCGAAGCGCCTGTAGAGGGCCTCGCGCTCGCCTTCGGGGGCGGAGTCGAAGACCATCCGCATGAACAGCCGGCCCTCGCCGCTCGAGTGCTGGTCGGCGTCGACGATGTTGAGGCCGGCGTCGGCGAGGAAGCCGCTGACCGCGGCGATCAAGCCCGGGCGGTCCGGGCAGGCCAGTAGGAGGCGGGATGTCGGCTGCTCGGCCATGCGCCGAATCATGGCGGGTGACGCCGTCGTCGCGGCTGGTGGGCGGCAGTCCGCAATCATCGGTGCTGTGAGCAAGCGCTTCACAGCCGAATCGCGCCCACTGCTGCTCGCCGCGGTGACCCTGGCGCTGATCGTCGCCGGCGGCGCCCTGCACCTGCTCGGCGAGCCGACCGCCGGGGACGCGGTCTGGGCGGCGACGGTGGCCGTGATGCTGGTGCCGCTGACCTGGTCGATCGCGCGGACGCTGGCGCGCGGCCGGGTCGGGGTGGATGCGATCGCGCTGGTGGCGATGGCCGGTGCGCTGGCGATCGGCGAGTACCTGGCCGGGGCGGTGATCGCGCTGATGCTCTCCGGCGGCAACGCGCTCGAGTCGATGGCGGCGCGCCGCGCCCGCCGCGAGCTGACCGCGCTGCTGGAGCGGATGCCGACGATCGCCCACCGCCGGGTTGGCGAGATCTGGGAGGAGGTCCCGGTCGATCGCCTGGCGGTCGGCGACCTCGTCCTGGTCCGCGCCGGTGAGCTGATCCCCATCGACGGCGCCGTGGAGAGCGCCCGGGCGACGATCGACGAGTCGACGCTGACCGGCGAGCCCCTGCCGGTGACTCGCGTCAGGGGCTCGGTCGTGCAGAGCGGCACCGCCAACGCCGGCGCCGCCTTCGAGCTGCGCGCGACGCGCCTCGCCTCCGAGAGCGCCTACGCCAACCTGGTGCGCCTCGTCCGCGCCGCCGAGACGCAGCGGGCCCCGTTCATCCGCCTCGCCGACCGCTACGCGGCCTTCTTCCTGCCGTTCACCCTGGCGGTCGCCGGGGCCGCCTGGGCTCTCAGCGGGGAGCCGGTCCGCGCCGTGGCCGTGCTCGTCGTCGCCACCCCCTGCCCGCTGATCCTTGCCGCGCCGATCGCGATCATCTCCGGTGTCTCGCGGGCGGCGCGCGCCGGGGTGATCGTCAAGGGCGGCACGGCGATCGAGCGCCTCGGGGAGGCGCGGACCGTCCTCCTCGACAAGACCGGCACGCTGACCCTCGGCACGCCGGCCGTCCAGGAGGTGATCCCGCTCGACGACGCCGGCCCGGAGGAGATCCTGCGGCTGGCCGCCTCGGTCGACCAGCTCTCCGCCCACGGCCTCGCCGAGGCCCTCGTCCACGGTGCCGAGGCGCGGGGGCTGCGGCTCTCGAGGCCCGACGACGTGGTCGAGGAGCCCGGGCAGGGCATGGAGGGAGTCGTCTCCGGGCGCCGGGTGACGGTGGGCAGTGGCGCCTGGCTGCGGGCGCGGGGCTACGACGTCGAGGTCGCCGACGGCCTCGCCGGCGACGGTGCCGACGCCGGCCTCGCCAGGGTGGTGGTCGGCGTCGACGGGAAGCTGGCCGGGGTGGTCGTGATGGCCGATCGCCTGCGCGAGGACGCGCGCGAGCTGGTGGTCCGGCTGCGAGAGGAGGGCATCGGGCGGGTGGCGATGGTCACCGGCGACCGCCGCTCGGTCGCCGAGGGGATCGCCGCGCAGATCGACCTCGACCGCGTCTATGCCGAGCAGAGCCCGGAGGACAAGCTCGACGTCGTCCGCGGCATGCGCGCCGACCCTGAGCTGGCCCCCGTCGTGATGGTCGGCGACGGCGTCAACGACGCGCCGGCGCTGGCCCTTGCAGACGTCGGGATCGCGATGGGCGGGCCCGGCGCGACCGTCTCCTCCGAGACGGCCGATGCGGTGATCACCGTCGACCGCATAGATCGGGTCGCCACCGCGGTCCGGGTCGGTCGCCGGGCGCTGGGCATCGCGCGCCAGAGCGTCGTCTTCGGGATTGGCCTCAGCGGGATCGCGATGGGGTTCGCGGCTCTCGGCTACATCCCGCCGGTGGCCGGCGCCCTCCTCCAGGAGGGGATAGACGTCGCTGTGATCGCCAACGCGCTGCGAGCGCTGACCGACTGAGCCCCCTCGTCGCGGTGCGCGACGAGGGGGCTCTTTGCGAGGGCGACCAGCCGGTCGGAATGCGGGGCTACTTGGTGACGGTGAGCGTCCCGTACATGCCCTGGGCGTAGTGCCCGGGCAGGTTGCAGAACATCACGTACTTGCCCGGTGTGAGCTTGAAGTTCCCCGACTCGGTTTTTCCAGCCTCGACGTCGGGAATCTCTCCGCCCTCTTCCGCTATCTGGTCCATCTTCTCCTCGTCGACGCCGCCGCCGGCTTCGGTTGGGAGCTTGGCGGGATCCATGTTCGTCTTGAAAAGGACCAGCTCATGCTCGACCGAGCCGTCGTTCGGGGCTTCGATCACGGTCGATCCGGCCTTGGCTGTGGCGTTTTTCGGGTCGAAGAAGAAATCGCCCAACTTGATCTCGAGAGCCTGACCGCCGGATGAGCCTCCGCCGGCCGCCTCTGCCTTGCCCGCGCTGTTGTTGTCGCCGCCGCAACCCGCCAGGATGACCCCGGTCATCGTGATGAGCGCCGCTGGGACTCCCAGCCTGCGTAGCTTGGCTGTCATCGCTACCTCCCCCGTTGGTTTATTCGAGACAAGCGCCAATTCCGGCCGCTGTCCTCGGAATTCGTGCGGGAAGACTCGCACATCCGCCCGCTGACCGACTGATCGACCCGCGCGGGACGGTGTTGCCCGGCTTTTCCCTGCACGATCGGTTTCACGGAGCCGATCCGGCGGGACGGGTCCGTGCCTGATCTTGTGCTCATCGGCACGTATCGGCGGGCGGGGTGTGACGGCGGTCACCTTGTGGCGCCGCAAACCCCGCGACGGTGCCGCGCTTGCTCACAAAACGCACATACGTCGCCCTTGCCCTGATCGCGTCCATCGCCTTCCCCGCCGCCGCGCTTGCGTCGGGCGGGGGCAGTGCCGGCGTCCCGGCGGTTGGCCGCGCCGTCGCCAAGCCGGTGAAGATCGCCCCGCTCGACGGACCCGTCGAGCGCTTCCACGAAGCGATCCGCATCGAGGTAAAGAGGCTCCGCGCGGAACACCGCGCCAAGCTGCGCAGGCAACGCCGCGAGGCCTTCGCCGCCCTCCCCGGCGGCGTCTCGCAAGCCACGCTCGACGCGATCGCCGCCTGCGAGTCCGGCGGCAACCCGGCCGCGGTGTCATCCGACGGCACCTACCGCGGCCTCTACCAGTTCGACTACGGCACCTGGTCGTCGGTCGGCGGCACCGGGGATCCGGCGGGGCTTCCGCCGCCGAGCAGACCTACCGCGCGGCGCTGCTCTACTCGCGCTCCGGCTCCAGTCCCTGGCCGGTCTGCGGCTAGAGTCCGGAGGCGAGAGCGGCGGGGTGCTCCCGCCGCTCTTGCCAGTCCTCCTCCTAGAGGCCCGCGGCCGTCCTCTTTGCGGCCGTGAGCACCACCTTCGGCAGAGGTGCGAAGTCGAGCGCCGCTCCGTATTTCTGTCCGGTCGTCACGCGTACTTGACGAACTGCTGGACGAAAGCCCTTCTGCGGCGGCGTTGTGGGGCACGATCGCAGTAGGTGAAGGTGGAGATCGGGTAGGCGATCGTCGCCTTCTTCGGCGGATCGGAGATCGTGAGTTCGTTGCTCGCCGGCACGCTCTTGACGTACGCCGCAGCCGCTTCGATGTTCTTCAGGTTCGGGATACTCGTAGTTGCCGGCCTTGTTCTGGACTCGCTGCGGCCCTAAGGCCGGCGGCGATCAGGTAGGAGGCCGAGATGTAGCCGATCGCGCCGGGGTCTTGGTGACGGTCGCGGTGACGCCGGAGTTGCCTTTGGCGCCGACTCCGGCCGGGAAGCCGACCGAGGTCGCGTAGCCGACTTCGTTCTTCCACGCCTTGCTGATCTTCGAGAGATAGCGCGTGAAGGCGTAGGTGTCCCGGAGCCGTCGCTGCGGAAGACCGGGGTGATCGTCAGGTTCGGCAGTTTGACTTTCGGGTTGACCTTCTTGATCTTCGGGTCGTTCCAGTTGGTGATCTTGCCGAAGTAGATCCCGGCAAGCAGCGGTCCGGTCAGGTTCAGCTTCTTGACGCCCGGGCACGTTGAAGCCGATGCCGACCGCGGTCAGTGCCCACGGGATCTGCACGCAGCCGTTGCAGGCGGCTGCCTGTTCGGGGCGTCAGCGGCGCATCGGAGGCGCCGAAGTCGACGGTCCGTGCGGTGATCTGGGCGATGCCCGCCCCGGAGCCGACGGAGCCGTATTTGACCGGAATGCCTTCCTTGATTTCGAAGCCGTTGATCCAGTTGGCCATCAGCGGCGCCACCAGGGTGGAGCCGGCGCCGGTGAGACCCGCGGCGGAGGCGACGGCCGTGGACACGGCCGCCATGCATCCAACTGACCCAGCCGCGGCGATGAAGAGACCTAGCAACCTGTTGCGAATCAAGTGAAAATCCTTTCAGCTCGTTATCGTTACCGTCTCGTCGACCTGGGCGTGCGCAAGGGTCGCCCGGCGCGCAGTAAGTATCGCGGCGGCGCGATCGCATCACTTGTTTCAATCTCGTGAAAGACAGTGTGTGTCAAAGATGTAACAAAGGCCGCTTGTTGCGATCCTGTGAAGCCACTTGTTTCAATCCTGTGAAAATTGCACGAATCGGGTGAGAACGGCGAGTCCGATCTCCTTTACGCTGCCGCGCCATGAGCACCACGGCCACCCCCTCGGCTCCTTACAGCACCCGCGCCGCATCGCGCTCGTTCGCGCCGGCGCCGGAAGCCGGCCGACCGGATCGGAGACGGGCTCCTCTACGGCGTTGTGCCTCCTCGCCGCCTTGCTCGCCGCCGCCGTGATCCTCCTGATCGGCTACCAGGTCGTGAACGGCGCCAGGCCCGGCGATCTCGAAGTTCGGGCTGGGGTTCCTCGTCCACACGACCTGGCAGCCGAACTTCGGCGTCTTCGGCGCCGGCTCGCTGCTCTTCGGGACCGTCGTCAGCTCCTTCATGGCCCTGCTGCTGGGCGCGCCGATCGCGATCTCGATCGGCCTCTACCTGAGCCTGCTGGCGCCCGGCGGGGTCCGGCGGGATCGTCGCGCCGCTGGTCGAGATGCTGGCGGCGATCCCGAGCGTCATCCTCGGCTTCTGGGGGATCCTGATCCTGGCTCCGTTCGTGCACGACGCACCTCGAGCCGTGGCTCCACGGCGCGCTCGGCTTCATCCCGATCTTCGGACTCGCCCGAAACCACCGGCGCCAGCGTCTTCACCGCGAGCCTGATCCTGACGATCATGGTGGTGCCGATCATCGCCTCGATCTCGCGCGACCTCTTCCTCGCCGTGCCGCGCGAGATCCAGGACGGCGCCAGCGCGCTCGGCGCGACCCGCTGGGAGATCGTGCGCGGCGTCGTCCTCCCGTCGACGGCCTCCGGCGTGGTCGCGGCCGCCGCTGCCTCGGCCTCGGGCGCGCGCTCGGCGAGGCGATCGCGGTCTCGCAGGTGATCGGCGCGGGTTCGGAAATCCACGCGTCGCTGTTCAAGACCGGCGACACGCTGGCCGGCGCGGATCGCCAACCAGTTCCCAGAGCGCGAGACCGAGCTGCATACCAGCGTCGCTCTTCTACCTGGGGGTGATCCTGCTCGTGATCGGGCTGATCTCGAACCTGTTCGCCCAGTGGATCGGCAGGCGCTTCGAGCTACCGCAGGGCCGTGGCGCGATGAGCAGCCGTGCCGATCCCCGACCCGACGTCCCGCTGACCCCGACCGGCAACCTGCGCCGGCGGCAGATCTTCAGCCGGCTCGCCGAGTACGGGCGCGACCGCCGCGGCGGTGCTCGCCGTCGCGGTGCTGGTGATCGTCGTCTACACCGTCGTCTCGCGCGGCGCCAGCGCGATCAGCCTCGACTTCCTCATCAAGGACCCGCCGCTCCGGCGCCGGGGCGGCATCGCCCCGAGCCTTCGTCGGCACCGGCGTCATCGTCGTGCTCGCGACGGCGATCGCGATGCCGCTGGGGGTCCTCGATCGCGCTCTACCTCACCGAGTTCGCGGGCAGCCGGCGCGCACGCGCGATCCGGCTGACGCTCGACCTGATGAACGGCCTTCCCTCGATCATCATCGGGCTCTTCGTCTTCGGCCTGCTCGTCGACCACGGGAAGCAGTCCGGCTTCGCCGGCTCGGTCGGCGCTGGCGATCATCATGCTGCCGCTGATCGCCCGCGGCAGCCAGGAGGTGCTGCTGCTCGTCCCCAACAGCCTGCGCGAAGCGGCCGACGCGCTGGGCGTGAGCCGCTGGCGCACGGTGCTCGGCGTCGTCCTGCCCAGCGCGCTCGGCGGCATCGTCACCGCCACCGTGCTCGCCGTCGCCCGCGCCGCCGGTGAGACCGCGCCGCTGATCTTCGCCACCTCGGTCTTCGCCAACGACCGTCACCCTCAACCCCTTCGAACAGGCGCTGCCGAACATCCCCGTGTCGGATCTTCAAGCTGTCCGAAGAAGGCCGACCCGGCGGGCTTCGCCGAGCCTGGGGCGCTGGCGCTCGTCCTGCTGTCCTTCATCCTCTTCGCGAGCCTCGGGGCCAGGGCGCTGCTCGCCCGCAGCCGCGCGAAGATGGCCTCATGAGCGCCCCGATCCGACCCTGAGCGTCGATCCCGGCGTGCCAACCGTCCGCTCCGGGTCCGGATCCAGAACGGGCCGCTGCCGCAGGCCGGTGTCGCCGGGCCGACGGCAGGGGCCGCGACCCGGCGCGCGGAGGTCGTCTTCGACGTCCGGAACGTGTCCGTCTCCTACGGAAGCAAAAGGCGCTCGCGGGCGTCTACGCTCCAGATCCGCCGCAATCGGATCACGGCCCTGATCGGTCCTTCCGGCTGCGGCAAGACGACCTTCCTGCGCAGCCTCAACCGGATGAACGACTCGGTCCCGGGCTTCAGGATCGAGGGCCAGGTCCTCTACCACGGCCACGACATCTACGGCGGCAACGTCGACCGGGTCGAGGTGCGGCGCCGCATCGGGATGGTCTTCCAGAAGCCGAACCCGTTCCCGAAGTCGATCTACGACAACGTCGCCTGGGCGCCGCGCAACCTCGGCATGAAGGCCGAGCTCGACGAGCGTGTCGAGCAAGCCCTGCGCGGCGCGGCGCTCTGGGACGAGGTCAAGGACCGGCTCCAGGACAGCGCGCTCGGCCTCTCCGGCGGGCAGCAGCAGCGCCTGTGCATCGCCCGCGCGATCGCGATCGAGCCCGACGTGCTGCTCCTCGACGAGCCAGCCTCGGCGCTGGACCCGATCGCCACCGCGACGATCGAGGAGCTGATGCACAGCCTCAAAAGCCGCTACACGATCGTGATCGTCACCCACAACATGCAGCAGGCGGCGCGCGTCGCCGACCGGACCGCCTTCTTCAGCCTCGACATCGAGCGGCGCCGAGCGGGTCGGGACGCTGATCGAGTTCGGCGACACCGAGACGATCTTCAGCCAGCCGGGCGACCCGCGCACCCGCGACTACGTCACCGGCCGCTTCGGCTGAGCCCGTACGTCGTCGCGCTAGGGGCGGAGGATCGCGTCGCTCGAGACCTGCTCGAGGAGCGGCTCGCCGCACTGCCAGCAGTAGGCCGCGCCGCTGCTGTGCGGCGCTCCGCAGGAGCCGCACGAGCCGGCCGTGCCGGTCTCCTCCATGCGCAGGATGCGTTCGACCTCGCTCAGCTCGGCGTCGGCGTCCTGCAGGGCGACCGCGCGCTTGACCAGCACGTCGACCCGGATGCGGTTGCGGATCGCCATCTCGTAGACGAGGCCGCCCAGGTCCCACTGCAGCTCGGCGACCCGCGCGGTCAGCTGGTCACGCCGGCGCTCCAGGTCGACGACCCACTCGGCCCCATATGCCGCACTCAAGGCGCCCGTCGCTTCCGTCATGGCCCGAAGAACGAGCCCGTGAAATGGCCGTTTTTGTAGCCGCGGCCGTGGCCCGGGCTACCGACTTTCACGACAGGCGCCGGCAACTTGCCGGCCGCCTTCGTTGTTTTCAGGAACGGGTTGGACTTCGCGCTCTGTGTGCCGCCGCCGCCGGACACCTTTGCCTTCTTCGCTTTGGCGGAGCCTCCGGACGGGGATGCCTGGGCAGTCGTGCTCGTCGCTCCGCCGGTGGCCGGCACCTTCACGACCTGGACCGCGGGGGCGCCGCTGGATGCCGAATGGCTGCCCGAGTGCCCGATCAGCACGCCGACCCCCAGCGCGAGCATCAGCGTTCCCACGCCGGCGATCAACGTGGCGTTGGGAGACATCCGCTGTCGCCGCCGGGAAGAGAGGGTGGGCGGCGGCTCGGGTGGGCGCTGCGCCAACGCGTCCTTGAACACCAGCGCGTCCATGAAAGGCAGACGCGGGTCCCCGCGGCGCTGCCCGCACTCCAGGCAGTAGCGTTGGTCGGCCGCCACCTGGGCCCCGCAGGCCGGGCACTGCTCTCCCGTCGCGGGGGCCAACGATGGGTGGGCCGGGGGCACTGGAGCAGGAGCTGGGGTCACGGGAGTCGCCAATTCCATTGCCCGGAGCCTCCCGGTCCGAGGACAGGCAGGTGTTGAAGAGTTGTGAAGAGCCGGTTGTCATCCCATCGGCCCCCGGACTCCAAATCTTCACACCGAGGGGGCGACACGAAGTGAAACTGGCCACTCAGGTGACCAGCTTCGTCGATGACGAGACCCGCGAGGAGGCCGACGCCGACGACGATGCGGCCAGTCGCTTCATGCCCACGCCGCCGGCCGCCGCGGTTGCGGTCCTGGGCCTCCTCGCGTTCGGCGCCCTCCTGGGGTCGGCTACCAGCCAGATCGCACAGAGCGCCGGCACCACGACCTTTCTTCTGGAGGCACCATCGTCGACAGCGCTGAGCAGCCCGGCCCGGACGCCGACGCCGGCCCCGACACCTCAGCCGGTCTCGCCGACGCCGACGCCGATCTCGGCTCCCGCTCAGCCCGTGGCACCGGTGCCGGTTCACACAGCGGCGCCGGGACCCGCGCCGACTCCCTCTGCCCCGGGACAGGTTCCGGAGGCACCGACGCTTCCGCCGGTCAAGCACGTGTTCTTGATCGTGCTCGCGGACCAGGGTTACGACCAGGCCTTCGGCCAAGCCTCGCCTGCCCCGTATCTCGCAAACACCCTGCGCGGCCAGGGTGAGCTCTTGTCCAACTACTACGCCGTGGCGCAGGGGGATCTGGCCAACGAGATCGCCCTGCTCAGCGGCCAGGGACCGACTCCGCAAACAGCGGCGAACTGCCCCGACTACACCGACATCGCCCCCGGCACGACCGGCGCCGACGGTCAGGTCGCGGGGAGCGGCTGCGTGTATCCGCAGGGGACCCTGACGTTGCCCGGTCAGCTCACCGCAAGCGGAAAGCAGTGGAGGGCCTACGTCGAGGACATCGGCAACGGCGGCATCGACCAGTCGAGCACCTGCCGCCACCCGACGCTTGGCGGTCCCGATGGCGCCCAGGCTCCGCTCCCGGGCGATGCGTACGAGACATGGCGCAATCCGTTCGTCTATTTCCACTCGCTGATCGACGGCACCGAATGCGTCCAGAACGACATCGGCCTCGACCAGCTCGGGCCCGACCTGCAGGCGAAGAGCAGCACCGCCTCGCTCTCCTACATCGTTCCCAACGCCTGTCACGACGGCAGCGACCAACCATGTGCGCCGGGAGAGCCCTCGGGCCTCGTTGCCGCCGATGCCTTCCTGCAGGCGGTGGTGCCCGAGATAGAGGCTTCGCCCGCCTACAAGGACGGCGGGCTGATCGCGATCACATTCGCCGAGGCGCCGCAGACGGGGCTGAGCGCCGACTCGAGCGCCTGTTGCGATACGCCTCAATATCCGAATCTTCCAACCGGCTCGACTCCGACGTCCACGACGCCGGTCAACGGCCCGGTAAAACCGACTGGAGGTGGCGGCCACGTCGGCCTGCTGCTGATCTCCCCCTACGTCACGCCCGGCAGCGTCAACGATACGGGTTACTACAACCACTTCTCGCTGCTTCTCAGCATCGAGGACCTCTTCGACCTGCAACCGCTCGGCTATGCGGCCGACCCGGCTCTTACCGCGTTCGACAGCAGCGTGTTCAACGCCCACCCGTAGTCGCTGACCTGCGTCAACTGTCACGATGGCGCCGTGAGCGCAGAGCGAGTTCCCACCCCGCCGTCGCAGGGCCCGGGTCGCAAGCCGCCGGGGGAGGCGATAGCCGAGGCGAGGGTCAGGGCTCCGACCAGGGGCAACCGCAAGCTGGAGTCGTTCCTCGAT
>CAVTIG010000003.1:0-84487 GCA_963734745.1 uncultured Solirubrobacterales bacterium | reverse complement strand
TGATCTACGCGACGGCCCTGATCACCGGCGCGGCGGTGCTGCTGTCGACGGCGATCTCGCTGCTCTCGGCGATGTTCATCGTCGAGTTCGCCCCGGGCTGGATCAGCCGGGCGATGCAGCCGGTGATCCGGCTGCTCGCCGCCGTGCCGTCGGTGATGACGGCTTGATCGGGATCCTCGTCCTCGTCCCCTTCTTCGGCAACCACCTGATCTCGGCCTCTCAGAAGGCCTCGGTCCAGTCGTGATCCAGCTCGATGGCACCTGCATCCTGGTCGGCATCCTGGTGCTGACGGTGATGATCACGCCGATCATGGTCGCGATCGTCACCGACGCGCTGCGCTCGGTTCCGCCAACCTGACCGAGGGCGCCGCGGCGCTCGGCGTCAACCGCTTCCGGGCGCTCGGGGACGGTCGGGCTGCGGACGATCCGGCCGGCGATCGTCGCCGCCGCGGTGCTGGCGACGGCGCGGGCCCTGGGCGAGGCGATCATGCTCTCGATGGTCTCGGGGTCGATCGGCTTCGCCCCCAACCCGCTCGACGGCGTCACCTTCTTCTTCGAGCCGGCGCGGACGCTCGCGGCGACGATCGTCGACAACGCCGACGAGCCTCTCGGTGAAGCCATTCGGGCAGACGGTCTACGCCTTCGCGGCGATCCTCCTCGTCTCCAGCGCCTTCCTCTCCTTCGCCGGCTGGGCGGCCCGCCAGTCGATGCGCAAATACACGCTGGCGGGATGAGCGCGCACGCACAACTGCCCACCGCGCCGTCCTCTTCCACCCCGGGCGCCACCGCGCCGAGGAGGCGTGGAGCCGCGGCGACAGGATCGGCGTCGCGCTGACCTGGGCGGCGGGCCTCCTGCTCTGCCTGATCGCCGCCGCGATCGTCCTCTACATGCTCGTCAAGGGCCTCCAGTACCTGAGCCCGTCGCTGCTGTTCAGCCATCCCCAGGCCGGGCTCGACCAGAGCCAGACCGGCGGCTTCCTCGATCCGCTCGAGGGGACGGTGATCATCACCGCCATCGGCACCCTGATCGCCGCCCCGCTCGGCGTCGCGATCGCGGTCTGGCTCTCCGAGTACGCGCGCCCCGCCGGGCTGGCGCGGGCGGTCGAGTCGGGCGTCGAGATCGTCGCCGGGACTCCGAGCATCGTGCTGGCGATCTTCGGCCTGCTCGTCTTCCAGCAGGGCTTCCTCGGCTTCCTCTCCTACAAGGCCACCGGCGACGTCGCCTTCGGCCGCTCGTTCGTCATCGCCGGGGCGATGATGTCGCTGATCGCGCTGCCGATGATCGTCGGCGCCACCCGCGAGGCCCTGCAGTCGATCCCCCGTCACGTGCGCGAGGCCTCCTACGCCCTTGGCAAGGACCGCGCCTCGACGATCCGCCGCGTCCTGCTGCCCGCCTCGCGCCGGGGCATCGGCACCGGGATCACGCTGGGGATGGGGCGGATCGTCGGCGACACGGCGATCGTCGTGATCCTGCTCGGCGCCTCCCTGCAGCTGACGCCGCAGACGAGCACGCCCGTCCTCGGCCTGCTCCAGGGCACCGGCAGCACCCTCACCACCTACGTCTACAACAACTCCCCGGCCGGGAGAGGGGCGCGCCCGAGAAGGCCTACGCCGCCGCCTTCGTGCTGCTGATCGTCGTGATCTTCCTCAATCTCGCGGTCGACATGATCGCTCGCGACAAGGAGTCGGGATGGATTCGCTGAGCCCGCCGCAGGGCGACGGCTTCGACCCGATGCGCGAGCCGATGTCCGTCGCCGCGCAGCTGCCGCCGCCGGTGCGCAGGATCGCCGTCGAGGGGGCGCCGACCGTTGCCCAGCCGCCGCCCGGCGGCAACGGGCACCTGGCTCCGGGCGCGCCCGCGCCGCGGCTGAAGCGGTTGCCGCGCGCCGAGACGATCCCGGCTCGAGCGGATGCGGACCGAGGCGCTGAGCATCGCCTACGGGCAGAAGCTCGCCGTCAACCAGGTCTCCCTGACCGTGCGCCAGGGAGAGGTGCTGGCGTTGATCGGGCCCTCGGGCTGCGGCAAGACGACGCTGCTGCGCTCCCTCAACCGCCTCGTCGACCTGACCCCGACCGCGACCCGAGGCGGGCGGACCTGCTCGACGGCGAGGACGTCGACCTCTTCGACGTCACCCACCTGCGCCGCCGGGTCGGGATGCTCTTCCAGCAGCCGAACCCCTTCCCGATGAGCATCTTCGACAACGTCGCCTACCGGCTGCGCGAGCGGGGCTCGAAGAAGCCCTCGAAGCGCGAGCTGGAGCCGGCGGTGACCGAGGCGCTGCACCGGGCGGCCTCTTCGAGGAGGTCAAGGACAACCTCGACCACCCGGCGCTGGCCCTCTCCGGGGCCAGCAGCAGCGGCTCTGCATCGCCCGCTCGCTGGCGGTGCGTCCCAGGCGCTCGCCGCTGATGAGCCCTGCTCGGCGCTCGACCCGATCTCGACCCAGACGATCGAGGAGACGATCGTCGCGCTGCGAACCGAGATCGCGATCGTGATCGTCACCCACAACCTCCAGCAGGCGCAGCGGGTCGCCGACCACGTCGGCTTCATGTACCTGGGGGACCTGGTCGAGTACGGCGAGGCCGAACAGGTCTTCGGCTCGCCCCTCGCCGAGCGCACCCGCGAGTACGTGAGCGGGGGGTTCGGGTGATTCTCCGCCCCCTCACCGTCGCCGGCCTGGCGCTGCTGGCCGTCGCGGGGCTCGCCGCCTGCCAGTCGACCCAGGACCGCAGCGCCGAGCTGGCCTCCAAGGGATCGAAGACCCTGCTCAACGACAAGGGCCTGACCGTGGACAAGGAGAGCACCGACGTCAAGGTGACCTCCACGGCCTTGCTCACCGACCCCAACGGCAGCGCCGTCGTCGTCGACCTCCACAACGACTCCGGCCAGAACCTGACCGACGTGCCGATCCTGATCGACGTCCTCGACGCGAAGGGCAAGAGCGTCTACAAGAACAACGTCCCGGGGATCGAGCAGGCGCTGGCGGCCGTCCCCTACATCCCCGCCAACGGCGACGTCGAGTGGGTGAACGACCAGGTGCTGGTGGCGGGCAAGCCAAAGTCGGTGAAGGTGAGGGTCGGAGCGAGCACCGCCTCCTTCTCCGGCGCGCTGCCCGACATCCAGGTCTCCCCGCCCACGGTCGCCGGCGACCCCGTTTCCGGGATCGAGGCGGCAGGCACCGTGGTCAACAAGACCGGCGCGGACCAGGGGCGCCTGCTGCTGTACGGAGTGGCGCGCAAGGGCAATCGGGTCGTGGCGGCCGGGCGCGGCGCGATCGAGCACTTGAAAGCCGGCGCCAAAAAGCTCAAGTACTACATCTACTTCATCGGCAACCCGCAGGGCGCCGACGTCAAGGTGACCCAGTTCCCGACACTCCCCGGCTCGCAATAGGAGGACGCATGGCTACTACGACAGAGACGATGCAGACGCCGGCGCTGGGAGAGCATGGGGAGCCCTGCCAAGGGTGCGGTGCCCCCCTGGCGGCCGACCAGCGCTACTGCCTCAACTGCGGGCAGCGCCGCGCCGGCCCGCGCGTCGACTACCGCCGGCACATCAGCGCGTCTCCGGCCCAGGCCCCGCGGCAGGAGCCGCAGGTGGCGGGGGAGGGAACCTCGCCCTCCGCTCCGCACAAGGCCGAGCGCGACTACGCGCCGCTCGCCGCGGTGGGCGGGGTCGCGGTGCTGGGCCTGATGCTGCTGGTCGGCGTCCTGATCGGTAAGGGGACCAGCACGACCGCCTCGGCGCCCGCGCCGATCGTCCGCGTCGGACCCGCCGGCGGTTCGACGACGGCGAGCACCGACTCCGGCAAGCCGGGCGCAACGTCGAAGAAGGCGAGCGCCGGCGGTTCCGCGAAGGCCGGTGCCAAGCAGGTGAAGGGAGGCCTTGCCGGCAGCGCCGCCGGCAAGAGCGACGCGACGATTCAGGCGAGCACCCAGGACCTCAACAACCTCAACAGCCAGAGCGGCTCCAGCTACGAGCAGCAGAGCAAGAAGCTGCCCGACAAAATCGCTACGCCGGGCAAGCCGCCGCCGGTCGACACCTCGAAGCCACCGGGCGGCGGCAGCGGAGCCACGGTGATCAAGTGAGCGGCTCGGACCTGGAACAGCGAAGGGACCGGCTGGCGCGCCAGCTCACCGAGCTGCAGTGGGACCTCGGCGGCCTCACCTACGAGATGGCGACCCGGGACCACTTCCGCCTCGACGTCCTCGCCAAGCAGGCGGCGAAGCTCCAGCAGGTCGACGCAGAGCTGGCCGAGGTCGAGCGGATGCTGAAGCTCGACCAGGCGGGGGCGGCGGGGGCGTGCGGGTCGTGCGGGGCCCTCTACGCGCGCGGCTCGGTCTTCTGCTGGCAGTGCGGCGAGAACCTGATGGAGCGCGGCACGGTGGGGGTTGCGACGCAGCCATGAACCGCTGGATGCGCTGGGCATCGCTGATCGTCACGGACCGCCGCTGGGCGGCCCCGATCTCGGCGGTGGCGCTCGGCTTCGGCCTCTTCGTCGGCGTCGCGATCGGGCCCGGCACAGCCGGGACGCTGGCGACCGGCGCTTCCCAGATCATCGAGATCCCGGCGCTTGGCGGGGGAGGGGCAGCCGGCGGGGGCGGCGGCGATGGAGGCGGCGGCTCGACCGCCGCCCTCGCCGCCCCGGCCGGAGGCGCCGCGGGGGGCGGGGGAGGCGCCGGTGCGAGGAGCTCGGCGCTTCCCTCGTTCGCCCCGCTCGTCCCCAGCAGCCCCGCTCCGATCGCCCCCACGCCGCCCACACCGGTTCTCCAGCCCTCGGCGGACCAGGGGGGATCGGGTTCCAAGCCGGTAATCGGGATCGCCCCGGCGAGGGCGGTGGCGCCGGCTTCGAGCCGGCCCCCGTCTTCGGAGTGCGAGGCGTTGGCGGCGGTCGCCCGCTGGATCCTCCTCGACGTCTCGGCTGGGCCTCCCCACGATGCCCGCGGCGCGCTTCAGTCCGCGACCTGCCCGGGTGAGGACCAGAGCCCGCCGCCGCCCGCCGCCGAGCCGGTCGCAGCGTCACCCGTCTACGTTCCGGCCCCGCCGCCGCCCGCCGCCGCGGGGCCATAACACCATGCCTCGCCGCTTCCCGAGGCGTTCTCTCCTTGTTCACATCCGGGCGCGGCCCAGGCGCCAGCATTGAGCTGACCTCATGCGCTCATCGCCGATCTTCGTCTCCTCGCACCGCCGTCCCGATCCAGTTCCACGGATCCTCTCCAGCGCGGCGGTGCTGATCGCGCTGACCTCGCTGGTCTTCTCGATGAGCGGGCTGGCGCCCGCCAAGCAGAAGGGCAAGCACCACCACAAGCATCACAAGGCCCTCAATCTCAAGGACCTCAGGGTCAACTGCCCGATCCCCGACGCGGTCGACCTCGGCACCTGGTGCATGCAGGCCGGGTTCTACCCGGTGCCGCCGGAGGACACCGGCAAGAACAGCTACGCCTACGCCGCGCAGAAGTGCGTGGAGGAGGGCGGTTGGCTGCCATCGGCGGCGCAGCTGATCGGAGCGGCTCCGCGGGTCAAGCTGGCGAGCACGATCGACGACAGCATCCTGACCTCCGGGATCGACCAGTTCCCGGACCCGAAAAACGGGATCAAGGACACGCGCGAGATGAGCGGCGACCTGACCACCACCGCCTCCGGAGGCCGCGCCGCCGGCTCGGAGGGGGTTACGGTCGGCTCGAAAGGCAACGGAAACCTGGGCGAGCCCGACCCGGTGCCGATGCCCGCCGATCCCTTCCCCGACACGCTGGACTACGTCACCGTCTACGACAACCACAACCTCGGCGGCTTCGCCGGCGGCGAGCCGGTCGGCGCTCCCGAGAAGTTCCGCTGCGCCTTCGCCAAGGGCTCCCAAGGCACGAAATTCGGCGACTAGCGGCAGGAGGTTCTGCCGCGTCAACTGCCACGATGGCGCGATGAGCGCAGAGCGCGTTCCCACTCCGCCATCGCAGGGCCCCAGCCGCAAACCGCCCGGCGAGGCGATCGCCGAGGCGCACGTGCAGGGCGCCGACCAGGGGCAACCGCAAGCTCGAAGCCTTCCTCGAGGCGGTCAACGAGGACGAACAGGTGCGGGCCTGGTGGTACATGGCGCAGGTCCACGCCGAGCGGCTGGGGATGTCGGACCACTCCTGGGTCCACACCCAGATCGTCCTCAACATCGCCCTGCGCCTGCTCCGCCTCCTCGTCAAGGCGGGGGTCGAACCCGCCGTCGTAACCGACCACGGGATGAAGCCCCGTGACGCCGAGGTGGTCGTCGCCGGCGGCGCGCTCCTGCACGACGTCGGCATGTCGATCCACCGCGCCGACCACGAGGCCTACAGCCTCTTCCTCGCCCAGGGCGCCCTCGACCGGCTGCTCGCCGGCGCCTACCGCGAGCCGGAGCGCACCGTCGTCGCCTCCGAGATCCTCCACGCGATCATCGGCCACCGCCGCCGCGGTGAGCCCTACACGGTCGAGGCCGGGGTGGTGCGGGTTGCCGACGCGCTCGACATGGCGCAGGGGCGCACCCGGATCCCGCTCGAGGCGGGCCAGGAGGGAATCCACTCGATCTCCGCCGCCGCGGTCGACGAGGTCCGGATCGAGGCTGGGGAGGAGCGGCCGGTGCGGATCCAGATCGAGCTGAACAACTCGGCCGGCATCTTCCAGGTTGACGACCTGCTCGCGACGAAGATTCGCGGCACCCCGCTGGAGGGACAGGTCGAGGTCGTCGCCGAGGTCGAGGGCGAAACCGAGAAAAGGCTGCTGAGCGGGTTCCGCCTGTCCTAGCCGGAGGCTTGATCAGCATCGCTGGAGACCCTCCTGATCGACAGCCATCTATTTGCAGTTGTCGATGTAATCCGTCAGGGTGCCCGCATCGCATGAGCTGGGAGCAAGCCACCCCATGACCCCTATCGCCGCCGATCCATCCGACGCCGCTGTGATCCGGCGCCTCTCGACCCTCGACCGCTTTCTGCCTCTGTGGATCGCGCTCGGGATGGCCGGCGGCCTGGCGCTCGGCTCGGCGCTACCTGGCCTCAACGACTTCCTGGACAAGCTGAAGGTCGGCACCGTCAGCCTGCCGATCGCGCTCGGCCTGCTGCTGATGATGTACCCGGTCCTCACGAAGGTCCGCTACGAGGACATGGGCAGGATGCGCGGGGACGGGCGGATGTTCGGCGTCTCGCTGTTCCTCTCCTGGGTCGTCGGCCCGGCGCTGATGTTCGCGCTGGCGTGGATCTTTCTCGCCGACGAGCCCGCCTACCGCACGGGCGTCATCGTCGTCGGGCTGGCGCGCTGCATCGCGATGGTGCTCGTCTGGAACGAGCTGGCCGGCGGCGACACCGATCGCGCCGCCGTGCTGGTCATCTTCAACGCGATCTTTCAGGTCGTCGCCTACGCGCTGCTCGGCTGGTTCTACCTCAACGCCCTGCCGAACCTGCTCGGCCTCGACACGCAGGGCTTCGAGGTCGGCATTTGGGAGGTTGCCCGGACCACCCTGATCTTCCTCGGAATCCCACTGACGGCCGGCTACCTCACCCGCCGCTGGGGGCTGCGCGCCCACGGCCGCGAGTGGTTCGAGTCCACGGTGATCCCGCGCATCGCGCCGATCACCCTCTACGGGCTGCTATTCACCATCGTGCTGCTGTTCGCGATCCAGGGCGACAAGATCACCGCCGAGCCGCTGACGGTCGCCCGGATTGCCCTGCCGCTGCTGGCCTACTTCGCCGGCATGTGGGTGCTCGGCTTCTTCGTCGGCCGGGCCATGGACCTCGGCTACGAGCGGACCGCGACGATGGCGTTCACCGTGGCCTCCAACGACTTCGAGCTGGCCATCGCGGTCGCCGTCGGCGTCTGGGGCGCCACGTCCGGGCAGGCGCTCGCGGGCGTCGTCGGCCCGCTGATCGAGGTCCCGGTGCTCGTCGCCCTCGTCTACGTCGCCCTGTGGCTGCGCCGTCGCTGGTGGCCGGAAGAGGCCGTCGCGGCCACACCGGTGCCCGAGCCCCTGTGCGAGCCGGTCGGAGAACCCGGACAGGCCTGATGAACGAACACGGCTCAGCAGGAGCGGAACTCACCGAGGAATCCGATGGCGACCGCGCTGTTCGTTTGCCTGCATAACGCCGGGCGCTCGCAGATGTCGGCCGCGCTGTTCGAGCGTGCCGCCGCCGCCCGCCACCGCGCGCTCTCGGCAGGGACGCTCGCCGACCCCGACGGGCGCGTGCATCCCGAGGTCGTCGAGGTCATGCGTGAGATCGGCATCGACCTCTCCGACCGGCGCCCGCAGAAGCTGACCGACGAGCTGGCCCGCCAGGCCGACGTAGTCGTGACCATGGGCTGTGGCGACGCCTGCCCCTACATTCCCGGCAAGCGCTACGTCGACTGGGAGCTCGACGACCCCAAGGGCCGCCCCATCGAGGAGGTCCGCGCGACGCGCGACGACATCGCCCGGCGCGTCGAGGCGCTCGTCGGCGAACTCGACGCGTCCGCCAGCCTCTAGCCGAGGCGTTCGAGGTCGTAGCGCCGCCGCTCCTTGCGCTTCTCCAGCTTGCCCTGGATCAGCGAGAGCACGATCACGAGGACCGCGAAGAAGGCGATCACCCCGAAGCAGAAGAAGGTGACCGACTTGTCGGTCGTCGGCCCGCCGAGCCCGACTCCGTTGTCGGCCAGTGCCGCCGGCGCCGCGACCAGCATCAGGGACCAGACGGCGAGAAATGCGGCGACCCTCTTCACGCCGGGCACCCTACAAAAAAAGCGAACGGCCCGGGGCAGTTGGGCCGTTCGCGCTGACGAGAGAGGAGTCTCGTGAGGGCCTGAAGTCTGCCGCCGGCTCCGTCCCTCCCGGTGAACATCCGGAGAACGGGCGCGCTTTCCCGCAATTACGGGGTTTCGGGCTGTGAAAATCTTGTAAACGCAGGGGATTTTGCTCCGCTCCGACCGTCGCGACTGCATACAATCGACTCGCAACGCAGGGCAGACGCGCCTCTCCGTCCAAACCGGCGCAGCTAACTTGAACGCACAGCAGACCATCAGGCTTGCGGTAATCGACAACGACAGCGGCTTCGTCACTGTGCTCGCGAAGCGCACCGAGGCCGCCGGCTGGCAGCAGCGCCAGGTCGCCAGCGCGATCCCGCCCGAGGAGCTGGTGGCGATGAAGCTGAACGCGCTCCTCCTCGACCCGGCGATCCTCGGCGAAGACGGCTGGGGCTACCTGGAGCGGGTCTGCGGGATGCTCCCCGACCTCGGCGTGATCGTCTGCACGGGCCGCTCGACCGTGGCTCAGCGGGTCCGGGGCCTTCGCCTCGGGGTCGACGACTGGATCACCAAGCCCTGTCACCCCGAGGAGGCGATGGCCCGGATCGAGGCGGTTTCGCGCCGGCACCGCCGCGGCCGCCTGGCCTCCGAGGCCGGTCCGCTCGTCGCCGGCGAGCTGGAGATCAGGGCCGATCAGTTCCAGGCCTTCGTCAGCGGCGGCAGCATCGACCTCACCCGCCGCGAGTTCGAGCTGCTGCAGCTCCTCGCCGAGGCGAAGGGCCAGGTGCTGGAGCGCGAGGCGATCTACCAGCGGGTGTGGGGCTACGCGATGGCCCACGGCGACCGCTCGGTCGACGTCTTCGTCCGCAAGCTGCGCCAGAAGCTGGAGAAGCGCTCCCCGGGATGGAGCTACATCCACACCCACTTCGGGGTCGGCTACAGGTTCGACCCGGAGCCTGCGGCCGGCGTCGCGGCGGGCGCGGCGCCCGCTCCGGCCGAGGAGCCGGTCGCCGAGCCCTCGCCCGAGGGCGTCGCCGTCGGCTGAGCGCCGCCCGCTTCACAGCTCCTTCACAACCGCTTTACGTCGGGATAACCGCCACGCCGCCGTGCCGCGCAATGCTCGGTTCCGATGGTCGGCGAGAACGGACACTCCCCCCAGCTTCTGGTGGCGGGGCGGCTGGAGATTCGCCCCGATGAGCACGCCGCCCTGGTCGACGGGCGCCCGCTCAGCCTGACGCTGCGCGAGCTGCAGCTTCTGGTCACGATGGCGGAGCACCCGCAGCGGATCATGACCCGCGAGGAGCTCTACGCCGAGGTCTGGGGACGCGAGCCGCGCCGCGCCGACCGCTCGGTCGACGTCTACGTCAGCCGCCTGCGCTCCAAGCTCGGCGACGCGCTGCCGGAGCTGCGCCTGATCCACACCCACAGCGGGATCGGCTACCGCTTCTCACCGGACGGATGAAGACGCTCCCAGGGCGCGCGTTTACATCTTTTTCACAATCCCGATACAGACAGGTAACAAGCTGCCCGAAGGCCGCTGAGAGTGTGGCGCAGTAGATCGTCACTCAACCTAAGGAGATTTGCGTGACCAAGAGACTTCTCAGCGTCGGCACGGCGCTGGCTCTCACATTCGCGGTGGCCGCCTGCGGCAGCTCATCGAGCAGCACGAGCGGCGGTTCCTCCAACGGGCCGCTGACCGGCGCCGGCAGCACCCTCGTTGCTCCGATCATGTCCAAGTGGCAGAAGGACTACGACGACAGCACCGGCAACACCGTCACCTACGGGGCGATCGGCAGCGGCGGCGGGATCGACCAGATCACCGCCCGCACCGTCGACTTCGGCGCCTCCGACGCCCCGCTGACCGCTGACCAGTTCAAGGCTGCCGGCGATGTCGAGCAGATCCCCTGGGCCCTGAGCGGCACGGTTCCCGCCTACAACATCTCCGGTGTCTCCGCGGGGCTGAAGCTGAGCGGTCCGGTCCTCGCCGACATCTACCTCGGCAAGGTCACCCAGTGGGACGACCCGGCGATCGCCCAGCTCAACCCGGGTGTCAGCCTGCCGAGCACCAAGATCACGCCGGTCTACCGGAGCGACGGCAGCGGCGACACCTACGCGTTCACCAACTACCTCTCGACGATCAGCCCCGAGTGGAAGTCGAAGGTCGGCACCTCGACCGAGGTCAAGTTCCCGGCCGGGGTCGGTGGCGACGGCAACGACGGCGTCTCCGCCGCGATCTCCCAGACTGACGGGGCGATCGGCTACGTCGGCCTCGCCTACGCCCTCTCCAACAAGCTCTCGATGCCCAACGTCGAGAACTCGGCCGGCAACTTCCCGGTGCCGGGCGTGGACAGCGTCAAGGCAGCGGCAGCCGCGGTCAGCACGATCGCCAAGGACAACTCGATCTCGCTCGCGGACCTGCCGGCCTCGGCCAAGGACGCGTACCCGATCTCGACCTACACCTACGCGATCGTGCCGCTCGACTCGAGCAAGGCCGACGCGCTGAAGCAGTTCATCAACTACGCGATCGGCCCGGGCCAGGAGTTCGGACCCGATCTCGACTTCGCGCCGCTGCCCTCGCAGGTCGTCGCTGCGGACAAGAAGGCGATCGCGAAGATCGGCGGCTAGTTGGAGGCCGGGCCCCTCAGCAACCCGGTTCTACGGGCCCGGCGCAACCTCACTGACCGCATCGGCGACCCGCTGCTGCGAGGCCTCTCCGGCCTCGCAGCAGCGGCCGCCGTCGTCCTGATCGGGGCGATCGCCTACAAGGTCGTCGACCTCGCCGGCCCGGCGATCTCGCAGTTCGGCCTCGGCTTCGTCACCACCAACGACTGGAACCCGGTCACCGGGCAGTTCGGGGCCGCCTCCTTCCTCTACGGCACCGCGGTCAGCTCGCTGGTCGCGCTGCTGATCGCGACGCCGCTCTCGATCGCGATCGCCGATCTACCTGACCGAGCTGGCGCCGCGGCGGCTGCGCCGCCCGGTCGCCACCCTGGTCGACCTGCTCGCGGCGATCCCCAGCGTCGTCCTCGGCCTCTGGGGCATTCTCATCCTCGGCCCGTTCATGCTGAACACGGTCGAGCCGGCGCTGCAGAGCACGTTCGGCTTCGTCCCCCTGTTCGGCGGCGACCCCTCGGCGCTGGGCCTGCTCACCGCCTCCTTCGTGCTGACGATCATGGCGGTCCCGATCGTCACCAGCGTCACCCGCGAGGTCTTCGAGACGGTGCCCAAGGACCTCAAGGAGGGCGCCTACGCGATCGGCGCCACCCGCTGGGAGATGGTGCGGATGGTGATCCTGCCGCACGCCAAGCCCGGCATCGTCGGCGCCGTCATCCTCGGCCTCGGCCGGGCGATCGGCGAGGCGATCGCGGTCACCCAGGTGATCGGCGGCGGCACCGGCATCCACGTCTCGCTCTTCCAGCCGGCCAGCACCCTGGCCAGCCGGATCGCCGCCGAGTACCAGGGCGCGCCCTCGGCGCTCCACAAGGCCTCGCTCGCCTATCTGGGGGCGATCCTGCTCGTCTTCGCGCTCGTCGTCAACGTGGTGGCGCGGATGATCGTCCAGCGCGCGTCGCCGAAGGAGGCTCGCTAGACTGGACGGCGCGCTCCGCACCGGGGCCGGCACCCATGCCCTGCTCAGTGACCGCGGCAACCTGCGCCGCCGGCGCCGGGTCGGCCGGGCGATCGAGGCCCTGGCCACGGTCGCGACGGTGCTGGCCGTGCTGGTGCTGGCGCTGGTGATCGGCTCCGTCTTCGCGCGGGGGATTGGCGCGATCAACCTTGACTTCCTCACCAAGGGCCCGGCGCCGTTCGGCGAGAGCGGCGGCGGCATCTCCAACGCGATCGTCGGCACGGCGCTGATGGTCGCGCTGGCAACGGCGATCGCCGTCCCGGTCGGCCTGCTGGTCGCGATCTACACCAGCGAGTTCGCCAACCGGCGGGTTGCCGGCGCGGTTCGATTCGTCCTCGACGTGCTCAACGGGGTGCCGACGATCGTCACCGGCATCTTCGTCTACGGCCTGATCGTCATTCCCCAGGGCCACCAGAGCGGCACCGCCGGGGCGGTGGCCCTGGCCGTGAT
Source organism: uncultured Solirubrobacterales bacterium (assembly GCA_963734745.1). Classification (GTDB taxonomy): domain Bacteria; phylum Actinomycetota; class Thermoleophilia; order Solirubrobacterales; family 70-9; genus CAVTIG01. The sequence goes on along the minus strand of CAVTIG010000003.1, from coordinate 71,683 downwards.
CATGCTGCCGATCGTCGCCCGCACCGCCCAGGAGGTGCTGGCGCTGGTCCCCGGCACGCTGAAGGAGGCCGCCTACGCGCTTGGCATCAGCCACTGGCGCACCGTCGTTCGAGTCGTCATCCCAACCGCGGCCGGGGGCCTGCTGACCGGGGCGCTGCTCGCGGTGGCGCGGGTGGCGGGGGAGACGGCGCCGCTGCTGCTCGTCTCCTCGATCGTCTCGCCCAACGCTCTCCACCGACTTCTCGCAGGCGCTCGCCTCGATCCCCCTGACGATCTTCCAGCTCTCCGAGTCCCCCAATCCGGCCAACCACACCCAGGCCTGGGCGGCCGCCTTCCTCCTGATCATGTTCGTGCTCCTGCTCAACGTCGTCGCGCGCGCCTTCTACGGGCGCGCCCGCAAGCGGATCGAAGGCTGAGAAAGTGAGAGATGATGCGCAAGTGACCGAGCCCAAGCCAGAGCGCGAGACCGAGCCGGAGATCGCCGCCCAGCCGGGTGCCCCGGCTTCGCCGGACCTCCAGGCCGTGCCGGCGCGGCAGCCGGCGCCCCCCGTGCACCCGGCCAGGCTGGGCACGGTCGAGCTGCGCGGCCTCCACGCCTACTACGGCGACAACCACGCGGTGAGGGGGGTCGACCTCGCCTTCTCCTCCGACGCGGTCACCGCGATCATCGGCCCCTCCGGCTGCGGCAAGTCGACGATGGTCCGCTGCATCAACCGCATGCACGAGGAGATCCCCGGCGCCCGCGCCGAGGGCGAGGTGCTGCTCGACGGGATCGACCTCTACGACTCGGCGATCGACGTCGTCGCCGTCCGCCGCTCGATCGGCATGGTCTTCCAGAAGCCCAACCCCTTCCCGACCATGTCGGTCTTCGACAACGTCGCGGCGGGCCTGCGCCTGACCGGCGCCTCGCGCGGCGAGATCGACGACCGGGTGCCGCGAGGCGCTCGGCGCGGCCGGGCTGTGGGAGGAGGTCAAGGACCGCCTCGACGCCGCCGGGCGCCGGCCTCTCCGGCGGCCAGCAGCAGCGGCTCTGCATCGCGCGGGCGCTCGCCGTCGACCCCGAGGTGATCCTGATGGACGAGCCCTGCTCGGCGCTCGACCCGATCTCGACCCTGAAGATCGAGGAGCTGATCGGCGAGCTGAAGCAGCGGGTGACGATCGTCATCGTCACCCACAACATGCAGCAGGCGGCCCGCGTCGCCGACATCACCGCCTTCATGCTGAACGGCGAGCTGGTCGAGGTCGGGCCGACCGACAAGCTCTTCACCAACCCCGACGACGATCGCACCGAGCAGTACGTGACCGGGAAATTCGGCTGATGGCGGGGGAGACGCGCACCCAGTACCAGGAGGAGCTGGAGCGGCTGGAGGAGAGCGCGCTCGGCGGGCTCGACCTGGTCAACGCCGCGCTGAAGCGCACCCTGGAGGCGGTCGAGCACCAGGACATCGAGCTGGCCCAGCTCGTCGTCGCCGACGACGACCGCATCGACGGCCGCTACCTGGAGGTCCACCAGAGCCTGATCACCCTGCTCGCCACCCAGTCGCCGGTGGCCACCGACCTGCGGCTGATCTCCGCCCTTCTGCACGTGCTGAAGAACGTCGAGCGGATGGGCGACCAGTGCGTGAACATCTGCAAGATGATCCCGCTGTCCGGCAACGAGCCGCCGGCCGACGAGGAGATGGTGAAGCTGATCCTCACCATGGGCAGGCAGGCCGGCACCCTGATCGGCCAGGCGAAGCGGGCCTTCGCCGGCCGCGACGTCGAGATGGCCCGTGACCTGGTCCGCCAGGACGACGTCGTCGACAACCTCAACCGCGAGTGCTTCGGGCTGGCGCTGGAGATCGGCGACGACGCCGACCGGCGCGAGTGGGCGATGACGATGCTGCTGGCGGCGCGGGCGATCGAGCGGATCGGCGACAACGCAGTCGACATCGGCGAGCAGGTGGCATTCGTCGTCACCGGACTCTTCCGAGAGTTCGAGGACGCCTCGCACCCCGTTCAGTAGTCCGGCGGGTCCGAGGCGTTTGCGAAGATTTCTACGGTCCCTGCCAATGCTCTGCGCCGCCATAGATATCGGCTCCAACACGACGCGCGTGCTCGTGGCGGAACCCGCCGATGGCCAGTTGAAGAAGGTGATGGAGCAGCGGGCCTATACGCGGATCAACAAGGCTCTGGGCGACGGCGGGGCGATTCAGCCGGCGAAGATCGAAGAGGTATCGGAAGTCGTTGCGACGCAGGTGCGACTGGCTCGGGAGCTGGGCGCGGAGGTGATCCGGTCCGTCGCCACAGCCGCGGTGCGCGAGGCGCCCAACGGCGCGCAGATGGCGCGGGCGATCGCAGAAGCTTCGGGGGTTCCCGTCGACATCCTCGACGACGAGGAGGAGGGGCGGCTCTCCTTCATCGGCGCGACCAAGACGCTTGGGCACCCGGTCGAGGGGAAGATCGGGGTCGTCGACGTCGGCGGCGGGTCGACCGAGGTGATCCTCGGGACCGCGCCGGGCGGGGTGGAGGTGGTGCGTTCCTGGTCGGTTGGCTCCGGCGTTCTGGCCGACGAGTTGATCGCGTCCGATCCGCCCTCCGCGGCGGAGATCCGCAGGGTCCGCGACCGCATCGACGACCTCTTCGAGGGGGTCGAGATCGAGCATCCGGCGCAGGCCGTCGCGGTCGGCGGCAGCGCGACTTCCCTGCGTCGCTTGGTCGGTGCGGTGCTGGAGTACGAGACGCTGGAGCGGGGGATACGCGTGCTGGCCGGCGACCCGGCGGCCGAGGTGGCGCGGCGCTTCGAGCTGGACCCCGAGCGGGTCCGCATCCTCGCCACCGGCGTGCTGCTGCTGGAGAAGGTCTCCGAGCTGCTCGGGCAGCCGCTGCAGATCGGCAAGGGGGGGTTGCGCGAGGGCGTCATCCTCGACCTCCTCAACGGCAGCGCCAACGGCTCCTCGCCGCCCGCCCGCCTCGCGGCCTAGCCGCAAATCCCCCTTCCGCTGTTCCTTTACCCAGTTATTTAGGGCAAAGGAACAGCGGAGCGATTGCTTGGCGGGTTAGCCTGACCTTGTGGCGCGCCCGCGCGATGTGCCTGGATTCGATTGCGACGAGCCATTCGGGCCGGCCGCGGCGCGGATCGTCGCGGTGCGGGCGGCGGAGGTCTTCGAACACTCGCGCAGCGTCCTCGACACAGACGACGTCGAGCGGGTCCACGACATGCGGGTGGCGACCCGCCGCCTGCGCGCCACGATGGAGGTCTTCGAGCCCTGCTTCCCGCGCAAGCGGTTTCGCCGCGCGCTGAGGGAGGTGAAGGCGCTCGCCGACGCGCTTGGCGAGCGCCGCGACCGCGACGTGGCGATTGAGTTCCTGGAGGGCTTCGCGGACGAGGTCGATCCCGCCGATCGGGACGCCGTCGATGCGCTGGTCGGCCGGTTGCGCGAGGAGCAGCTGCGGGCGAACGAGGATCTGGCGCCTTTCGTCGAGGCGAAGCGGCTGGCGAAGCTGCGCCGCCGGCTGGGCAAGCTCGCCGAGGGGGCAGCGGCGTGAAGGCGCGCCGGGTCGAGGGCCTCGACCCGGAGAGGCCGCTGCGCCGCAACGCGGCGCGGATCGTCCGCACCCGCCTCGACGAGCTGCGCTCCCTCGCCGAGGACGCTCTGGACCCGGCGGCGGCGACCGCCCAGCACGACACGCGGATCGCCGCCAAGCGGCTGCGCTACGTGCTGGAGATCACCGAGGCCTGCTTCGGCGCCGACGCGGTCGCGGCCCGCCGCGCCGCCAAGGAGCTGCAGGGCGTGCTCGGGGACATCCACGATTGCGACGTGATGCTGCCGCGGGCCGAGGGGATCGAGTCCCTCTCGACCCTCCTGCGCACTCGCCGCGAACTGCTCTTCCGCCGCTTCCACGACCTCTGGCAGGCCGAGGTGAGCAAGGGCACCTGGGCGGCGCTCGAACGGGCGCTGTAGCCCGCCGGGTCACCGCAGGTTCACATCTCGTTTCCCGCCGCTTCACAAGTCTTCCCTGCTATTCGCGCATTCTGTTGAGGACGAAATCGATACGAAAAGGGAGACACCGATGACTTCCCGCGTTGACATGCACTGCCACTCGACCGCCTCGCAGCTCTCGCGGCTCGGGGTCCAGCGCTCGCTCGGACTTCCCGAGTGCGCGACCCCTCCGCAGGAGGTCTACGAGCTCGCGAAGCGGCGCGGCATGGACTTCGTGACGATCACCGACCACGACACGATCGACGGCTGCCTCGAGCTGGCGGACCGTCCCGACTGCTTCGTCTCCGAGGAGCTGACCGCCCGCTTCGCCGGCGAGCCCCAGGCGGTTCACGTCCTCTGCTACGGGATCACTCCCGGAGACCACGAGTGGCTGCAGGCACACTCCGGCGACGTCGAGGCCTGCGCCACCTACCTTCACGACAACGAGATCGCCTGCGCCCTCGCGCATCCCTTCTACAACGTCGACGCGCCGCTCACCCGGCGCCACCGGCGCCGGCTTGCGGAGCTGTTCCCGATCTGGGAGGTCCGCAACGGGTCGCGCGCCGCGGAGCTGAACATGCCCGCCGTCGTCTACATCGAGACGCACGGCGGCACCGGCATCGGCGGCTCCGACGACCACGCCGGCGTCGACATCGGCCGCACCTTCACCGAGGCGCCGGCCGCCGCCACGCCGGAAGAGTTTCTGCGCCATCTGCGCCGGCGGCGACGCCGCCGCCGGCGGCGAGCAGGGCAGCGCCGCCAAGTGGGCGCACGCCGCGATGGCGCTTGCGACTCGCGCCCTCGTCCTCGGTGGACGGACCGAGGGCGGGGGCGCGCCCGACCCAGCCACGGTGCTGAAGATCGCCGAGCGGACGATCCGCGAGGGCGCCGCCCGCGAGGGCAAGGTCGCCGCCGACATCGGCCCCGACGACGCGCGGGCGTTGCTCGAGGCGTGGCTCGAGTCGATGGGCCTCCCCGCCCGCGGCCGCGAGCTGATCGCCCACCTCCAGTCCGAGCGACTTCTCCCACGCCGACCTCTACCGCCGCGCCCGCCGCATCCACGACCGGCGGCTGCGGACGGCGGTCGAGCAGGTCGCCGGCGCGGTCGCCCGCGGCGGCGTCCCAGCCGCCGTCGGTGGGCTCTTCGAGGCGCTGATCCCGGCGGTCCCCTACGCGCCCTCGACCGCCTTCCTCGGCGCCGAGAAGGCGAAGCTGGCCCGCCGCGGCGGCGAGGTGCCGCGGGTCGCGCTGATCGCCGACGGGATCGACTCGATGCATGGCGTCACCCACACGATCGAGCAGATCCGCGAGCGCGGCGTGCCCGGCTTCGAGGTCGAGGTGGTCGGCACCGACGCCGGCGTCGACCGCCGACTGCCGGCGGCCGCCGAGCTGGAGGTTCCCTTCTACGCGGGGATGAGGCTCGGCGTCCCGGGGCTGCCCGACCTGGTCGAGACCCTGGCCGAGGGCCGCTACGACCTCGTCCACGTCACCGCGCCGGGCCCGGCCGGGGTCGCCGCGACCCTGCTCGGCCGGGTCACCGGCGATGCCGCTCCTCGGCCAGCTACCACACCGAGCTGGCCGCCTACGCCGGCCTGCGCAGCGGCGACGACGGTCTCGAGGCGATGCGCGCACGCGGCGCTCGGCGCCTTCTACGGCGCCCCGCGCGGCGTCCTCTCGCCGAGCCCGGCGGCCGACGCTCGCTGAGCCGGCTCGGCGCCGACCCGGCTCGGATCGACCGCTGGGAGCGCGGCGTCGACATCTCCCGCTTCGACCCGGTGAAGGCCGACCGGAGCGCCTACCCGGGCGAGATGAAGGTCCTCTACGCCGGGCGCCTGACCCGCGAGAAGGGCGTCGACCTGCTGGCCGAGAGCTTCCTGCGGGCGCACCGCGCCGACCCGCGCCTGCACCTGCTGCTCGCCGGCGGCGGGCCCGAGGAGGGCGAGCTGCGCGCCCGGCTCGGCGAGCACGCCACCTTCCTCGGCTGGCTCGGAGGGCGAGGAGCTGGCCCGCGCCTACGCCAGCGCCGACGTCTTCCTCTTCGCCAGCGCACCGACACCTACGGCCAGGTGATCCTCGAGGCGGGGGCGAGCGGGCTGCCGGTCGTCGCGGTCGCCGAGGGCGGGCCGGCGGCGCTGATCGAGAACCGCCACACCGGCCTGCTCTGCCGCCCCGACCCCGACCACCTCGCCGGCGCGCTGCTCCAGCTCGCCTCCTCGCCGCTGCTGCGCCGCCAGCTCGGCGCCGCCGGCGTCCGCGCCGCCCGCGCGCGCTCCTGGGAGCGGTCGATGGATCAGCTCGCGGCCGGCTACCGGCGCGCGCTCGATGCCGCCGTGCCGGGCGCGCGGCAGCTCCCGCCCAAGCCGCCTGAGCCGGCCGGGAGGCCGGCGTGCCGCAGTACGATGGATCGATCGACGATCCCGCCCTCTACTTCAACCGCGAGCTCTCCTGGCTCGACTTCAACCAGCGGGTGCTCGAGCTGGCCGAGGACGCGAGGTGACGCCGCTGCTGGAGCGGCTCAGCTTCTGCGCGATCTACGCCTCCAACCTCGACGAGTTCTTCATGGTCCGGGTCGCCGGGCTCTTCGACCAGCTCGACGCCGGCATCGACGCGCGCGGTCCCGACGGCCTCGCCCCCGGGGAGCAGATCGACGCGATCCAGGCCCGCGTGCTGGAGCTCGACCGCCGCCTGCACGCCTGCTTCGACGGGGTGCTGCGGCCGGCGCTGGAGGAGCACGGGATCCGGATCGTCTCGCTGGAGACGGCGAGCGAGGAGGAGCGGCGCGAGATCGACGCCCGCTTCCACGAGCAGGTCTTCCCGGCGCTGACGCCGCTGGTGATCGGCCTCGGGCGGCCCTTCCCCTACATCTCCAACCTCTCGCTCAGCCTCGGCGTGCTGCTGCGCGATCCCGAGAGCGGCATCGAGATCATCGCCCGCGTCAAGGTGCCGAAGGAGCTGCTCGGCCGCTTCCTCCCGGTCGGCGAGGACGGCAACGCCTTCGTCCCGCTGGAGGAGGCGATCGCCGCCAACCTCGACGCTCTCTTCCCCGGCACCGAGGTCGTCGACCACGGCTACTTCCGGGTCACCCGCGACGCCGACTTCACCGTCAGCGACGAGGCCGACGACCTCCTGCAGGCGGTCCAGGACGAGCTCCGCCGCCGCCGCTTCGGCGAGGTGGTGCGGCTGGAGATCGCCGCCGGGATGAACCCGAAGCTGCGCGAGCAGCTGATCGACGCGCTGCGGCTCGAAGACCGCGAGGTCTACGACGTCGACGGCCTGATCGACCTCGCCGACCTCACCGACATCGTCGACGTGCCCGGCCACGCCGAGCTGCGCGAACCGCCCTGGACGCCGGTGACGCAGCCGCGCCTGCAGGGCGAGGACGAGGAGCCGGTCGACATGTTCGCCGCGATCCGCCAGGGCGACGTCCTCGTCCACCATCCCTACGACTCCTTCTCGACCTCGGTCGAGCGCTTCGTCGAGCAGGCGGTCGCCGACCCCGACGTGCTGGCGATCAAGCAGACGGTGTACCGGACCAGCGACGACTCGCCGCTGGTGCCGGCGCTGATCCGCGCCTCCGAACGCGGCAAGCAGGCGGTCTGCATGGTCGAGCTGAAAGCCCGCTTCGACGAGGAGGCCAACATCCACTGGGCGAAGTCGCTGGAGGAGGCGGGGGTGCACGTCGTCTACGGCATCCCGGGGCTGAAGACCCACGTCAAGGCGATCCTCGTCGCCCGCCGCGAGGGCGACCGGGTGCGCGAGTACGTCCACATCGGCACCGGCAACTACCACCCGAAGACGGCCCGCCTCTACACGGACTTCGGCCTCTTCACCGCCGACCCGGCGATCGGCGCCGACGTCGCCGAGATGTTCAACTTCCTGACCGGCTACGGCCGGCCGGCCGGCTACCGCAAGGTGCTGGTCTCGCCGACCACGATGCGCGACCGCATCGTCGAGGAGATCGAGCGCACCGTCGGAGGCCCACCGGGCCGGCGAGGAGGCGCGGATCGCGCTGAAGATGAACGCGCTGGTCGACGCCGCCTGCATCCGGGCGCTCTACGAGGCCTCGCAGGCGGGGGTGCGGGTCGACCTCAACGTGCGCGGCATCTGCTGCCTGCGGCCCGGCGTGCCGGGGGTCTCCGAGAACATCCGCGTCGTCTCGATCGTCGGCCGCTTCCTCGAGCACTCGCGCGTCTACACCTTCCAGCGCGGCGAGGAGACCCGGGTGCTGATGGGCTCGGCCGACCTGATGCCGCGCAACCTCGACAGCCGCGTCGAGCTGGTGACCCCGGTCGAGGACCCGGAGCTGCGGGCCGAGATGCTCGACGTGCTGGAGCGCTGCTTCGCCGACAACGCCAACGCCTGGGAGCTCGACGCCGACGGGGCCTGGACGCGGCTGGCCGCGCCGGAGGGGGAGCGGCGCAGCGTCCAGGAGGAGCTGCGCGAGCGCCACGCCGCCCGCGCCGCCGAGCAGCTGGCGGCCGCGGCGGGCTGAGCCGGGGCGCCGGCGGAGGATCCGCCCCCGCCATCACTAGGATTGCCGGCGATGGCGCGCCTCTCGTTCCTGCCCCGCGATCGCACCTTCTTCGACCTCTTCATCGAGGCCGGTCAGAACACCGTCCACGCCTCGCGGCTGCTCGACCAGATGATGAACTCGTGGCCCGACGACGAGCGGCCTCTCGCGGGAGATCCTCAAGGCCGAGCAGGAGGGCGACCGGATCACCCACGACATCGTCAAGCGGCTCAACTCGACCTTCGTGACGCCGATCGACCGCGAGGACATCTACGGCCTCGCGACGCAGATGGACGACATCGTCGACTACACCGAGGAGGCGGCCGACTTCCTCGGCCTCTACAAGATCGAGGCGCCGATGGCGCAGGCGCAGGCGCTGACCAAGGTCCTGGTCGCGGCCTGCGAGCAGCTCGCCGCTGGGCTGGAGAACCTGCGCGGGTTCAAGGACCTCGACAAGTACTGGATCGAGATCCACCGGCTCGAGAACGAGGGCGACCGGATCTCCCGCGACGCGGTCGCCTCGCTGTTCTCCAACGGGATCGACCCGATGGTCGTGATCCGCTGGAAGGACATGTTCGCCGTGCTCGAGAACGCGATCGACGCGACCGAGACGGCGGCCCAGATCCTCGAGGGCATAGTCATCAAGAACTTCGTGAGCTCCGACGTCATCCTCGTGATCGTCGTCGGCACGGCGCTCGCCTTCGACTTCACCAACGGCTTCCACGACACCGCCAACGTCGTCGCGACCTCGATCTCGACCGGCGCGGCGCGGCCGCAGGTGGCGATCGCGATCGCGTCGCTGCTCAACTTCGTCGGCGCCTTCATCTCGATCGCGGTCGCGGCGACGATCGCCAAGGACGTCGTCAACGCCGACGTGATCACCCCGACGATCGTCTTCGCCGGACTGATCGGGGCGATCGCCTGGAACCTGATCACCTGGTGCTTCGGCCTGCCGTCGAGCTCCTCGCACGCGCTGATCGGCGGCGTGGTCGGCGCGGCGGTGGCGGCAGCCGGGCTGGACGCGGTGCTCGCCGACGGGCTGGTCGACAAGGTGCTGATCCCGGCGGTCGTCGCGCCGGTCGTCGCCTTCCTCGCTCGCCGGGATCGGCGATCGGGCTCGTCTACCGGGTTGTGGGCCGGCAGCGACCCGGGATCGTGACGCGCGGCTTTCGCTACGGGCAGATCGTCTCCGGCGGGCTGCTGGCGCTGGCGCACGGGACCAACGACGCCCAGAAGACGATGGGTGTGATCACGCTGGCGCTGATCGCCAACGGCAGCCTCGGCGCGAGCGCCGACCCGCCGCTTGGGTGATCGCCTCCGCGGCGACGGCGATCGCGCTCGGCACCTACAGCGGCGGCTGGCGGATCATCCGCACGACCGGCACGCGGATCATCAAGATGGACGCCGCGCAGGGCTTCTCGGCGCAGGGCGCGGGGGCGGCGGTGATCCTCGGCCTCGACGCACTTCGGCTTCCCGCTCTCGACGACCCACGTGATCAACGGCGGCGTGATGGGCGCCGGGGCGGCCAAGCGGGTCTCCGCGGTGCGCTGGGGGGTCGCCGGCAACATCGTCGTCGCCTGGCTGCTGACGCTGCCGGCGGCGGCGGCGATCGGGGCCGCCGCCTACGGCGTCACGCGGATCTTCGGCACCGGGGCGCTGGGGCCGGTGCTGGTCACGCTGATGGCGTTGTCCCTGATCGCCGCGGTGTTCGCGCGGCGCTCGCAGCAGGGCGCGCCGGTGCCGGTGAGCTGATGGCGGCGACGATCGTCCAGACCAACGACCTGCTGAAGACGGTCGTCGCCTCGCTGGTCGCCGGGGTGGGGGCGACCTTCGTCTTCTCGATCGGGATCTGGGGGATCGCCCGCTTCGCCGACCTCAGCCGCAACGAGCGACCGCTGGCGGCGGGCGCGGCGGCGGCGCTGGCGGCGCTGGCGCTGGCGGCCACCGTGGCTGCCGTGGTCTTCGGCATCATCGTGATGACGAAGAAGTAGCCGTCGTACACTTTGCCCGTGCGCACTTTGCGCAATGTCGCAATCATCATGGTGCTGGCGCTGGCGGTCGCCTTCGCGCCCGCCGGGGGCAACGCCGCCGACGCGGTCCTGACCGCCCTCACGATGGGCTTCCTGGCCGGGATCGCCTGGATGCTCTACGTGATGAGCCGCCAGAACCAGCTGACGCTGGCGACGCTGAGCGACGCGCGCCGGGCGATCCTCTACGGCGCCTTCGGGACTGATCGCGCTGCTGGTCGCCGGCACCGACAAGCTGTTCTCGACCGGCGGCGGCACTCTGGCCTGGATCCTGATGTTCGGCGCCTCGGTGGTCGCGATCTGGCGCATCTGGATCGAGGCCAACACCTACTGAGCGCCGGTCGCGCCGGGCAATCGGCACGACCCCGTGACTGATTTGTTCGTTTGAGCGCGCAACGCGTGCGCCGGCCGCTGGGACGGTCGGGACGTGCCGTCCCAGATCGTCAGCAGCGCAGTCCACAGGGAGGACGGGACCGCCTCGGTCGAGTTGATCGCGGTGGTTCCGTTCCTGCTGCTGGCGGTCCTGGTGGCGGCGCAGATCGCGCTCGCCGGCCAGGCGCTCTGGTCGGCGGGCGTGGCGGCGCGGGCTGGGGCGCGGGCGGCGCTGGTCGGCGGCGACGCGGCGGTGGCGGCGCGGCGGGCGCTGCCGCCGTCGATGCGCAACGGGTCGGAGGTGAGCGATTCCGGCGTGGTCTCGGTGCGGGTGCCAGTACCTCGCCTGCTGCCGGCCCTGCCGCACGCGATGGTCGGGGCGAAGACGGAGCTGGGACCCGGCGGTGGATGACGAACGGGGCCAGGCGTCGGTCGAGCTGGTCGCCGCGTTGCCGGCGCTGCTGCTGGCCGGCCTTCTCGCCCTGCAGCTGCTCGCCGCCGGCTACGCGCTGACCCTTGCCGACGGCGCCGCCGAGGCCGGGGCGCTGGCGCTCGCCTCGGGCGGCTCGGCGGCGGGCGCCGCTCGCGATGCGCTGCCGGGCTGGGCGCGGGACGACGTCGACGTCTCGGTGCACGGCGAGCGCGTCACGGTGCGGCTGCGCCCGCCCTCGCCGCTGCGCAGCGTCGCCGATCGCCTCGCCGTCACCAGCTCCGCCGCCGCGAAGGGGCCGGGGGGACTGCTGCCGTGACGGTCCTCGCGGGTGGAGATGGAAACGTCTTCGAGGCGCCGCGGGCGGGCGGGGCGACGGTCCTCGCGACCAGGGTTGGCGCCGCCGCCGGGTCGGCGCCCGCCGCCGCGGCGCTCGCCTGCGCCGGGGCCGAGCCCGACCGCGCCGGCCTCTTGGTCGACCTCAGCGGGGGGCGAGCGCCGCGACCGACCCTGGTCGCCTCGACCGCCGCCCGCGAGCTGGAGGAGCGGCTGGCCGCGCACCTTCCGGAGGCGGGCGTCGCCTCCCGTGGTCAGATCTGTCACCTGTCCCTTCCCGCCGGTCCCTCCGGAGTCGAGCAGGTCGCGGGCGCCGTGGCGGTCGCGCGAGGCTCGGTCTGCGTGCTGCACCTGCCGCCGCACCTACTTCCAGCCGGCGCTGGAGGAGAGCGGCATCCGCCCAACGTCGGCCCTGCTCCGCGCCGACCTCGGCGAGGACCGCGCCCTCACCGCCCTGGCCGTGAGCGACCTGCGGGCCAGGGGGCTGCGAGCAGGGGTGCTGAAGCGCCCGCTGGGCTGGGTCGCCTCGCGACGCGCCATCGTCGGGCACCCTCCCGCCCGGCGCGCCGAGTGGCCTCCCCCTGCGTTTGGTCTCTCTCCTCCTACGTGAGGAGGGTGCGTCGCACGAGTGCTACAGTACTGGAGATGACACGGGAGCTGACACAGCGGGAGCTGCGCAACCAGAGCGGAGAGATCATGCGAGCGCTCGACCGGGGCGAGGACTTCATCGTCACCCGCAACGGGACACCGGTCGGTGAGCTCCGCCCGTACAGGCGCCGGCAATTCGTCCCGGCAAAGGAGCTCATCGAGGCCTTCGCCCACGTTCCGAGCATCGACTACGAGGAGCTCATCGCCGACATCGACGCTTACGTCGATCAGGACCCGACGCCTCGCTTCTGACGTGCCGGGCGAACGTGCTCTGATTGACACCTCCGTCGCGGTGGAGCTGGGCAGAATCGATCCCGCCCAGATATCGGCCGATATCGCGATCTCGGCGCTGACCCTGGCAGAGTTGGCTACCGGGCCGCATGCCGCAAGCGACGATCTCACGCGAGCACGCCGTCAGCAGCATCTCCAGAACGTGGAGGCCAAGCTCGAAGCATTGCCCTTCGATCCGGACTGCGCCCGCGCCTACGGCCACATCTACGCGGCAATCGAGGGAACCGGTCGCAAGGCACGCGGCGCCCGTGCCATCGACCTGATGATCGCCGCCACCGCCCTCGCCCACGAGTTGCCGCTATACACGCTGAACGCGAAAGATCTCCAGGGCCTCGACAGCCTGCTGGAGATCGTCGACCTGAGTCGCTGAGCCCGAGGCGCTCCCGGGGCGCGACGGAACCCGATCCCCTTCCTTTCGCCTTCGGTCACTGAGTTGTTCGATTGAGCGCGCCATGCGTGCGCCGGGCCTCGTCAGCGTCAGCGCATGGACCTGCGAGGGAAAGGCGGTTGCCCGCGGCGCCCGCCGGGAGATAACGGGCAGGCGCTGCCGCTGGCGCTCGGCGGGGCCTTCGTTCTGATCGTCGCGGCGCTTGCCCTGGTTGCGATCGCGGGGGCGGTCACCGGGAAGGGGCGGGTGCAGCGGGCGGCGGACCTGGCTGCGATCTCGGCGGCGCGCTCGATGCGCGACGACCTGCCGCGCCTGCTCTCGCCGCCGACCCTGCCGAACGGCCTCCCCAACCCACTCCACATGGAGAAGTTCGTCTACCTGCTGCGGGCGCGCGAGGCGGCCTTTGAGGCCGCGAAAGCGAATGGCGTCGCGGCGGGGCGGCTGCGTATCTCGTTTCCGGATGAGCTCTCCTTTGCCCCGGTGCGCGCCAGGGCGTCGGTCCTCGCCGACCTCGACGCCGGCGGGAGTCGCACTCGGACGGAAGCCTCCGCGACCGCCGAGGCGGCCGCGCCGATCGGCTCTTTGGGGGGAATGCCGGCGATGGCGAGCGGCGGCGGCTACGGCGGCCCGCTCGCCTACCGCCAGGGAGAGGGGATGCGGCCGGACGTAGCCGCCGCCTTCGATCGGATGGCGGCGGCGGCCTCGCGGGCCGGCATCTCCCTGCTCGTCAACTCGGCCTTCCGCTCCGACGCCGAGCAGGCGCAGCTCTTCGCCGCCAACCCCGACCCACAGTGGGTCGCCCCGCCGGGCCACTCGCTGCATCGCTGCGCGACCGAGCTGGACCTCGGGCCCGGCTCCGCCTACGGCTGGCTGGCGGCCAACGCACGACGCTTCGGCTTCGTCCAGCGCTACTCGTGGGAGCCCTGGCACTTCGGCTACGTCGGCCGGGCCGCCGCCCTGCTCGGCGGCGGGCGACGCGGTCGGGCGCGGGTGGGGGAGACGGGGCCGCCTCGGGCGCCGGCGGCCTGCCCTCCTTCGTCCCGGCCCGATTCCGGACGCCGCTGCTGGGCGCCGCCGCTCACTGGAACGTCTCCGCCGCGCTGCTCGCCGCGCAGCTGATGGCCGAGTCGAACTTCAACCCCTTCGCCGTCTCCCCGGCCGGCGCCCAGGGCATCGCCCAGTTCATCCCCTCGACCGCCGCCGCCTACGGCCTCCACGACCCCTTCGACCCGGTCGCGGCGATCGAGGCCCAGGCCCACCTGATGTCGGACCTGATCCGCCAGCTCGGCTCGCCGGCCCTGGCCCTCGCCGCCTACAACGCCGGCCCGGCCCCGGTGCAGGCCTGCCACTGCGTCCCCTCGATCCCCGAGACCACGGCCTACGTCAGCCGCATCCTCGCCCTACTCGGCGGATCCGGTGCCCTCCTGCTTCCAACTTTCGAAATTCGACTCGTGGCGTAAGTGAGAAACGAGGGCCCTGTAGTCATGCATTCAAATGCTAGAATGCACATAGCAATGCGCACGACGATTGAACTCAGCGATCGCACCTACGCCCGTCTCAGGGCCAAGGCGGCGGAGCGGGGCATGCGCGGCTTCTCGGCGATCGTCGAGGAGGCGCTCGAGCGCCTCCTCGAGCAGGGCGGCGGGGGCGATCTTGCCTCTGCGCTGGCGGAGGCTGAGGGAGCCTGGAGCGAGAGTGACGTCAAGGAGTGGGAGCGGGCGCGCGAGGAGGCGTGGGCGACTTGGCCAGCGGACCAGTACTCGACTCCGACGTCCTGATCGACTACCTGCGCGGCGCTGGGCCCGGCCGGGATCTGGTCCGGGCCCTGATCCAAGGTGGCGGCTACCGGGTGACGGCCGTCACCGCGTTCGAGCTGGCGCTCGGGCGTTCCTACCGCGAGAACCCGCGGCCGGTCCACGCCCTCCTCGCCGCTCCCTTGCTGACGCTGACGCGCAAGGCCGGGCTGCGGGGCGGGGCGCTGCTCGGCGAGCTGCGGCGAAGCGGTGAGGCGATCGACGTTCGCGACGCGATGCAGGCCGGCATCTGCCTCGAGACCGGTGCGATCCTGGTGACGCGGAACGTCTCCCACTTCGAGCGTGTCCCCGGCCTGCGGCTCTCCCGCCCGGTCGAGCTGCTCTGAGAGCCGCTTCGCATGGCTGCGATAGCCTGCCACTCGATGGCAACGGTTGAGGTACAGGGCGTCGAGGGGATGCAGGCGCTGATCGGGCAGGAGATCGGCCCGAGCGAGTGGCGCACGGTCACCCAGGCCGACATCGACACCTTCGCCGAGCTGTCCGGCGACGACCAGTGGATCCACGTTGACGTCGAGCGGGCGAAGAACGAGAGCCCTTTCGGGACGACGATCGCCCACGGCAACCTGACCCTCTCGCTGGTTGACGGCTTCCGCAAGGAGATGATCTCCTCGAGCGGCTTCGCCCTGGGCGTCAACTACGGCTGGAACAAGATCCGCTTCCCGGCCCCCGTTCCCGTCGACTCCAAGGTCCGCGGCCGCGCCGAGGTCGTCTCGGTAGACGAGGCAGGCGGCGGCTGGTGGCAGGTGGTGACTCGCTTCACCCTCGAGGTCGAGGGCAACGAGAAGCCGTGCTTCGTGGGCGACTCGGTCACGCGCGTCATGGCCCCCGCCGCCTGACGGGCGCCGCTTCCCTCAGTTACTTGACGGTCAGGGTTCCCTGCATACCCGCGTCTTTGTGGCCCGGGACGGTGCAGAAGTAGGTGTAGGTACCCGGCTTCAGGTTGCTCAGGGTGACGCTGGTCGAGCCCTGGGAGACGAGCGGCGCCTTGCCCAGCACCGTGCCGCTGGAGTCCTCGACGGCGACGTCGTGGGAGAGCGGCTGGGCGTTGGTGAGGTCGATCGTCACGTTGCCGGCCTTGGCCGAGAGGCTGTCAGTCGTGTATTTGATCTGACCGTTCGGGTCGGTCGCGAGTTTCACCGTCTGACCGCCCGCCGCGCCACCGCCTGCGCCGCCGGCCGATGCCCCGGTCCCGCCACCGGTCGGGGCTGTGGTGGTGGTCGGGTTGCTGCTCCCGCAGGCGACAAACGCGACGGACGCGAGTGCGAGGACGAGCACGGCGGCAGCCTTCTTCATGCGGGGGGTCCTTTCCTGGATGGAAACGAGACTTAAAGGGACTGTAGCGCTATACGACCGGGCCACAACGCCGGTTCAGCGTCCGCTGAACTCGGGCTTCTCGCCGGCGAAGAACGCCGTCACGCCGGCCCGCAGGTCCTCGGTCGCCATGCTGTCGGCGATCCCGTGCCGCTCCAGCTGCAGGTGCTCGGTGAGGCTGTTTTCGATGCTCTGGCCGCAGAGCAGCTTCGACATCCGCACGTAGTGCGGCGCCTTTGCGGCCAGCTTCTCGGCCTTGGCCCGCGCCAGCTCGACCAGCTCGTCGGGGGCGACCACCTCGGCGACGATCCGTTCGGCCAGCGCGTCCTGCGCGCTCATGTTGGGATCGTTGAGGAGGATCTCCAGCGCCCGGCTGGGACCGACGACCCGCGGCAGGAAGTAGGTCATGCCGCCGTCCGGGGAGGCGCCGATCCGGCCGTAGGCGCAGGCGAAGAAGGCCGCCTCGGAGGCGATCCGCGTGTCGCAGGCGAGCGCCAGCGAGAAGCCGGCGCCCGCCGCCGGCCCGTTGACCGCGGCGATCACCGGGTAGGGGATGCGCCGCAGGTCGACGATCGCCTGGTGCAGCGCCTCGGCCCCGCGCCGCACCTGCGAGGGCAGGTCGATCTCAGGGTCATCGACCCCGGTCTTGAACCAGTTGACGTCGCCGCCGGCGCAGAACGCCTTGCCGGCGCCGGTGACGATCAGCGCCCGCAGCGGCGCCAGGTCGGCGAGCCAGGCGAAGGCGACGGTCAGCTCGCCGATCATCTCCGGGCTCATCGCGTTGAAGGCGTCGGGCCGGTCGAGGGTGAGGGTGCCGATCTCTCCGTCGATCGCGATTCTCAGGGTGTTCAGCTCGGGCGGGCTCAGGGTCCGGGTCGTCATCTCGCTCTCCGTGTCGGGCTGGCAGTTTGGCCGTACGGCCAGGAGCCTACCCTTTGGTTTGTGGCCAAAGGCGACGACAGCGGCAGCCTTTCGCGCGAGGAGCGGGTCGCGCAGCAGCGCCGCGGCCTGCCCGACTCCCCGGGCGTCTACCTCTTCCACGAAGCCGAGGGCGAGGTCATCTACGTCGGCAAGGCGCGTTCGATCCGCAAACGCGTCGCCTCCCACTTCTCCGGAGGCGAAACGCGCCTCACTTCCCGCGTCGACCGGATCGACTGCCTCGTCACCGCCACCGAGGCCGAGGCGCTGCTCGCCGAGCAGAGCTTCATCAAGCGCCACCGCCCGCGCTTCAACATCCGCCTGCGCGACGACAAGTCCTATCCCTACGTCGCGGTCAGCCTCGACGAGGACTACCCGCGGGTCTACTTCACGCGCGAGAAGCACCGCCCCGGCCGCGCCTACTTCGGCCCCTTCTCCAGCGCCAAGCGGGTGCGCGAGACGCTCGACCTGCTCGGCAAGCTGTTCCAGTTCCGCACCTGCGAGGGGCCGGAGCCGGGCCGGCGCTCCGGCAGCCCCTGCCTCGACTACTACATCAAGCGCTGCGGGGCGCCCTGCGTCGGCTACATCGGCCGCGAGGAGTACCGGCGCAACATCGACGCGATCGTCGACTTCCTCTCCGGCCGCTACCGCCAGGTCGAGGGCGACGAGACGAGCGAAGATGGAGGAGGCGGCCGCGGCGCGCGAGTTCGAGCGCGCCGCCCTGCACCGCGACCGGCTCAAGGCGATCCGCTCGCTGTTCGAGCGCCAGCGCGTCGCCGGCGGCTCGGTCGGCACCGCCGACCTGATCGGCGTCGCGGTCGAGGGGCGCCGACGCCAACGCCCAGGTCTTCCAGGTCCGCGACGGCATCCTCGCCGAGCGCCAGAGCTTCTACCTCGAGAACCAGGCCGAGCGCGAGCCGGCCGAGGTCGCCGAGGAGTTCATCGGCCAGTACTACGCGGCCTCGCCGGCGATGCCGCGGACGATCGTCGTCGGGCCCTACCTGCGCGAGCGGGCCGAGGTGCTGGCCGAGGCGCTGGGCGAGCGGCGCGGCTCCCCGGTCGAGGTGCGGGTCGCGGAGCGCGGCGACAAGCGCCGCCTGCGCGAGCTGGCCGAGCGCAACGCCCGCCTCGCGCTCGACCAGGACCGGCTGCGCCGCGAGCACCGCCGCCAGCGCCGGGTCGAGTCGCTGTCCAGCCTGCGCGAGGCGCTGGGGATGGAGGAGCTGCCGGTGCGGATCGAGGGCTTCGACATCTCCAACCTCGGCGGCGAGCACACCGTCGCCTCGATGGTCGTGTTCGAGGGGGGAGCGACGAAGAAGGCCGACTACAGGAGCTTCCGGATGCGCGGCGAGCGCGCCAACGGTTCCGACGACTTCGCCTCGATGGAAGAGGTGTTGACGAGACGCATGAACCGCTACCTCGAGCAGGCCGACCTCTCGCCCCACGACGGCAAGCGCGACGAGAGCTTCGCCTCGCTGCCCTCGCTGGTCATGATCGACGGCGGCAAGGGCCAGCTCGCCGCCGGGATGCGCGCCCTGCGCCCCTTCGTCGAGCGCGGCGTCACCGTGATCGGCCTCGCCAAGCGGCTGGAGGAGGTCTACGTCCCGGGCCGCTCGGCGCCGCTCGACCTGCGCCGCCGACTCCGAGGCCTCGAAGCTGCTGCAGCGGGTCCGCGACGAGGCGCACCGCTTCGCGATCGAGCACCACCGCGGCCGCCGCGACCGGGCGATGACGCGGCTCGGTGCTCGACGAGCTGAAGGGCGTCGGGCCGGTCCGCAAGCGCGCTCTGCTCCAGCATTTCGGCTCTCCAGAGCGGTTTCTGGCCGCCACGCGCGAGGAGCTCGAGGCAGTGCCCGGCGTGCCTGGCAAAGTAGCGCGTGAGATCCACGAGCAGCTCAACAGAACGGGCTGAGGAATCGATGGCGAAGGTCGAGAAAATCGAGAAGCGGGGGAGGGGCGGCAACGGCAAGGTGCCGGGCAGGGAGGTGACGCTGGTCGTCATCACCGGCCACTCCGGGGCCGGCAAGTCCGAGGCGATCGCCGCCTTCGAGGACGGCGGCTACTTCTGCGTCGACAACCTGCCGCCGCGGATGATCGGCAGCCTCGGCGAGCTGTTCCGCCACGAGGGCAGCGGGG
Organism: uncultured Solirubrobacterales bacterium; assembly: GCA_963734745.1. Lineage (GTDB taxonomy): Bacteria > Actinomycetota > Thermoleophilia > Solirubrobacterales > 70-9 > CAVTIG01. Next base: position 52,540 of record CAVTIG010000003.1, on the reverse strand, counting down.
TCGAGCGGGCCGCGGTCGTCTCCGACGTGCGCGGCGGCGACTACTTCGACGACCTGGTCCAGGTGCTCGACGACCTCGAGGCCGACGGGCTGAAGCCGAAGGTCCTCTTCCTCGAGGCCGACGAGGAGACGCTGCTCGACCGCTACAAGGAGACCCGCCGCCGCCACCCGCTGGCGCCGGAGGGGCGGATCGTCGACGGGATCCGGGCCGAGCGCGAGCTGCTGGCGCCGCTGCGCGCCCGCGCCGACGTGGTGATGGACACCAGCGACCTGACCGGCGGCGATGCTGCGGCGCCGGATCGCCGAGGAGATGCTGGGCGCGCCACGAGACGGCAAGCTGGCGCTGACCCTGCTCACCTTCGGCTTCAAGAACGGCCCGCCGCGCGACGCCGACCTCACCCTCGACGTCCGCTTCCTGCCCAACCCCCACTACGTCGACGAGCTGCGCCCGCTGACCGGGCTCGACGAGGAGGTGCGCGACTACGTCGAGTCGGGCACCCAGGCGGGGGAGTTCTACGGCCGGCTGCTGCCGCTGCTCGAGTTCCTCGTCCCCGCCTACGTCGCCGAGGGCAAGAGCCACCTGACGATCGCGGTCGGCTGCACCGGCGGGCGGCACCGCTCGGTCACCGTCGCCGACCGGATCCGCCGCGACCTCGGCTGACCGCGACGACGTGATCGTCCGCGTCAAGCACCGCGACGTCGACCCGGACACCGCCATACGGCGTCCTCAGTCGTCTGAGTAGCGCTGCTGTTCAGACTCCCTGCGTCCTTGTCTGGCGGCGTCTGGGCCTCACGTCCATAGAATCGGGCCGCCTTGTCCGAACCTGTCATCTCCATCACGCGGCCTGCGCAAGAGCTACGGCGAGATCGAGGCGGTGCGCGGCATCGACCTCGACGTCCAGCCCGGCGAGGTCTTCGCCTTCCTCGGGCCGAACGGCGCCGGCAAGACGACCACGGTGGAGATCCTCGAGGGCTACCGCAAGCGCGGACGCCGGCGAGGTCACGGTGCTGGGCGAGGACCCGCAGCACGCCGGGCGCGAGTGGCGCGAGCGGATCGGCATCGTCCTGCAGAGCTGCCGGCTCGACCCCTACCTGACGGTGCGCGAGTCGCTCGCCCTCTACGCCGGCTACTACAGCGCGCCGCGGCCGATCGAGGAGACGATCGAGCTGGTCGGGCTGGGGGAGAAGGCCGACGCCCGCGCCAGCGGCCTCTCCGGCGGTCAGCAGCGCCGCCTCGACGTCGGCATGGCGCTGATCGGCGACCCCGAGCTGCTCTTCCTCGACGAGCCGACCACCGGGTTCGACCCCTCGGCGCGCCGCCAGGCCTGGGACGTGATCGCCGGCCTGCGCGACCTCGGCAAGACGGTCTTCCTCACCACCCACTACATGGACGAGGCGCAGCGCCTCGCCGACCGGGTGACGATCATCGCCGCGTGGCGAGATCGTCGCCCGGGGCACCCCGGAGGACCTCGGCGACCGCGAGAACCAGCCGACGACGATCACCTACCGCGGCGACGACGGCGAGGTCTCCCTGGAGACGACGACCCCGGTCAAGACCCTGCACGAGCTGACCGGCCGAGCGCTGGCCGAGGGGGTGGACCTCGAGGGGCTGGAGGTGAAGCGCCCCAGCTCTGAGGACGTCTACCTGGAGCTGACCGAACAGACATGAACCTCGTCCTCCACCAGTTCCGCTACGACCAGAAGGCCTTCTGGCGCAACCCGGCCTCCGTCTTCTTCACCGTGGTGCTTCCCGGTCATCCTGCTGCTGATCTTCGCCACCGTCTTCGGCGACCAGACCGTCGACGTGCGGGGCGGGATCGAGACGACCGACCTACTACGTGCCGGCGATCATCACCCTCTCGGTGATCTCGGCGACGATGCAGAGCCTGGCGATGTCGCTGGTGATCGCCCGCGAGGACGGCCGCCTGAAGCGCGGCCGCGGCACGCCGATGCCGCCCTGGGTCTTCATCGCCGGCCGGATCGGCAACTCGATCGTCGTCGCGCTGCTGATGATGGCGCTGATCGCGGCGATCGGCCGCCTCCTCTACGGCGTCGCGATCCCCTGGGGCCGGCTGCCGGAGCTGCTGGTCGTGCTGGTGGTCGGCGCCGCCGCCTTCTGCTGCCTCGGGATCGCGCTGACCGCGGCGATCCCCTCCCAGGACGCCGCCGCCCCGATCGTCAACGCGCTGCTGCTGCCCCTCTACTTCCTCTCCGGCGTCTTCATCCCCGACGACCAGCTGCCCAGCGGCGTCATCCACTTCGCCGACGCCTTCCCGGTCCGCCACTTCTTCGAGGCCTTCTTCAACGTCTACGTCCCGGCCAGCGGGGGCGGCTCGGGCCTGGAGTGGAGCAACCTCGCCGTGGTCGTCGCCTGGGGAGTCGCCGGCCTCCTCCTCTCGGTCCGCTTCTTCCGCTGGACCCCGCGCGAGCGGCTGAGCGGAAGACGCCGGGGTAGGGTCCCCTTATAGCCTCCGCGCCGCGATGTTGCACCACGTCCTCTTGGAGGTTTCCGACCTCGACCGCAGCGCCTCCTTCTACGACGCGCTGCTCGGGCCGCTCGGTTGGCGGCGCCACTTCGACGACGACAGGACGATTGGCTGGGGCATCGCCAAGCCGGTCTTCTTCATCTCCGCCAACCACGAGGCGAAGCCGGGCTTCGGCTTCGTCAGCTTCTCGGCCCTGGGGATCGTCGCCGTCAAGGCCGCCTGGGAGGGCGGTGTCGCCGGGGGCGGCACCAGCCTCAGCGAGCCCGGGGAGAGGCGGGCCCACGGCTCGGGCTCCTACTCGGCATTTCTGAAAGACCCGGATGGCTACGAGGTCGAGGTGACGATCGGCAACGACTGAACGCCGCGGCCGCACCGACCTCAAATCGCAACTTCATAATCGAGATTCAACGACTCAGGAGGGAATTGATTCATGGCACTGAAGGTCGGCATCAACGGCTTTGGGCGCATCGGGCGCAACGTCTTCCGCGCGGCTCACGCGGCGGGGGCCGACCTCGAGTTCGTCGCTGTCAACGACCTCACCGACCCCGGCACGCTCGCGCACCTGCTCAAGTACGACTCGATCCTGGGGCGCTTCCCGGGCACGGTCGAGGCGGGGGAGGGGTCGATCGCGGTCGACGGCGCCGCGATCGAGGTGCTCTCCGAGCGCGACCCGGCGGCGCTGCCCTGGGCCGACCTCGGAGTCGAGGTGGTGATCGAGTCCACCGGGTTCTTCACCGCCCGCGACGACGCCGCCAAGCACCTCGAGGCGGGCGCCAAGAAGGTGATCATCTCCGCCCCGGCCAAGGAGCCCGACGTGACCGTCGCGCTCGGCGTCAACTTCGACACCGCCTATGACCCGGCCAGCCACCACATCATCTCCAACGCCTCCTGCACGACCAACTGCCTGGCGCCGCTCGCCAAGGTGCTGAACGACTCGTTTGGGATCGAGCAGGGGCTGATGACGACGATTCACGCCTACACCGCCGACCAGCGCCTCCAGGACATGCCGCACAAGGACCTGCGCCGGGCCCGCGCCGCGGCGCTCAACCTGATCCCGACCACGACCGGCGCCGCCAAGGCGGTCGGGCTGGTGCTGCCGGAGCTGAACGGCAAGCTGAACGGGTTCGCGATGCGGGCGCCGGTGGCGACCGGCTCGGTCGTCGACCTCGTCTTCAGCACTCCCGAGCCGACCAGCGCCGAGGCGGTCAACGCCGCCGTCAAGGCCGCCGCGGAGGGCCCGATGAAGGGGATCCTCTCCTACACCGAGGACCCGATCGTCTCCACCGACATCGTCCAGGACCCCCACTCCTCGATCTTCGACGCCGGCCAGACGATGACGATCGGCGACGGCCGCCTGGTCAAGGTGGTCTCCTGGTACGACAACGAGTGGGGCTACTCGAACCGCTGCGTCGAGCTGGCGTCCAAGGTCCTCGGCGGCTGACCCGCCGGGCGCGGTGAGCTTCTCCAAGGCAAGCGTCCGCGACGCGGAGGTGGCGGGCCGGCGGGTGCTGGTCCGGGTCGACTTCAACGTGCCGCTGGACGGCGGCGAGGTCGCCGACGACACGCGGATCCGCGCCGCGCTGCCGACGATCGAGCTGCTGCGCGAGCGCGGCGCGGCGCTGGTGCTCGTCTCCCACCTGGGGCGGCCGAAGGGGAAGACCGATCCGGGGCTCTCGATGCGCCCGGTGGGGGAGCGGCTGGCCGAGCTGCTGGGGGCGGAGGTGCGGCAGGCGCCGGCGGTGATCGGCGGCGACGTCGACTCGATGGCCGGCGCGCTGGGGCCGGGCGACGTGCTGCTGCTGGAGAACGTCCGCTTCGAGCCGGGCGAGACCGAGAACGACCCGGCGCTGGCCGGCGCCCTCGCCGAGCTGGCCGACCTCTACGTCAACGACGCCTTCGGCGCCGCCCACCGCGCCCACGCCAGCACCGAGGGCGTGGCTCACCTCCTGCCCGGATACGCCGGCCTGCTGCTGGAGCGCGAGGTGACCGAGCTGACGGCGGTGGTCGACTCGCCGCGGCGGCCGCTCGTCGTCGTGCTCGGCGGCGCCAAGGTCACCGACAAGGTCGGGGTGATCGACCGCTTCCTCGAGATCGCCGACGAGATCCTGATCGGCGGCGCGATGTGCTTCTGCTTCTTCCGGGTGCAGGGGATCGCGACCGGCGACTCGCTGGTCGAGGACGAGGGCGTGAAGCTGGCGGCCGAGGCGCTGGAGCGGTCCAGAGCGGCCGAATGCGAGCTGAAGCTGCCGGTCGACCTGGTGTTGGGCGAGAGCTTCGACGCCGGCGCCGACCGTCGCGAGATCGACGACGTCGAGGTTCCCGACGGCTGGATGGGGCTGGACATTGGCCCGAGGACGGCGCGCGCCTACGCCGAGGCGATAGCCGCCGCCGGCACGGTGCTGTGGAACGGGCCGATGGGCGCCTTCGAGCTGGAGCCGTTCGCGGCCGGGACGCGGGCCGTCGCCGATGCGGTGGCCGAGGCGCCCGGGACGACCGTGGTCGGCGGTGGCGACTCGGTGGCCGCGCTGCAGCAGTTCGGGCTTGGTGAAAAGGTGGATTGGCTCTCGACCGGAGGAGGAGCATCGTTGGAGTTGCTGGAGGGAAAGAAGCTGCCGGGAGTGGAGGCTTTGCTCGATGCCTGAGCGCACGCCCTACATCGCCGCCAACTGGAAGATGCACAAGACAGTCGCCGAGGCTGCGCGGTTCGTCGACGCGCTGCTGCCGCAGATCGCGGCGACCCGGCACGACGTCGTGATCTGCCCGCCCTTCCTCGCCCTCGGCGAGGTGGTGGAGCGCTCGCGCGGCAGCGCCGTGCGGGTCGCCGCCCAGAACATGCACGAGGAGGAGTCGGGCGCCTTCACCGGCGAGGTCTCGGCCGCGATGCTGGTTGAGGCCGGTGTCGACGCGGTGGTCCTCGGCCACTCCGAGCGCCGCCAGCTCTTCTGCGAGGCCGACGAGGCGCTGGCGCACAAGGTCCCCGCGGCGCTCGCCGCCGGCCTCGAGCCGATCCTCTGCGTCGGCGAGACCGAGGAGGCGCGGGACGCCGGGCAGACCGAGGCGGTGCTGAAGCGCCAGCTCCAGGCCGACCTCGCCGAGGTCGGGTTGGGCGATCTGGCCCGCGTCGTGATCGCCTACGAGCCGATCTGGGCGATCGGCACCGGCCGCACCGCGACGCCCGAGCAGGCCCAGGAGACGGTCGCCTTCATCCGCGACACGCTGCGCGAGCGTGGCGTCGCGGCGGAGGAGGTGCGGATCCTCTACGGCGGCTCGGTGAAGCCCGGCAACGCGGCCGAGCTGATGGCGCAGCCCGATATCGACGGGGCGCTGGTCGGCGGCGCAAGCCTGGACCCCGCCGACTTCGCGGCGATCGTCGCGGCGGCTGGATGAAGGGGCTCTCCGTCCCCTCGCTGGCGCTGGTCATCCTCGACGGGTGGGGGCTGGCCGAGCCCGGTCCCGGCAACGCGATCTCCCAGGCAAGCACCCCGGTCTTCGACCGCCTCTGGGACGGCTTCCCCCACACGCAGCTCTCCGCCCAGGGCCTCGACGTCGGCCTTCCCGACGGGCAGATGGGCAACTCCGAGGTCGGCCACCTCAACCTCGGCGCCGGGGCGATCGTCAAGCAGGACCTGGCGCGGATCGACGACGCGATCGCCGACGGCGCCTTCTTCGAGAACGAGGCGCTGCTGGCCGCCTGCGAGCGGGCTCGCAACAGCCCTCGCGGTCGCCTGCACCTGCTCGGCCTCGTCTCCGACGGCGGCGTCCACTCCGGCTGGGAGCACATCGAGGCCACCATCGAGCTGGCCTCCCAGGAGGGCGTTCCCGACGTCGTCTTCCACGCCTTCACCGATGGCCGCGACACCCTCCCGCACGGCGGGCGTGGCTACCTCGCCGAGCTGGAGCGCTGGCTGCGCCACGCGGGGCGCATCGCCACCGTCGGCGGCCGCTACTACGCGATGGACCGCGACACCCGCTGGGAGCGGACCAAACTCGCCTACGACGCGATCGTCCATGCCGAGGGGTTGCGTGTGGCAAGCGCCGAGGAGGCGATCGCGGCGTCATATGAGCGTGACGAGACCGACGAGTTCGTCAAGCCGACCGTGATCGGCGACTACGACGGCGCCGCCGCGGGCGACGTCGCGATCTTCGTCAACTTTCGCCCCGACCGGGCACGGCAGATGACCCGGGCGCTGGCCGAGCCGGAATTCGACGAGTTCTCCCGCGCCGGCGGCCCGCTCCTCGACCTGACCACGATGACCGAGTACCGCAAGGGCTGGCCCTACCCGGTCGCCTTCCCGGAGGCGCGGCCGAAGACGACCCTGGCCGAGGTGGTGTCCGAGGCGGGTGGGCGGCAGCTGCACGTCGCCGAGACCGAGAAGTACGCGCACGTGACCTACTTCTTCAACGGGGGGCGGGAGCAGGAGTGGGACGGGGAGGAGCGGTACCTGGTCGAGTCCCCGCGCGATGTCCCAACCTACGACCACAAGCCGGAGATGAGCGCCCGGGCTGCCGCCGACGCGTTCACGAGTCACTGGTCGAGCGGTGACTACAAGTTCGGGATCGTCAACTTCGCCAACCCCGACATGGTCGGGCACACCGGGGTGATCCCGGCGGCGGTGAAGGCGGTCGAGGAGGTCGACGGTTGCCTCGCCGACGTGGTCGAGGCGGTCGAGCGCAGCGGCGGCGCCTGCATCGTCACCGCGGACCACGGCAACTGCGACCACATGCTCGAGCCGGACGGGTCGCCCAACACGGCGCACTCCCTCAACCCGGTGCCGCTGATCGTCACCGTCGAGGGACTGCAGCTTCGTGACGGCGGGATCCTCGCCGACGTCGCCCCGACCGCCCTGGAACTCCTCGGCATCCCCCAGCCGGAAGCAATGACGGGTAGCTCCCTGATCGCCGGCACCCAATGAGCTTCCGCTGTTCCTTTGCTCCAAATAATGCGGCAAAGGAACAGCGGAAGCTGAGGGAGCGGTGAGGTACGAGCCGGAGAGGCTGAGGTTCGAGGTCGAGGCGCGGGATGGGGCTGCGCGGGCCGGGGTGCTGCATACGGCGCACGGCGTCGTTCACACGCCGGCCTTCATCCCGTTGGCGACCAAGGGGACGGTGCGCGGGTTGGAGTCCGCGGAGGTTGCTGGGCTTGGGTACGAGCTGATTCTTGGGAACACGTACCACCTGTTCGTTTCACCCGGGCCGGATCGGATCGAAGCAGCCGGGGGGCTGCATGGCTTTATGGGGTGGGAGCGTTCGTTGATCACCGATTCGGGTGGTTTTCAGGTGTTCTCGCTTGCTCATGGTGGGGTTGCCGATGAGGTGAAGGGGAGCGGGCGGCCCGGGGGGGAGCAGGGGTCTGTGGTTTCGATCGGCGAGGAGGGGGTTCGGTTTCGCTCTTACGGGATGGGTCTTCGCTGTTCATCTCGCCTGAGGTCTCGATGGAGGTGCAGGCGAAGCTCGGGTCCGACATCGCTCTTGTCTTCGACGAGTGCACTCCGTACCACGCCGATCGGGAGTACACGGCTCGGTCCACCGAGCGGACGCATCGGTGGCTCGACCGTTGCCTGAAGTGGCACCGAGAGAACGGGCCCGAGCGGCAGGCCGTGTTCGGGATCGTTCAGGGCGGGGTCCATGAGGATCTGCGGCGGGAGTCGGCGCAGGTGGTATCCGAGGCCGGGGTCGATGGGATCGCGATCGGGGGAACGCTGGGACGGGACAAGGACGAGATGCGCGAGGTGCTGGCCTTCACCGCGCCGCTGCTGCCCGAAGAGGCGCCGAAGCACCTGCTCGGCATAGGCGAGGTCGACGACCTGCTCGCCGGCATCGCCCTAGGCCTCGACGTGTACGACTGCGCCGTCCCCACCCGCCTCGCCCGCCACGGCGTCGCCCTCGCCCCCAGCCCGGAAACCCGCTTCCGCCTCGACCTCCGCAAGTCCGGCTGGGTAGGAGATAGCAATCCACTCGTACACGGCTGCCCCTGCCCCGCCTGCCAGCACCACGACCGCGACTACATCAGCTACCTGTCCCGAGCAGAAGAGCTAACCGCCGTCCGCCTGCTGTGTCTGCACAACCTCACCTACATGCACCAACTAACCACCCACGCCCGAACCGCCATCACGGCCGGAAGCTTCACTACCTACGCCGCGAACATCCTTGCCGGAGAACCTCCCTGGACGGCTACTTCGTGTTCTTCTTGACCAGGTCTTTGAGGTCCTTGACCACCTGATCCACGGTGTCCCCGGCAACCTTGGTCACCTTCACCCCAGCCGCCTTGTCGGTGGTGACGATCACCGCCGCGGCAACCGCCGCCGCGATCAGAACGAGCGCGATCGCGGCGAAGACGAACCTGACGAAGCGCGAAAACGCCCCCCGCTTGCGCGCCTCCACCGGCTGGATCGGCGGCGCCGGGCGGCGTGGCGCCGGGCGCCTGGTCGGCGACGGAGCCGGGCGGTACTCGGTTTGCGCGGTTCGGTCGAGACGTCGCGTCGCGGTTTCGCCGCCGCCCAGTGTGCGGGTCGGCGTCGCACCCTCGGCCAGCGGCAGCGTCACGTCCTCGCCCTGCAGCCCCAGCCGCAGGCCGCCCGCCAGCTCTGCGGCGCTGGCGTAGCGGCGGCTCGGGTCGCCCTCCAGCGCCCGCAGCACCGCCGCGCCCAGCGTCTCCGGCACCTCGCCGTTGTAGGTGCTGGGCGGCAGCGGCCGCTCGTTCTGCTGGCGCACCGCCAGCTCGGCCAGGGAGGAGCCCTCATACGGCAGTCGCCCGGTCAGGAACTGGTAGAGGACGACGCCGAGCGCGTAGACGTCGGTCGCCGGCGTCGCCTCCTCTCCCCGCACCTGCTCGGGGGAGAGATAGGCGGCGGTGCCGACCACCGAGCCGACCTGGGTGATCCGAGTCTGCTCGACCGCCCGCGCGATTCCGAAGTCGGTCAGCTTCACGGCTAGCTGGGCGCCGCCGCCGACCGGCCCGCCGACGATCATCAGGTTGCCCGGCTTGACGTCGCGGTGGATGATCCCGCGCCGGTGCGCGTAGTCGAGCCCGGCGCAGGCCTGGATCCCGATCTCGGCAGTCGTCTCGGCGTCCAGCGGGCCCTGCCGCTGCAGCAGCTGCGCGCCCGAGCGCCCCTCGACGTACTCCATCACGATGTAGTGGCGCCCCTCGTCGACGCCGGTGTCGTAGACCTGGACGATGTTGGGGTGGATCAGCTTGGCGACGGCGAGCGCCTCGCGGCGGAAGCGGGCGACGAAGCGCTCGTCGTCGGAGAGGTGCTCGGCGAGGACCTTGACCGCGACGGTCCGCTCCAGGGTGCGGTCGGTCGCCCGGTAGACGCTCGACATCCCACCCGAGCCGAGCCGGTCGATGATCTCGTACCGCCCTGAGAGGGTCTCCATCAGTTGCCCGCCGGGCTGCTCGGGCCGACGCCTCCGGAGGGCGCACCCGTGCCCCCGCCGCCGGTCGGCGGGGCGGGCGTCGGCGTGGTTGGTGTGGTGCTTGTGGGAGTCGTCGGCGTCGAGGTCGTAGGCGTGGTCGGCGTCGTCGTCGTGGGAGTCGTCGGGAGTTTCTTGGGAGGCTTCTTGTTCGTCGTGGTCGTGCGCGAGGTGTCGGTGGTCGCCGGCACGGTGGTCGGGGCGGTCGGCACGGTGGTCGTCGTGGAACAGTTCGCGACCACCTCGTTGAGCCGGACGGCGCCCTCGCGCAGTGCCTGCTTCAGCCGCTTGTCGACCCCGCCGAGCGCGTCGATCTGCGCGCTCACCTGCTGTGCCTCGCTCTGCGCTCCCACGCAGTCGCCGCCGCTCGCGAGCTGCTTGACCTTGTCGAGGTTAGCCGTGATCTCCTTCGCGGTGTTGCCCGGCAGCAGCTCGGCGTTGCCTCCTCCGCCACAGGAGACGAGCGCCACCGCTGCGGCGGCGCCGAGCACGAGTGCGAGCAGGGATGCGGTCAAGCGACGCATGAAAGCGAGTCTAGACAACGGCCTCAGGCCCGGATTTTCCCTGCATCTGAACGTCACGTGCCCACGTGGAGGCGGTCGCCGAGGCGCTTTGGCAGTCCGGCGGCGGCGATCGCCTCGGCGGCGCGGTCGACGTCGTAGGGGACGCGGTGGAAGCGGGCCATCTCCTCTTCGGTGTCCAGCTCCAGCCAGGCGGCGCGCGGGTCGCCGTCGCGGGGCTGGCCGACGCTGCCCGGATTGACCAGCCAGGCGCCCCGGCTGAGGTCGAGCAGTGCCCCGTCGCTCATCTGGGCGCCCCGCGCCTCGCCCGGCTCGCCACTGTCGGGCTGCGTGAAGAACAGCGCGACGTGCGAGTGGCCGACCAGGCTTATCCGCTCCGGCTGGAGCACCAGGCAGGCCTCCGCCTGCTCGACCGAGAGCACGTACTCCCAGACCGGGTCGCGCGGGGAGGCGTGAAAGAGCGCCACACCCGCGCGCAGGCCGGCCGGCTCCAGTTCCCGCAGGAACTCCAGAGTCCGCTCCGCGGCATTCTCGCGGGTCCACTCGACCGCCTCGGCAGCGGTCTCCGAGAAGGCGGAGAGATCCAGCGCCCCCAGCACCGCGAGGTCGTGGTTGCCGACCAGGCAGGCGGCGCAACGCTCCCGCACCAGGTCGGCGCAGGCGTCGGGCTCGGCCCCGTAGCCGACCACGTCGCCCAGGCACCAGACCTCCTCGGCCCCCGAGGCGTCGATCGCCCCGAGCACCGCTTCGAGCGCAGGGAGATTGGAGTGGATGTCGGTGATGACGGCGACCTTCATCGGCTGCGACTGGGCTGACTCTACCCTTCGACCGTCCCCTCCCGATCGGCCCGAAGGAGCCGTCTATCGTAGAGGCGAGTGGCCGTGCGCACCAATCTGACCCGTCAGGGCGCCATTCGCGTGGGGGTGGTCGCGGTCGCCGCGATCGTCGTCGCCGAGGGGGCGGTCTGGCTGATGCGGCCACGGGCGGAGACGATCCGTTCCGCCGCCGTGCCCGAGCGCGCCTACTTCAGCGCTGTCGAGCTGCAACGCGCCTCCGACTTCCGCGACACGCAACGGTCGATCGGCCTCGGCGCGCTGGGGGTCGAGGGCGGCGTGCTGGTCGCGCTGGCGCTGTGGCGGCCGGCGCCGCTGCGCCGCGCCTTCGGCGTGGCGTCCCGCCGGCCGATCCTGGGGGCGGCCGCCGTCGGCGCCGGGATCTCGCTGACCCTGGCCGTCGCCGGCCTGCCGCTTGGCGCCCTCGCCAACCAGCGCGCCCGCGACGTCGGCCTCTCCACCCAGGCGTTCGGCCCGTGGCTCGGCGACCAGGCCCGCGCGACCGGGATCGGCGTCGTCCTGGCGGCGTTCGGCGGCGCGGCGGCGATGGCGCTGCTGCGCCGCCTCGGCCGCCGCTTCTGGATCGGCGGCACGGTGCTGGCGATCGGCGCAGCGGCCGTCTTCACCTGGCTGGCGCCGGTGGTGCTGGCGCCCGTCTTCAACAAGTTCGAGCCGCTGCCCGCCGGGCGCACCCGCTCCGAGGTGCTGGCGCTCGGCCGCCGGGCGGGGGTGAAGATCGGGCAGGTCTACCGGGTCGACGCCAGCCGCCGCTCCACCGCGATCAACGCCTACGTCGACGGGCTGGGATCGACCAAGCGGGTCGTCCTCTACGACAACACGATCCGCGAGCTGTCGCCGGCCGAGCTGCGCGCGGTCGTCGCCCACGAGCTGGGACACGTGAAGGGGGACGACATCCTTCGCGGCCTCCTCTTCGTCGCCCTGATCGCCCCGCTCGGAATGCTCTTCGTGCAGCTCTCGGCCACGGCGCTGGCGCGCCGCAGCGGCGACGATCCCCGCACCCCCGCCGTCCTCCCGGCCCTCGCCCTCTCGGTCGCCGTCGCCGCCTTCGTCCTCGGCGTTCCCGGCAACCAGCTCTCGCGCGCGGTCGAGGCGCGGGCGGACACCTCTGCCCTGGAGCTGACCCACGACCCGAAGGCGTTCATCCGCCTTCAGCAGCGCCTCGCCGTCTCCAACGTCGCCGATCCCGCGCCCCCGGCGGCCCTCCAACTCCTCTTCGGCACCCACCCGGCGACGATCGAGCGGATCGGCGCCGCCGTCGCCTACGAGCGCTCCATACGATGAGTGCGATGACCGCTGCCGCCGACCCGATCGCCGGGCTGCGCGCCGCCGTGGGCGACGCCGCCCGCGCCCTGCGCGACGGCGAGCCGACCGGCCCTGCGCCGACCCTCGAGCGCCCGCGCCAGCCCGAGCTCGGCGACTACAGCTCCAACGCCGCGATGCTGCTCGCCGCCCCGCTGGGGGAGAAGCCACGCGACGTTGCCGAGCGCCTCCGCGCCGAGCTGGAACGCACCCTCGGCGACGGCGTCGAGCGGATCGAGGTTGCCGGCCCGGGCTTCGTCAACCTCTTCCTCTCCGACGCCTGGCACCGCCGCGCGATGGCCGCCCTGGCCGCCGCGGGCGAGGAGCTGGGGCGCTCCCGGACGGACGTCCCCGAGCGCGTCCTGGTCGAGTTCGTCTCCGCCAACCCGACCGGGCCGCTGCACGTCGGCGGCGGCCGCCACGCGGCCTACGGCGACTCGCTCGTCCGCCTCCTCGAGGCGGTCGGCCACGAGGTGGGGCGCGAGTTCTACGTCAACGACGCAGGCGGCCAGATCGACCGCTTCGCCGCCTCGATCGCCGCCCGCATGACCGGGGCGGAGCCTCCCGAGGACGGCTATGGGGGCGATTACGTCGCCGAGCTCGCCGAGCGCCTCGCGGCCGAGGGGGTCGACCCCGCCGACTCCGAGGCGGTCGGGCGACGCGGCGTCGAGCTGATGATCGAGGCGGTGCGCGCCACCCTCGACCGCTTCGGGGTCCGCTTCGACAGCTGGTTCTCGGAGCGCGATCTCTACGCGCGCGGCGAGGTCGAGACGGCGCTCGGCCAGCTCCGCGAGCGCGGCCACACCTACGAGAGCGAAGGGGCGCTGTGGCTGCGCACCACCGAATTCGGCGACGACAAGGACCGGGTGCTGATCCGGGCCAGCGGTGAGCCCACCTACCTCGCCGCCGACGTCGCCTACCACTGGGACAAGCTGGAGCGCGGCTTCGGACGGCTGATCGACGTGCTCGGCGCCGACCACCACGGCTACGTCCCTCGCATCCGGGCCGCGATCGAGGCGCTGGGGGCCGACCCCGGCCACTTCGAGGCGCTGATCATGCGTCTCGTCCACATCGTCGAGGAGGGCGAGCGCTCCCAGATGTCGAAGCGCAGCGGCGACTTCGTCTCCCTCGACGAGCTGATCGACGACATCGGGGTCGACGCGGCGCGCTGGTTCATGCTGTGGCGCAGCCACGACACCACGGTCGACCTCGACTTGGAGCTGGCGCGCCGCCAGTCCAACGAGAACCCCGTCTACTACGTCCAGTACGCGCACGCGCGGATCGCAAGCATCCTGCGCAAGGCGGGGGAGGGGGCGGAGGCGTCGGCCGCCGAGCCGGGCGCAGCCGGCGGATCGGTCCCGCTGGAGCCGGCCGAGCGGGCGCTGGTCAAGCGGCTGCTGGAGTTCCCCGAGGAGGTGCGCGAAGCGGCCGCCCGCCGCGCCCCGCACCGGATCTGCGCCTACTCGACGACGGTCGCCGCCGACTTCCACGCCTTCTACCGCGACTGTCAGGTGGTCGGCGCCGAGGGCGAGGGCGTGGAGCGGGCGCGGCTGGCGCTCTGCCTGCTGACCAAGCGCACGATCGCCCGGTCGCTGGGCCTGCTGGGAATCTCCGCCCCCGAACGGATGTGATGCTCCGGCGGCGGAAGAAGCCGCCCAGTCCTGGCGACGATCGCCGCGGCGGCGAAGGGCCCGCCGCGCATCCGCCGCGCCGACTTCGAGGCGTTCGGCGGCCTGCTCGCCGGGCTGGGCGAGGCCCGGGTGGTGCTGGTCACCGGCGGGGAGGGCGCCAAGTCGGCAGCCGCCATCGGCTTGGCCACCACCGCCACCGCCGCCGGCAGGCGCACGGCGCTGCTGGAGTGCGACCTCGCCGCGCCGAGGCTCGCGAAAACGCTCGGGCTCGCCCCGGCTCCGGGCCTGCACGAGTACCTGCGCCGCGAGGCGAGCGCCGCCGCAGATCCTCCAGCCCGCCGTCCTCGCCGGCCCGAAGTCGCGCGGCGCGACCGCGCCCCTCGTCTGCGTCGTGGCGGGCAAGCCGACCGCCGACAGCGCGACCCTGCTCGCCTCGGAGGACTTCCGCCACGCAGCCGCAAAGCTGCGCAGCGCCTACGAGTTGGTCGTCGTCGACGGGCCGCCGCTGGAAAGCGGCGACGGATCGCTCGCGGCTGTGGCCGCAGAGGCCGACGCCACTCTCGCCTGCGTCGGCGACTCGAAGGTTCCGCGCAGGTTGCCCGTGCGGGTGACCGGGCTGATCGCGGTGGGCAAGTGAGTCAGAGGTCGTAACGGGCCAGGTCGGCGTCGAGGCGCTCGGTGTCCTCACCCTCCGGCCCCGCCGCGGCGGGCGCCGGCCCGGCCGGCTTCGCGTCCCGCCGCCAGCGCAGGACGCCGAGCGTCAACGCCGCCGCCGCGATCACGAAGGCGACGATCGGCACCAGATAGGCGGAGAGGGCGAAGCCGGAGCCCTTCGGCAGCGCCAGCACCTCCTGCCCGTACTGAGCCACCAGCGCGTCCTCTATCTGCGCCTTCGTCTTTCCCCGGGCGATCAGCTCGCCGATGAAGACTTTCTCCCGCTGCGCCTGCGGCGAATCCGACAGCTCCAGCAGCGTCCCGCAGATCGGGCACATCACCTCGTCCTCGATGTCGGTCAGCGAGGCACGTGGCTGGGCCGCGAAAGCGGGCGCAGCCAGCGCCAGCAGCACCGCCACCCCGATCGCCAGGACCCGCCGATGGGCCGAAACACGCCATATAGGCGTGTTTTCGGCCCATCGGCGGGTCGTTGGCTCATGGGCGCCCGCCCGCGCCGGGCAGCAGCGGTGCGACGTAGTCCCTCAGGTACTCCGCGGTGACCGGGCCGCGGCGCAGCAGCCGCAGCTTGCCCGCGGGGTCGACGAGGAAGTTCTCCGGGACGCCGGTCGTGCCGAAGTCGTGCGCCCGCTGCCCGTCGCCGTCGCGAAGCTGCGGGTAGGTGAGCCCGTACTTGCGCACGAAGGCCTGCCCGTCGCCGCTCAGGTCGCGGGTGTCGATTCCCAGCACCGTGAAGCTGTCCCGCCCGTGTTCGCCGCTGGAAGTCCTCCAGCACCGGCGCCTCCTCCCGGCACGGCACGCACCAGGAGGCCCAGAAGTTGACGAGGACCCAGCGACCGCGGTAGTCGGCCAGCGATCCCGTGCCCTTGCCGTCGAGCCGCGGCAGCGGTCCGGCCGGCGCCGCCTCGCCGACCCCGGCGCCGGACGAGCCTTTGCTCAACAGCCCGAAGGTGAGCAGGCCGACGACGGCCGCGACGGCGAGGAAGGCGATCAAGGAGCGCGCGTTCACAGGGGCCGAAGGTTAGATCCCGCCCGGTCCCGGCAACCGCCCGCCGGTCGTAGAATCAACCCGACGCGCGGACGTAGCTCAGCTGGTAGAGCGCGAGCTTCCCAAGCTCGAGGTCGCGGGTTCGAGACCCGTCGTCCGCTTGTATGTGGGTTGCAGGGACCCGGGGTTTTCTTGCGGCGGGGATCGTCGCCGCGGCGCTTGCATCGGGCGCGCCGGTGGCTCAAGCGGCCGGCATCATCGCCGCGCAGCACAACCCGCCGCAGAGCGACGACGGCTGGCAGGCGGGAACCTGCAGCTCGGACACCCCGGAATGCTCCGTTGACACCGCGGGCCAGTTCTTCACGCAGGCGGCAGGGCACCCGAACGTCGGCTTCACCCAGTTCATCGTCGACCACACCACGGTGGGCCCGTTCGAAACGCCGGTCGGGAACGTCCACAACGTCCGCGTCGACCTGCCGGTCGGCCTCAGCGTCAACCCTCAGGCGACCACCCGGTGCGCGCAGGCGGTCTTCGAAGCCAACCCGGCGTCGTGCCCGGTGGGCTCGAACGTCGGGACGAGCATCGTGACCACGTCCTTGTGGGGGTTCGTTGCCCCGCCAATCTCGCCGACCGTCTACAACATCGACCCCCCGAGCGGCGAGCCGGCGCGCTTCGGCTTCAGCGTCCTCGGCAACGACGTTTACCTGAGGGCCGGGGTCGCCTGGGCCGGCGACTATCACGAGTACTTCACGATCGACGTCCCGACATCCCCGGTCTGGGTCGATCCTCAAGAACCGCCTGGTCTTCGACGGACAGGCCGGCGACGGCACCTTCATCACCACCCCCAGCACCTGCCTCGATCCGGCGACGCCGCCGTTCCAGCACGTCTACTCGACCTACCTGCGCGCCGACTCCTACGAGAGCCCCGACTCCAAGTTCCCCAGCGGCGTCCCCGCTCATCGAGTCGCCGCTGCCGCCCGGGACGATGCCGACCGGTTGCCCGAACGTCCCGTTCGACCCGACGGTGTCGGTCGAACCCGGCGCTACGCAGACCGACTCGCCGGCCGGCGCGACGGTTGACGTCAACGTCCCGTTCGATCCGTCGGCGGCGATCGCCAACTCCAACCTCCGGACCGCCAAGGTCACGCTGCCGCCCGGCATGGGCCTCAACCCCTCCGCGGCCAACGGCCTGCAGGCCTGCACCGACGCCCAGTTCGGCAAGGGGACCACCGACCCGGTCGCCTGCCCCGCCGCCTCGCAGATCGGCACCGTCTCGATCCAGGCCCCGCCGCTGCCCCCCGACTCCCTGACCGGGAACGTCTACCTCGGCCGGCAGCTCAGCAACGATCCCGCTTCGGGCGACGAGTTCCGCGTCTTCGTCGACGCCGAATCGGCTCGCTACGGGATCTCGGTCCGGCTGATCGGCCACGTCAGCGCCGATCCGCAGACCGGCCAGCTCACCACGACCTTCGCCGACAACCCCCAGGTCCCGTTCAGCTCCTTCCAGCTCGCACTTCGACGACGGCCCGACGGCGCCGCCTGATCAGCCCGCCCACCTGTGGTCCCGACGCCGACGACGACGCAGCTCACCCCGTGGTCCGGGAACCCGCCGGCCACTCCCTCGGCGAGCTTCGACCTGACCGCGGCGCCGGGCGGCGGTCCCTGCGCCAAGACGCTGGCCGAGCGGCCCTTCGCGCCGGGCTTCGCGCGCCCGGACCGACGAACCCGCAGGCGGGCGCCTTCAGCCATTTCAACGTGGACATCGCCAGGCCCGACGGCGCCCAGGAGCTGAAGGGCGTCGAACGTCGACTGTCCCGCCGGGCATGACCGTCAAGCTGGCCGGCGTTCCCTACTGCCCGGAAGCCGCGATCGCGGCGGCCGCCGCAAGCGGCGGCGCGGTCGAGCAGGTGCGCTCCGAGCTGCCCGGCGGCCAGCCTGGTCGGCAGCACCGCGATCGCGACCGGGGCCGGCTCCAGCCCCCTCCATATCGACGGAAAGGTCTACCTCGCGGGCCCCTACAAGGGCGCCCCGCTCTCCCTGGCGGTCGTCACCCCCGCCACGGCCGGGCCGTTCGACCTCGGCACGGTCGTGGTGCGGGTGGCGCTCCACGTCGATCCCACCACCGCCCAGGTCCACGCCGTCTCGGACCCGATCCCCCACGTCTTCGGCGGCGTCAAGCTCGACATCCGCTCGATCGGGGTGAGGATCGATAGGGGCCGCTTCGCCCTCAACCCGACCAGCTGCAACCCGACGGCGGTCGGCGGCACGCTCTTCGGCGGCGGCGCCGACCCATCCAATCCCGCCGCCTTCTTCCCCGACTCGGTCTCGGTCCCGTTCCAAGTCGGCGGCTGCGACAAGCTCCCCTTCGGGCCCAAACTTTCCCTTCGCCTCTTCGGACACAGGAAGGACTTCAGGCGAAACGGCCACCCGAAGCTGCGAGCGGTGCTGACGGCTCAGAGCGGCGACGCCAACATCAGCCGCGTAGCGGTGACGCTGCCGAAGTCGATCCAGCTCGACCAGTCCCACATCCGCACGGTCTGCACGCGAGACCAGTTCGCCGCGAACGCCTGTCCAGCCGGCTCGATCTATGGGTACGCGAGGGCGTTCACGCCGCTGCTCGACCAGCCGCTCAGCGGCCCGGTGTATCTGAAGCCGGGGGCCAACCCGCTACCGGACCTCGCCGTGGCGCTGCGCGGCCAGGTCAACGTCGATCTGGTCGGCCGGATCGACATCAACAAGAAGAGACAGCTCCGCAACACGTTCGACGCCATCCCCGATGTCCCGGTCTCCAAGTTCGTCCTCTTCACGCAACATGGGAAGCGGGGCCTCCTGGTTCCAAATCGCAGCCTCTGCGGAAGGCACCACGGCAAGGCGACCGTGAAGATGACGGGGCAGAACGGCAAGACGGCCAACCAACGGCTGAGGCTACATACCAATAAATGTTGACTTAATTACCCAAAATCAAGTAGTCTCCTGCCCCGGACATGACTTCTGGGAAGGAGATCGCATGAGGGTTGTGGCAGGGGTGCGTGGTTTTCTCGCGGTGGTGGTCGCAGCGGCATCGTTGGGGGTCGGCGCTTCGGCGGCTCGCGCCAGCACCGGCGACATCATCGCCCCGCAAAGCAATCCACCTCAGCCCACCGACGGCTGGCAGGCCGGAACCTGCACGACCGACTCCCCCGAGTGCACCGTCGATACTACGGCCCAGTTCTTCAAGCAGTCCGCTGGACATCCGCAGGTCGGATTCACCCAGTTCATCGTCAAACACACCGACGGTCCCCTGCCGGGTGAAGAAACCCCGGTTGGGGACCTCAAGACCATTCGCGTCGACCTGCCGGTCGGCCTCAGCGTCAACCCCCAGGCCACACCCCAGTGCCCCCTGTCGGTCTTCGAAGCCGGCCCGTCGTCTTGTCCGGCTGGCTCCGACGTCGGGACGAGTCTGGTGACGCCCTCGGTGGATGGCGTTCCATCTCCCACCCCGATATCGGCCACCGTCTACAACATCGACCCCCCCAACGGGGAGCCTGCGCGGTTCGGCTTCAACCTCGCCGGCAACAACGTCTACCTGCGTGCCGACGTCGCCTGGGACGGCGACTACCACGAGGGCTTCACGATCGACGTCCCGCCCAACCCGCTGGGGGGGCTGCCGACGGGGGGCTTGATCCTCAAAAACCGGCTGGTCTTCGACGGGCGGGCGGGCGATGGAACCTTCATCACCACGCCCAGCACCTGCTACGACCCGGCGCAGCCGGGCTTCGAGCACGTCTATTCCACCTACCTGCTCGCCAGCTCGGTGGCAGAGGAGAGCGATCCGAACTACCGGTTCCCCCAAGATGCCTTCCCGGCTTTTGAGTCGCCGATCCCGCAGGGTCAGATGCCGATCGGATGCGATCAAGTCAATCTCGAAGGCTCCTCGGTGGGGGTCGATCCGAACACCACTCAGACGGACTCGCCGGCGGGCGCCTCGGTCAACGTCGACGTTCCCTTCGTCACCGGAGGCGGGAACGTCGCCAAGTCCAACCTGAAGGACGCGACGGTGACGCTGCCGCCGGGGATGGGCCTCAACCCCGCGGCCGCCAACGGCCTTGAGGCCTGCACCGACGCCGAGTTCGGCAAGGGGACGAGGAACCCGGTCGCCTGCCCGGCCGCCTCGCAGATCGGCACCGTCTCGATCCAGACTCCGCCGCTGCCGCCAGACTCCCTGGCCGGGAACGTCTACCTCGGCCAGCCGCTGAGCAGCGACCCCGCCTCCGGCCAGGAGTACCGGATCTTCGTCGACGCCGAATCGGCCCGCTACGGGATCTCGGTGCGCCTGGTCGGCAACGTCAGCGCCGACCCGCAGACCGGCCGGCTCACCACGACCTTCGCCGACAACCCCCAGGTCCCGTTCAGCTCCTTCCAGCTGCACCTGAACGGCGGGACCGAAGGCGCCGCTGATCAGCCCGCCGACCTGTGGTCCCAACACGACGACGACGACGCTGGCGCCATGGTCCGGCGAACCCGCCGCGTCACCCCGTCCGCGAGCTTCGACCTGACCGCCGCGCCGGATGGCGGTCCCTGCGCCAAGACCCTGGCCGAGCGCCCCTTCGCACCGAGCTTCGCCGCGGCGAGCGCCGACAAGCAGGGCGGCGCCTTCACCGACTTCACCGTGAACCTCGCCCGGCCCGACGGTGCCCAGGAGCTCAAGCGGGTCGACGTCGACCTGCCGCCGGGCCTGGTCGCCAAGCTGGCCGGCGTCTCCTACTGCCCGGAGGCCGACATCGCCGCCGCCGCGGCGAACAGCGGCGGCGGCCGAGAAGAGCCATCCCGAGCTGTCCCGACCAGAGCTTCGTCGGCACCGCCGGCATCGACTCCGGCGCCGGCTCCCAGCCCCTCCACATCGAAGGCAAGGGTCTACCTGGCCGGTCCCTACAAGGGCGCGCCGGTCAGCCTCGTCTTCATCACCCCGGCCGTCGCCGGCCCCTTCGACCTCGGCGCCGTCGTGGTTCGGGTCGCGCTCAGCCTCGATCCCGATACCGCGCAGGTCCACGCGGTCTCCGACCCGATCCCGGACGTCTTCGGCGGCGTCAAGCTCGACCTCCGCTCGATCGCGGTGGACGTCAGCCGCAAGCAGTTCACCCTCAACCCGACCAACTGCGACCCGATGGCGGTCGGTGGCACGCTGTTCGGCGGCGGCGCCGACCCGACCAGCCCCGCAGCCTTCTTCCCCTACTCGGTTTCGGCGCCATTCCAGGCAACCGGCTGCGATTCCCTTCCGTTCGGCCCCACGCTCTACCTGCGCCTCTTCGGCCGGGCGAATGACTTCAGGCGCAACGGCCATCCGAAGCTGCGCGCGGTTCTGCTGGCCCGGACGGGCGACGCGAACATCGGCCGTGCGGCGGTCACGATTCCGAAATCGATCCAGCTCGACCAGGGCCACATCCGCACTGTTTGCACGCGGGATCAGCTTGCCGCCGGCGCTTGTCCCGCGGACTCGATCTACGGGCATGCGACGGCGTTCACCCCACTGCTCGACCAGCCGCTCAGCGGCCCTGTCTACCTGGTGCCGGAGGGCAACGTCCTACCCGATCTGGTGGCCGCCCTTCACGGTCAGGTCGACGTCAACCTGAGGGGTCGCACCGACACCACGCCCAAGGGCCAGCTCCGCAGCACCTTCGACGCGGTCCCCGACGTGCCGGTCTCCAAGTTCGTCTTGAGCATGCAGGGCGGTGGCAAGGGCCTCCTTGTCCCCAACCAAAGCCTCTGCGTCAAGCCCTTCAAAGCGGTGGCGAAGATCTCGGCCCAAAACGGCAAGACAGCCAACCAGCGTCCAAAGCTGCGTGTTCCGTGCGGTCTGCACGGGCGGTCCCAACGCAAACATCACTGACGTGGGCGGCGCGCCCTGTCCCGTCCCTCTCCGGGGCGCGCCGCCCGGTGGTGTGACCGCAGTTAGCCTCCCGCGCAATGCCGCCGACCCTCTCCGTGGTCATCGTCGCCTGGAACAGCCGCGAGGAGCTGGCGCGGACGTTGCCCGCGCTGCTGGCCGAGCTGGGCAACGCCGACGAGCTGATCGTCGTCGACAACGACTCGGGCGACGGGACGCCGGAGGCGGTCGCCTCGCTGGCGCCGGCGGCGCGGATCGTCCGGATGGGTCGCAACGCCGGCTTCGCGGCCGGCTGCAACGCCGGCGCCGCGGCGGCGGGCGGCGACCTCCTGGTGGTCCTCAACCCCGACGCCGCGCCGCTGCCCGGCTTCGGCGAGGCGATCCGCCGGCCCTGGGTCGAGGGCCGCGGCTGGGCGGCCTGGCAGGCGCTGGTCGCCGACGAGGGTGCCACGCGGATCAACTCCGCCGGCAACCCCGTCCACTTCACCGGGATCGTCTGGGCCGGCGGCCACGGCCGCCCGATCGCCGAGGCGCCCCCGGCTGGCGAGGTGCCGGCACTCTCCGGCGCCTGCCTGGCGGTTCCCCGCACGACCTGGGCGGAGGCCGGCGGCTTTCCCGAGCGCTTCTTCCTCTACCACGAGGACGTTGACCTCTCGCTGCGGCTGCGGCTGCGCGGCGGCGCGCTGGGGATCGAGCCGGCGGCGATCGTCGACCACGACTACGAGTTCGGCGCCCGCGCGCACAAGTGGCGCTGGCTGGAGCGCAACCGCTGGGCCTTCCTGATCCGGGTCTACCCGGCGAGCCTGCTCGCCCTGGTGGCGCCGGCGCTGGTCGCGACCGAGCTGGCGCTGATCCCAGTCGCGATCGCCGGGGGATGGGGGAGGCAGAAGCTCGCCGCCACCGTCGACGTGATCCGCTGGCTGCCCCGCCTGTTGCGCGAGCGCCGTGAGGTACAGGCGACCCGCACTGTGAGCGCCGCCCAGTTCGCGGAGTGGCTGACGCCGGACCTCGACTCTCCCTTCATCGGCGACATCGCCCGCTCCGCTCCGGTCCGGCTCGCCCTGCGTGCCTACTGGCGAGCGGTGCGCCTCCTGCTGGGCGCCGCTTAGATCGGGCTGCCGGGTCGGGCGGATCGGGAGGTTCGGCCTTGCGATAATGGCCGGCTCGTGGACCCTCAGCGCAAGAGGAAGATCCGGCTCGTGGTCGCCCTCGGCGTCGCGGTTCTGCTCGCCGCGGGCCTGGTCTACACGTCGTTCACGGCTTCGACCGAGGCCAAGGAGCCCTCGCAGCTGCTGAACGCGGCGCCAGGGACCAGCTACGACATGACCGGCAAGGTGGTGCCCGGTTCTATCCGCCACCGCGGCGCCGGCCTGCGTTTCCGCGTGGCCGACCGCGACGGCGGTCCCAGCATCCCGGTCACCTACAGTGGCACCGTGCCCGATCCCTTCCGCGGCGGGCGTGAGATCGTCCTCACCGGTCAGGTGCTCCACGGCACCTTCCTCGGCCAGCGCGACACGCTGGTCACCAAGTGCCCCTCGAAGTTCACGACCTCGAATGGGTCCTAGCCTCGGCAGCGCCGCGCTGGCGCTCGCCTTCCTGACGGCGGTCTTCGCCGTGGTCGCGGCGCTGATCGGCCGCCACGGCGACCGCCGCTGGATCGACACCTCGCGCCGCGCCGTCTACGCGCTCTGCGCCCTGCTGACCCTTTGCGTGGTCGTGATCGAGGTCGCCTTCGCCACCGACGACTTCTCCTTCAACATCGTCCAGCAGCACTCCTCGATCGAGACGCCGGCCTTCTACAAGCTGGCCGCGATGTGGTCGAGCCAGGAGGGCTCGCTGCTGCTCTGGGCCTGGGTGCTCTCGATCGCATCGTCGGCGGCGCTGTTCGCGACCCGGGACAGGCTGCGCGAGCTGGTCCCCTACGCGACCGCCGTGATGATGGGGGTCGCTAGCTTCTTCGTCGGGTTGATGCTGTTCGCCCCCGACGTCAACCCCTTCGCGACGCTCAGCCCCGCGCCCGCCGACGGAGTGGGGCTCAACCCGCTGCTCCAGCACCCGAGCATGATGATCCACCCGCCGATGCTCTACTCGGGCTACGTCGCGTTCACGATCCCCTTCGCGTTCGCGGTCGGGGCGCTGATCGCCCGCCGTCTCGACGCCGCCTGGATCCGCGCCACGCGCCGCTTCGCGCTGATCGCCTGGGCCTTCCTCGGCTTCGGCCTGCTGCTTGGCGCCCGCTGGTCCTATACCGAGCTGGGCTGGGGCGGCTACTGGGCCTGGGACCCGGTCGAGAACGCCGCCCTGATGCCCTGGCTGATGGGCACCGCCTTCCTGCACTCGATCATGGTCCAGGAGAAGCGGGGGATGCTGAAGGTTTGGAACGTCTGCCTGGTGGTGGGGACCTTCTCGCTGGCGCTGTTGGGGACGTTCCTGGTGCGCTCCGGCGTCCTGCAGTCGATCCACGCCTTCGGCGACAACACCGTCGGCCCCTACATCCTCGGGCTGATCGCGGTCGTCCTGATCGGCTCCACGGCGCTGATCGTCTCGCGACTTGACGAGCTGCGCTCGGCCAAGCGGATCGACTCGCTCGCCTCGCGGGAGTCGGTCTTCCTGGTCAACAACCTGCTGCTGGTGGCGCTCTGCGCGGTGGTCTTCTGGGGGACCTTCTTCCCGCTGATCTCGGAGCTGTTCACCGGCAACAAGGCCTCGCTGGCGGCGCCCTGGTTCGACCGCTACACGACCCCGCTGGCGATCCTCCTGGTCCTCTTCACGGGGGTCGGGCCGCTGCTCGCCTGGCGGCGGGTCAGCTGGGCCTCGGCGAAGCGGGTCTTCGCCGCACCGGCGGTCTTCGCCGCTGCGGTGGGAGTCCTGCTGGTGGTTGCGACCGACGCCGCCCACAAGCCGTGGGCGTTCGCCCTCTTCGTCTTCGCGGCCTTCGCCTTATCCGGGCTGGCGCAGGAGTTCTGGCAGGGGGCGGCGGCTCGTCGCTCCATCGCGGGAGGTTCGATGCCCGCGTCGATGCTCGCGGTCACCTCGCGCAACCGGCGCCGCTACGGCGGCTACATCGTCCACGTCGGCATAGCGGTCCTGCTGGTCGGGATCGCCGCCTCCTCCAGCTTCCAGACCAATCGCGACGTGACGCTGAAGCCGGGCCAGAGCGCGCTCGTAGACGGTCGCAAGGTCACCTACGAGCGCCCGACCGTCAGCGTCAACAGCGAGGCGTTCACCTTCGGCGCCGTCCTCAACGTGCAGAAGGACGGCAGGCAGTTCGCGCTGCTGCACCCGACCCGGCGCTTCTTCCGGCCGACCGGGGTGCCGGTGGGGACGATCGGCAGCTTCTTCGACGGCGAGGCGACCAGCGAAGTGGGGCTGAAGGCCGGCGCCGGCAGCGACTTCTGGACCGCCGTGCAGCCGGACATAAGCGCCGTGCAGCGCCGGGTCGGCGCCGCCGACCGCGGCTTCCGCCGGTGCGTGAGCGCCGCCCCCGGCACGCCGCCGGAATGCCTCGCGGTGGCCAGGCTGATGCGGGCAGCCGCCGCCAACCCGCGCCTGCGCCCGCTCGCGCTGGCCCAGATCGACAGCCTCCAGGCGGCGACCGCGAGCCAGATTGCGAAGAGCTACCTCGATGACGCCTCGCCGGCCACCTTCCGCGTCATCGTCAACCCGCTGGTGACGTGGATGTGGATCGGCGGCCTGATTGCCCTGGCCGGTGCGCTGATCGCGATCTGGCCGACTCCGGGCGCGAGGCGCCGCCGCGTCGCCGGCTTCGAGAGGGCGCGGGTCGGCCGCGGCCTCTCCCGGGCCTGAGCACCGGCATGGAGGTCGTGTTCGGTGTCGTCCTATTGGCCCTGGTGGCGGCCTTCGTGCTGCGCCCGCTGTGGCGCGGGGAACGAGACGGTGGGGGGGAGGACCCCCGGGTCGCCGACCTCGAGGCGCGCAAGGAGGCCAAGTACCGCGAGATCCGCGACACCGAGCTGGACCACGCCGCCGGCAAGCTCTCCGACGAGGACTTCCGCCGCCAGGAGGCGGAGCTGCGCCGCGAGGCGGTCGAGATCCTCAAGGGCCTCGACGAGCTGCGTGGTGAGGCTCCGCGCTAGATCTTCAGCAGCACGAAGGTGTTGAGCACGAAGAGGATCGCGAAGAAGACGGTGGCGCGATCCAGGTTGCGCTCGACCATCGAGCCGCCGCCGAAGGAGCTTCCCCCTCCGCCGATGCCGAAGGCGCCCGAAAGCCCCGCGTCTTTGCCCGAGTGGAGCAAGATCAGGAAGATCAGGACGACGGAGATGAGCACCTGAAGGACGCCGAGGATGGTGTACACGCGCGGGATGCTACCGATCAGCCCGTTTCCGCGGCCGGAGTTCAGACCTTGCGGAAGACGCCGATGACGCGGCCCAGCACCTTCGCCTCGGTCGTCCGAATCGGCTCCATCCCATCGTTCTCGGGCTGGAGACGGATGTGGTCGGACTCGCGGAAGATCCGCTTGACGGTCGCTTCGTCGCCGATCAGCGCGACGACGATCTCGCCGTCGGCGGCGTCGTCGGCGGGGCGCACGATGACGTAGTCGTCCTCGAGGATCCCGGCGTCCTTCATGCTCTCGCCCCGGACCTGGAGGATGTAGTCGCCGTCCTCGCCGCCGATCACGTCGGGGACCTCGAGGTACTCCTCGATGTTCTCCTCGGCGAGGATCGGCTCCCCCGCGGCGACCTGTCCGACCAGCGGCAGCCCGCTATCCGGCCGGATCGTGCGCTTCGCCTTGTCGATCAAGACCTCGATCGCCCGCGGCTTCGAGGGATCGCGCCGCAGCAGCCCGATCTTCTCGAGGTTCGCGAGGTGGGCATGCACAGTCGAGGAGGAATGCAGCCCGACCGCCTTGCCGATCTCCCGCACCGTCGGCGGGTAGCCGGTCTTGGCCGCGTAACGACCGATGAAGTCGAAGATCTCCTTCTGCCGCTTGGTCAGGTCAAGGTCCACGACGACCCCCTTCATCCGGTCGACGCCCGATGTCAATCCATTCGAACACGTGTTCGAGGCTACCGACTGGTCCGGACACTTTCAAGGCGACTACAATCAACCGCCCTCGAGCGGCTGTGGCGGAACTGGTAGACGCGCAAGGTTGAGGGCCTTGTGGCCCTAACGGGCCGTGGAGGTTCGACTCCTCTCAGCCGCATTGGAAACCATCGACGATGGACGTTTGACGGGACGGGCGCTGCGAACGGTGTTCGTGGCGCTGATGCTCGGCATGTTCCTGGCCGCGCTCGACCAGACGATCGTCTCGACGGCGCTGCCGACGATCGTCGGCGACCTCGGCGGGCTCAACCACCTCTCCTGGGTGGTGACCTCCTACCTGCTCGCATCGACGATCTCGACGCCGGTCTACGGGAAGCTCGGCGACATGGCCGGGCGCAAGCCCGTCTTCCTGGCGGCGATCCTGATCTTCCTGGCGGGCTCGATGCTCGCCGGGCTCAGCCAGTCGATGCTCGAGCTGATCGGCTTCCGCGCCCTGCAGGGGATCGGCGCGGGCGGCCTGATGGTCGGCGCGCAGGCGATCATCGCCGACGTCGTGCCGCCGCGCGAGCGTGGCCGCTACATGGGCGTGATCGGCTCGGTCTTCGCCGTCGCCTCGGTGATCGGGCCACTGCTCGGCGGCTTCTTCGTCGACAACCTCTCCTGGCGCTGGGTCTTCTACGTCAACCTGCCGATCGGCGCGCTCGCGGTCGCGATTGTCGCGCTTCGCCTGCACCTGCACGTCCCGCACCGCCGCCACCGGATCGACATCCTCGGCGTCACCCTGCTCTCGGGAGGGGTCAGCGCCCTGATCCTCCTGACGACGTGGGGCGGCAACCAGTACGCCTGGGGCTCTCCGACGATCCTCGGCCTCGCCATCGCCGGCATCGTCCTGCTCGCCCTCTTCGTCTGGCAGGAATCTCGCGCCACGGAGCCGGTCATACCGCTGAGGCTCTTCCGCTCCCGCGTCTTCAACGTCGCGAGCGCGATGGGCTTCACGATCGGGATGGCGATGTTCGGCGCGATCATCTTCATCCCGCTCTTCCTCCAGCTCGTCTATGGCGCCAGCCCGACCAGCTCCGGGTTGCGGATGCTGCCGTTGATGGCCGGCCTGCTCGTCGCCTCGATCGCCTCCGGGCGGGCGATCACGCGCATCGGCCGCTACAGGGCCTTCCCAATCGCCGGCAGCGCGATCCTGATCGTCGGCATGTTCCTGCTCTCGCTGCTCGGCGTTGGCACCGCGCCCTGGCTCGCTTCCGTCTACATGCTCGTCGTCGGCATCGGGATCGGTCTTGTGATGCAGGTGCTCGTGCTCGTCGTCCAGAACGACGCCCGCCCGCAGGAGATCGGCGTCGCCACCTCGACCGCCACCTTCTTCCGCTCGGTCGGCGGCTCCTTCGGTGTCGCGATCTTCGGCGCCATCTTCGCCTCGCGGCTGAGCGGCCAGCTGGCCGGGCTCCCGCACGCGGTCACCGCCAAGCTCGGCAGCGGCATCCACCTGAACCCGGAGCAGGCGAGGCACCTGCCGCCGCATGTGCACGAGGCGTTCCTGCGGGCGTTCGCGCACTCGCTGCACGGCGTCTTCCTCTGGGGTGTGGCGATGGCGGTGGTCCCCTTCCTCCTCTCCTGGCTGCTGAAGGAGGTGCCGCTGCGCACCACGCTCACCCACTCTTCCGAGCTCAGTGTCGAGGAGGCGGCCGCCGGTGGCACGCCGGAGGAGCGGATCGTCGCCGCCGGCGCACGCAACGATCCGCATACAATCGCGCCGTGAGGACGAAGTACCTCCTGGACGAGTCCCAGATCCCCACCGGCTGGCTCAACCTGCTGCCGGACCTGCCGGGCGAGCCGCTGCCGCCGCTCAACCCGGGCACCGGGGAGCCGGCGGGCCCCGAGGACCTGGCCGCGATCTTCCCGATGGGGTTGATCGAGCAGGAGGTCTCCGCCGAGCCGGAGATCGAGATCCCCGAGGAGGTGCGCGAGATCTACAAGCTCTGGCGCCCGACGCCGCTCTACCGCGCCCACCGCCTGGAGCGCGAGCTCGATACACCGGCGCACATCTACTACAAGTACGAAGGGGTTTCTCCGGCCGGCTCGCACAAGCCGAACACCGCGGTCGCCCAGGCCTACTACAACAAGCAGGCGGGGATTCGAAAGCTGGCCACCGAGACCGGCGCGGGCCAGTGGGGCTCGGCGCTCTCGCTCGCCTGCCGCCTGTTCGGGCTTGAGTGCGAGGTCTTCATGGTCGGCGTCTCCTACGATCAGAAGCCCTACCGGCGGGCGATGATCGAGACCTGGGGCGGGACCGTCCACCGCAGCCCCTCCGAGCTGACCGGGGCCGGGCGTTCGCAGGCCTCGCACCCGTCAGGCAGCCTCGGGATCGCGATCTCCGAGGCGGTGGAGGTCGCGGCCGGCAGCGAGGACACCAACTACTCGCTGGGCTCGGTCCTCAACCACGTCTGCCTGCACCAGACGGTGATCGGCCAGGAGTCGATCGCCGCGATGGAGATGGCCGGCGAGTACCCCGACGTGGTGGTCGGCTGCGTCGGCGGCGGCTCCAACTTCGCCGGCCTCGTCTATCCCTTCGTGCGCGCCAACATCCGCGACGGTAAGCGGACCCGCTTCGTCGGCGCGGAGCCCGCCGCCTGCCCGACCCTGACCCGCGGCACCTACGCCTACGACTTCGGCGACACGGTGGGGATGACCCCGCTGATGCCGATGTACACGCTGGGCCATGACTTCGTGCCGCCGCCCGTGCACGCAGGCGGCCTGCGCTACCACGGCGACGCCCCCAGCCTCTGCGCCCTCGTCAAGGAGGGGATCGTCGAGGCGACCGCGGTCCCCCAGACGGCGGCCTTCGAGGCGGCGGTGCGCTTCGCCTCCTGCGAGGGGATCATCCCCGGGCCCGAGCCCGCGCACGCGATCAAGGCCGTGCTGGACGAGGCCGAGGCGGCCAAGCAGGCAGGGGAGGAGCGGGTGATCCTGCTCGGCCTCTCCGGCCACGGCCACTTCGACATGTCCGCCTATGCCGCCTACCATGCCGGCGAGCTGGAGGACTTGGAGTTCTCCGAGGCCGAGATGCAGGCCGCCCTCGAGCGGCTGCCCGAGGCGCCGGCGATCGCCTGAAGATCGGTGCGGTCTATGAAGGGGGCCGCCTGGTTGGCGGCCATAGGGTCATTCAGGAATCCTGAGTAATCTAAGCTCCCTAGGGGGTACCTGCTACTGCACCTCAAGGAGCAGCCTGTCGTGAACGCGCACTCCTCGAGACTGGACGATGGTCAGGATCGGCGCAAGATCGACCGGGCGGCGGAGGGGATCTCGCGGGCCTACGGGAACGCGCTGCGGGCGGCCGACGGCGGCGCGGCTGAGCGGATCGCGCTCGATTGCCTGCGGGAAGGGATAGGCGTCGAGACGCTCTACGCACGAGTGATCGCACCGGCGATGTGGCGAGTCGGTGAGCTCTGGGAGGGGGGCGCGATCACCGTGGCCGACGAGCATCTCGCCGTGGCGCTCACCCATCGCGTGATGGCGAGCGTCTACGGGTCGAGCCTCAACCGCGCCGCGGCCCAACCGGGGAGGATTCTGCTGGCGGCGGTGGAGGGCGAGCATCATGCCCTCGGTCTGAGGATGGCGGGCGACGTGCTGGAGTTGGCGGGCTACGAGGCGATCTGCCTCGGGGAGGACGTCCCGCTCGACGCGCTGGTGATCGCGATCGCTTCGCGCCAACCTGACCTCATCGGGCTCTCCAGCACTCTCGCGCCCGATCGGACCTCGATCGGACTCGCGGTTTCGGAACTGGAAGAGGCCTTCTCGGACACCCCGATCGTCCTCGGGGGACAAGGGGTGCCAGACAGCATCCTGCATGAGGGCCGAGTGATCCACGCCCACGACGTCGAGGGGCTCGCGGTGCTGGTGAAGGGTCTGCTGGCCGAGTCGGGAGACGCTTCCGCCGCGCACGAGGGCTCGCGACCGGCGGCGCAGCTGGATCTTCCATCCGGTGCCACCTCCGATTCCCCCGAGGGGCGCCTCCTTGAAGCCGCGGCGGACACCGCGGACCTCGCTCGGAGTCACGCTCGCATGGCGCACTCCTACAGACGCCTCGCCTATGAGGACGCGATCACAAAGGGGCCGAACCGTCGCGCCTTCGACGATCGCCTGGCGCTTCTCAACGACTCCCCCGATGCCGCGCCCGTGACGCTGCTGATGCTCGACCTGGACAGCTTCAAGCGGGTTAACGACACCTCCGGTCACGCGGCCGGTGACAGGGTTCTGCGCGAGGTTTCCGAGGCGATCGAGGCGTGCCTTCGCGAGGGTGACTTCGCCGCACGCTTGGGCGGGGACGAGTTCGCCCTGCTGCTGCCCCATACCGACATCGCGGAGTCGGAGGAGGTCGCGGCCCGGGTGCTCGCCGCCGCCGGTGCCGCCGGCGACGAGGCGTCCGTCACGGCGACGATCGGCATAGCGCCCCTGGACGGGGATCCGCGACACACGATGCTCGAGGCCGATCTCGCCCTCTACGGCGCCAAGGCGGCCGGCGGAAGCCAGGTCGGGGTGGCCGGCCGCACCTGAGGCGGTGATGCGAAGGCGTGATCGACCCTAAGCCGCTGATCCCAAAGCGTGATCTATGAACGGGCCGAGGAGGTTGACGGCTGCGCTTGCGGTTTCCTCCGGCGTCCCGCTGGGCGCCGTCACGTAGCTGATCGCGAGGCGGACAAGGGACTCGGCCAGCAGGCGGGAGTCCCTTGCCGGCGCCTTGGGCCAGCCCCCCTGGATGACGGCGGCGATGCGGGTTGAGGCCCACTCGACCACCGGTTGGCCCTGGGTGGTGACGAAGGGAAGCATGCCGCCGGTGCCGTCGTCGCTCAGCAGGATACGGACCAGGGGGTCCTCGCCGGCGGTGCGGAGGAAGACCTCGAGGGCGGCGCCGACCGCGGCGCGGGGATCGTCGAGGTGCTCGCGGGCCGCTTCCTCGACGCCGTCGAGGAAGCGCTCGCCCTCGTGGATCACGAACGCCTGGCCGAACTCGTCGCGGCTGCCGAACTCCTTGTAGAGGGTCTGGCGGCTGATGCCCGCCGCGGCTGCGATGTCGGCCATCGTGATCGCGGCCCAGGCGCTGTGTTTGAGCTGGTCTCGCGCCGCCTCGAACAGCGTCTCCCGCCGCAGCTGGCGGGCTGCCACCGGATAGGGAGTGAACTGGGGCGTAAGGGGCACCGGCCCATCCGTCGCGGTGGGAGCGGTCGCCACGGTCAGTCCTCCACCGGCTCGAAATCCACCTTGTCGCGGACTCCGCAGTCCGGGCAGGCCCAGTCGTCGGGGACCTCGCTCCAGGCCGTCCCCGCCGGGAAGCCCTCGCGCGGGTGCCCGGCCTCCTCGTCGTAGACGTACCCGCAGCCCGGGCAGCGCCAGCGGCTCATGATGCCGCCGCGTAGCGAGCCAGCAGGCGCTTGCGGGCGCGGGGCCGGAGGTTCGCC
The DNA here is from genome assembly GCA_963734745.1 of uncultured Solirubrobacterales bacterium. GTDB lineage: Bacteria > Actinomycetota > Thermoleophilia > Solirubrobacterales > 70-9 > CAVTIG01. The sequence continues at coordinate 20,339 of CAVTIG010000003.1, read as the reverse complement.
CGGGTCACGTCGCCGCCGTAGTGCTCGAGCAGGCGGGGGTCCATCACCCTTCGCCACAGTGGCGGAACCAGCGCGATCACGATCATCCCCGCGTAGCCGGTCGGGAGCTGGGGGGCCTCGTCCTCGTGGCGCAGCGCCTGGTAGCGGCGCGTCGGGTTGGCGTGGTGGTCGCTGTGGCGCTGCAGGTGGTAGAGCAGCACGTTGGAGGCGACGTTGTTGCTGTTCCAGCTGTGCTCGGGGCGGCAGCGCTCGTAGCGGCCGTCCTCGCGCTTCTGGCGCAGCAGGCCGTAGTGCTCGAGGTAGTTGACGACCTCGAGCAGGGAGAAGCCGATCACCATCTGGATCAGCAGGTACGGAAGGACGACGACGCCGAATACGGCGACCAGCGCGCCGAACAGGACGACGGTCATCGCCCAGGCGCCGAGGATGTCGTTGCGAAGCGTCCAGGGCGAGCGGCCCATCCGTTCGAGGCGCACTCGCTCGAGCTCCCAGCTCGAGCGCAGGCTGCCGATCACCGTGCGCGGCAGAAACTCCCAGAAGCTCTCGCCGAAACGAGCGCTGGCGGGATCCTCCGGGGTCGCGACGCGCACGTGGTGACCGCGGTTGTGCTCGATGAAGAAGTGCCCGTAGCCGCTCTGCGCGAGGGCGACCTTGCTGAGCCAGCGCTCCATGCTGGCGCGCTTGTGGCCGAGCTCATGGGCGGTGTTGATGGCGATGCCGCTGACCACGCCCATGGTCAGCGCCAGCCCGATGCTGTCGAAGGTCGAGAGGCCGCCGCCCGCCCACAGCCAGCAGGCGAAGACGAGTCCGGCGTACTGGATCGGGATGAAGGCATAGGTGCACCAGCGGTAGTAGCGGTCCTGCTCCAGCCACTTGAGGACGCTGTCCGGCGGGTTGCTGGCGTCCATCCCGATCGCGATGTCGAGCAGGGGGAAGAGGACGAAGACGAGCAGCGGCCCGAGGAACCAGAGGAAGTTCAGCCCGGTCAGCTGGACGTCAGCCCAGGCGAGGAAGGGCGAGAGCGGCACGATCAGCCCGAGCAGCCAGGCGTAGCGCTTGGGATCGCGCCAGGTGGCGGGGCTCAGCTCGGACTCGAGTGCGTGCGCGTGCGTAGCTGCTTCCATCGTCGGCATTTCTCCTTGTCAGATTCCCCGGGAACGTCCGCCTTGTTTACAAGCTAGCCCATCTTGTCAATCACTGCAACGAAGGCTCCAGAGGGTGCCTTCGAGCCACGCCGGGTTTGGCAGCCGGCTGCTTCGGGTCTACCATCCATGGAGCGGGCCGAGCGACTGCGGGGGGAGAGAAAACCCCTCGAGGAAAGTCCGGACACCACAGGGCGAGGCGGTGGGTAACGCCCACCCGGGGAAACCCGCGGGAAAGTGCCACAGAAACACACGGCCGATGGCGCGGCCACACGTGAGTCGCGTACAGGCAAAGGTGAAATGGTGCGGTAAGAGCGCACCGGCGCCGCGGTGACGCGGCGGCCAGGCAAACCCCGCCCGGTGCAAGGCCAAGCAGGACCGATGACCCGGCCCGGGGAGGTCCAGGTAGGCCGCAGGGCCGCGAAGGCGGCCCCTCCGGGGCTCCGGCCCCGGGGAGACAGATGGTCGCTCACGACAGGATCCGGCTTACAGGCCCGCTAAGGGAAAGGCCCCCGCAAGGGGGCCTTTCCTATGCCCCGCCGCCGGCCCTCTGCGGGCGGTCTCGTGCAGCGCTCGACCGGGCTCCGGAGCGGCCGATGAGCCCGGTGATGGGACGCGCGGATGCTCACATCTGTTCACATAATTCCGTCCGAGCTTCTGCTAATCTGCCGCAACCTACCGCTGAATCTCCGCCTACATATCGCGGAGATCGGGGGACCCATTGGTTGGGGCGAATCGCCGGCTTCTGCCGCGTAGCGCAGCTCTTTCAGCGCGAGCCCGTCAGCTAACCCCGTAAGCGTTGGAAAGAGAAATGCAGGCAGGCGAAGACCGCTTCTGGCGGCACGACAACTCAGGACGGGGGCGCACGATCGACGAGCGCTCGCCCCGGCGTATGGGCTGGATCGCCCTCCTGGTCGCCTTCGTGACGCTCGCCGTCGCTTCCGTCTCCGCACAGGCCTCGCAGGGCGGTGCCTCGAGCGTCGCTTACGACGGCACTGTCCCCGCCGGCAATGACATCGTCTTCAGCTCGACGAGGACCGCGGGCGCCACCTGGTACGGCCCCGGCTTCTACGGCCACAAGACGGCCTGCGGCCAGGTGCTGCGGCCAACCACGATCGGCGTCGCCCACCGCAGCCTCCCGTGCGGGACGGCGGTCAAATTCGTCTACCACGGCCGTTACCTGATCACCAGGGTCATCGACAGGGGCCCCTACACCAAAGGAAACTCCTGGGACCTCACCAACGGGGCGCGGATGGCGCTCGGCTTCGATGGCTCCGACCGGGTCCAGTACGCGGTCGCGCTGCAGTTCGCGCGACACTAGAGCCGCCGTTTCAGCCGTCGCGGCGGCTAGTCTGCCCTGGAGCGGGTCGACGATCAACGAGAGGAGCATGGGCATGTCGAGGTCTTCGAAGGAAGTCGCCACGGGATCGACCGGGAGGCGCGGTCGATTTGCGGCGCTGGCGCTGGCGGCAAGCTCCCTCGCGATCCTGGTGGCGCTGGCCGGCAGCACCGGCACGGCGATGAGCGCGGCCAGCACGACGGTCGTGCTCGGCAGCACGGCGAGCACGCCGGACCCGTCCTGTCCCGAGCTTCCCTGCCAGGCGATCGGCAGCGTCACCGGCTTCCAGGTCAGCAACGGCCAGTCGCAGCTTCCCTTCAGCGTTCCCCGGGACGGGAAGGTCACCGCCTGGACCCTGACCCTGGCCCAGCCGACGAACAAGCAGCGCTCCTTCTTCAACGGCTTCTTTGGCACTCCCCCCGAGGCCCGGATCTCCATCATCAGGCGGGTTCCCGGCACCAACCCGCCGCGCTACAGCCTGCAGAGCCAGGGGGGGATCCGCGTCCTCAGCCCCTATCTCGGCAAGACCGTCAAGTTCAGCGCCTCGCTGAAAGTGAAGCAGGGGGACATCGTCGCCCTCACCGTGCCGACCTGGGCCCCGGCCTTCGCCCAGGGCCTCCCGGCCAACAACGCCTGGCGGGCCAGCCGAGAGCCGGGCAAGTGCACCAACTCAACCGACGTCCGCCAGGGCCAGCCGCAGACCAGCGTGGGCAGGCGTGCCACCTACGGCTGTCGCTACACAACAGCGCGCCTGCTCTATACGGCCACCCTCGTCGAGACCGGCTGACTACGCCGCTGAAGGCAGAACCCTCGGCGTCGCCTGGTCCTTGGGTAGAGCAGCCGCGCTGGCGATCAGGCTCTGGAACTCGTTGAGGGCGAGGTGGGCGACGGCCTCGAGGATCTCCTCGTCGGTCCAGCCGATCTCGCGAGCCTCCTCGTGCAGGTGGATCGGCGGGTAGCCACCCGGCTCCAGGGCCGCCTTCAGGTAGTCGAGGAGGGCAGCCTCCTTGGGGTCCGCCGAGGTGAAGCTGCGGGCACGGGAGACCTCGTCGAGGCCGAGCCCGGCCCGGCGCGCCGACTTCGCGTGCTGGGCGGTGCTGTAGCTGTCCTCGCGATACTCGGCGACCGCCAGGGCGATCCGCTCGCGGGTCGCCTGCGGCAGGACGCCGCTACGCAGCTCCGAGCGCATCCGGGTGTAGGCCCGGAGCACCGCTGGGGCACCGGCCAGGACTCCGACGAACTTGGTGACGGCGCCGCCGGCCGCCTGGATGCTCTTGATCAGGGGAGCGCTCTCGTCAGGGGCCGTGAGCTCATCGTGGATCTGGAATCTGCTGACTTCTGTTTTGACTGTCACGTTGCTTCTCGCCTCCGGCCTCGATCGCGCGGATTCCGCTTCACGAAGCCTTTACGTGGCCTTTACTTTACTTTGAGCCGATAACTTACAAGGAGTAAGTTATAGCTGCTTTTGGCCGGACTCGCAAGGCCGGAGCCAGACCGTCTTCCACCCGGGATACGCCGACTAGCACTCGGGCGGTTCACTTCGCCTATCGTTGCGGCCTCGCGCGGACCAGAGCCAAGGAGGCCGGAATGGCAGAGCAACCCCGCAGTGCCGCTGATGTCGCCGAGATCGTCAAGGAGCGCAACGTCCGTTTCGTCCGGCTCTGGTTCACCGACGTCCTGGGCCAGCTGAAGAGCTTCTCGATCAACGCGGCCGAGCTGGAAGACGCCTTCGACGGTGGCATGGGCTTCGACGGCTCCTCGATCACCGGCTTCAACCCGATCGAGGAGTCGGACATGATCGCGATGCCCGATCCGAGCACCTTCGCGCTTGTCCCCTGGCGCCCCGAGGAGGAGAACGCCGTCGCCCGCATGTTCTGCGACATCCGCGTGCCGGGCGGCGATGCCTACGAGGGCGACCCGCGCTGGATCCTGCGCCGCGCGCTGAAGCGGGCCGAGGACCTCGGCTTCGACGCCTACAACGTCGGCCCCGAGCTGGAGTACTTCTACTTCCGCTCCGCCAAGCCGGAGAACGGCGTGCCCGAGGTGCTCGACGAGGGCGGCTACTTCGACCTGACCACGCTCGACGCCGGCTCTGATCTGCGCCGCGAGACCGTGCTGGCGCTGGAGAAGATGAACATCCACGTCGAGTACACCCACCATGAGGTCGGCCCCTCCCAGCACGAGGTCGACATGCGCTACAAGAACGCGCTGGCGATGGCCGACGACTGCATGACGTACCGGATCGTGGTCAAGGAGTACGCGATGAAATACGGCTGGCACGCCACCTTCATGCCGAAGCCGCTGTTCGGCGAGAACGGCTCCGGAATGCACGTCCACCAGTCGCTGACCAAGGACGGGCGCAACGCCTTCTTCGACCCCGACGACCAGTACTACCTCTCCGCCACCGCCAAGGCGTTCATCGCGGGCCAGCTCAAGCACGCCCGCGAGATCTCTCCGCTATTTGCGCAATGGGTCAACTCCTACAAGCGCCTGGTGCCCGGCTACGAGGCGCCGGTCTACCTCGCCTGGTCGCGCCGCAACCGCTCGGCGCTGATCCGGGTGCCTCTCTACCACCCCGGCAAGGAGGGGGCGACCCGGGCGGAGCTGCGTTGCCCCGACCCGGCCTGCAACCCCTATCTCTGCTTCGCCGGGATGCTGCAGGCTGGGCTGGAGGGGGTGGAGCATGGCTACGAGCTGCCCGAGCCGATGGAGCAGAACCTCTACCACCTCTCGCCGGAGGAGCGGGCGCAGCAGGGGATCGAGCAGCTGCCGGCGACGCTTGGCGAGGCGATCGAGCTGGCGGCGGAGTCGGAGCTGGTGCTGCGGACGCTTGGGGAGCACACTTTTCGGCGGTTTGTGGAGATCAAGCGGCAGGAGTGGGACGACTACCGGGTGCAGGTGACTCCTTACGAGATCGAGAACTTCCTGCCTGTTCTCTGAGGGTGGGTGGGGGGAGGTCGGGTGCCCATCCTGGGCGCTGGGTTTTTCGCCTGGCGCGTCGCCTCTCTCGCCGAGTGGTCTGTGCGAAAAACAGGACGCCGCGCCCAGGATGGGCACCCGACCTCCCTCACTCGGGCGTCAGAGGAGTTCGGCTAAGAGCTTTGGGTCCGTGACCGGGGCTTGGCACGTGAAGTGCTCGCAGACGTAGGCCGTCGGTTGGCCGTTCTCCGTGGTTCGAGCTTGGAGGAGTTCGGGCGTGGTCGTGTTCTCTGGGCCGCCGGCTAGGACGAGGTGGGGTCGATATTGCGAGCGGACGACTTTGGCGAGCTCGCTCAGGTCCTCGCCGATCAGGGCTACTTCCTTGGTTGGGGCGAGGTGGAAGTCGAGGGCTCGTAGGAGGTGGGCGAAGGCTTCAGGGTGGTGGGCTGCTGGCTTGGCGAAGAGGCGGAAGACTCCCTCCGCCTGCTGTTCGTAGGTGCGGTTGCCGGTCAGGGCTGATAGGCGGAGCAGGCCCATTGCTGTTGAGGAGTTGCCTGAGGGGATTGGGTGGTCTCCTGATCTCCTTGCGGCGGGCTATCAGGGCCTCGTGGTCGTTGGAGGTGGAGTAGAAGCCGCCTCGCTCGGGGTCGCCGAAGCGGGCGATCGTGGTGTCGGCCAGGGCCTGGGCCTGCTTCGAACCAGCGCTGCTCGAAGGTCGACTCGTAGAGGGTGAGCAGGGCCTCGAGGAGGAAGGCGTGGTCCTCGAGGTAGGCGTTGAGGCGGGCCTCTCCGTCCTTGTAGGTGCGGAGGAGGTTGCCGTCCGGGTTGCGCAGCTTGTCGAGGACGAAGTCGGCGCAGCCGCGGGCGGCGTCGAGGTAGTCGTCGCGCTCCAGGACGGCGCCCGCTTCGGCCAGCGCGGCGATCGCCAGGGCGTTCCAGGAGGTGAGGCGCTTGTCGTCGAGGCCCGGCCGGACGCGCTTGGAGCGGGCCTCGTCGAGGGCGCGGCGGGCCGAACCGAGGCCATCCGGGGCGGGGGCCGTCCCGCCGCCCGCCAGGTGGAGGATGTTTCGCCCCTCGAAGTTGCCCCGCTCGGTGACGCCGTAGTAGTCGATGACTCCCTGCGCCGCGTCGCCCAGCACCTCGCGGATCTCCTCCGGCGTCCAGACGTAGAAGCGGCCCTCCTCGCCCTCGGAGTCGGCGTCCAGGGCGGAGTAGAAGCCTCCTTCCGGGCCGCGCATCTCGCGCAGGGCCCAGTCGAGCGTCTCCTCGCAGACGCGGCGGTAGCGCTCGTGCCCGAGCGCCTGCCAGCCGTGCAGGTAGGCGCGGGCGAGCAGGGCGTTGTCGTAGAGCATCTTCTCGAAGTGGGGGACGAGCCAGGCGGCGTCGACCGAGTAGCGGGAGAAGCCGCCGCCGATCTGGTCGTAGATGCCGCCGGCGAGCATCGCGTCGAGGGTCGTCTCGACGATCTCGGTCACTGCCGCGGGCGAGCAGCAGCTCCAGCGCCGAGGCGGGCGGGAACTTCGGCGCGCCGCCGAAGCCGCCGCGCTCCATGTCGGCGCCGGCGCGCAGCGCCTCGACCGCCTCCTCCAGCAGGCGGCCGCCGGGCGGCTCGGCCGCCGGCTCGACCTCGCGCGATCGCGCCGAGCTGCGCCCGCGTCTCCGGCGCCCGCGCCCGCAGCTCGTCGCGTTTCCGCGCGAAGGCGTCGACCACCGCTTCCATCACCATCCGGAAGCTCGGCATGCCGCGCCCGTCGTCGGGCGGGAAGTAGGTGCCGCCGTAGAAGGGGACGCCCTCCGGGTCGCAGGAAGACGGTCATCGGCCAGCCGCCGTGGCCGGTCATCGCCTGCACCGCCTCCATGTAGAGGGCGTCGACGTCGGGGCGCTCCTCGCGGTCGACCTTGACGTTGACGAAGTGCTCGTTCATGTAGGCGGCGGTCTCGGGGTCCTCGAAGGACTCGCGCTCCATCACGTGGCACCAGTGGCAGGCGGAGTAGCCGACCGAGAGCAGGATCGGGCGGTCCTCCTCGCGGGCTCGGGCCAGCGCCTCGTCGCCCCACGGGTACCAGTCGACCGGGTTGTCGCGGTGCTGGAGCAGGTAGGGGCTGGTCTCCCGCGCCAAGCGGTTGGGCATGAGTCCAGCCTACCCATGGATGCCTCGGAGGCTCATTATTGGCTCCTGGAGGTCGCCGAAACTTGGAGCCGTGCGCTGGGGCGGAGCGGCATTGACGCGGTGGAAACGGCTGCTGGTCTACCTTCTGCGAGTGGCAAGCGAACGATCCAACGCCCGGTCCGAGCCGGCGATCCAGGATGTCCTGAAGAAGCTCGACCCGGCGGACCGCGAGGTGATCGGCAGGGCGCTTGCCGAGGCCGAGAAGACCGAGGCCGAGCTGCGCTACATCGCCGACCACGACTCCCTGACCGGGCTGCTCGACCGTCGCCGCTTCCGCTCCGAGCTCGACCAGTACGTCTCCTTCACCGCTCGCTACGGCGGCCAGGGCGCGGTGATGATCATCGACATCGACGGCCTCAAGGGGGTCAACGACCTGCTCGGCCACCACGCCGGCGACAACCTGATCCGCCAGATCGCCGGGATCATGCGGGAGCGGATGCGCGCCACCGACATCGTCGCTCGCCTCTCCGGCGACGAGTTCGCCGTGCTGATGCCGCAGACCGACACGGCCGGAGCGCTGCAGCTCGGCGAGGACCTGCGAGCCCAGGTCGCCGAGAACGCGGCGCCCGCGCCCGACGCCGCCAACGTCGACGATCAGCGTCGGGATCACGATGTTCGGCGGCAAGCGCGGGATCGGCGCCGAGGCCGTGCTGGTCGCCGCCGATCAGGCGATGTACCGGGCCAAGGAGGAGGGGCGCAACCAGATCGCGCTGTTCCAGGACCCCGACGAGCCGCGCCGCCGCTCGCGCCGCGCCCAGACCACCTCGGCGCGGATCCGCGACGCCCTCACCCACGACCGCCTCAGCCTCCACACCCAGCCGATCCGCAGCCTCGCCTCGGGCGGGATCGAGCGCTACGAGCTGCTGCTGCGGATGACCGGCGACAACGGCCAGCTGCTGCCGGCGGCGTCGTTCATCGAGATCGCGGAGCGCTCGGGGATGATCCAGGAGCTCGACCGCTGGGTGGTCGCCCGCGCGCTGGAGCTGCTGGCCGGGCGCGAGCGCGCCGGCAGCCCGGTCTCCCTGCACGTCAACCTCTCCGGCGCCTCGATCACCGACATCTCGGTGCTGGAGTTCATCGAGCGCCGGCTCGACGAGGGCGGGGCCGACCCGTCGCGCTTCACCTTCGAGATCACCGAGACGGCGAGGGTCGACGACTACGAGGCGGCGGCCGGCTTCGCCGACCGGCTCACCGAGTTCGGCTGCCAGGTCGCGATCGACGACTACGGCGCCGGGTTCGGCCCCTTCCACTACCTCAAGCAGATCCCCTTCGACGTGATCAAGATCGACGGGTCGTTCATCCGCGACATGCCGCAGCAGCGACGCCGACCAGCTGACCGTGCAGGCGATCGTCGAGATCGCCCATGGGCTCGGCAAGGCGACGATCGCCGAGTACGTCCAGGACGACGTCACCACGCAGATGCTGCGCGAGTACGGCGTCGACATGGCCCAGGGCTACCACCTCGGACGGCCGGTCGACGCCGTCGAGGCGCTGGCCGCCTAGACATTCAGCCGACGGGCCGAAAATACGCCTATATGGTGGGTTTTAGGCCCATCGGCTGGATCTACGCCGCGGTCAGGTCGCGGGCGAAGGCCTCGAACGCGTCGAGGTAGCGCTGCAGGTCCTCGTCGGAGTGGGCGATCGAGAGCGTCCACTCCTCCTCGACCCCCGGCGTCATGAAGATGCCGTGGTTCATGTGGTAGAGCCAGGCGAGAGTCGAGAGCTCGTCGTCGACGTCGGTCAGGTAGTCGCGGTACTCGTACATCCGCCGCGGCGAGAAGATCACGCAGCCCTTGGCGCCGAGCCCCTCGGTGTAGGCGGGGAGGCCGTAGGAGTCGACGATCGCCTGGCAGCCGTCGAGCAGGCGGCGGTTGGTCGCCTCGAAGCGCTCGTAGACGTCGTCGGTCAGCACCTGGGTGAGGGTCGCCTCCGCCGCGGCCATCACCAGCGGGTTGCCGTTGAAGGTGCCGTACTGCTTCACGGTGCCGTCGGCGACGATCGCCGCCAGCTCCTCGCTCATCCCGATCGCCCCGCCGGGGTAGCCGCCGCAGCTTGCCTTGGCGAGGGTGACCATGTCCGGGGTGACGCCGAAGCGCGCGGTCGCCCCGCCGGGGGAGATCGTGCAGCCGGTCTTCACCTCGTCGAAGATCAGCTTGACGCCGTGCTTCGCGGTCAGCTCGCGGACCCGCTCCAGGTAGCCCTCGCGCGGCGGGATGATGTTGATGTTCATCATCGCCGGCTCCATGATCAGCCCGGCGACCTGGTCGCCGATCTTGCCCAGCACGCTCTCCAGGGCGTCGGCGTCGTTGAAGGGGACGGCCCGGGTCAGCTCGGTGACCGCCTTGGGGACGCCGCCGCCGTAGGGGACGCTGACCGGGTCGTCGCGGGCGCCGAGCGCCTCCAGCGGCGGGTAGACGGAGACCATCACGGCGTCGTGGTGGCCGTGGTAGGAGCCCTCGATCTTGAGGATCGTGTCGCGGCCGGTGGCGCCGCGGGCGAGGTGGACGGCGTCCATCGTCGCCTCGGTGCCGGAGTTGTTGAAGCGCCACTGCGGCAGGCCGAAGCGGCGTGCCAGCTCCTCGGCGACCGCGATCGAGCCGTCGGTCGGGGCGGCGAAGTGGGTCCCCTCGTCGACGCGGGCCTTGACGGCGGCGCCGACCGTGGGATTGGCGTGGCCGATGCACATCACGCCGAAGCCGTTGTGGAAGTCGGCGTACTCGTTGCCGTCGACGTCCCAGACCCGGCTGCCGCGGCCGTGCGTGACGTAGACCGGCCAGGGGTCGTTGGACTGGAAGGAGGAGGGGACGCCGTTCGGCATCACCTTGACGGCGCGCGCATAGGTCTTCGCCGAGGCGCCGGTGCGGTTGCGGAACCGCTCCTGCTGCGCCTCGGTCAGCGCCGCGATCCGCTTGCGGTCGATCTTCACCGGCAAAAGACTAGCCGCGCTGTTCCTTTGCCCAGTTATTTAGGGCTAAGGAACAGCGCTGCGGCGTAGGGCGGCGCGCTTGATCTTGCCGCTCGTGGTCTTCGGCAGCGCGTCGGCGAACTCGACGATGCGCGGGAACTTGTAGGGGGCGGTCTCGCGCTTGCAGTGCTCCTGCAGCTCGCGGGCCAGCTCCTCGCTCGGCTCGCGGTCGCGGGGGACGACGATCGCCCGGACGACGGCGCCGCGCTCGGGGTCGGGGGCGGCGACCGCCGCGGCCTCGGCGACGGCGGGGTGGGAGAGCAGCGCCGACTCCACCTCGAAGGGCCCGATCCGGTAGCCGGAGGAGAGGATGATGTCGTCGTCGCGGCCCTCGAAGAAGAGGTAGCCGTCCTCGTCGGCGCGGACCAGGTCGCCGGTCCGCCACCACTCGCCCTCGAAGCGCTCGCCGTCGAGGTAGCGCGAGAAGAAGGTGGGGGAGGAGGCGGCGCGCAGCTGCAGCTCCCCCTCGACGATGCGGGTCTCGATGCCCGGCAGCGGTTTTCCCATCGAGCCTTCGCGGACCGGGTCGCCGCTGAGGTTGCCCGTGATGTGGCCGGTCTCGGTCTGGCCGTAGCCGTCGGCCGGCTCGAGGCCGGTCGCCTCGCGGAAGGCGGCGATCGTCTCCGGCTCCAGCGGCTCTCCGGCGGAGACCATGCGCCGCAGCGCGGGGAGGGGGCGCAGGGTCGCGCGCTTGGCCAGCATCCGGTACTCGGTGGGGGCCTGGCAGAGGACGTCGACGCCGAGCGCCTCGACCATCTCGAGCCGCTCCGCCGGGTCGAAGCGGCCGTCGTGGATCACCGCCGCGGCGCCGGTCAGCCACGGCGCGAGAAAGACGTTGCGTGACGACTTCGACCAGCCCGGCGCGGTCGTGCACCAGACCAGCTCGCCCTGGCGCGAGCCCAGCCAGTGCTCCGCCTGGGCGCGCTGGCCGGCCAGGTACCGGTAGGCGTGGACGACGCCGCGCGGCTCGCCGGTCGTGCCCGAGGTGAAGACGATCAGCGCCGGGTCCTCCGAGGTCCATCTCCTCGACGTTCGCCGGGGTCTCCTGGTCGCGGTCCTCGTCGAGCACGACGGCGACCTCGGCCATCGTCATCGCCGGGACGCCGCCGGGCAGCTCGGCCAGCAGCCCCTCCTCGCCGACGCACAGCTTCGGCGCCGCAGCGGCCACCCGCAGCTCGACGTCGTGGCGGCGCAGCTGGGTGCTGCAGGGCAGGGCGACGGCGCCCATCCGCCAGCAGGCCAGCAGCGAGAGCGCCCACTCGATCCGGTTGCCGACCAGCGTCATCACCACGTCGCCGCGCCGGACGCCACGGGCGGCGAAGGCGCCGGAGAGCCCGGCGGAGCGAGCGATCAGCTCGCCGAAGTGCCAGTCGCGCCGGTTCCCCTCGGCATCGATCGCGACGATCCCCAGCCGCGAGGCGGGCGAGCGCTCCATCACGTCCTCGACGAAGTTCACGGGCGGCAGTCTGCCGCAGTCCGGCCACCGCAGGGGCCGATGGGCCGAAAGTCATCTCCGAGTCGACATCGGCCCATCGGCGGGTGGTTCAAGTTTCCGAGAGGCGGAAACGGAGATAGACACGGCGCAGCGGCGCCGGCGCCCACCAGTTCCACTTTCCGAGGAGGCGCATCAGCGAGGGGACGAGCAGGGCGCGGACGATCGTCGCGTCGATCATCACGCCGACCGCCATCCCGATCGAGATCTGCTTGACGAAGAAGACGGTGCTGACGCCGAAGGCGAGGAAGACGACGGCGATCGCCAGGGCGGCGGCGGTGATGACGCGGCCGGTGCGGGCGATCCCGGTGGCGACCGCCTCCTCGTTGCTGTCGCCGAGGTCGTGTCGCTCTTTGATCCGCGCCATCACCAGCACCGCGTAGTCGGTGGCGAGGCCGAAGATCACCGCGAAGAGGAAGACCAGGCTGGTCACCTCGACCGCGGCCGGGCCGGTGTAGTCGAGGGGGCCGTCGAGCCAGCCGGCCTGGAAGGCGAGGACGAGGATGCCGAGCGTAGCGCCCAAGGTCAGCGAGTTCATCAACAGCGTCTTCACCGGCAGCAGGACCGAGCCGGTGAGCAGGAAGAGGAGAACCAGAGTGGTGAGGGCGATGATCCCCACCACCAGCGGCGCGTGCTCGAGCAGGCTCTGCTTCTGGTCGACGAAGCTGGCGGTGTTGCCGGAGACGAGCGCGGTCGCGCCGCTCGGCGGGTTCAGCCCACGGATCTCACGCAGGGAGTCCTGCGAGGCGCTGTCGAGCGCAGGTCCCGCGAATGCGAAGTTGGCGTAGGCGACCCGACCGGGGGCGCGGGTGAAGGGGGTGCCTCGCACGACTCCGTCGACCGCTTCGATCCGGCGCCGGTAGGCGGCGAGCTGGGCGTTGCCGGCACGTCCGTCGACGGCGACGGTGACCGCCTCGGTCACGTCGCGCGGGTAATGAGCGTCGAGGTACCGGTAAGCCTTGTAGGAAGGAGCGCCGGGTGGGACCGCTTCGGCGCTGGGGCCGGTCAGCGTCGTCCACAGCAGCGGTGCCGCCGCCGCCAGCAGCAGCGCCGAGCTGGCAAGCGCGACGCCGATCGGGCGCCGCATCACGCCGCGCGCCAGCCGGTACCAGCCGTCGGAGGTGTCCGAAACAGCGGGCCCGCGGCGGATCGAGAGCGCGTCGATGCGGTTGCCCAGCAGAGCGAGCAGCGAGGGCACCACGAGAATCGCGATGATGGACGAGAGCACCGCCACCGATGCGCCGGCGACCGCCATCGAGTAGAGGAACCGTTGCGGCATGAACACCAGCGCCGCCATCGCCGCGGCGACCGTGAGGCCGGAGAAGAGCGCGGTGCGCCCGGCCGTCTTGACGGTGCGGCGGTGGGCCTCCCGGGTGGCCCCGCCGCGGGCGATCTCCTCCCGGTATCGCGAGACGAGCAGCAACGCGTAGTCGACGGCAAGGCCGAGGCTGAGCCCGGTGGCGATGTTGAGGGCGAAGACGGAGGTGTCGGCGAAGGTCGACATGATCCGCAGCACGAAGAGCGTGCCGACGATCGAGACGACTCCGATCAGCAGCGGGATCGAGGCGGCGACGACGCTGCGGAAGACGAGCAGAAGAAGCAGCGCCAGCACCGGAAAGGCGATCAGCTCGGCTTTGGTGAGGTCGGTGCGTGTCTGGTCGTTGGTCTCGTTGAAGCCGGCCGCGAAACCGCCCATCGCGACGTCGAGCGGGCTCGCGGCGACCAGCGGTTGGACCCCTTCGGCCGCTATGCCGCCGGCGTCCTCGACGTCCACCGTGGAGAGGTAGCCCGCGATCGCCAGCGATTTGCCGTCTCGGGCGATCAGCTCGGCGCCGGCGCGGCGGTTGCGCAGGGGGTTGATGACCCTGCCGACGTACTCGACCTTCGCCATGCCGCGGCTGAGGCGGTCGACCTCGCGGCGCACGGCAGGGCTGCTGAGGTCGAGCCCGCCGCCGCCGGGGGCGCGGACCACCAGCACGATCGCCGGGTTCGGGTTGTAGCCGAGCGAGTCGCGGAGAAGCCTTGTGGCCCGCTCGCTCTCCGAGGAGCTGTCGGTGAAGCCCGCCGCCTTCAGATGGTGCTCGACGTTGTGGCCAACGGCGATGGCGAGCAATGCGAAGGCGCCGACGACCGCCAGGACCAGCTTCGGCCGCGTCCAGGTGAGATCGGCGATGCGATTCATTAAACGGACCGGCGGGACGTCAAGTCGGGACGAGGGGAGGGCATCGATTCTGAACCGTACCAGATTTCAAAGTGATTGCTTTGAAAATCAAACTACCTGTTACGATAGGCACATGTCCCGCCGCGAATACGGACAGGCGTGCAGCCTCGCGGGTGCCCTCGACCACATCGGGGAGCGCTGGTCGCTGCTGATCGTTCGCGAGCTGCTGCTCGGGCCGCTGCGCTTCTCCGAGCTGGCCCGATCGGTGGGCGGCGCCCCGACCGACGTGCTGACCAAGCGGCTGCGCGAATTCGAGCGCGACGGCATAGTGAAGCGCCGCGAGCTCGACCCTCCCGCGTCGGGGGTCGTCTACGAGCTGACCGAGCTCGGGCGCGGTCTGGAGCGCCCGCTGGTCGAGCTGGGGCGCTGGGGACTCAACTTCTATGACGCCGAAGCCGTCGAGGGGATCGAGCCGTCGGGTCTCCCCAACTCGCTGCGGGTCATCCTGCAGCCGCCGCCCGACGTCTCGCTGACCGTGCAACTGCACAGCGAAGGCCACGCCTTCCGGCTCCGGGTCGAAAACGGGTGGATCGAGGCTGAGCGAGGCGAGGCGCGCGACCCCGACCTGACGCTGACCGGAGCGCCGGGGGACGTGATCGCCGCCCTGGTATATGGCAAAGCCGGTGAAAGTGGAGTTGAGATCGAAGGCGCCCGCAAGGCGCTGGAAACGCTGCAGGCGATGGTCGTCCTCCCCAGGCGCCTGCGCGAGGACGCGCTCGCCGCGCTTGCCGGCGCCCCTACCTGAGATCCGCCGAGCTCTTGCCGAGCAGCTGGCGCGCCACGATCAGCAGCTGGACCTGCTGGGTGCCCTCGAAGATGTCGAGGATCTTCGCGTCGCGCGCCCACTTCTCGAGCAGCTCGCTCTCGCCGTAGCCGGCGCTGCCGCACAGCTCGACGCAGCCGAGCGCCACGTCGACGCAGGTGCGCCCCGCCTTCGCCTTCGCCATCGAGGCCTGCAGCGAGTTCGGCCTTCCGTTGTCGGCCATCCAGGCGGCGTGCAGCGTCAGCAGCCGCGCCGCCTCGTAGTCCGCCTCCATCTCCGTGAAGCGGGCCGCGGCGGCGTGCTGGGAGAGCGGCGGAGTTGCGTAGTCGATCTCGACGCCGGCTTCCGACAGGAGTCTGCGAGTCTCGTCCAGCGACGCCCGTGCGACGCCCACCGCCATCGCGGCGACCAGCGGGCGGGTGTTGTCGAACGTCTGCATCGCCCCGCCGAAGCCCTGCTTGAGGTCGGTGTCCGGGCTGCCGAGCAGCGCCTCCTTCGGCACGCGGCAGTCCTGCAGCGTGAAGTTGGCGGTGTCGGAGGCGCGGATTCCGAGCTTGTGCTCGAGGCGGTCGAGCTTCAGCCCGGGATTCGAGCGCTCGACGATGAACGACTTGATCGCGGCGCGGCCCTTCGAGCGGTCCAGCGTTGCCCAGACGACGATGAGATCTGCACGGTCGCCGGAGGTGACGAAGATCTTCTCCCCGTTGAGGACGTACTCGTCGCCGTCGAGCTCGGCGGTGGTGCGAATCGCCGCCGAGTCCGAGCCGGCCTCCGGCTCGGTGATCGCCATTGCCGCCCACCTGCCGCCGTAGCGTTCGAGCTGCTCCTCGGTGGCGACCGAGGCGATCGCCGAGTTGCCGAGGCCCTGGCGCGGCATCGAGAGCAGCAGGCCGACGTCACCCCAGCAGAGCTCGATGATGCTGAGCACGGTCGAGAGGTTGGTGCCGTTGCGGTTGCCGCCGTCGCCGTTGTCGTTCGACTCGCGGCGCACCCCGGCGGCGCCGGCGCCGGCGCCGGCGCCTTCGTTCATCCCGTCGATCAACGAGGCGAGCATGTCCAGCTCCTTGGGGTAGGAGTGCTCGGCGACGTCGTACTTGCGCGAGATCGGCCGGAAGACCTCGCTCGCGACCTGGTTTGCCTGGTTGACCAGCGGCTTGAACTTCTTCGGTATCTCGAGGTTGATCATCTTTTCCTTCGCTCTAGACGAGCAGGGCGCCCTCCATCACGCCCGCTGCACGGAGGTCGCGGTACCAGCGCTCGACCGGGTGCTCCTTGACATAGCCGTGGCCGCCGAGCAGCTGCACGCCGTCGGAGCCGATTCGCATGCACTTCGCGGCGCAGAGGCGACGCGCCAGCGCCGCCTCACGGGTGAAGCTCCTGCCCTGGTCGGCGCGGCTGGCCGCCCGGTAGGCGACGAGACGCATCCCGTCGGTCTCGATGCCGATGTCGGAGACCGCGAAGGCGACCGCCTGGCGGTTGGAGATCGGCTCGCCGAATGCGACCCGCTCGTTGACATAGGGGATGACGTAGTCGAGGACGGCCTGCGCCGTGCCGACGGCGAGCGCGCACCAGGCGATCCGGGAGCGATCCACGCATTCGACGAACGCCTCCCGCGCCCCCTCGGCCATCAGCGAGCCGGAAGGCAGGCGGACCCCCTCCAAGAGCAGGCGGCCGGTCGCGGCGGGCCGCAGCCCCATCGCGGGCTCGGCTTCCACCGAGAGTCCCGCGGTGCCCGACTCGATCACGAACAGGGCCGGGCCGAGGCCCTCGGCCTCGGCGGCGACCACGAACAGCTCGCAGTCCGCGGCCCGCGCGACAAGCGACTTGACGCCGTCGAGCACCCAGTCCTCGCCGTCGCGTCGGGCTTTCGTCTCGAGCGTGAACGGGTCGAACAGGGGCTTTGGCTCGAGGATCGCGAGCGCCGCGGCGGGGGTCTCCTCGCCGGTGAACGACGGCAGGTAGGCCGCCTCCTGCTCGGCGGTGCCCCAGTGGCCGATCGCCGTCGCGACGGCGCCGGGGGCGAGGGCGGCGTAGGCGATCCCCATGTCCCCGTGGGCGAGGGCCTCGCCGATCAGCACGCTGGTCACCGCGGCCTGCTCCTGCATCACGCCGCCCAGCTCCTCGGGGACGCCCAGCATGTTGACGCCGAGCTCGTTGGCCTGGGCGAGCAGCTCAGCCGGCGTCTCCCGGGCGGCGTCGGCGTCGAGGGCCAACGGACGCACCTTCTCCGTGGCGAAGTCTCGCACCCCCTCCTGCAGCATCTGCTGCTCCTCGTCGAGGGTGACGTCGAACAGGCTGCGCGGCTTGCCGGTGGCCTGGCGGGCGGGACTGGTCAGCTTCCGCGCCGCCCTGAAGGTGCGGCTCGCGGCGGTTGCGGAGCGGAACCCGTTCTTGGTCGTCCTGAAGACCACCTGCTCCACCTGCTTGCGGATGCGGATCCGGTCGAGCAGGTTCGAGCCCGCGAGGCGGTTGAGCGCTCGCAGGCCGAAGCCCATGCTGCGCTCGGTCATTCCCTTGTCGTCGCCGTTCACTCTGCCTTCCTCCTCCCGCTTCTCTGCTTGGCCTCGAGCGGCCGCAGGCGGCCCTCGAGGTGTGGTGTGTGGCGCTTTGCGTCGCGCACCGCGAACTCGATCTCCTCGCCGAGCGCGGCGCTCGCGAACTCGACGCGACCCGGCAGCAGGATCGGCTTGCGGAAGCGGACGTCGACGCGCGAAGGCGTCGGGCAGGCGGCTCTCCAGCGCCGCGAGGCAGCGCGCCTCGGTCCACATGCCGTGCGCGATGGCCCGCGGGAAGCCGAGCGGCTTGGCGGCCAGCGAGTGCATGTGGATCGGATTGCGGTCGCCGGAGACGGCGGCGTAACGGCGGCCGAGGTCGCCACCGAGACGCCACTCGCCCGTCGCGCTCAGCTCGACCGGCTCGCTCGGCGCCGGTGAGGCGGGCTTGCCGTTGCCACCACCGCGGCGCAGCATCGTGCTGACCTCCTCCCAGACCTTCTGTCTGCCGGCCCAAGCCTCGGTGACAAGCGTGAAGGTCTTGCCGCGAGGGTGCGGCTCCAGCTTCGTGGGACGCACCTGCAGCTTCAACTCCTCGTCGAGCCCGATTCGCCGGTGCTGGACGATGCGATTCTCGATGTGCACCAGCCCAACCGCGCCGAACGGGAAGCCCCCGTCGGCCATCACCGCCATGTGCAGGGGAAAGGCGAGCACGTGCGGATAGGTGGGGGGCAGGTGGTCGCGCAGCGAGAAGCCGCAGACCTTGGCGTACGCTGCCACCGCGTCGGGATTGGGCCGCAATCCGGGAAGGATCAGATCGAGCTCTGGGATCTCCTTGCCACGCCCCGGGACGAACGGCAGCAGCGAGGCGCCTGGGATCAAGGGAGCCGCCGCCCGCAGGTAGAGCGGCAGGATGCTCGGCGGGTTGTCGAACGTCCGGGTGGCCATCACGCCCCCAGCAGGCTCTGGCCGCAGACGCGCACGACGTTGGCGTTGACGCCGGTCGAGGCCGGGCTCGCGAACCAGGCGATCGTCTCGGCGACGTCGACCGGCAGGCCGCCCTGCGACATGCTGTTCATCCGCCGTCCCGCTTCGCGGATCGCGATCGGCATCCTGGCCGTCATCTCCGTCTCGATGAAGCCGGGCGCGACCGCGTTGATCGTCGCCCCGCGCTCGGCGAGAGCCGGCGCCAGCGCCTCCACCATCCCGATCACGCCGGCCTTCGAGGTGGCGTAGTTGGTCTGCCCCGAGTTGCCCGCGATGCCGCTCATCGAGGAGACGCAGACGATGCGTCCGTTCTTGTTCAGCAAGCCGCGCGCAAAGAGCTCGTCGTTGATCCGCTCCTCGCTGGAGAGGTTGATCGCCATCAGGGACGCCCAGCGCTCTTCGGGCATCTTCGCGATCGTCCGGTCGCGGGTGACCCCGGCGTTGTGGACGACGACGTCGATGCCGTCGACCAGCTGATCGGCGATCCTCGCCGGAGCGTCGTCATCGGTGATGTCGAGCTCGATCGTCTCGGCGCCGAGACGACCAGCGACTCGCTTCAGGTCCGCGGCGAGCGCCGGAACGTCGAGCAGCACGAGCTTCGCGCCGTCCCGGTGAAGCGTGGTCGCGATCGCCTCGCCGATGCCGCGCGAGGCGCCGGTGACGAGTGTCACCTTGCCATCCAGCGGCCGCTTCCAATCCAGCGTCGGGGTTTTGTCGACCGCCGCACCGATCCGGATCACCTGGCCGGACACGTACGCCGAGCGCGGCGAGAGGAGGAAGCGCAGGGTTGAGTCGATCTCGCCCTCGGCGCCCTCGGCCACGTAGACCAGTTGCACCGTTGTGCCGCGCCCCACCTCCTTGCCGAGCGATCGGGTGAAACCCTCCAGCGCCCGCTGTGCGGTCGCCTCGTGGGCCGGCCGTCCCGCCGGGGGTGTGCCGAGCACCACCACACGACCGGATCGCTCGACGCGCATCACGTTGGGATGGAAGAAGCGCTGAAGCTCGACCAGCTCGGTGGAGTCCGAGATGCCGGTGGCGTCGAAGACGAGCGCTTTCACATGATCATCCGAGTCGCTCGCATGGTTCGCGCCGATCTCGCTGAGCACACGCTCGAGCTGGTCGCCGAGCCGTCCGCCGGGCGCACCCCCGAGCAGCGCCGGCCCAGAGACGACCGGCGATCCCGGCGTGTGGCGCTCGAGCTTCGGCGGCTGCGGCAGTCCCACCCGACTGGCCACCAGGTTGACCGGGAACGAGTTGACAACCTGTGCGTAAAGGTCGCTCATCAATCTCCTCCTCCTGCGCTTTCGAGCACGGCGACCACGCCCTGGCCGGCCGCCGCGCAGATGCTGATCACGCCGCGGCCGGAGCCACGCTCGTTCAGGGCTTTCGCCAGACCGGCGACGATCCGTCCGCCGGTCGCCGCGAAGGGATGCCCCACGGCAAGCGAACCGCCGTTGACGTTGAGGCGCTCGCGGTCGATCGCGCCGAGCGGCTCGTCGTGGCCGAGGCGCTCGCGGCAGAACGTCTCGTCCTCCCAGGCGCGCAGCGTGCAGAGCACCTGGGCGGCGAAGGCCTCGTGGATCTCGTAGAGGTCGAAGTCCTGCAGCGTCAGCCCGTTGCGGTCGAGCAGCCGCGGCATCGCGTAGGCGGGCGCCATCAGCAGCCCTTCTCGTTTGTGCACGTGGTCGATCGCCGCCGTCTGGCCGTCGACGAACCAGGCGAGGATCGGCAGGTCGCGCTCCCTGGCCCAC
This sequence comes from uncultured Solirubrobacterales bacterium, assembly GCA_963734745.1. Lineage (GTDB taxonomy): Bacteria > Actinomycetota > Thermoleophilia > Solirubrobacterales > 70-9 > CAVTIG01. The sequence goes on along the minus strand of CAVTIG010000003.1, from coordinate 97 downwards.
TCCTCGCTGGCCAGCAGCACCGCCGAGGCGCCGTCGCTGAGCGGGGTCGAGTTGGCCGCGGTCATCGTGCCGTCCGGCCCGCCGAAGACGGGAGGCA